>DATLXK010000062.1:0-151479 GCA_035575925.1 Sphingobacteriaceae bacterium
AGAACAGGATGCAGTACCAATATCGGCAATCAAAAATAATCAGGATGCAGAATATTCAAATGAAAAATTACAGCTAAATTCGAACGATTACTACACAACTAATTCACAACTTTTGTCCAACTAATAAGGGGTCGGTACAGAAAAATTATCGCTGGAACTTAAACAGCCTAATTTCTTCAATATACTTAGGATAGAGCACACTGAAATAAGACATTCAAATTTTATAGCCTGGCTTTTAGATCCAAAAGAAAGTCATGGACTAGGCGAAACTTTAACCAAAAAACTTTTTATTGAATTATTTTTTAATGAAAAATCGACTTCAATAAATGATCATTATTTTAATGAAATAGATTATTCGCAAATAAAAGTATACAGAGAGTGGAACAATATAGACATCTTATTAAAATGCCCTCTTAAAGACGTTTCCAACGATCAACTTGTTATTTGTATAGAGAATAAAATCAGATCCGTCGATTCAACGGATCAACTGGATAATTATTTTAATAAAGTCAATGAGCTTTTTCCAGATGAGAAGAAGATTTTTGTTTATTTAACTATTTCTGGTGAAAATCCTACGAAGATTGTTCAAAATACAGAGTTTATTAATTTTTCGTATGAATTTTTCGTCAAAACACTTCAACAAATACTTGATATTTATGGAGATAATATCATTCCTAAAGTCAAAACTTATATACTAGATTATATACAAACCATTAAAAGAAACTATATGGACACTGATGATACCATTCTATACGCCAGGCAAATTTATAACGAAAATAAAGTGCTTTTTGATTTTGTCATGAGCAAGGGTATAGAGAATAAATTCTCTCATGTAGCCAAGCAATTTTGTGAAGAAATGGACTTGAAACTGTTATGCTCTAAAGAAACCTGGTTTTCTTTCATCCCTTCTATATGGTCTGAACCTTTAGACAAAATTAAAGTTGCTGACCCAACTAGCAGAGGGCTAGGCTATCCCATGTCATTTGAGTTTACCAAGTGGAAAGACAATCTATATTTAACTTTAGTGATTCATCCATTTTTGGATCAAGAATTCCGAAAGAAATTCGTGGATACCATTAAATCTGTAACCACCTTGAAACCCAGGAATTTAAAAGCTATTGATAAAATTTTACAGAATGATAAGGATGCAAAATGGACTACTGTTCACAGTGGGAAGAAAGAGATAGACGATTGGACTAATGTGGAGCTTATTAGTCAAGGCTGTAAAGATATCTATGATTTAAAAAAGGACGCCGTTTTAAATGATATTGTAGTTAAGACTCCTGAAAAACTGGGTAATTTAATGTCCACTGTGTAAGGATCTCAGTAAATAATTATGACCTGAAATAATGAGATGAAATATACTATTTGCACTCAAAAAACACTATGTCAACAAAAAGCTTTGTTTGTCCTGCCACCACGGCCAAAATTTACCTCACTAAAACCCGCTTCCAAATCGGGATGGAATGCCCAACCAAGCTCTTTTACCATTTAAATCCGGATAAATATCCCAATCAAAAATTAGATGACCCTTTCTTAGAGGCGCTGGCAAAAGGAGGATTTCAGGTTGGTGCTTTGGCGAGAGCCTACTATCCCGGGGGTATACTCATAAGTGAAGAGTCAAATAAGGCTGCGTCAGAAAAAACCAAAGAGCTTCTCAAACAGGAAAACTGTGTTCTGTTCGAAGCGGCCATTGAGACGGGCTCGTTTCTTATACGGGTGGATATTCTTGTAAAAAGAGGGAACTCAATTGAGCTTATTGAAGTTAAAGCAAAATCTTTTCATACCGATTCAGATTCGTTTCTGACGGCAAAGGGAGAAATTAGTTCAGGCTGGCGACCTTATCTTACTGATGTTGCTTTCCAGCAAATGGTGTTGCGAAAGGCCTACCCTGAGGCGACAATTAATTGTTTTCTGATGCTTGCTGACAAAAGCAAAATAGCAACGGTAGACGGGTTGAACCAACGCTTTAAGGTAGTACATGAAAACGGGCGCACGGTAGTTAAAGCACCAGAGTTTTTATCGGCAGATGAGCTCGGTGAAAGGATATTAATCAGGATACCGGTTAATGGTGAAATTGCCATGCTGCACGAAGATGAATTTCAAAGTGGGGAAGATGTATATACCCTGGCATCTTTTGCGGAGAGCTTAGCCTCAGATCTAGCTACCAATAAAAAACGCTACAACGGCATCGGAAAGCATTGTAACAAATGTGAATTTCAAACTCAGGATGAGAAGTTTCTTTCCGGATTCCACGAATGCTGGAAAGATCAAACTGGCTTGACAGCCGAGCAACTTAAACAGCCTTTATTGTTTGAATTATGGCGGGGAAATTTGGGATCGAAAGATATCATGGGAGCACTGCTTAACCGCCGGGATTATTTTCTGAAAAACTTTCGGGAGGATGACTATTCGCCGAAGACAATAAGGGAAACCGAGGGCTTCTCCCCGACTGATCGCAGAAACCTGCAGGTTGCAAAATCATCTACTGCCGATTACTCGCCAGCTTATGATGAGGATTTTCTGAGGGACAGCTTCGCGTCCTTCACCTATCCGCTTCACTTCATTGATTTTGAAACCACCGCCCTTGCTATACCCATGTACCGAGGACGAAGGCCTTACGAGCAAATTGCGTTTCAATTTTCCCATCATCAGGTGGAGCAAGACGGAAGCATCCGGCATCAAACGCAATGGCTGAATGATCAGGTTGGTGTTTTCCCCAATTTTGAATTTGTCAGGGAGCTGAAAAAAGCATTGGAGAATGATAACGGTACGATTTTCAGATACCACAATCATGAGAATACTATTTTAAATACTATTCTGGATCAACTACAGGTAAGTTCAGAACGCGACAGAGATGATCTGTGCGACTTTATCCGCTCCATCACACACTATAAGACTGAACGAACCGGAAGTCGCGATATGGTTGACCTATATCAACTAGTTATCAAAGGCTTCTACCATCCGGCGATGAAAGGTTCCAATTCCATCAAGGCCGTGTTACCGGCCATGCTCGAATGTTCAGGTTTTTTACAAGGCAAATATTCTGTTCCGTGTTATGGCACCAGGGAAATTCCAAGTTTGAATTTTAAAGACCACACCTGGCTGTTAAAAAATCCTGGCGGCAAGTGGATCAGCCCTTATAAAACGCTCCCTCCTATTTTTGAAGGTATTGATTCCGAAGAATTGGATGCTTTTTGTGTTGAAGATGGAGAAGAATTAGCAGATGGCGGCGCCGCGATGATGATGTATGCAAAAATGCAGTTCACGGAAATGACTCCGGGAGAAAGACTGCGCTATCATAAGGCCTTACTTCGGTATTTGCGAATTGGATACCCTGGCTATGGTGATGATTTATGAGGGGTGGAAGGAGTATTTGTTTGGGGGAAAGTCGCCACTTAAACCATCGGGCGATTGATCATAAATAATTACATTCCTTTAGGCTGCCCTTAAAATCGTATTTAGCTCGTTTACCTTTAGTATTATACATCCGGTCAAAAAGAGGCTCATACTTGATTTGCACAATTCGTTCAATTGCCTTTTTTGCATTTTCGATATTCGGCTTCGATATTTTATCAATTATAAGAAAATAGGCTGTCAAGCCAGATTTAAAATTTTCACTAAAAAACTGAGCCCAAGCCTCAGCTTTATTGTTCGCCCCAATCTCCTTGTGACTTTTTAGTCGCGAGTTAATGCAGTTGCCCTTACCGACATACAAAACCCTCCCCTGGTCATCAATTAAGGCATACACTCCAGGTTTATTAGGCAGAAGTATCTTTTGTTTTCTAACGTCGTCTAGTGGGAAACTAGGCCAATGACCCTGGATATCTAATGTCCGAGGGTCGGATATAATTTCTAATAATTGATCTATGTCTGCCACAGCTTTTGTTGTTTATTTCTAAGTTACAAGTTAAATTGGAGTTAGAGACATTTACTAGCGATAGAGCCCATGAGCTGGTATATTTTAACAGGTTGTACTGAATGAAACCCTTAATTAATCACTGTTTACAGCTTTTATGTCAGATCCGATAAAATTAAACCTCAATGATTCACATGCACTCATAACAGAGTAGCTTCCTGCACATGGATCAAGAACATAGCCGCCTTCTGGCACTACGGCATTAATTAGATTCTTTTGTAACTCTAATGGTTTTTGATGAGGATGAGCTTATCCAACCACCTTCTCGCTCCACACATCCGGTATGTTATGCCTGATGCCCGCAACTTATTTGGGATTATTTAAACGGACTCTCAAAATCTGTGAATAATGGCAGCAACTCATCCTTTTCTGAAAGAATAATTTCAGGCTCACTCATCTCCCAATTAATTCCAAGTTCCGGATCGTTCCACAAAACGCCAATTTCGGATGATTTATCATACAGATTGGTCACTTTATATGTGAAAATGGTTTTATTCTCCAGGGTAATAAAGCCGTGTAAAAAACCCGGCGGAACCCAAAACATCAATTGATTTTCTCCGGAAAGCTCTACTGTAAACGACTGTGCATACGTTGGAGAATTCTTTCGTATATCAACGGCAACATCCAATACTTTTCCTTGTATTACGCGTAGCAATTTCCCCTGGGCAAATGGGTCAGCCTGGGCATGCAATCCTCTAAGCGTACCTTTTTGAGATAACGATTGGTTATCCTGAACAAAATCTGCGTTAATGCCGGCATCTTTAAAAAGCTTATGATTATAGCTTTCATAAAAATACCCCCGGTTATCGTTCCATATTTTTGGCTCAATAATTAACAGATCTTTTATTGGGGTTTCTATAAATGTCATTAGTCAGTAAATTCCATGATAGTTTTAAAGGATACTAATTTATTCTCGAATTGAGTTTGAAGTTTGTTCAATAGTACGTTTTCGAATTCCAGTCTGTATTGATCATACATCGCTTTAGACTCTGCAATGTATTGGATGCAATAGGTAATACCTTCGTTTGGCGATTCCAATACTTTTAACAGCCTGTGCGATACAAACTGCCCCTTCGTCATTACCTCCGGAATATGAACGCTGTTAATCCAATTCAGCCATTCCTGCTCAATTCCCTCGTCAATAATAACCGTGATATTATACAGTATCATTTCGCAAAGATAAGCTTCATAAATATAGCTCCAAAAGCCGTTTTATTAACTCGTTTTATCGCCCCGAAGATGCCGGAAACGCTTTCTTGCATCAATCACATGTAAGCTGCCCGGAAAATCGGTAATTATTTTTTCGTAAAGTTCTTTGGCTTTATCAGGTTGCCGGAGTTTATGTTCGAAAATATCACCAAGCATAAATAGTGCGTCATCTCCCCATAAATCATTTGAAAACTTAGCCGTGATTTGTTGCAAATGAATAATTGCTTGATTGAAATCACCTTTTTTTATAAATATCCTGGCACGTGTCATAAGTATATCGTCGCCAAGTGAATTTCCCGGGTGCATCACATCAATACTGTCGAGTTTTCGGAGGGCCGCATCCGGGTTGTTATTAAATATAAGAAGATCTGTTTGCGCGTACATTTTTAACGCCGCAGTGTCTGTTTCTTTCTGTAAATTATCAGCAATAAGCAGGCTTAAGTTTAACGCGTCATTCGCTATGAGCTGTGATGTGGAACTTTTTAATACGTCTAATTGCGCCTTTGCCCAGGTAAGATCTCCCTGAAAGTACGAAAGTTTTGCATTTCTATATTTTGCTTCCTGCCCCAGGGGCTCATTGGCAAACTGCTTTTCTACTTGCCCGTAAATAAGGTTTGCTTCCCATACTTCGCCAGTTAAAATGTATATATCTCCAAGCTCTAATTTCGACTGACCGATTACATCAGGAGCAAGGCCGCCAAATTGCAGCAATTCTTCCAATAACTTTTCCGCCTCCGTTGGTTTATTGAGATAAAAAGCCTGGAGATTGGCAAGCTTACGCATGGCAAAAACCGTACGCTGGCTTTTTCCAAATTCCTGAATCAGCGATTTATAATCATTTTCAAGCGTAACCAGATCAGATTTAGTGTATTTTCCCGATGTAACCAACTTGCTTTTTGCCCCAATGATCTCCACTTTTGCCAGAATATAAAATCTGCCATCACTGCCCTTTTTTACCAGGTAATTTAAAGCATCAATAGCCTGTTCGTAAGCCTGATTGCTAATTAATAACCTGGAAAGATCATATACGCGGTCGCCCTCTTCTTTCAGTCGTTTATCCAGTGCTATCGTCTGGCGCAAGGCCATGTCAAAATCTTTCAATTGAACATACTGCCAGGTAAGCATCTCTGCTAAACCCACATTTTGAGGAACTTTTTGCAATCGTCTGAGTATAGCTGTTTTTAATAACTCATAATCCGCATTCTCCTCAAACACCCCGCTCATTACATTTTGAGCGTTTAAAATAATTTCCGGCGAATCCATAATTACATCCAGGTACTCATAAATCAGCATGGCTTTATCCTTGCGGAACCTGTATAACGCTAAAAGATCAAAAGAAAACGCCTTTTCGTTGTTAAGAACCTTTCTTCCAGCCATAAACGTTTTTATAGCAAAATCATAAGCTTCAGCCCGGTAAAAATTTGAGCCCAGATCCCGGATAGCAAACTCATCTTTCGGCAGGTTTCTCACCAGGTTGTTATACCATTCATTGGCTTTTTCTGCCTGGCCGCGCTCCTGTAAAATACGTCCCATATCAATGGTGTACATATAGGTTTCGGGATGTGATTTTATCAGTTTTTTTACCAGGGTTTCAGCATCGTCATATTTCTTAAGCCTGAGCAGGCTTGTAAAGTATGGGTCGTAAAAGTTAGTATTTGTGGATTTATCAAATAGCTTTTTGTATAGAACAGCGGATTTCTCATAATCTCCGTTTTGGTAATATTGCATAGCAAGAACTTCATCGCTATTAATCAGCTGGGCTGAACAATAATTCGTTAAAAGAAAAAATAATACTATGAATAGATTACACCGCATCATGTTAAGGCAGCAGAATTATATGTGAAAGTAGATAAACGCTTTATTATGCCTTTTCTGTGTGCCAATCACAATATCTTTTACAGACACGCATGGAGCGACTGATATTGATATAGAATAAGAAGAGGCTGAGCTGTTAAAAATAGATATCAATATAATCAGTTAACATTCCGCCCTCGCAGTTTATCATGTCCTGCAAGCGCCAGTATTTCCTGGTACCGGTAGCTTTAAAAATTTTCCGGCCGGTTCTTACACAAGGCTTACCTGAATTAATCGTAGTAATTTTCGATTCGATAGTGCCTTCAAACTCCAGTTCTGAAGCATTGACTGGTTTTATTTTGCCGTTTATTCTGAGATAATTCTCGCTGTTTTTTTTATCAATCTGCTGACCTGTTATTTTATACCATCCATCCTCTGCCTCAGTGATGTTCACGCTACCGGGGACATCCCAACTTATCCATTGCAGGGTTAAGGCATGTTTTCCCGGGATCTTCGGATAATTAGAAGACACAGGTGGCAGTGTAGTGATTTGTGAAACTGTATCTGTTTTTAAAGAAGTGGTATCTGTTTTTGTCAGCAATTGTTTCAGGCTATCGTTTTCCTGTTTCAATTTAAAATTTTCTGCACGTAATTGTTGTTCTGATGTATTTCCCGTTTTTTTATTACAAGCCAAAAGACATAGAAAACAGGCTATTAAAAGCAATAAATAAGTTTTCATGGTAGTTACCTTTAAAGTTTATTTAATAGAAAATCAAAAGTGAATAAGAGAACGAATTGTAAGATCATAACCCCGTCCAGGTAAAAGAAATAATAATATTCGTTCTTGTTCCAGTTAGATTTAAAGATCAGCCAGCCTGCGAGAATTGCGGTTAACGTGAGAGCAATAAAATCAGCATTGATACTATCCGTAAAGAGAAAAAGCATGGCTACATAAGCCCCCAACAAAACCTGGCAGAATAAATAAGCGGCTTTTTCACCAAGTAAAACCGGAATAGTTTTAAGCTCATTGCTTTTATCCTGGAACAGGTCACGAATATCAAAAGGAATGGTGATGGCTGCTATTAACAAAAAACGCTTGGCTATTAATAAAATGCTTTCGCGTGAGGTGACAAGTACAGTATTGTTTTCCAACTCCAGTATGGGAAGAAGTACTACGCTCAGAGACCAGACAAATGCGATAAGAAATAATTTAATTCCGGGTATATTTCTTAATCCGAATTTTTTATCGCCGATGCTGAAAATGGGCAGGTTATAAGTTATAGAAACTATGGCCAGGAATACAACCAGGATTTTAGAGGTGGCAGACAAAAACAGAAAGAGCGGGATTATAGCTAAGACTACGATAATGGTACTTGTTATCATCAGCCTGTAGTGCGAGAACGTCCACCTTACCCTCCGGAAAGGAGACCGCTTGGGATCCGCGGGTTTGGAAAGTAGAGCGCTAAAATTATATAATGCAAGGGTGGACGCAAATAAAAGGCCGAGCACATGCTTTTCTGGTTTGGCATGTAGTAAATGGTACGTCACCAGGCCTTGTGCAACTGCACATAACGCTATAAATATATTACTGAATAAGAGAAAATCGAGGCAATGCCTGACGGAATTCTTCATAGTTGCAGAAACAGGTTATCCCCGCTTCAACTCAAATATCGTTATTTCAGGGAAGATATCAAGATTAATACAAGTAGTTTTGCATCGACGCTTTGAAAATGTTCTCACAGCTGTAATTAAAAACAAGTGTATCATATACAATGAGTTAACACTCAGAAAATAATTTTAAATTATTGATGTCCGGTTAAATCTAAAAACAGCAAATAGTCTTTGCTTTTATGTTGTAAACCGAGATTATTATCAAAACTCGGAAAGCAAGCCACCTCTATACCCTTGCCTCCCTCTGTTGCCGGGAAGGGCAAATTTCTTTTGAAGGCCAAAAGAAACAAAAGCCTTCGTCAATCCCTATGTGCTTTTGCCTCCGGGCTCTCACACATCAAAAAACAATGATCGTTGCTCTTGGGGCTTCAAAACATGAAAGCCTGCCTGGTATGATCCCCAATAGCAAATGCTCGTTAGTGCTTTGTTAAATGTTACTGAAACTGTTTTTTGACTCTGCCGGCACTTGGGATTGACTTCGTTCTTCGCTACCAGCAATATGATATGAATCGTCAGTCGGCCTCCTGAGATTTGGCAGTAAAGGCGAACTTTATTCTTGCATTAACATTCATACAGCACTGTGGCCAAGCAATCCGGAGAAGTGGCGCAGATTCCATTTATTATTTCAATGACCTTCACACGGCTTGGATTGCACCGCCAGAATAAAGCGTGGATTTACAACAAATATCAGGAAGACGCGGCTGTTTGCCTACTTTCAAGCTGAAGGGAAAGTAGGTGCCCTCCCGCGGCATGAGCGGCCAGAGATAAATAAAATCATATATTTATATTAACCGGACAACAGTGATTTTAAATATATTTATCACATATTAGTTAAAACCAATTATCTAAATAACAATATGGAAAAATGTCCAAACTGTGATGCTCCACTTAAATCGGGCGTGTTTAATTCCAATTCATTAATACACAAATCAAATACTGAGATAATTAATGAGTTTGCAGAGAATAAGCAGAAAGATTACTGCTTCAAATGCTCATCAAATTTATTAGAGGGTTCTAAAAATAGATTAACCATACAAATTATTGAACTTAATAAAAAATTAACCGAGCTTTTACCATTAATACCCGTCATTACAGTTCAATCTCCGTATGACTGGAATTACAAAATTATAAATATGGTTACTGCGCAAAGCGTTACTGGCACTGGAGCTTTTGCTGAATTTGCATCTTCAATTACCGATCTTTTAGGAACCCAATCAAATAGATATAGTACCAAATTGGCTAACGGAGAAAACTTGTGCTTTTCCCAACTTAGATTAAAAGCATTAGAGGTAGGTGGCAATGCTATTATAGCTACAGATATCGACTATACGGAAGTTGGCGGAGATAAAGGAATGCTAATGGTTTGTATGTCAGGAACTGTTGTCAAATTGGAAAATTGTGATGTGTTAGGGAACGATTATGGAGATAGGTTTAACGAATTAAATTCAACCATGCAAGATTTAACAAGATTGAAAAACTTGGATGGTATCGAGTGAATACCATAGTTCCCTTTCGAATGATCTTTCGTCAAAGACCGTAATTCCTTTTTAACTTGTCATAAAATACTATCAATCCTTTGAAATAAATATGCTGTTAAACTTGATTTTAGAAATTTATCCCCGCTTCAACTCAAATATCGTTATTTCAGGGAGAATTCCAATTCTTCCCGGATAGCCAAGAAAACCGTAGCCCACATTTACATATAATTGCTGATGTTGCTCCTTATACAACCCAGCCCATTCTTTGTAAATATATTGAACCGGACTCCATTGAAATGCTTCCGTTTTTACACCAAATTGCATACCGTGTGTGTGCCCGCTGAACATGACATCAATCTGCGGAAATTCTGGAAGCACCTGGGCCCGCCAGTGTGAAGGATCATGTGACAAAAGTAATTTAACCGGTGATTCTTCAGTTCCTTTAACAGCCTCGCTCAGTTTTCCATATTTAGGAAAGCGTCCGCCTCCCCAGTTCTCGATACCAATGACAGCTATTTCCTCTCCATCTACTTTTAGCTTACGATTCTGGTTCATCAACAAATCCCAACCCATGTTTTTATGTGTGGCAATAATATCTTTCAGATTTTTTGCTTTGGCAGCGGATGGTTCATGCCCAAAATAATATTCACCATAATCATGGTTTCCTAATGTGGAGAATACACCTAGCGGAGCTTTTACTTTAGAAAATATATCCTGGTAATCCCGCATTTCCGATGCCAGGTTATTGACAATATCTCCGGTAAAAAATATTGCATCCGGCTTTTCAGCAAGCAGGGCTTCTACCCCGCCCATCACTGCTTTATTATTGTAAAAACTGCCGGAATGTATGTCAGAGATCTGGGCAATTTTCATCCCTTCAAAAGCTTTAGGCAGGTTTGGAAGAATTAAGTTCCTCCTTCTAACCTGATAATCATACGCACCTGACGCTATTCCCCACGTAAGTGAAGCAAATGGAATAGCAGCCACCGCCACACCGGCTTTTAGCAGGAATTCTGACCTGGGAATAGCTTCAGCATGTGCAGCACCAGGTACCGTTTGCTGATTATCCCGTTTAACAGACCTGCGTTTAATCCATATAAATCCCCGTCTTATATCATCAATCAATAAAAAAGGCAGGAAGAATATTTTGCTTACAAACGTGAGGAAAAAAGCGACTAATATGATTGCCCTGAGCGTAAGGCGGATATTAAAAAATATCCCAATGAAAACACCTATAATCAGCAGAATAGAATATCCCCACCATACATAAGTAAATTTACGGCCATGCTTAAGAGTCCAGTTAGGGTAAATTGACCTGACTGCCCGGTAAATATAAATATCGAGAATAATTAATAATACACTGATACCAACCAGGCTTAATATCCGATCTCCCATAGATGTAAAAAGTAAATTTAGTTAATTAGCGGTTATTATCACTGTAATCTTCATCCTCATCATCAAACTCGGCACTGAACAGGCTGTTAAACATGTCTTTAAATTCAAAGCCATTATCCAGGTACGTTTTGCTCACCTGCGAAAATTCAGCCAGGCCGTGAAGCAGGAATTCCATCAGTAATAAATGCTGGTTTTCTGTTAGACTCGGATGGAACTGTTTTATTACATCTTTTAATCCGGGAACCGAGTTCAGTAGTGATTTATATTTACTTTGGGTAAGATCATCATGCAGGTTAATACTGTTCCCGGTAGCAAACCAATTCACAATACCTGCATAAGGATTAGTAGTTTTTGATTTTTTAAGCTTCTCAGGATCAGGAAAATATGCAGCCATTAACGTCTTGATTGCTTTTCCTACCAGGATATTGGCAACCTTTGCCGGCCCTTCAAGCTCCCCTTCATATACCAGTTCAATTTTTCCGGTTATAGCAGGAATAACACCAAGAAAATCTGAGATCCGAACGAATGTTTGCTTCTCATCATTGATAAGTATCCGTCTTTCGGCGTTACTGATCAGGTTCTCGTATGCAGAGATGGTAAGCCGTGCAGAAACCCCGGATTTTTTATCAATATATTCTGAATTACGCGCTTCAAAAGCAATCTGCTCAACCAGATCTTTAACCAGACCGTCGGCTTCAATATTTTCTAATTGAAAAGTGGTAAGCGAAGCCTCCTGTTGTGTTATTTTACGGGAGATTTGGATATTACGCGGATAATGAGTGAGTATCTGGCTTTCTATACGATCTTTCAGCGGGGTTACAATAGATCCGCGGTTGGTATAATCTTCAGGGTTTGCAGTAAACACAAACTGAATATCCAAAGGCAACCGCAACTTAAATCCACGGATCTGAATATCTTTTTCCTGCAGGATATTAAATAAAGCAACCTGGATTCGTGCCTGAAGATCAGGCAATTCATTAATTACAAAAATGCCCCGGTGAGCACGCGGGATTAATCCGAAATGAATTACCCGTTCATCGGAATACGTTAATTTTAACGTGGCCGCCTTAATAGGATCTACATCACCTATCAGATCAGCAACCGTAACATCAGGTGTGGCTAGTTTCTCTGTGTATCGTTCAGAACGATGGAGCCATGCAACAGGTGTATCATCTCCTTTGGCTTTAATTTCATTTATACCAAACCATGAGATGGGGTTTAAAGGATCTTCAAAAAGTTCTGAACCTTCAATGTACGGAACATATTCATCAAGCAGGTTAACCATTAAACGGGCAATTCGTGTTTTTGCCTGGCCGCGCAATCCTAATAAAAGCATGTTGTGCCGTGAAAGTATAGCGGTTTGCAAATCAGGCATTACGGTATCTTCATATCCAATAATACCTTCAAACCCTGCTTCTTTATTTTTTAGCTGGCCAATCAGGTTCTCACGCAGTTCCTGTTTAACTGAGCGTGATTTATATCCTGAAGCTTTAAGTTCTGATAACGTTTTTATATGTAATTTATTCATGTTTGTTTATCGGCTGTCAAACGATTACCTCACAGTCTTTCTTCTGTTCTTAATATAATCCTCAAAAATATATTCTCCCAAACCTTTTAACGAACTATAGAATGCTTTACCGCCATTTATCTCTGTAAACTGGCGTACAAACTGCTGCAAATAAGGGTCTTTTGCAATCATAAATGTAGTGATAGGTATATTCAGCCGCTTGCATTGTGCTGCCATATTCAACGTTTTATTCACTACTTTCCGGTCAAGACCTATACTGTTTTTATAATATTTGTTACCTTCTTTTAAGCAAGTTGGCTTCCCGTCTGTGATCATAAAGATCTGCTTATTATGAGTTTTTCGCCTTCTTAAAATATCTGTAGCAAGTTCTAAACCCGCATACGTGTTGGTATGATAAGGGCCTACTTGCAGATAGGGTAAATCTTTTATCGTAATGGGCCAGGCATCATTGCCAAAAACTACAATATCCAATGTGTCCTTTGGGTATTTTCGGCGAATCATTTCCGCAAGGGCCATCGCCACCTTTTTTGCAGGCGTTATTCTGTCTTCGCCATACAGGATCATAGAATGGGAAATATCAATCATCAGCACGGTAGAAGTCAGGGTTTTATAATCCTTTTCTTCCACTTCCAGGTCACGCTCGGTCATAGTAAAATCACCTATACCATGATTTACCTGGGCATTATGGATGGAAGCGGTCATATCTATCTGATCCAGGCTATCACCAAACTCGAATTCGCGCCGGTCGGCATTCTTTTCTTCACCCAGTCCTGAAATATTTGAATTATGATTGCCTTTTCCTGATTTTTTTAACTTACCGAAGATCTCCTCCAGCACCGATTGCCTGATGCTTTGTTCCGTTTTAGCTGATATCTTAAATCCACCGGGATTATTTTCATCATCGCCCAAATAACCCTGACGTTTCAGATCTTCAATAAAATCGCCCATGCCATACTGGTCATTAGTCAGATTATATTGCTTATCCAATTCATTCATCCAGGAGATAGCCTCGTTTGCATCTCCCGCCGTATAATTCAATAATTCCAGAAACAGTTTTAGCAGTTCATCAAAGCCTCCTTTGGGAAGCTCATTGGCACTAAACTCAGAAAAGCCATACCCCCGCATATTGTATTTTTAAAAGGAACTTACGAAAAATCTAAGATAAAAGTTTGTATCAGGAAGGATGTTAACGGGATGTAATATTAATCTGTATTCTCGCCGATAATCTTCAATTCTATTTTGATTGCGATTGATTATTATAATTATAATTAAAGTACTAAACAAAAAAATCCTGATGTCGCCACCAGGATTTTCAACTTAATAAAACAGAAAAAGTTCTTATTTAGGCGTTACAACTGCGTTTATCTCGTGTATAACTCCATTCTTTTGGAATACGTCTGCAATAGTTACCCATGCCATTCCACCGTTTTCATCTTTAAGCATAATTTTTTTGTCTTTCATCATTGCCCAAAGTTTACCGCCGCTTACAGTTGTAAATTGTGCAGTACCTTTTCCGGCTTTAATAGCTCTTTTAATAGCCTTATAACTATACGTTCCAGAAAGAACATGATAAGTAAGGATTTTTGTAAGTGTTGCTTTGTTTTCTGGTCTAACAAGCGTTTCTACAGTTCCGGCAGGTAATTTATTAAACGCTGCATTGGTGGGTGCAAATACTGTAAACGGACCTGCGCTTTTTAATGTTTCTACCAAACCTGCGGCCTGAACTGCTGCAACCAATGTAGTATGATCTTTAGAATTTACTGCATTGTCTACAATGTCTTTGGTTGGGTACATAGCTGCACCACCTACCATTTTGGTTTGTGCGATTGATTGGCTTATTAATGCAGAAGCTACTAATGCAATTGCCAGTGTAAAAATTTTTCTCATTTTTGATTTGTGTTTAATGTTATTCGAACACAATTACGAGAAATGAATTAGCCCGGATTTTCAGAACCGTAAAATTCTTTTGAATATGGCTTTAGTAACGATTTATTGGGGTTACTCCTCAATAAATAATTCTGCTGCAATGTGATCAGCGAATAACTTTCCGGCAGTAGTAAGCGTAATTATATTTCCATTTCTGCTCACCTGGTTCTTTTCAAAAAATACCTGAAGGGAGTTTTCGGTCATCTTGCGATAGTCTTTACCAAAATCAGTTTCCACACGGTTAAGGTCTAACCCCCATATAGTTCGCAGCGAGGTCATGATATATTCGTTAAGCCGGTTAGCTTTGGTTAAAATTTCTTTTTCTGCAGGTATTTTTCCGCTTTCTATAGCTTCGATATAATGGTTGTTATTGGCAATATTCCACTGCCTGGTTTCGCCGTTAAATGAGTGTGCCGATGGTCCGATACCCAGATAAGATATACCTTTCCAATAATTTGAGTTGTGCCTGGAATGTTTATACGGCCTGGCAAAATTGGAAATTTCATACTGTTCATATCCGGCAGCTGTTAAATCTTCAATCAGTATAGTTAATTGCTCGGCACTCTGAGCCTCGTTCATGGGTTGCTGTTTCCCGTTACTGATAAATGAAGCCAAAGCGGTGGCCGGTTCAACCGTCATAGAATAAGATGATATATGCGGTATTTGAAGATCAACCACCTGGTGAATATTATTATACCATTTTGGATTGCTCAAGAGCGGATAACCATAAATTAAATCAACGGTTATATTGCTAAACCCTGCATCCTGCACTCTTTTTATTGCACTTTCTGCTTCTGATGAAGTATGAGCCCGGTTCATCCATTTCAAATCTTCTTCATAAAAAGATTGTACGCCTATACTAAAACGGTTCACCTGGGTTTGCCGAAGCTCCTTTACTTTCTGCGGGTTTAAATCATCCGGATTGGCTTCAAGCGTAATTTCAACATGCTCATTCACGTCAAAATGCTCAGTAATAGCTGCTATCAGGGTTTCTATTTCATCAGCCGCAAGCAAAGAGGGTGTGCCACCGCCAAAATAAATTGTTTTTACCTGCAAGTCGGCCAGGTAGCTTTTTTGCAATATTAATTCACGCTGCAAGGAAGCAACTATTTTATCTTTAAGGTGCGGTGAGGTACTGAAATGAAAATCGCAATAATGGCAGGCTTGTTTACAGAAGGGGATGTGGAGGTAGATGCCAGCCATGGTTTATTGAGTGATAATTCTAACGTTTGTTTTTAGTAAAAGTGAGTATCGCGATAATGTTCAAAATTCCTAATCCGGCTAATTTTTTTGTCCGGATATATATGTTTTTAAAGTCAACGACCCCGAATGTTTCATAATTTTTTTAACACATTAAAATAACGTGTTAAAAATTTGGCTTTTTCTTAACACGTTAAAATCTCATGTTAATTTTTAGCACGGAATTTTAGTAGTTCCGGGGCATCGTAAAGATATTGGAGTAAGGCATCGTTGATATAATAATTCTCCTTGCCAATTTTGTGCCTGGTAACCAAGCCCTTTTCTGGAAGCCGTTTGTCGGGTAACTTGTAGTTCATTTACCAGAAAGTCAATTTTAGTGTAAGGGTGTTTGAACAAGTTGTTAATCAACTCTTGCGAATAAATTTTCGGCAACTCGGTGCGTATCTTCTGTTTGTATTGCATCATTAAGAGTCGAATTCCTCTAACGATACCCGAAGTTTGAATCGCTGTTTGTTCGATAGCGTCTAACATGTACAAAAGCCAGGGCTCCCATTCCAGGGTTGTCCGGGTTTGTTGCAGCAATTTATAATAATCTGCTTTATGTTGATTAATGTACCTGCTCAAATACAAAATGGGTAGGTTCAGCAAGCTTTCATTTACTAAATATAGAATATTAATGATACGACCGGTACGGCCATTGCCATCGTAAAAAGGGTGAATGCTCTCAAATTGATGATGGATGATTGCCATTTTAACAAGCGAATCCCAATCGCAAAGTTCTCCATCATTCATGAACTTTTCCAGATTGCTCATATGATTCACAATCTCATCATAGCTTTGCGGAGGAGTATAAATTATTTCGCCTGTGAGTTCATTTCTAAGGTTTGTGCCCAGCAATTTTCGGAAACCGGCATTCGTTTCTTCTAAAGTTTCTTGAATCTCTATAATTTGATTACAGGAAAGAAATCCTTTGTGTTTAACAGTTGTAAAGCCTTCCTTTAAGGCGGTAGCATAATTATAAACTTCTTTAGCCGCCGGACTGGCAAACTGTTGCGCTAGATTATCACTGCTATATAACTCGTCATGAGTGGTGATGATATTCTCAATAGCCGAACTATCTTTTGCTTCTTGTAGCGATAAGGTATTTAAAATAATAACTTCATTTGGAATTGTTTCAGCAACACCATTCAATTCCGCCAAGGCTTTATGTGCCAACGCCAGTTTCTTTAATACAGGCTTGGTTTCAATGTCTTTTGGAAACGGAAGAGTAGGAATTATGTAGTTATTCATATTTAAAGAATAGTGGCGGGGCTAATTTTTGGCTACCAGCTCGCTGTTTCGATTAGCTATTCGGCCATGATGCAAAGGTAAATATATCAGTATATTAAACCACAAAATCAAACCTATATAAAGCACTGTAAAACACTGTATTATATTGATCTCTAAAATAAGATCAATCGATTGATCTTATTTTAGAGATCTGCTAGCTTGCACGGAATTCAAGATGTGCAAGAACTGAATGATTTGTTTACAAGAATAGACAGCGATCTCAAATATGATTTTTCACCAAGCAGTATTTACTGTTATACTGTAGGGAGGAATGCAGTAGAAGCAAAAATCATAAGTGGTAATTAGTAACCGAAGGAATGATATCTACTTAAACTAATTTACGTAAAGAGAAACATAATCTAATAATCTCTTAATGAAAAGAGTAAAAATAATCAGGTAGATTTGCAGCAGGAAAAGATTTACAATCTTTACAATAAATGATTAATAAGCTTTACGGAATTCTTTGGGTTTTAATGCTGGTGAATAGTTGTGCCTTTGCACAAATAGATTCTGTCATACCACCCAGTGTTTCGAAAAAACCCACCGTTACCCGGAATACTTACCGGTTAGATTCTGCAGGTTTAGCCCGTCGCCAGGCTTACCGCGATTCCGTTAAAAATGTTAAGGACTCTCTCAAAGCAATTGGGGATTCCTTGTCCATGGTGTGGATTAAGGCACCGGATGCCAAACGTCCAAATCTTTTTGTAGACAGTTTATTAAAGGCGTATACCATTAAAAATTTTGACTTCAGTGCCTGGAGCACCAAGTTTAAAAAGAAAGCAAACCGCTATGATGAAGGCAAACCTATTCCGAAACGTGAACCCTGGGTATTAATCATTATAATCCTGTTAATGCTCATTTTTGGAGTGCTGAAAAAAGCGTTTCCCAATCAAATTGACTCCATTATCGAATCTTTTTACAGTAATCGAATGCTTACCCAAATAAGTAAGGAAGGGAACTTGTTTAGCTCGTGGCCGTTTTTATTTTTCTACATACTTTTCGGATTTACCATTGCCATGTTTCTTTACCTTTCGGGAGAATATCTGCTAATCGATTATGATTTTGACGGGTTCGACTGGTTTTTAATATTAACTGGTATAATAATAGGGCTATTTACATTAAAAATTGCAGTATTGCGTATCCTTGCCTTTCTGTTCGACATAGGAAAAATGGTTAAGGAATATACCTCTATTTTATACTTAAGCTATTTTAATGCTGCCATTGTTTTTTTACCGCTGGTTGTTGCCTTTAGTTTAACCCCATACAGGTTTGGCAGTTTATTCAGTTATTTGGCATTGATCCTGGTGGCATTCATTTTTATATTTCAATTTATCAGAGCCGGAGCTTTAATTTTGTCAAATTATCAATTCCCGAAAGTTTATTTATTTATCTATCTTTGTGCCCTCGAAATTTGCCCCTTATTAATTCTTTTAAAGGCACTTAGATTTTAAGTCTGGATAAAAAATATGCAATCACAAGTTGACGAGCGGAAAAGGAAAGTAAAAAGTATTTTAATAACCCTTCCCAAACCAGAAGGAGAAAAATCCGCTTATTTTGATTTAGCAAAAAAATACAATCTTAAGATTGATTTTCGCTCATTTATACACGTAGAAGGCGTGTCTGCAAAGGAGTTCAGAAAGGAAAAAATCAACCTTCCGGATTTTACTGCAGTGGTTTTTACAAGCCGCAACGCTGTAGATCATTTTTTTAGGATCTGCGAAGAGATGCGTTTTGAGGTTCCATCAGAAATGAAATATTTCTGCTTATCAGAAACTATTGCGTTATATCTCCAAAAATATATTCAGTACCGGAAACGCAAAATATTTTTCGGAAAGCAAACTGCTGCTGATCTTACCGAAGTACTAAAAAAACATCCGGCAGAAAAATTTCTATACCCGTGCTCAGATGTTTCTGCCGAAGAAACCCATAAGTTTCTTCAGGAGAATGGATATGATTTTAAACCAGCAGTAATTTTTCGTACAGTTTGCAGTGATCTTTCTGACCTTGCTGAGGTTTTCTATGATGTTATCGCATTCTTTAGTCCTTCAAGCGTGCACTCTTTGTATAAAAACTTTACCGACTTTCAGCAGAATAATACCCGTATTGCTGCATTCGGTGCCAGTACACACAAGGCAGTACTTGAAAAAAACCTGATTCTTGATATCCCTGCTCCAACTCCAAATGCTCCAAGTATGACTATGGCCATCGAGCAATATATCAAAAGCGTAAACAAGTAACATATCTGCAAATACTATTACTTAACGTAATTTCAATGTTTCCTTATTCCTCATAAATGTATTTTATGGAAACTTTTTTAGTGCCTCATACGTACTAAAAAATATTTCAATTATGGGAGAATATATATCGGTTGATGCCGTTTATAAACCTCGTGAATGTTGAATAGTTTAACCCCCATTCAGCAAATAAAGAAAAATAGGCCTGGGATGATGTGAAGTTGGTTTTTTTAGAAGTTTTATTTATACAAATTACTATATTCGAAAATTAATAGGTTTAAAAAGCCGCATATATGAAGAAAATATACTTTATCGCCGTTGCTGCCCTGGCTTTTATAGCTACCGGGTGTGGTAAAGGCAGCACCAGCGGCGAGTTGACTGGCGCACCCAGTAAAAAGTTTAAGAATAGTTCTGTTCCTTTCGGGATGGTTTATATTCCTGCAGGAACTTTTTTGATGGGCCAAACAGATCAGGATATTACTTTTGCACAGATTGCTCAAAATAAACAAGTTACTGTTCAGGCCTTTTATATGGATGAAACAGAGATTACGAATAGTGAATACCGGGAGTTTGTGAATTGGGTGCGCGATTCTATAGCCATTACTAATTATCTTCAGGATGAAAGTTTTTTCATAAAGCCTAAAGGCTCTAACGCAAGCAGTTCAGGCACTAAGTATATCGACTGGAAAAAAGTAGGTAACGGATCTGCCCTGTGGAGCAACAAAAAAAATGCAGGAAATGCTGATAAGCTTCAGGCGATGTACTACCAGGGTGAAGACCGGATTTTTGACAGAAATGAAGTTGATGTACGTTTGTTAAAGTACAATTTTGCTAAAATGGATCAGCGCGGAGCAGCAAATGCCAGGGGCGACAAAACTAAAAAGCGTTCCGATTTCATTATTCGTGACGAAGTACCTATTTACCCTGATACCCTGGTTTGGCTTTCTGATTTCGCATACGCTCAGAACGAGCCTATGGTAGAAGGATATTTTTCTCATCCTGCATTTGACAATTATCCTGCGGTAGGTGTAACCTGGAGACAGGCACGTGCATTTACCGTTTGGCGTACACGCAAATATGAAGGCTATGCCGTGAGTAGGGGAATGTCCCGTTTATCCAGATTACCCTATGAACTACCTAATGAAGCGCAATTTGAGTATGCATCACGCGGCGGCAGAATAGGTAATGATTATCCATGGGGCGGCCCTTATATCAGAAACGCTAAAGGATGTTTAATGGCTAACTTTAAACCGGGCAGAGGAAATTATATTGATGATGGCGGTACTTTCACTGTAAACGTTAAATCCTATTTTCCAAACGATTTCGGTTTGTACAATATGGCAGGAAATGTTGCTGAATGGACTTCATCCGCTTTTGACGAATCTGCTTCTACCTTTACACATGATTTAAACCCGACTTTTAACTACGAAGCTAAAGCTGATGACCCTGAAGTGCTTAAGCGTAAAGTAGTACGTGGTGGCTCATGGAAAGACATCGGATACTTTTTACAAAATTCTACACGGGCATTTGAATATCAGGATACTGCAAAATCATATGTTGGATTCCGTTGTGTAACCCCATATCCGGGAAGAGACATAAAAGACAAAAAATAATTACTGTAATTTAATTCATAAACCTCTCATTTTTATACTATGGCTCGAAAAGCAAAATTTAGGATTGGTCTTAACTCCCTGATATCATGGGGAGCAAGTGTTGTAATCATTGGATTGATGTTTAAAATTTTACATTGGGAAGGCGGGGAATTAATGATTGCAATAGGTTTAATTACAGAAGCGTTTCTGTTCTTTATTATGGGATTTCAAGCAGAACCCAAAGATCCGGCCTGGGAACGGGTATATCCGGAATTAGATGAAGATTATAAAGGTGAACTGCCAACAGCTTCTTCACGAGTGAGTGCCACAAGCCCGTCATCCACAGCTGCATTAGATAAAATGATGGAAGATGCCAAAATTGGCCCGGCACTTATTGAAAGTCTGGGAACCGGTTTAAGAACCTTTGGAGATAAAGTAGCTTCCATTTCAAATGTGGCAGATGCAGGAGTTGCTACTTCAGAATTTACTACCAAGTTAAAAACTGCTTCTTCAGGATTTGATAATCTAAATGTTGCTTTTGAAAAAGCTACAGCTAATTTAGTAGAAATGGGCAATTCAACGGTTGATTCAAAAGCTTATCATGAACAAGTAAATAACCTTGCTAAGAATTTATCATCGCTTAATGCGGTTTATGAATTAGAGCTGCAAGACTCAAGTGCCCATTTAAAATCTATGAATAAGTTTTATTCCAACCTGTCCCTAACCATGCAGAACTTTAATGAGTCTATGGAAGATTCAAAGCAGTTTAAAGAAGAAGTAGGGCGTTTGGCAAAAAACCTGTCATCATTAAATGCAATTTATGGCAATATGCTCTCAGCAATGAACCAACCCCGCGTTTAAGTCTGATTTAATTTGTTGATCTGTAACTGAATTAATACTAACAAAGAAATCTACATAACGCATGGCTGGAGGTAAACAAACCCCAAGACAGAGAATGATTGGCATACTATACCTGGTATTACTGGGTTTGGTAGCATTAAATGTCAGCGACTCGATTTTAGACGCATTCAGAAATCTCACCACAAGCTTAGAAACTTCTACTCAGAATGTTCAAAGCGGTGTGGATGCTACGTTCTCTTCGTTTGAAGCTACTAAATTAAAAGAAGAACCAGAGCGTGCACGTCCCATATATGATAAAGCTAAGCTGGCAAGTAAATATGCCAGAGATCTGGATGGTTACCTTACTGAATTAAAAAAGGAATTCGCCTCTCAGGGTGGAGGCATTAATGAAAAAACCGGCGACTTAAAGAAACGAGATGATCTGGATATTTCGTCCCGTTTAATGATTAACCAAAAAAAGGGTGCAGAATTGAAAAAGAGGATTAATGAGACAAGAGAAAAGCTGCTATCCTTATTGGATGAAAAAGACCGTAATGGGGTGAATTTTTCGTTGCAAGCGGTAGATCCCCCGGCAAGGGCATTGGTTAAAAAATCATGGGAGGATGTAAATTTTGGAGAAGGAATTCCTTTAACAGCGGCAATTACTGCTCTTGCTAAGATACAGGCAGATGTAAAAAATGCAGAATCTGAGATGGTAAAAAAATTGTTGGGAAAGATGGATGTTGCGGTAGTAAACCTTGATCAGTTTGCTGCTGTAGCCGTTGCTCCTACTTCTTACGTTATTCAGGGCCAGCCTTATACTGCAGAAGTTTTTCTTACAGCTTCTGATTCAAAGTCCAGTCCTGACATTACAGTAGGCGGAAGTCGATTACAGGTTAAGGATGGTAAAGGCCGGTATTCAGTAAATACAAGCAGAGAAGGCGTTTTCAGTTGGGTAGGTACTGTACGTGTACGGCAAACAGACGGAAAGGTAAAAACATACACTACCGGCGAACAGAAGTATCAGGTTGCCAGACCATCAGCAGTAGTTTCACCTGATAAAATGAATGTATTTTATATCGGTGTTCCAAACCCTGTTTCTGTTTCAGCGCCGGGTATTCCTAAAGAAAGTATGCGTGTAAGCATGTCCGGTGGAAGCATTTCAGGATCAAATGGAAAATATACTGTTAACGTAAGCTCTGCAGGAGCTGCAACTGTTAACGTTTCTGCAACTATCAATGGTAAAGTAATGAACATAGGTAGTTCAAATTTCAGAGTGAAGCGTATCCCTGATCCGATTGCAAAGTTTGCCGGAAAAACCGGTGGCCCAATGAGCTCAGTAATTATAAAATCGGTGGGCAGTATTTTTGCGACCCTTGAGAATTTTGATTTTGATGCTAAATTTTCGGTAACACGTTTTAGTATGACCATAGTAAAGCCCCGGGCTGATGCAATAGGGCCGATCACCTCAAATGGTAACACCATGAGCGGCGCTATGAAATCAGCAATAGCAGGCGTTACTCCTGGAACAAGAGTATTTTTTGACCAGATTATAGCAGTAGGCCCTGATGGTTCTCAGCGACAATTAAATTCTATTGCATTATCTGCTAATTAACAAGAAGATGAAGAGATTATTAACCCTGGCACTCACTCTGGTAACTGCAGCAACATTTGCACAGCAGCCCAATTTGAATAACAGTACCAAGCCCGTTCAGGATAGTACTGAAAAACCCTTAGACGGTTTTTATAAAAAGACCAATATTTTAAGTGCAAAGGTTACACCTTACGCCAGCCTGCGCGAAGCGGATGTAATGTATGCCAAGCGTATCTGGCGGGAAATAGATCTACGGGAAAAAATGAACCAGGCATTTTCATCTCCAAAAGCACGTTTAATTGATTTGTTTATGGATGCTATTATGGCTGGCGAATTAACCGCATACAGTGCCGTATCCACAAAAGAGGATCCTAACGGCGACAAATTTTCCACTATTTTAACCCCAAGTGAAGCTATGGCACAATTTGCTGATAGTGTAGCTATACCACAGTTTGACACCAACGGTGACCAGACAGGCGTAGTTATGGCCCCCGGGGAATTTAATGCAGATAGCATCCTACGGTTTCGTATTAAAGAAGACTGGCTTTTTGATAAACAGCGTTCCATTTATGAGCCTCGCATTATAGGCATAGCTCCAATGGTAAGAAAACAAGTTTCAGGTCAAACACTCGACGAGCAACCTGCCTTTTGGATTTACTTCCCTGAAGCACGCCAGATAATGGTTACAAAGGAGGTCGTAAACCGTGGAAATGATGCTACAGGATTAAGCTTTGATGATATTTTTATGAAAAGGATCTTTTCCAGCTACATCGTTAAGCAATCAAATGATAAAGACGAGCGGATTAAAGATTATGCCCAGGGAATTGACAAATTATACGAATCTGAGCGGATTAAAAAGGATCTTTTAGATTTTGAACATGATCTTTGGTCGTATTAAATTATTAACACATAATTAAAGCCCCGGATTAGTTTCGGGATTTTTTTGTTGGAAATAATCTTGCAAAGTCACTACCTGTTTCCGATTAAGCACGACAGATAGTTCCTGTTCTGAAGCTTCTTTTATTTTCTTTACAGATTTAAAGTGGCGCAATAGTTTTTCTGACGAGGTTTTACCAATCCCGGCAATATTAGACAGCTCGGTTACTAAAGTGCCCTGATCTCGTTTCTTGCGATGGAAAGTAATTCCAAACCGATGTGCTTCATCCCGGAGATACTGAATGATCTTCAGGCTTTCCGATTTTTTATCGAGGTATAACGGGTATTGATCTCCCGGATAAAAAATCTCTTCTAACCGCTTAGCAATCCCAATTACAGTAACCTGTTTTTCTATTCCTAATAATGCCAGGCTTTTCACAGCAGATGAAAGCTGACCTTTACCACCATCAATAATAATCAACTGAGGCAATGTATTTTCTTCTTCAAGCATCCTTTTATACCGGCGGAAGACAGCTTCTTCCATTGTAGCGAAATCATCAGGCCCTTCCACCGTTTTTACATTAAAATGCCTGTAATCTTTTTTTGAAGGCCTTGCATCTTTAAAAACCACAATCGCCGAAACAGGATACTTCCCCTGGAAGTTGGAATTATCAAAACATTCAATATGACGCGGAAGCTGGTTTAATCTCAAATCCTTCATCATTTGAGTCAGAACACGTTCAGTTTTAATTTCAGGGTTTAGTTTTTCATATTGTTCCAGGCGTTCACGTTTAAAGAAGTAGACATTTTTCTGAGAAAGCTCAAGCAGTTTTTTCTTTTCACCCAGTTTGGGCACAGTAAACCTGATGGCCGGATCATCCAGTTCCATATCAAAGGGAACAATAATTTCCCTGGACAAACTGTTAAACCGGGTTCTGAATTCAGATATTGCAATGGTCAGAAGTTCTTCATCCGTTTCATCCAGCCGCTTTTTAATTTCAATGGTTTGTGTTTGGATGACGGTACCATTCATTACTTTGAGAAAATTGACAAATGCAAGCTTCTCATCAGATGCAATACTGAAAATATCCACATTGGTGATGGACGAGTTTACTATAGTTGATTTACTCTGATAACGGTCTAGAAGATCAAAACGGCGTTTGAGACGATGCGCGAGTTCAAAATTCATTTCGGCGGAAGCTTTATCCAGATCAGATTTAAGATTCCGGATCACACCGCTAATTTTACCATTAAGAATATCTTTTATATCTAGAATACTGTTATTATAGTCTTCCTCCGTCTGGTAAGCCTGGCATGGTCCCTTACAGTTACCTATCTGATATTCCAGGCACACGCGGAATTTTCCTGCCAGGATATTATCCTGAGTTAAGGGCAGGCTGCATGTACGGAGCGGGTATATTTCCTTAATAAGATCCAGGATAGCATGCATCATGCTTATTGAGGCATACGGGCCAAAATATGTTGAACCATCTTTTATAATCTTCCGGGTCCAGTATATACGCGGAAAACGTTCATTTTTAATAAGTATCCAGGGATAAGTTTTGTCATCTTTAAGCAGGACATTATACCGTGGCTGATGTTTTTTTATCAGACTGTTTTCAAGAAGCCATGCATCTATTTCGGTATCAACGATAGTAAACGTAATAGAATTGATCTTACTTACCAGTACCCGTGTTTTGGCATTAACCCGGTATGAGTCGTTGTTAAAATAGCTGGCAACTCGGTTTTTTAGATTTTTAGCTTTACCAATATAGATAAGCTCACCAGCAGAATCCCAAAATTGATATACGCCGGGACGTGGTGGGATTTGTGTTAAAGCCTGCCTGTGATCAAATTTTTCCATAAAGGATGCTAAAAACCCAGATCAGTCTCTTCCTCAGTGGGCTTCGGCGTTTGCTCCTTATTATAGGCGCCGCAATCCAATGTGACCGTAGAGCCCCCTTTAGGCGGCTCAAAATCGCGCTTAGAATATCTTAAAGATGGATCGGCATACACTTTCTTCATATACAATGCAAACACCGGAAGAGCAGAATTAGCCCCTTCACCAGCCTCTGTAGTTGTAAAATGAACCGCCCGGTCTTCACAACCTGTCCACACGCCGGTTACAAGTTGTGGCGTGATTCCGATAAACCACCCGTCGGAATTATTTTGGGTAGTGCCTGTTTTACCACCAATAGGATTATTTAAGCCGTATTTCCAGGTTAACCTGGATGCTGTGCCGTCCTGAACGGTACCTTTAAGCATACTGGTCATGGTATAAGCCGTTTGCGGATTAAGGGCTACTATTACATTCTGCCGTCCTTCATAAATAACCGCACCGTTTCGATCCTCGATCCTCATTAAATATTGAGGTTCAGTCCATAATCCATGGTTTACAAAAGCGGAGTAGGCACCTACCATATCATATAAAGAAGCATCAAAAGTTCCAAGACAAATAGATGGATAAGCAGGCACATCGCTGGTAATGCCCATTTTCTTAGTTAATGTACTCACCGCCGTGGCTCCTACCTCTTTCATCATATAAGCCGTAATATAATTTTGCGAGTGAGCCAGGGCTTTTTTTAATGTTAGATATCCCGGTATGGGTTTATAAGCACGTGGAGTCCAGTTATCAATGGTTACCGGTTCATTAGGCACAGTGAAGCATGGAGAATAACCATTGTCAATGGCAACAGCATACGTAAATGGTTTAGCAGTTGAACCCACTTGCCTGGTACCTACCTTTACCTGATCATATTTAAAATATTCATAATTAGCTCCGCCTACCCATGCGCGCACATAGCCGGTTTGAGGTTCCATTGACATCACCGCATTACGCAAAAGCATTTTGTAGTACTTTACAGAATCAATTGGCCTCATTAACGTATCCATCTCACCACGCCAGCTAAAAATGGTCATCTCTACCGGGGTGTTAAAGTTATCTTTAATTTCTTCTGCCGATTTACCATCAGCTACCAGTTGCCGATACCGGTCTGAGCGCTTTATACCTTGGTCAATCAGCGATTCAAATCCTTTAAATGGATTTTTACCTTTCCATTGAACATTAAATTGCCTTTGAAGGGTTTTTAAATATTCTTTTTGTGCCTCTTCAGCATAATGCTGCATCTTTGAGTTGATAGTGGTATATATTTTTAATCCATCACGGTCCAGGTCGTAAGGTGTACCATCAGCCTTTTCAATGGAACGCTCTTTGAATATCTTTTGAATATCTTTTTTTAAAACCGACCTGAAATATGCTGCAGCTCCGTCATTATGATTTGTAGGATTAAAAGCAAGGTTCAGCTTTTTCGATTTCAGCGTTTCAAGCTCCGGCTCGCTTAAAAACCCTTCTTTATACATATTTATTAATAAGGTATTCCTTCTTCCAATGGCTCTTTCATGGTTACGGATAGGATTATAATAAGACGGTCCTTTAAGCATACCTATCAGTAAAGCAGCCTGATCTGGTGTGAGGTTATCGGGTTTAGTATCAAAATAGGTTCTTGCTGCCGATTTAATTCCATAGGTATTATATGCGCCAAAATCAACAGTGTTCAGATACATGGTTATAATCTCTTCCTTCGTATACTCACGCTCAAGCTTAACTGCTATGAAAAGCTCCTGTAATTTTTGAATAACACGTTTTACATAATTGTGGGAACGACCTTCTTTTGAAAAAAGATTAAGTGCAAGCTGTTGCGTTATAGTACTTGCCCCCTGCTTTTTCCCAATAATATTATAAAAAAGGATAGTGAAACTACGCTTAAAATCGATGCCAGAATGATTGTAAAAGCGTTTGTCCTCAGTAGAGACCAATGCATTAATTACATTCGGGGAGATTTCATTATATCTTACATTGGACCGGTTATGTATGTAATAAGTTCCCAAAACCTGGTTGTCTTCAGATAAAACTTCAGAGGCCAGGTTGCTTTTAGGGTTTTCAAGATCGCGGAATGTAGGCAGTTTTCCGAATAAACCCAGCCCAATGCTCAAAAGAAGGATGGCTACAAACGCAACACCCAGCATAATAAACTTCCAAAAATTAATAGTGTAGCGACTTACATCGTTCTGTGAAAGTTGATTTGAATTACGTCTCGGATCTGCCATTTAATAGTTTTTTTGATAAAACTCTATGTACTTCTCAATAGTTGGCCTGTCATTGAGTTTATCAAAGTTGTCTTTGGTAATAATAAAAGTAGAATACTTATCGGCGGTTATTTTCATAATATCCTTCATTAACGGACTTATATTCTGATAATATCCCATTGCCAAATCCTTGCTTCTAAATTCTCCTACAAATATCAGTTGATTTTGGTTATTTATATTTTTTAGTTGATGTTTTATTGATTTTCCTGAAAAGTTTGCCCTGTTAAACTGCCCGATCCCAAACCTGGAGGAATTTAAATTAACTCGTGAATCTGCTGCAACGTTAACAACAAAATAATGCACCATAGAATCGGCTACAGCAAATATAGAAGGTTCGTTACGAGATACATTAGCTGGTGTCTCTGGACTTGCCGCTATTTTAGTCTCTGGAGTTGTCGCAATTTTAGTCTCAGGCTCGCTGACTGAAGTTTTAGGTTGTCCGGCTATTATAGGTTTAACATCTGTAAGTTGAATCTGCGGCTCTTCAACAAACCCCGGCTCATTAGGATCATAATCCACTAAGGCAACCCGCCTTTTATCAAGTTCAGGCCGGTATTGAATAATATATAAAAGATGCTGCTGTATCAGAGGCACAATTAGTTTATCATCCGGATACTCTGATATAATAAGTTTTAGGGCTTGTTCAAATGCAGGTAACTTTTGGGTACGCCCGATTGCTAAAGCGCCCAAATATGAAATTTGTGAGGCTAATGAGTTTTTAGCGAACTGCTGATGTGCCTGGTCTGCCTTCAGAATAACATCTTTATATTTTTTTGAAAGATAGTCAGAATACATATCTTCATAAAAGCGAATAGCGGCCATCGGCTCATCATCTGCAGATTGCCTGTATCCCGGATCAAGTATGATTTTTGCAAACTGCGAATCCGCATACCTGGTAAGCAGCGTGTTTTTATATTCTTCAGCTTTTTGCGGATTTGAAATTGAATACAAGCGGTACAAATTATAATATATCGCTAGTTTATTTTCAGAATCAGGAAAACGGTTTAATAAGTCTTCATAAGCTTTAATGGCCTGAGCTGGTTCATTTAAAATATCTTTATAAAAATCTCCTATATCAAAATATGCTGATGCTATTCGTTGATTTGAAGCCATACGCAGTTCATCCGTTAAAGGAATATTCTGTATATCTATCTGGATATCCTCCGCAGATTTAATTGGGCTGCTATTGTTGGGTGTACCGGTAATAACATCATCAGGGCTTAAGCCACTGGCATTACTATTAGTTACTTCGGATGCTGATTTTTGGCTGCGACGCCAGTTATCCTCGAGTGTGCGATTTCCCCATCGCCGTTTAAAGTCAGAAAAGCCCTGGCTGATAGCAGCAGTATTATTAAAATAAAACTTTCCTCCAGCAGCATTTTCTGTTGGGCGATTGTTATCAAACAATGAATTGCCTGAATTATTATTTGTTTCGGTCTGCGCAAAAACTTCCTGCACCTGCGCCCTTGCTAAAGCACCGATCCTGATTTTACGAGCCTCTTCAGGCAGTTTTGCGAGCATTTGCAAAGTATCTTCACGGGATATTATGGATAACCGATCGGATAACAGATACAGATTATCGCCTTTCTTTTTTATTTGCTGATATCCCGGATATTCTGGAGTGAGATTTAATAAGGTACTGTCATAATAGGCTTTTGATTTAACGTAATCTGCCTGGTTAAAATAGATATCGGCCAAACTAAGATATGCCTGCCCCTTTTGCCCCTGATTATTTACACTGCTCCTTATTGCGGTATTATAATTTTCAATGGCCTTAACCTGTTCACCCTGGGCGAAGTATGTATTTGCAATTTCGTAATAGATCTGATCTGAAAACTGCTTATTCTTATCGTCTTTCAATAATGCACTTAATCGATCTATCCCGGAAGAGCTTTTTCCGCTTATTTTATCTTCAATAGCAATTCTGTTCAAATTTGAGTTAAAAGCCATATCAAACGCAGCATTACTTTTAACTATTGCTGTATAGTTTTCATATGCGGCTTCGGATTGGCCATTAAGCTCCTGTAATTGCCCAAGCAAATAAGACCATCGAAGTTTATTAATTTTACTATCCGTTTCTTTAATGGCTTTCTCCAGAACCTCCGCTGCAGCTACTTCATTTTTGGCATATATATGTAACTGTGCGGCAACAGCGAAAATATCAGCAAGGGATTTTTTTTCTGATTTAATATTTTCCAGAGCAGTATCGATTGTGATTTTAGCCTCATCAAAGCGGTTAAGCTTAATAAGAGCCCGTGCTTTCCACGCCAATGCCGCCTGCTTTTTCTCTTTATCTTCCGGATAGTTTTTATACACGTAGTCGAAAAATTCTGCTGAATTAAAGAACTCTCCCTTAAGGTGGTTGGCTTTAGCGATTAAAAAATACGCGTCGTCCACATATTGGCTTTGCGATTTCTCATTTACTATAACATTCATTTTCTCTATCACCTTATCCAGGCTCTTAAGCTCAGATTGTGCAAGTTCAAGAGACGACTCCTTGAATACGGGCAATAACCGATCGAAATTATCCTGATAAGAACCTGAGATGTTACGTTCGCTTTCCTCTATCAGAATACGGGCATTATATAATACATTATATCTGGCGGTAAGATTCTGCATATTCTTACTTACCACAGTCTCTTTTTTAGAACTGCAGGAAAGTAATCCGCTTAATAAACAGCAGCTTATAAGACAACTTATAATATTATATCTGGCGAGGTTCAACGGAATTTACTTTAACTATACAATAACAAACTCTTCTTAAAAATATTATCCCTATAACGGGTAAATATAGTGTTTCATCTCAATTATATGATCGATAGACAGTTCATTTGCTGAAAGTATCCGGCATCATTACCATAAAATTTATAGCTTTGCCTTTATTGAAATCCTATCGATTACTTTAATAACGCAAAGATAAACTTAGGGCAGTGGATGAGCCAAACGGTCGTGAAGAATCAGAGGGCAGTAAAAAAACCCTGGATGGTTATGTCAAATATTCAGGACTAGCATTTCAAATGATAGCGATTATTGGTATTTGTACTTTTGCAGGGTACAAAATCGATGAGTACAGACAATCAGAGACGTTGATTTTTAGTGCACTATTAGGTTTAGCAGGCGTTTGTATTGCTTTATACATTATTATCAGGGGCATTAATAAAAACTAGTTGTGAAGACATCCCGGTTTATTTTATTCTATAGTTTATTTGTTCTGCTAACTGCTCTGATCATACTTGTATTAAAGTACACCTTGCCCTTCTCTATACTTGTACAATGGTTTTGGTGTATTTTCGCCTTTATAGCAATTAGCACACTTTTATCCTATTTGTTTTCTACAAAAGGAATTAATAAAGGCGGAGAAACTTCCATATTAACTTTAATGGCTGTTTCAGGCATCAAGTTATTTCTATCCATGGGAGCTGCAATAGTTTACCTGTTAAATTTTAAAGTTAACGGCACAATTTTCATTGCGAATTTTTTTTCTTTATATTTTTTATTTACTGCGTTTGAACTTTACTTTTTGTTGCGTAATTTGCGCCACCAAAAATTAACAGAGAAATCTTAATATAGATGCAAATTAAGCAGATTTTGAACTTCAAAAAAAACACCCTAACCTTATTTTACGTCGTTTTTTTAGGATTAAGCAGTTTTTCTGCCTTTGCTCAAAATACCGGACACACCCAATTGGCAGAAGGAAGTGAGCATCATGAAGAAGCATTTAATCCTGCGGAAGCAATAATTGAGCATATTTCCGATTCTCACGGGTGGCACTTATGGGGTCATACCACGCTACATCTTCCGGTTATACTTTATACAAACAAAGGGATGGAAACTTTTTCATCCAGCCAATTTGGCCATGGCGAAAAAGCTTACTCCGGGAAATATTACACCTACAAGCTGGAAAAGAATAAAGTTAAAATAATTGACGGCTCAGGTCAAATAGACGAGGCTGCCACTAAAAAACTATTTGATATTTCTATAACCAAGAACGTTGCTTCACTGTGGCTTTCCATACTGATTATCCTGCTTGTATTCTTTACTGTTGCCGCATCTTATAGAAAACGTGTTGGAAAAGCACCTAAGGGCTTACAATCTTTTATAGAACCGCTTGTGGTTTTTATTCGCGATGAAATTGCCAAACCCAACATTGGCTACAAATACGAGCGGTTTATGCCTTTACTGCTTACCTTTTTCTTTTTTATTCTGGTGAACAACCTGATGGGACTTGTGCCTTTCTTTCCTGGAGGAGCGAACGTTACCGGAAACATTGCAGTTACCTTTGTTTTGGCCGGAATTACCATGCTTGTTACTAATTTTAGTGCAAATAAATACTACTGGAAACATATTTTTCTTCCAAGCACACCAAAATGGCTTTACCCCATTATGTGGCCTGTGGAAATCATAGGTATATTTTCAAAGCCGGTTGCCCTGATGATACGTTTGTTCGCCAACATCACCGCAGGACACATTATCGTATTGGCGCTTATATCAATTATATTCGTTTTCAAATCTGTATACGTAGCTCCTGCTTCGGTTTTATTCGTAGTTTTTATGGATGTAATTGAGCTTTTGGTGGCTTTTCTGCAGGCATATATTTTTACTCTGCTTAGTGCTTTGTTTATCGGCTCGGCAATAGAGGAACATCATCATTAATAAACAATAAACTATATATATTAATAACAACTAAATAACAAAAAAATGATTGGAAGTATTGCTGCGATTGGTGCAGGTTTATCTGCGATTGGTGCTGGTATCGGTATCGGTCAAATTGGTGGTAAAGCGGTAGAAGGTATTGCCCGCCAGCCTGAGGCTGCATCAAAAATTCAAGCTGCCATGATCATTGCTGCGGCCCTTGTAGAAGGTGCGGCTTTGTTCGGTGTAGTGGTTTCTTTCTTGAGTATCCGTTAAGATCCTCAGCAACTATACTGCAGGCGATTGGCTTGCAGTATAGTTTTTATTATGATTAAATTATAATGTACACATATTATGGAATTAGTTACACCTGATTTAGGGTTTGTAGTTTGGACAACTGTATCTTTCCTCATACTCCTGCTCCTGCTTACTAAATTTGCATGGAAGCCTATAATGAGCGCTATCACCGAACGGGAAAATTCTATTGAAGATGCTTTATCAAAAGCAGAATTCGCCAAGCAGGAAATGGCTAAGCTGACCAGTGAAAATGAGCAGCTTTTGAAACAAGCCCGTTTTGAACGTGATCAGATATTAAAGGAAGCTAAAGAACTGAAAGATCAGATTGTGAATGACGCAAAAACATCAGCTCAGGAAGAAGGGGCAAAAATGATCGAAAAGGCGAAAATCGAGATCAATAACCAAAAGATAGCTGCACTGGCAGAAGTTAAAGGCCAGGTTGCAACCTTGTCGTTAGAAATTGCCGAAAAAGTTTTACGTAACCGTTTCGAAGACCAGAACAAGCAGCAGGAACTGGTAAACGATCTTTTAAAGAAAGTGGAGTTGAATTAATGAGTACTGCTTAAAAACCGTAACTCAAAACTTACAACTCAAACTGAAATATATGTCAGAAATACAAGTAGCATCACGGTACGCCAAATCGTTAATTGATTTAGCTGAAGAGCAAAACTCTTTGGAAAAAATCAAAAGTGATATGGAAGCATTTGTTCGGATAGTAAAAGAGAACTCAGAACTGCATGCAGTATTGCGTAATCCTATTATCGGCCCGGATAAAAAAACTGCAATACTGAATCAGATTTTCGGATCAGGAATTGATCCCATAATTTTAAGCTTCTTTAAAATAGTAGTAAGTAAAGGTCGGTCGGAAGTGCTTTATGCTACCGGAAAAGAATTTTTGAATGAATACAACAGGCGTAAGAAAATTTACAAGGCAACTGTAACGTCGGCTGTAACATTGAGTGCGGAAAATATAAAGCAGATCGAAGCTGTTGTCCGGGAGGCAACTAAGGGCGAAGTAGTTTTAGAAACCAGAGTAGATCCTGATATTATCGGGGGCTTTATTTTGAAGGTAGGTGATAAACAATTTGATACCAGTATATCGGGCAGCTTAAGTAAACTTAAAAAAGAATTCGCACAGCGGATCTAATAATATACTAGAATACAACAGATTTATAATATAACTCTTAAATAAAAAATATGGTAGAGGTAAGACCAGATGAGGTTTCTGCAATTTTAAGGCAACAATTATCCGGCTTCAAATCAGAAGCAGAACTGGAAGAAGTGGGCACCGTTCTTCAAATTGGTGACGGTATTGCCCGTGTGTATGGCTTAACGAAAGTTCAGTCAGGTGAGCTGGTTGAATTTGACAACGGACTACAGGGTATTGTTTTGAACCTGGAAGAGGATAACGTGGGTGTGGTATTGCTTGGTGCTTATGACGAGATTAAGGAAGGGGATACTGTTAAGCGTACCAAACGTATCGGATCTATTAATGTAGGAGATGGAATGCTTGGCCGCGTGGTCAATACTCTTGGTCAGCCTATTGATGGTAAAGGCCCGATTACCGGCGAAACATACGAAATGCCTATTGAGCGTAAAGCTCCGGGTGTTATCTATCGTCAGCCTGTAACCGAGCCGCTTCAAACCGGCATTAAGGCTATCGATGCGATGATCCCAATTGGCCGCGGACAACGTGAGCTGGTTATTGGCGATCGCCAGACAGGTAAAACTGCGGTTTGTATCGATACAATTATCAATCAAAAAGAATTTTACGCAGCCGGGCAGCCTGTTTACTGTATTTATGTAGCAATCGGGCAGAAAAGTTCTACCGTAGCCCAGATAGTTCGTACACTGGAAGAAAATGGTGCAATGCCTTATTCAGTAATTGTAGCCGCTTCTGCAGCAGATCCTGCGCCGATGCAATTTTTTGCACCTTTTGCAGGTGCTGCGATCGGAGAATTCTTCCGTGACACAGGACGTCCTGCTTTAATTGTTTATGATGACTTGTCAAAACAGGCTGTAGCTTATCGCGAGGTTTCATTATTACTTCGTCGTCCTCCGGGTCGTGAAGCATATCCTGGTGACGTGTTTTATCTTCACAGCCGTTTATTAGAACGTGCTGCCAAGATCAACGCATCCGACGAGATCGCAAAAGCAATGAATGATCTTCCCGAATCAATTAAGCATTTGGTAAAGGGCGGAGGTTCTTTAACCGCGCTTCCAATAATTGAAACCCAGGCAGGTGACGTATCTGCATACATTCCGACTAACGTAATTTCTATTACTGACGGACAGATATTCCTGGAGTCTAACCTGTTTAACGCAGGTGTGCGACCCGCTATTAACGTAGGTATTTCGGTATCACGTGTGGGTGGTAATGCGCAGATCAAGTCGATGAAAAAAGTTGCCGGCACATTAAAACTGGATCAGGCACAATACCGTGAACTTGAAGCTTTCTCTAAATTTGGTTCTGACCTTGATGCAGCAACAAAATCTGTTCTTGATAAAGGTTCACGTAACGTAGAGATTCTTAAACAGGGACAGTTTGCACCCGTTTCTGTTGAGAAGCAGGTAGCTATAATTTACGCAGGAACGAAAGGGTTATTCCGTAGCGTACCTATAAATAAGGTAAAAGAATTCGAAGCAGAATATTTACAGCAATTAGAGCAACGTCATCCTGAAGTTTTGCAGGCTTTAAAAGAAGGTAAGTTTGATGACAGCTTAACCAATGTGTTAGAAACTGTTGCAAAAGAACTGGCAGGTAAGTATTAAGTTAGGAGTGTGGGTTGTGGGTTGTGAGATGATATCTCAGCACTCATTACTCAATACTCAATACTCAAAGAAAAATGGCTAATTTAAAAGAAGTAAGAAACAGGATTTCATCGGTTACATCAACTCAGCAGATTACCAAGGCCATGAAGATGGTTTCGGCAGCTAAGCTGAAACGTGCTACCAATGCTATTGTACAATTACGTCCTTATGCAAATAAACTAAAAGAGATACTGGGCAATCTTTCAGCCAGCCTGGAAGAATCAGAATCTCCGTTTATACAGGAACGTGAGCCAAAAAAGATTCTTATTATCGCTGTGTCTTCTAATCGGGGGCTAGCCGGTGCTTTTAATGCCAATGTAATTAAAGCAACCAATTTGCTGATCTCACAAAAGTATGCTGAACAGTATCGCCAGGGAAATGTCAGTATTGTAGGTATCGGTAAAAAAACACAGGACTATTACCAAAAACGGAAGTATAATGTAATTGGTAACAATAATGAGCTTTATAGTGCTTTAACATTTGAAAATGCTTCACTTATTGCCGAATCGGTTATGACCGGCTTTATTAAAGGTGAGTATGATCATGTAGAAGTTGTGTATAATCAATTTAAAAATGCAGGAATGCAGATATTAACCACTGAGCAGCTTTTACCTGTAGCGCGTACCGGAGATAATGTAGATATCAGTAAGTCGGTTGATTATATCCTTGAACCTTCGCAGGAAGAGATTGTTGAACAGCTAATTCCTAAATCAATTAAACTACAATTATATAAAGCTATTCTGGATTCTCATGCCTCAGAGCATGGAGCACGTATGACAGCTATGGATAAGGCGACTGAAAATGCCGGCGATCTTTTAAAGGCTTTAAAACTTTCATATAACCAGGCACGCCAGGCAGCCATTACTACGGAGCTTACAGAGATTGTGAGCGGAGCCGCCGCATTGTCAAACGGATAAATTATCCTAACAATAAAAAATGGTATCCAAAAAGCCAAACGTCATTCCGGATCAGATCCAGAATGACGTTTTTATGCCACATTGAGACCCTGAATCAAGTTCAGAGTTACGGGGAAACAGGTTATCTTGGACGCCCTCTTTTTATTTACAAATAAAAAGGCTCCGATTCATTGTAAAGTTAATCTACCTAATAAAGGAAGTATATTCCTCCAATACCCATTTATTGAATATTAAGTAATATTACAACTATGGAATATAGAAAAATTGGCGAATCAGAGCTGGAGTGTTCAATAATTACTTTTGGAGCATGGGCTGCAGGTGGCTGGATGTGGGGAGGGAATGAACAAAATGATGCCGAAGGAGCCATTCGTGCTTCTTTTGATTTGGGAGTAACATCTATTGACACCGCTCCTATTTATGGACAGGGTGAAAGTGAGGAGATTGTAGGCCGGGCAATAAAAGGGCTTCCGCGTGATAAAGTTCAGATCCTGACTAAATATGGCATGCGCTGGGATCTTAACAAGGGCGACATGGCCATGAAGAGCCAGAATAATCAGGGGAAGGATATTAATATATACAAATATGCCGGACGTGACAGCATTATAAAAGAGTGTGAAGATAGCTTAAGGCGTCTGCAAACAGATTTCATAGATCTGTACCAGATACACTGGCCCGAATCTACCACACCTGTGGCTGAGAGCATGGAAGCGGTAGAACGCCTGATAGAGCAGGGAAAAGTTCGCACAGCCGGTGTTTGTAACTTTAATATTCAGCAAATGACGGATGCAGAAAAAACCTCAAAGCTTGCTTCGAACCAGGTGCCATATAGTATGGTGAAACGTGGTATGGAAGATGAGGTTGTTCCATATTGTATTGCCAATAAAAAATCTATTTTAGCTTACAGCCCGTTAGAAAGAGGTCTTTTAACTGGGAAAATGCGGCCGGGGCATAAATTTAATGAAGGCGATCACAGAGCCGCTCATCGTTTCTTTTCTGATGAAAATATTGCCAAAACCAATCAATTTCTAGACACTATCAAACCATTGGCCATTGAAAAACAATGCACCCTTAGCCAGTTAGTTTTACGATGGACTTTAGAACAGCCTGGGATTACTATCGCCCTTGCCGGAGCACGTAATGCTGAGCAAGCTACATCTAACGCCAAAGCGACAGAAGTAAAGTTATCCCTGGAAGAGATTTCCTTAATTAATACCCGGTTAGAAGGCGTAATTCTTGTTTAGTTTATGAGCAGTATGACAGGTAAATAACATCGAAAAATATTCTTTAACTTTTAATTACTGATGTGTAATTTTACCTGAAAATAATACACAATGGAAAACCTGAAAGAGACCTACACCAAAAGCGAACAAACCAATAATGCTAATGCAACCAGTCATTATACCTTAATGACGGTAGGTATTGTTATTGGCATGGCTGGAGTTTTACTACGTTTTGCAGGTACTTGGACGTTCATAGATGTTATTTCAAACGTTCTTCTAATCATAGGCGCTGCTATAGCACTAAAATCGGTATTTAATATCCTGAAGTAGGATATCCATATATTTAAGAAACTCATAACCATGCCGGTTATGGGCTTTTTTGTTTTCAGGAGCTCACCCACGAAATATTTTTAACTAATATTTCATGATCTTTTGTTTTTCTCATTTGTAACAGGTAGATTTCAAACCTAAAACACTCAAAATATGTCTAAACCTGTCAAGTCGCTGAGCTTTCTGCTCTGTCTTTTCCTGCTTATTTCTGTTAATTCATGTAAAAAAGATCTTTTAGTTCAGAACGAAGATGTCACTTCGCTGGAAAGACCCCCCTCCGGCGTGTCTCTTATATCTTTCGGTGAACTGCAAAAGAGAATTAAAATTACAAAGTCGGGAGTTTACAATTCTGTGCTGGCAAATAATCAATCAAAAGAGGGCTGGTTTCAACTGAGGGAAGACATTATTTTGCTTACCGATAAAATAACTATGATAACAGCCAATGGAATCACTACCTACACGTTGGCTGTTGAACAAAAATCGGGACAAAGGGCAACCTTTCAAAATGTTGTATTTGTAGACAGGAATGGGGCCATTGAAACACATTTGCTCACTTACAAAGCATCTAAATTGTTTGCTTCTAAGCTGAAAATAGATAAAAAAGCTGCGTTTGAAGGCTACGTAAACTTTTCTATTTTGGACAACAAGAAAGCGAAAGGAGCTGTAAATACAGTGTCTGCTGAGACATGCGATTATTATACTATTAATTCTAGTGTACCATACAAATGTTCCCTTTCAGGAGAACATTGGCCGTGGGACACAACTTGCAAGGCATATGGGCAATCAAACGGAGGAGGCTATGAAACAGTGTCAAAAACAGTTTCAGTATGCACTCGTACTGGCAGTAGTGCAGGAACATGGGTAACTGGACCTACTACAACAGAGGGGTCAGGGGGCGGTGGTAGTGATGGAGGCAGCGTTCCGACCTATCCAACCCTGCCCCTTAATTATAACCCGGATTGCGATTATGGATACTCAAGCGTTAATCAAGTAAAAAATGCAGGGGTAACAACATCTAGTGTAGGCGATGGTGATTGTCCGTATGATGATCCTAATCCTGCAGGTTTGATTGCCAATATCAATAAGCTGACCGGAATTCTGGGACTGGATTGGGCAAAGCAAGAATTTTTGCATGAACAGGATGCTATTCAGGGGAAAACCTTGACTTCAGATTTGATATCATATTTAAATGTATATGGAGCTTCCCCGCAAAATATTGATTTTGGGAATTGGGCTTTAAATTATTTAATTGCAAATCCTACTACTGACTACTGGATGTTTAAGGATCAGCATTTAGGGCTTTTGGAGGGTAAAGATGGCGAATATGATGCTGCATTTTGGGAGGATCCTAATCTTGTATTTCAGACAAAAGCACTTCCAACCCTACAGTCTTTCTTGGCGGCCTTTCCGAAAATTCAAAACGGACAGGTAATACGACCAATGCGTGCGGGGGGCGTATTTAGTTTAGTTGGTGGAAATATGTTGGTTAAATTCGATGAGGGGAATATTAATTATAGAAATGCTTGTGCTATAAGGGGTTCCCGAGCTTTAAATTATTCAGGTGTAGCTAATCAACTCGATGAATTTTTTGTGGGCAATGATCAGAAAACAGAAAAAGGAAGTGATGGTTTGAATTATATACTTGCTGCAAAAGCTTTTAATGTATATATGAATAAAACTTATGGTGCTCCATCAGCGAGATTAACCTCTCTGGAAATAGGGAATGATCTAAATGTAGTATACAAATTTCTACAAGGGAAAACCGGAATTTATACACTGGTAACTAATAATTCGGGGGAGGCCGGATATTCTGGCCACGTCGATTTAATTTATAACGGGCAAGTTCTGGGTGGAGCAGCTATCAATCCGAAAGGCGGCATTAAATATATAGAAATATGGACACTGCAATGAGAATTTTAATCAGCTTAATATGCTTAGCATTAATTATAAGTTTTCCCGGGTGTCTTTCTAAAAGAGAAGTTATCATGGGAATTAAACTGAAAAAAAGTAAAGGCAAAATATTACAATTGGATGATAACATATGGGAAACTTATTATCAATATCATGACCAAAGGGGTAATTTCCAATTTGGAGAATTGGTGACAGGTACACGAAATGACACTATATTTATAACAGGGTCCAAGATCGTGGAGAAAGATTTTATTCTAATAAAGGAAATTTACTACCACAATATAGCGAAATATGATTCCATTCAGAAAAAATTTGTTAAAACGGAGGATAATAAAATAACCTTGAAGGAAATCAGGGAATATAAAGATGGTAAGATCATTCAGGAGAAATTATTTTAGTTTAAACGTAAACTTCTCGATGCCAACAAGCAATTAAAAAGGAAGCAGCTAATTATATGGGGATAGAACATGAATTACCAGAGTTTTCCTTAAACGGTGATTTAAAAACTGAAAAAGGGAGCGATAATAAAAACTATATTCTTGCTGCTAAAGCTTTTAATATTTATATGAATAAAACATATGGGGCTCCTACAGCTAGATTAACTTCTCAGCAAATTGGAAATGATCTAACTGCCGTAGACACATTTCTACAGGGAAAAACAGGTATATATCCCATAATAAATAACGATCCTGGTCTGGCGAATTATACTGGTCATGTCGATCTAATTTACAATGGACAAGTGCTGGGTGGAAGGTATATTAATCCTAAGGGTGGAATAAAACATATTGAAATATGTGTATTACAATAAAGATTTCAATTTATTTGATGAGCCTGGCAATAATTATCTGCATGGAAGGATGCTTCCCCAGGCACGAGGTAATAATGGGAATCAACCTTGTTAAAAGTAGGAGCAGAATATTTAGTACAGAGTATAACATTCTGGAAACTTTTTATCAATATCATGATTTAAAGGGTGATTTTCAATTCGGAGAATTGGTAAGAGGTAAGCGAAATGATACGATTTTTATATCGGGGTCTAAAATCGTTAGGGCAAATTACATTCTTACGAGAAATAAATATTACTACGATATTGCAAAATTTGACTATGTAGAGACAAAATTTGTTAAGTCCGAGGACAACAAAATAAAATTGAAGGAAGTTAAAAGATATAAAGATGGAAAACTTATAGAAGAACAGTTTTTCCAATGAATAATGTCCATCCTTCTGTGAAAGCCATCGCTTCTAACCATAGTCATTTTACTAGCCAATGATGAAAAGGTATTACTCATATTTCGATATTCTTACTCGAATATTTAATAAACGCTGGTGGAAATTCCCATGGTACCTCAGGAACGTATCTCGCGGCATAAAAGCAGCTGTTCAGCAGGCCATAACCCAGGGCGTGCAGGCTACAGCGAATATTGCAAGAAAGATATATTTACCACTTTACAACGTCCAACTACATCTTAGGTTTATATCTCGACTCAGTTAATATTTTTTGTGCGTCGGATTCTGCCATTAATTGCTGTAACGTTAACTTCGGATTTTTAGACATATATTTCTTTACAATCTGCCAGCCAGTCCACACGCCCAGCTTTGGTGCTGATTCATTGTTACTACCTATACCTGGTGTAAAAGGTGCTTCGGCAAGGAACTTTTGTATTTTCATGTAATCCGTCTCATAAAGAAGCTCGTTTTCAAGAAAATACGCCCAGATGTTGGATTCAAAATCATTACACCATTGCATTTGTTTTGCAGTGTATCCAATTTTAAGAGAATCGGGTACGTCCGGAAGTACAGCACCCATCAAATAAAGTATCTTCCCATTATGAACCATTTTATCCAGAAGTGACCTGCTTTCATCCTTTTCAGGAAACATATCCTCGCGGAAAAATGTCTCAATTACCCGCGGAGTAATATTTTCAGGTGTAAACCTCCTGAATATATATTGGGGAATGCTCTGAATTAGGGCCGGATAAAATTTGGAATCTGCCCCCAGGAACATATCAAGTCCAATGCCCACATAGTCATTACCTATCGGGGTTTGAACAGTAAATCCAGAAAAAAAGGTAACTATTCGCGGAATTTTTTGATGAGGGTAATAATACTTTATATGCTTAAAGGCTTGAGTAAGTTCTTGCTGCTGCGTGATAAAATCAGGGTATTTTGAAAATACTTCTTTTTTTAATTCCTGATAATCCTTATTAACAATCACGCTTCGCAATGCTGAATAATATGCAGTATCCTGTATATTTCCTACACTGAGTATCCCTTCCATAAAATCCCCGTAAAAAAAACCATACTTCTGCTGCAACTCGGGGGCTCTTTCATAAAGATTTGCGGGAGTTAAACTATTCAGGTCTTTATCAAAACGCATGATATTTAATTTAATATCTATCCCGCTTACATCCACCCTGTTATTGTCTTTACAGGACACCAACAAGAGACTAATTAAAAAAAAAAGATAAATTTGAACGTTTTCTGAAGGCTTCATACAAGGATATCAGATCATAAAAATAGGTAATTGTATGCTCAAACCTAATTACAAACAGAGAGTTATTTTATAAACAACCGGCACCCATGAAAATAGCATTAGCACAATTAAATTATCATATAGGAAATTTTGAGCTGAATACTTCCAAAATCATCGGTGCTATTGATAAGTCACGCACGCAGGATGCAGACCTTGTAGTTTTTGCCGAACTGTCAATTTGCGGTTATCCGCCAAAGGATTTCCTTGAATTTAACGAGTTTATAGAATTATGTGAAAGATCGGCCCAGCAGATTGCTGCTCATTGTACAGATATTGCATGTATAATAGGTCTTCCTACCATTAACCCCAAAAAAGAAGGCAAAAATCTCTTTAATTCTGCTTATTTTATTGAAAACGGCAGTGTAAAGGCTATTGTTAATAAGGCGCTTCTTCCTACCTATGATGTGTTTGATGAATACCGGTACTTTGAACCCATTACAGAATTTAATTGCATTGATTTTAAAGGTTGCAGGATTGCTTTGACCATATGTGAGGACCTTTGGAATATAGATGATGATCCGCTTTACCAGGCCAGTCCTATGGATACCTTAATAAAGCAAAAGCCTGATTTAATGATCAATATAGCTGCATCTCCATTTTCTTATAACCACGATGAAGACCGGGTAAAAGTTTTTGGAGACAATGCACGGAAATATAATCTCCCGTTATTTTATGTAAACCAGGTAGGCTCTCAAACTGAAATCATTTTTGATGGTGGATCAATGGTTTATAACCGTGCAGGAGCGCTTTTGGAAGAGATGGCCTTTTTTGAAGAAGATTTGAGAATATATGAGTTTCATGAGGGGGAAATTTGTGGATTAAAACCGGTGGAACATGATGCCGGCACTGATATCAAACAAATACATGATGCACTTATTCTGGGTATTCGTGATTATTTTCAGAAATCCGGATTTACCAAAGCTATACTTGGATTATCAGGAGGGATTGATTCGGCTTTAGTTTGTGCATTAACTGCAGAAGCCCTCGGACCAGAAAACGTAATGGCTGTACTGATGCCTTCAGAATATTCTACCGATCATTCCATTCAGGATGCATCAGACCTCGTTAAAAACCTGGGATGCAAACAGGAGATTATCCCCATAAAAGAAGCAGCAACTGCATTTAACAGTATGATGAAACCGGTGTTCGGCGATCTCCCTTTTAATATTGCTGAAGAAAATATCCAGGCAAGGGCACGAGCTGTAGTATTAATGGCCATGTCTAACAAGTTTGGATATATTCTACTGAATACTTCAAATAAAAGCGAGTGTGCTGTGGGGTATGGCACACTGTATGGCGATATGACAGGTGCCCTCGGAGTTTTAGGTGATGTTTATAAAACACAGGTGTATAAAGTTGCTGAATATGTGAACAGGGAGCGGCAGATCATCCCGCTTAACAGTATTACTAAACCCCCTTCCGCTGAATTACGACCGGGCCAGAAAGACTCTGATTCCTTACCGGAATATGATATCCTGGACCCTATATTATATGAGCACATTGAGCTGAAGAAAGGTGCAAAAGAAATTATTGCCGCAGGACATGATGAAACTCTTGTTCTTCGGATTTTGAAAATGGTAAATGTAGCTGAATTTAAACGGTACCAAACTCCGCCAATTCTACGGGTATCGCCAAAGGCTTTCGGTCCGGGAAGACGTATGCCGATTGTTGGCAGATATTTATAATTGTTAGAACTTTATGGGTCGTGAGATTAACACCCCTTTTTAGAGATCTTTCGCAGCGACACGCTTTATATTACCATCTTTATCTGAGATGACAAGGTAACCGTTATTCTTTTTTTCATATTCAATCAGCCTTTTTCTGACGAGCGCGAATCCTTTTTCTAATTTTTCGCTCAAATCTTCCCGGGGGTTATTTCTCTTTCCCATAGCTAACAATTTTATTGTATATGTCTAAACTACTAATTTCAGAATTATTCTGTACACATTTAGCAATAAACGTATAATAGCCTTCAGAATTATTGTATAAATACCAGTCGTCTACTGCAGAAATAAATTTTGGTAAATTACTAAGTCCTTTATAATATCTGCGTTCTATTACTTCCTCAGGAATATTATGCCCTCCTTTCTTAACCCTCATTTTTACACGTTCAAAAGCTAATTCAGGCTTATTAAGCCAAATATAGAACAGCACAACGCTGTATCCTGAAGATTTGGCTTTAGCAATAGTTTTTAAATAGCTTATTGTAGTTAAAGTAGTTTCGATAGCAAAAGAAACTTGCTTATTAAGTAAATAATCAATCCTGTGCAGCATTATTTTTCCAGCTTGTATTGCTATTGCTTCTGGATTAAATGGTGAAATGCCACGGGCGATTTCATCCGCATTAACATATTCCCTGACATTGATAACCTCAGGTAATATAGTATAAGCCGCAGTAGTTTTTCCCGCGCCATTAGGTCCGGCTATTATATACAATACAGGCATCAGCGTTTCCTTTTAAAGAAATTAAATAGCAACATAACAGCAAATGCTCCACTGCCAAAGCATCCTGCATAGGCAATATAATCACCTGTCTCTACATAAAAAGTAATTTTCTCATTCAGGTTTATATCTTGTTTTAATGCACCAGGTTCCCACCATGAAGTTTGTTGTACAATGTCCCCACGTTGGTTAATAAAAGCTGATATTCCGGTATTTGCAGAGCGTGCTACCCAGCGGCGGGTTTCAATAGCCCTCAATCTGGCGTATTGTAAATGCTGATCTTTTCCGGATGTATTACCCCACCAGCCGTCATTGGTAATAATGGCAATGAACTGTGCACCCTGACGAACGGATTCTGCTATATATTCTCCCCAGATCGATTCGTAACAAATCACTGGAGCTGCACCTATTCCGCTTTGAGAATAAAAAACAGATGGCTTATCTTGTTTACCATAGCTCCCGGAAGAACCCCCGAATGCTGCAAAAGCAGGTTTTAAAAATCCCAGGGCTGTTGAGAATGGGGTTTGTTCTACACCGGGTACCAATTTTGATTTGTGATAAAACTGGACGCGCGAAGAGTTTTCTATTAATACCGCAGAATTAAATACATCAAAATATAAAGGTGTGCTTGGGTAAGGGCGAGCTGTGGAAGTTTTAGGCGAATCATACATGGAAAAACTCTCAATTCCTGAAAGGAGGTTGCCATTTTTATACTTACTCAAAAATTTCTGAATGACAGTAAAATTTGGCTCTATCCTGATATTTTCTTCTTCAGTATCTTTTGAGATAGCAGTTTCCGGCCATATAAAATATTCAGTATTCGATTGTCCGATAGAATCTGAAAGATGTATCAGTCTTTCTATCTGAGCAGAAGCTGGGAGATTTCCGAACTTTTCGTAGGGATCAATATTGGGTTGTACCACCACCACATTTGACGGATCAGGGTGCTCACTATATTTGTAATACATCACCAACGATACAACCACCGGTATTACAATATGCAATACCGATCTGACTAAAAGCTGGGTTTTTCGATCACTGCCTTTTTTAAACGCAAGCCAGGTTTCAAAAATTAATATATTAGACAATAATATCCATAAAGTTCCGCCATAAACGCCGGTAAATTCATACCATTGGATGAGCTGGTGGGTGCTGGCAAATCCGTTTCCAAGATTCATCCATGGAAATGCAAGATCCCACGTTTGATGTAAATATTCATACGCGATCCAAAAACATATTAAACCTGCGTAGCTCCATGCGCGTGTTGTATGCTTTCTCAGTGTATAAAATAATCTGAATGCAAAAGTCATCAGCAATGACCCTAATCCAAAAGGAATAAGGGAGATAAGAAAAGCCACCGGAGCGGGCATTACAGCATTCATGGCATTAAATACCCAGTAAATACTTGCTGTATTCCATGTCAGAAAACACAGGCCTGCAACCAGAAAAATCCTTTTTCCCTTTTTTGCTTCCCCGGAATAAATAATATTTTCCAGTGCTATAAATAGAGGCACCATGGCTATTAAAAGTATCGGCCCGCTGAATGGTATGGGCGGCCACCCCAGCCAAAGTAAAAACGCACTGAGAAGAGCTAATAAGTAATGGTTTTTCACTTTATAGTTGTGATAAAATATCGGCTTTTTTCTGTTCGTACTCTTCCTGGGTGATAAGCTGTTTTTCAAATAATAGCTTTAGTTTTTTTAGCTTTTGCGTTAGCTCATCTTCTGCTACAGGCAAGGGCTCTGCAATCACATTTTCATTAACAGGAGATTCAGGTTGTTGGGATACCATTTGGCGGTCTTCTGTATGCTGAAGGTCTTGTTCTTTTTGCTTTTCAAGCTGTTCATTGCAAAACTGGTAAAGTTTACGTGCCTGTACCTTTGGAATATAATCAATAGCAATATTCTCTCCTTTTTGCGGAATGGCCAGAAATTTGGCTCCAAAAAACTCTTCCCTGAAAGAAACCTCCTTAACATCAGCCCAGGTAAATGTAATAAAGTTGGTAGTCAGCCCCAGGTTTCCCGGTAAACAAAACACCAATCGTTTACTGGTTACAGCAATACAGTCCGGCATAAGGGTTACCGCCGGTTTTTTTTGAATAGCCAGGTACACAATTGCCTCACCGGTTGTGAGCATATCCCGTAGTTTATTTAAAACCTTTTCGGCAGTCTTTGGATCCTGCTCGTCTGTTATGTATTGATCTATCCACATATTTTTAAGTATAAAGACTTTAGTACGGAGTATCAAGTATTATTTTCCGCATCTCAATTCCTGACTCATTTTTCCTGATTCTTTTTTCTTTCCTCTTGTTTCTTTATTCTGCCTTCTTTCCCCGCCACACAAATTACAAACTCTCCTTTTAACATATGGGTTTCGAAGTATACTTTAATATCCTGCAAGGTACCCCGTACTGTTTCTTCAAATAATTTGGTGAGCTCGCGTGATACAGAAGCGGGTCTGTTCTCTCCAAAAAACAGCATAAATTCCTCCAGGGTTTTAAGCAACCGATGTGGGGATTCATAGAAGATCATAGTTCTTTCTTCGTCTATCAATGTCTTTAACCGGGTTTGTCGGCCTTTTTTTACAGGAAGAAACCCTTCAAAGGTAAACCGGTCTGACGTTAAACCCGAGTTTACCAGGGCAGGCACAAATGCCGTAGCACCGGGTAAGCACTCCATATCAATTTCATTTTTCAGGGCCTCTCTCACCAGTAAAAAGCCGGGGTCTGAAATGGCCGGCGTTCCTGCATCAGATATCAAGGCTATTATTTTACCTTCTTTCAAAAAGCGTATAATTTCAGTTACAGATTTATGTTCATTATGCTGATGATGGGCGTAAACCTTGTTTTCTATTCCAAAGTGCTTTAGCAAAGGTGCACTGGTGCGTGTATCTTCAGCGAGTATAATATCTGCTTCTTTAAGAATCCGAATAGCCCTTAAAGTAATATCTTCCAGGTTTCCGATGGGTGTAGGAACAAGATAAAGTTTACCGGGCATTAGTTGTAGGTTGTGTTTAAGTTATAGATTAAAGGCATTCCCGATATTTGTATAAGGAACATATTACAAGGTAAAAAATCTCACATCTCACCTCTCACATCTCACATCTCCCCTTATCTTTGTCAAAAATTATAAAGATGCTGCAAGTTAGTTATATCCGCGAAAATAAGGAGAAGGTTTTAGAGCGATTAGCGATTCGTAATTTTAAACAGCCCGAACTGGTTGAACAAATTATTAACCTGGATGAAGACCGCCGGGCCACTCAATCAGAACTGGATTTGATTTCTGCAGAAGCTAATGCAGCAGCCAGGGAAATTGGCGATCTGATGCGCCAGGGACTAAAAGAGAGGGCTGAACATATTAAATCACAAAATACCGGACATAAACAAAAGATAAAAGAACTCGGAGATAAACTCTCTGCGATAGAGACTTTGCTGCAATCAGAATTGCTTTTGCTGCCTAATTTACCGCATGATTCTGTGCCGGAAGGAGTAACGCCAGAGGAGAATATCACTGTGCTGGAGCACGGGAATATACCTCAATTACCCGCCCATGCGCTGCCGCATTGGGAGCTGGCCACGAAATATGATATTATTGATTTTGAACTTGGAAATAAGATAGCGGGTGCAGGCTTCCCGGTGTATAAGGGTAAAGGAGCCCGGCTGCAGCGGGCATTGATCAACTTTTTTTTAGATCATGCCAATGAATCGGGATACCGCGAAATCCAACCTCCAATTGTGGTAAATGAAGCTTCTGGCTTTGGTACCGGTCAGCTACCCGATAAAGAAGGGCAAATGTATCATATCGGTATAGATAATCTGTACCTGATCCCTACTGCCGAAGTACCTGTTACAAATTTATACAGAGATGTAATAGTTAAGGAAGATGAGCTTCCTATAAAAAACTGTGCGTATACTCCATGTTTTCGTCGTGAAGCCGGATCTTACGGTGCACATGTGCGGGGATTAAACCGATTACACCAGTTTGATAAGGTAGAAATAGTACAGATCACCCATCCTGATAACTCTTATGAAACCTTGGAAAACATGAGTTTGTATGTTCAGTCATTACTTAAAAAGCTGGATCTGCCTTACCGGGTACTTAGCCTTTGCGGAGGCGATATGTCATTTACATCTGCTAAAACTTATGATATGGAAGTATGGTGTGCCGCACAGGCGAGGTGGCTTGAGGTTTCATCCGTATCGAATTTTGAAACTTATCAAAGCAACAGGTTAAAACTTCGCTATAAAAGCAAGGATGGAAAACCTCAGCTTGCCCATACGTTAAATGGGAGTGCATTGGCCCTGCCGCGTATCGTGGCATCTTTACTGGAAAATAACCAGACCGAAAAAGGTATCCGCATTCCAGAAGCACTTATACCGTATACCGGTTTTGAAATAATAGATTAACTATACGGTGTGAATCTTATATGCTCTGCCAGTAAAACAGTTATCCTAAATGATGATTGGGCTACGGGAAAAAGCAAATAAGTTACGCTATAAATAAGGGTATCGTCCTGTTAACAGGACAAATACAGATGACAAAAAACAGCCTGCTTAAAAACTTAATCCAGCGCAAGCTCTAAAGCTTCATCCAGAATTTGAGTTAAACTATCTGTAGTCACAGGTTTTTGAAGATATAAATCTGCACCAGCATAAGAAGCAAGACTGGATATATGTTCACTTCCAGTGATGAAAACAACCGGGATTTTATTAAAAACGGGATGTTCCTTTATCTTTTTTATCGCAGTAACGCCTCCCTCTCCGGGAAGCCAGTTATCCATAATAATTACTGAAGGTTTCGCTGTTTCAATTTTACCAATGATATTAGATGCACTCTCGGAACACACCACTTCCCAGTTCATCTCTGTAAGAATCTCTTCCAGGTAGTTAAGTACATCTTTATCATCATCACATATTAACACACGTTTCGTTTTCATATACTGATTTATTTAATAGGCCTTTTAATTCAAGCCGAAGTTATTATTAAAATTCATACAATTTTCCAGACTTTATTCTACCAGTCTGGCCATTTCTTTTTTATCGTGTCCGTAGATGTCATCCCTAAAATGCACAGTTCCTTCAGAATCCACCCAAGCTGTATTATAACTGATTACTACGGGAACTGGTTTATCAAGCGCCACCCATTTTTCACTCCCCGCATTCATGGCTCGCTGAATAGCTTCATCCGTCCAACCCGACTGATCCTTTAATAAATATTTAGCCAATTCAAAAGGCTGACTAAGTCTTATACATCCGTGACTGAATGCACGGCTTGTGCGGGTAAATAAAGTTTTTGAAGGAGTATCATGAAAATATATATTGTACTTATTAGGAAACATAAACTTTACTTTTCCCAATGAGTTTTTAGCTCCGGGCTTTTGTCTGATAACAGGTAATCCATCCTCATTGCCAGTAATTTCCATATTCTCATTTTGCAGATACCTGGAATTGCGCTTCATGGCAGGAAGAATTTCATTTTTTATGATACTGGGAGGTACATTCCAGTATGGACTAAATACAACATGTTTCATCTCATCAGAAAAAATAACTGTCTGGTCGGTGGTTTTCCCAACCACAATATCCATAGAAAGCACTTCCTGGTTGCCTTCGTAAACATGAAGCTTATATTCAGGTATATTAGCAACTATCCGTTTACCGGTACTTTGCTGTGTTTCAGTACTCAGTCTTTCCATATTAATCTGCAGTTGTTTAATTCTTGCCTCTAACGGTGTATTCAACGCCTTTACAACGGTTGGACCTATAATACCATCATCTGCAAGACCATGTCGCAACTGAAACCGTTTAACTGCTGCTACTATGGTTGGGGTATATACTTCAGCTCCTGCCCTTCTTAGATCTCCGAAAATTGAATTTGATTTTCGCATATCTCCCATAAGTTCCAGACGCTCTTTTATTACTTTAACAGCAGGAGATTGATCATTTACCTTCAGCGCAGTTTTATCACCCAGGGATATTACCGTCCAGGTATCTTTATTATTCAATTTTTCATAACGCTCTACTGCCTTTTGAAGCAATTGATGTTGTTTATTATCCTGTACCTGGGCCTTAAGGGTTGATGAGAGGGTTAAAAAAAGAAGAATTACAGGCGTCAGATTTTTCATAGAAAAAAAAATGTAATATTGAATAGTACTTTATAATATCAACTTTCAAGCCAACAGTATACCAACCTGCAATGATTCTTACTGAAGTTGATCCACAGCGTTAATTATGAGCCTGATGAAGGGTTTATTTTAAACTTATCTCTATATTCTGTAGGCGTCATACCCACACTTTTTCTGAATACTTTTCTAAATGCTTTCGGATCATTATAGCCGCAATTAAACATCACTTCCAGCATGCGCTGATTAGTTTGCTCCAGCAATTTTTTTGCTGCTTCAATTCTTGTTTTTTGCAAGTACTCTATAGGAGTACATCCGGTTGCCAGTTTAAACCGGCGAACCACGTTCCTCCTGCTTGAAGGCAGATCCTGTATCAGGACTTCAATGGTTTCGGCTTCCTGGTAAGCAGCTTCTATGCGTTTTTGTGCCATCAGTACAAGCTCATCGCCATGGCTTTGATCGGGGGTAAATGTGCCAAAATATGATTGCTGCTCGCGGTCCATATCTATAGCAAACAATTTAGCGGCACGCACCACAATATCTGCATTGCAATATTTTCTTAGCAGGTATAACATTAAATGAAAACTGGAAGTAGCACCTCCACTGGTATATATCCCGTTATCAGCAGTTAGTACAGCGGCAGAATGCAGATCAACATCCGGGTATACTGAAAGAAACGCAGAGCTCGCATCAATATGTGTAGTAGCTTTCCTGCCGTCCAGCAAACCGGTAGCAGCAAGTAAAAAGGCACCTGTACAAAAGCTGGCTATTTCGGTACCGCCCTGGTACTGATGCTTGAGCCATGGAATAAACTCCCTATTTTCCACGACAGATTCACGAATATCACCCGTATTAAATGCTGGAATTAATATAAGGTCCTGTTTACCGGCACTATGCAAAGGCCGGGCATTATATCCCCCTAAAGAAGGATGGTTTGCTGTCCCTGCGTAAAATAAATTGATATTGAAAAAAGGTTCTTTTCCTGCAGATGTGTAAAAGCTATTTACCGTTTCAAAAACATCCAGTGCTGCAGCAACACTTAATAAGCGATATTTATGGGTAAGTAAAAGCCCTAATGCTATCATATTTATTAATTTGTTACCAAAGATAAAAATTCTGTCTTGAACGCCCCTTATTATTGACTTTTTTGCCTCTATTGTTTAGCATTCTTCTCATCTATCTTAGCATAATAAATTTATGGACTATGAGAGAAGAAGTTCTTAACGAATTTGAAAAAATCGAGAAAGAGTTAATGCAGATTCTTTCCTCTTTTACTGACACCCAATTTAATACTGTGCCGTTTGAAGGTAGCTGGACAGCAGCGAGGGTAGCACAGCACCTATTATTAGCTTCTTCATCTGCATTAATACTACGGGGACCAGTTAAAAAAACAGACAGAGCCCCTGATGCAGGAATTAAAAAGCTTAAATCCATATTTTTAGATTTCACTACGCAGTTAAAGTCACCCGGGTTTATCATACCTGAAGACAAGATCTATGATAAAAACAGTCTTTTAACCGCTCTGGAAGAAACAGCAGCAGAACTTACAGAAATAATAAAAACCACAGATCTCACGGAAATCTGTATGAATGCACCTCCGGAATTAGGAGAAATGACGCGGTTAGAGCTGATCCGTTTTATCAGCTTCCATACACAACGTCACACACATCAATTAAAAAACATTTATAAACAGGTGACTGACTAGCATGGGACTATGAATTGTATAAATCAAATATTCCTTGAGGTAGTATATTTTAAAATCAGGATTTAGTTTGGGATTTTTTACTTAATGTATGGATGTATTGGTATTCAAAACAAATGTGATTAACGCGCGGCATGCAACCCAGGTAAAGGGAATTCTTAATACTGTTCAGTCTATCCGCAAATGGAATTTTGACCTGGATGATTGTGATAATATTTTGAGGATAGTTGACAGCGATATCTCTGCGCAGGAAGTGGAAGATCTTCTGGGTGCTGCCGGGATATTTTGCAAAGAATTAGCAGATTAGGTTATTTTATGATGCTGTAATGTATTCATTGATTCTTCTAACTCTCTGGGAGCACAGCTTATACATTGGCCAGTTTTAACCCTTATTTGCATTATCCTTTGATAACTCTATACCGACGTCTTGCTTTTACAATATATAATGCTGAAAATCCAATTAAGAAGGGCATAGAAATAAGCGTAATATTAAAATTAACCTTCTGTGTAAGCTTTGAATAATCAACAATAATATTGCCCCTATGCAGCAATTTATCTACCATGTTGAAGTCTGATCGCCTTATCAAGCTTTCCGATTTGGAATAAAGGACTACAGTATCCCCTAAGTGTATATGGGAAACTATATAAGAGTTAGCTCTGGAATTCGGGGAAATTAATACCTTAAATAATTTACCAGACGTATTAATTCCAAGCGTAACATAACTATATCGCTTATCGGCACTTTTACTGAAATCCCTTAAGCTCTTTTCCGCCCTATCAATGGATATTAGCTTCCCGGTATGAATTACCGTACGCTGGCTATATCTGGATAATCCAACGAAAGTATAACATAGAGAAATGACTATAGGAATAAGTAAAAACGATTGCCAGTGAAATAAAAAAATTAATACTCGTTTAATCGTCATGCAATAAATCCTCTATTAATGTTTATTTCGTTAACGAATTTTCTTAATTAAATCTTTTCTTCGTGGCATGTCATCGGTGCTTAAAGGCTTATTCTGCAGTGAGGCTATTTTTAAAGGCATTGGGAGCAATAACACATGCATAATCTTAGTTGAAAACTAACTGGGAGGATCAGGTAAATTATATTAAAGCCAATAAAGGCTCTGACTATTAAGTTTTGTTAATTACCGGCATGGTAGAATTAATTAAGTTAATTCAAATTAATTTATCGATTTCGGCAGCCAGATTTCTGTCTTTTTCTGTTATGATATTACCCGTACTATGTGTACTAAGTTTTATTTGAACTTTATTATATGTATTCGTCCATTCCGGATGATGATCCATTTTTTCGGCCAAAAAGGCCACCCTTGTCATAAATGCCCAGGCTGCGGAGAAATTTTCAAACTCAAAGTTTTTAACCAGTTGATCGTTCTTTATATTCCAGCTCATGATATTTGATTTAGTTCTTCTTTAATTTTCTTCGGTAGTTTACTGTACACCAGCGTATAAGAATGATCTATTAATTCCTGTAGTTGACCGTTTGTTAAACGCCCCAACATACTAATGGTGTTCCAGTGAACTTTGCTCATATGATACCCCGGCGTAATTTCATCATATTCCTCCCTTAGCATAATTGCTCTCTCGGGGTCGCATTTCACGTTAAAGCCGGAAGGATTCGACAGGCCCGTTAGTAAGAACATTTTACCTCCAACTTTAAACACCAGTGTATCCTGGTCAAACGGAAAAGATTCGGTTACCCCCTTCTTTTGAATGCAATATTCCCGTAATGTTTCAATATCCATTGTATCAGCAATAAAAATAATGAATATCAATTTAAAACCAGCCTATATCGAATGATTAATGTACATAATTAAAACACATCGGGTACAGGCTTGTAACTATTATATAAAATATAAAACCATGGCAAAATGTGACTTTTCTATTGATTTTACCGGCGCATCAGATACTTTAATTGAAAAAGCATCTACAGCTATAGGCAACGCAGGCGGAATATTTAACGGTAATACAGATGGCGGAAATTTCTCCATCTCTACACCTATTGGAAAAATAGCCGGAGAGTATAATGTTCTGGGACAAGTGATTAATTTTGCAATTACAGATAAGCCTTTTTTGTTGAGCTGCAGTCGTATTGAAGAAGAATTAAGAAAGTATATTGAATAATTTTACAAAAATCATTTGAGGAATATATTTTAATACCCTACAGGTGTAATCTATCTGTAAATGAAGTTTTTCTCATATATTAATGTCAAATTAGCGTGAAATATTATTATGGAGTGGCATGATTACTAACAATATATCTAAATTCTGTTTAAAATTAATTTCTATTTCCCGAACTTAGCGGCAGTGCTTTGTAAATAAACAAGTAAAAAAATATGGGTAGATCAACCGAAACGTTTAACAAAAAAGAAAAAGAGAAAAAAAGGTTAAAGAAGCAGAAGGATAAAAAAGAGAAGGCAGAAGAGCGAAAAAGCACAGCCGTTAAAGGCGGCAGCCTGGAGGAGATGATGGCATATGTAGATGAAAATGGAAATATTTCTTCAACTCCGCCTGATCCAACTAAAAAGAAAAAATTTAACCATGAAGATATCCAGATTGGGATTGCCAAGCAGGATCCTGCCGACGTGCCAGATGTTATCAGAAAAGGAGTAGTTACTTTTTTTAATGAATCAAAAGGGTATGGGTTTATCAAAGACCTGGAGACACAAGATAGTGTTTTTGTTCATATAAACGGTTTGACTGAGCCGGTGAAAGAAAATGATAAAGTTATTTTTGAAACTGAAATGGGTCAAAAAGGCCTAAATGCTATAAAAGTTAAAATCGGTTAATGTTATCTGGTAATTTGTTATAAAATTGATCCTGAATAATTAAAACGCTTCACCAAGACTCAAATAAAAGCCTTTTTGCCTTTTTTCGTTCGGTCTTTTTTCTCCGATAGCATAATCTGCCCGTACACTCAGGCCACGATCCACATCATAGAAATATCTTCTAACGTACTGCTTAAGGATTGTTTCAGAGAAGTAAGGGCGAATAAAATTAGGGCAACAAGCAGTTTTGGAGAAAATAGGAGACATAAGATTTAATGCGTAGCTCCATGAAAATTAAGATCCGGTGCGTGACTTTTGTTGCAATTATAACTTTATTTGGATGTAAAACTTTTCATTCATTGAAAGCACTCCCGCCATTACCTGATTTTGATACTGAAGGCCATAGAGGAGCCCGCGGACTTGCACCCGAGAATACCATCCCTGGTATGTACAGGGCACTGCAACATAACATTACTACGCTGGAAATGGATGTACACATTACCGCTGACAGAAAAGTGGTTCTGGCACATGATAGTCATCTTAATCCGCTGTTTACACTTGATTCTGAAGGAAAAGAAATAGGAGATACGAAGCGACATGTGCTGTACCAGATGAAATATGCTGACGTTAAAAAATTTGATGTGGGTTCGAAGGGTAACAGTAAATTTCCTGATCAGCAAAAGATAAAGACCGTTATGCCGCTCCTGGAAGATGTGATTGATTCGGTACAGGCAAAAATTAAAAAGGATACCAGGAAGCAGGTGTTTTATAATATTGAAACCAAATCAAAGCCAGAAGGCGATCATATCCTGCATCCTGCACCTGAGCAGTTTGTAAGGCTTTTAATGGATGTAATTGAAAAAAAGAAACTCACACCATGGGTTATCATACAGTCGTTTGACAGACGTACCCTGCAGGTAATTCACGGTAAGTATCCTATGGTTAGAACCGCATTACTCGTTGAGAATAAAGACAGCATGGAGAAGAATCTGGAACAGCTGGGTTTTGTTCCAACCATATACAGCCCCCACTATAAACTGGTGGATAAGGCTTTGGTCGATAAGTCTCATGACCGGAATATGAAAGTAATTCCATGGACAGTTAATACCTTGGAAGAGATCAGCACCCTCAAAGAATTAAATGTAGACGGAATTATTTCAGATTATCCAAACTTGTTTGGACAGATCAATTAACGCTTCCGTAAAAATTCGGTGAGCGGATCACCAAAAGGTTGTGTACTGATACGATCGATCTCGCCTTTATTATTTGTATAGAAATTTAACCGTAGATCCGGATTGTCGTTCCCCTCTTCTATGGTTATAAACTGATCGTAATGAAAGTGATGAAGTTTTAAGTTAAGGCTCCGGAAGAGTGCAAATAAATTTTCACCCTTTTTTTCAATTTTGATATCGCCATAAACCGGATGATGGTAAGTGCCGGCATAATCCTGCAACGAATGAGAAGTTTTAGTATCTTTTACTTGTATCCTTTTTATAGAATCGGTTGATTTTTTTTGCCTGGCCTTTCCGTCTAAATATTCCTTGCGGTAACGACTGCTCCATGGGGTTTCAGGCTCACCTAATAAAATATCTATAACAGGCAGGCTCATCACCGAACGCAACGACCCTGCAGAGCTTAAGTTATGAACCATAAAAATAGCGATACTCTCTTTTGGTAAAAAAGTAAGATTGGAATAAAAGGCATCGATGGATCCGGTATGGCTTACGATCTTATTCCCTTTATAAGTTTGAAGCGAGCGCCCAAGCGCATAAATTGAATTTGAAAGTTCTTCATATCGTCCTCTTTTGTCCGAAATTGCATTTGGTACCATGGTTTCAGCAATGGCTTCTGCCGGAATAACCTGCCGACCTTCATATTTACCTCCATTTAATTGCGCGATCATCCAGTGGCTCATATCCTCCATATTTGATTTTATGGTTCCGGCCGGACCCAGTGCCGCTGACTGTGAGCTGTATTTTTTTGCCATCAGCCGGTCTGTACTGTCAGGTTCAAAATAGGACAATGAATAATTATCACTTCTCACACCATCCATAAAGAAACCGCTATGGTTCATAGCCAATGGCTTAAAGATTCTTTCAATCACATTGTCTTCCCAGCTTTTGCCCGTAACTGCTTCTATAGCAACTCCTGCAGTGGTAAACATGTTATTATTATAAATATATCCCTCGCGAAAACCCAGGGCAGGTTTCATGTAGGATATTTTATTCAGGATGTCTGCCCGTTTAAATTGAGAGTTGATCCAGATGCCATCGTAAGAAGGTAGCCCCGTGCGGTGACTAAGCATATCGCGCAGGGTAACTTTAGTATTCAATTCATCATTATAAAAATTAAGTGCCGGCAAATAATTTCTTACCGGTTTATCAAGGCTTAACTTTCCTTCCTGAGCTAACTGGGTAGCCAGGGTAGCCGTAAAAAGTTTAGTATTTGAGGCAATGGGAAATAAGGTAGCTGCAGTAACCGGTAACTTATTCTCCAGATCGCGGAAGCCATAACCTTTGCCATAAATAAGCTGATCTTTATAAACAATAGCCAATGCTAAGCCCGGAATGTTCCACTCCTTAAGCATATTTTCTACGTAGGTATCTACCTTTTTAAATTTCTTCTGATAGGGATGCTTCTGTGCATTGCTGCTAAAAGCAATCAGCAATAAACCAATAAGTAAAATTTTATGACGCATATGTTAAAATTAATAATTATTGAAGTTAATTTAAAATGCTTCGCCCAGGCTTAAATAAAAACCGCTTTGCCTTTTTTCGTTTGGTCTTTTTTCTCCTAAAGCATAATCTGCACGTACGCTCAGGCCGCGATCAATATCATAAAAATATCTTAACCCTGCCCCTAAAGCCGGTTTTATATTTTTTATACTCAGGTTACGGTTTGAATAAACAGTGCCGCCTGCTAAAAATGCCGTAGCACCCAGCCCGGGAATGAACCTGTACCTTACTTCGGCCTGTAATGCCATTAAATTCTGATCACGGTACCGGCCGGTATAATATCCTCTCATAATCATCTCATTCCCTAATTGGGGCATCAGATAAAAAGGAGCCCGTGTTCCCTGGATAGTTTGATATACACCGTTAATTCCTAAAACGGTTTTTTTATTTAAACTTTTGAAGTTTCTTATATCAAGTTTAGTCTGTCTTCCTTCAAAATTACTATTACCAAATAATTCCGGAGCGTAAGAATAATTTAATTTTAAATAAACGCCACTGGTAGGATAGGTATTAGAGTTTCTGTTGTCAATTATTTGGGAAATACCTGCAAAAATCACCTTCCCGCCATCAGCATCAAATATACCTGCGGGGTAAGCACCTCCGGCCTGGCGATCAGAGAATTGATAATTTTCATAGCTCAGGGTTAATCCTGTAAAAGATCTGCCAAATCTTTTTTCTATCTCGCCTTTTAATCTGAAAAGCGATTGGTCTATAAATTCTTTATTTGCCTCAAGCGTATTGCTTCCAACACCATAAAAATTAACGGGGAAATCTTTATACCGGATTTCGGTGGTAAAATGATACCTGTTATCCGGCAGCCACACATCTGATTTAATATAGAAACTGGATTGTTTTTCTGTGGTAAATGAAGCTAATGCTGAAATTGTAGAGCTACGGGTGATCGTATCAGACCGGTTTGTGTAAAATGCATAAACAGGAAGAACACCAAATTCAAACCCGGTTTCCTGTGAATATGCTATAAGAGGTAAAGGCAAAAAGCTGGATGCACGGGTAGTATCTTTTTTGCCGGAAAAAAATTTATCAATTAGTTTTTTTTGTGCCGATACATATAGGCTTAAAAATACTACAAGCAGTGTGAGGGATAATTTTTTGGAGAATCGAAGCATCATGCCGCTAAGATAATGTTTCACTATTATTTCATTGGCTGATGGATATAGGCTTGAAATATTGTTAAAAGCCGCAGAATATCTATTTTTGTCGTCTAAAATTTTATCATGGAAAAGCAGAGAGGCCCTATTTCTCAGTTTATAGAACATAATTACCGGCATTTTAATGCCGCTGCTTTAATGGATGCAGCAAAAGGGTATGAAACGCACCTTCTGGAAGGAGGTAAAATGATGATCACGCTTGCCGGTGCAATGAGTACCGCAGAGCTTGGAATTTCTCTTGCAGAAATGATACGTCAGGATAAAGTTGCTATAATTTCATGCACCGGGGCCAATCTGGAAGAAGATGTGATGAACCTGGTGGCCCACTCCCATTATAAAAGAGTACCTAACTACCGGGATTTAAGTCCGCAGGATGAATGGGATCTTCTGGAGCAGGGATATAACCGGGTAACCGATACCTGTATTCCCGAAGAGGAAGCCTTCCGTCGTATTCAGCATCATATTCACAAAATCTGGAAAGATGCCGAAGACAATGGTGAACGTTATTTCCCTCATGAATATATGTACAAACTACTGCTTAGCGGAGTGATGGAAGAAAATTACGAGATCCCATTGAAAAACAGCTGGATGATTGCGGCTGCAGAAAAAAACCTACCCATAATTGTTCCGGGTTGGGAAGATTCTACCATGGGAAATATTTTCGCTTCGTATATCATTAAAGGCGAATTAAAAGCATCAACCATGAAAAGCGGAATAGAATATATGGCGTGGCTTGCAGACTGGTATCGTAATAATAGCAGTGGCAAGGGCATTGGTTTCTTTCAGATTGGCGGGGGAATAGCAGGAGATTTTCCAATTTGCGTGGTACCTATGCTTTATCAGGATTTGGAAATGCATAATATTCCTTTTTGGACTTATTTCTGCCAGATCTCAGATTCTACCACCTCGTACGGATCTTATTCAGGGGCGGTTCCAAATGAAAAGATCACCTGGGGTAAATTAGATATCCACACTCCAAAATTTATAATTGAATCTGATGCTACTATTGTTGCACCTCTGGTATTTGCCTGGTTGTTAAATCAATAATATATTACTAGCTATCTTATGATTGGCAGCCATTTTTTTTAACTATTTAGAATGATTATAAATTATCAATACCGTCATTAAAATGTCAGCCGTATTTGAATAAATCATACTTTTGTGCCGAAAAAATGTTGGTAAAACTATTCAACGGAATTTTAATATACTTTCAAAATTTTAAGCATAAATACTCAATATGAGAAGCATCTCATTGTTTTTTAGAAGTGTTGCACAATCCATACTGTTAATTTCTTCTCTAGTTTTTGTTAGCATTAGCTCTGTTCAGGCGCAGGACGCTGGCGCAGGAGCTGCAATTTTCAAGCAAAAATGTACTTCATGTCATCAGTTAGACCGTAAATCAATTGGCCCGGCTTTAAGCGGCGTGACTGAACGGCACGATGAAGCCTGGTTGGTAAAGTGGATAAAGAATTCGCAATCAATGGTAGCCGCTGGTGATCCGGCAGCTGTTAAGATTTATAACGAGTTCAATAAAGTTGCAATGCCTGCCTTTCCTGAATTGGCAGAATCCGACATTAAAAACATTCTGGCATACATTCAGGCGCCACCAGCCAAGCCAGAAGCTGCCGCAGGTGCAAATGGCACAGGTGAGGGCGGTTCAGACGGCGGAATAAGCAATTTTATGCTTATCGGATTAATTGCTGTAGTAGTAATAGCGTTTCTGGTAATTATAGTACTTAACCGGGTTATTAATGCCCTGGAGCGTATTATATTGCAGAAACAAGGTGTTGTTATTGAAGAGGAAGCTGAAAAGCCAGGCGCTTTAGATAATCTTAAGAGACTATCCAGGAATAAGAAGTTTGTATTCTTTGTGGTGTTATTAACAGTTATTTTTCTTGGATCATGGGCATGGAATGTGGGGTGGAATACTGGGGTGCATCAGGGTTATCAGCCTGTACAGCCAATTAAATTTTCTCACCAGTTGCATGCAGGTACCAATCAGATAAATTGCCAGTATTGCCATAGTGGGGCATTCAAATCTAAAAATGCTTCAATACCTTCCCTTAACGTATGTATGAATTGCCATAACTATGTTCAGGCTACCGATAAATATAATGGTGAGATCTCTCCGGAGATCATGAAGATATATAAAGCCCTTGATTACAATCCGGACACGCGTCAGTATGGTGCTAATCAAAAGCCGGTTGAATGGATACGCATTCATAATCTTCCTGATTTTGCCTATTTCAACCACTCCCAGCACGTAAACGTAGCCGGTATTGAGTGTCAGAAATGCCACGGCCCAATTCAAACCATGGAGGAGGTTTACCAATATTCGCCATTAACAATGAAATGGTGTATCAATTGTCACCGCGAAACGGAAGTAGATCACAAAGGAAATGCTTATTACGATAAGTTGATGGCTGAACATGATAAGCTTAAAAAAGGCGGAAAAGTAACCGCTGCTGTTTTAGGTGGCCTGGAATGTGGCAAATGCCATTATTAATCATAATAAGAACTTACGATATAGTTATTAAAGCTTAAATGGAAAGCAACAAAAAATACTGGAAGGGTTTAGAAGAACTAAATAATACCCCGGAATTTGTTGAGTTTAACAAACACGAATTTGCCGAGCCCGTTCCTATTGAGGAAGTAATGAGCGAGGCTGGATTAAATACTGTTACGCCACGCCGTGATTTTCTAAAAGCACTTGGTTTTGGAGTAGGCGCAGTTACGCTTGCTGCTTGTCAAAGTACTCCAATTCATAAATCAATTCCTTATCTTGTTAAACCTGAAGAAGTTGTCCCTGGTATTGCAAATTATTACGCATCCAGTTATCACGGACAAAGTATTTTAGTAAAAACACGTGAAGGTCGTCCAATTAAGGTAGAAGGTAATCCTGCAGGGTTGCTTGGAAACCACGGAACCGATGCGCAGGCACAGGCTTCTGTACTTGATCTGTACGATGCATCAAAACTTAAAGGCCCAATGCTTCAGGGCAAAGCAGCTTCATGGCCACAGGTAGATGCTTTTGTGAGAAATGAATTAAATAAAGTTCAGACCGGCGGTAAAAAGATCAGGATTATATCTTCATCGATTAACAGCCCATCAACTAAAGCCGTTGTTGCTGACTTTTTAGTAAAATATCCCAATACTAAACATATTAATGTTGATGCGGTATCTTATACCGGTATAATCAAAGCAAACGAAAACAGTTTTGGTAAAGCAGTGCTTCCGCGCTACCGTTTTGACCGCGCCGATGTTATTGTAAGTTTTGGTGCTGATTTCCTGGGAACATGGATCACTGCAGAGGAATATGGTAAGCAATATATTTCTAACCGTAAGGCAGCATCATTAAAAAATAAAAAAATGTCACGCCATATTCAGTTCGAAACTGGAATGAGCATGACAGGAACCAATGCCGATTCAAGAATTCCTGTAAAACCATCAGAAGAAGGCCTGGCCGTTCTTGCGCTCTCCAGTGCAATTACCGGAAGCCCGGTTAATGGTGCAAATGGCATTCCCGGCAATCCGGTTGCTGATACAGCAATTAAACTGGCTGCAAAAGAACTTATTAATGCCAGGGGCAAAGCATTAGTGGTTTCCGGATCGAATGATGTATCCGTGCAAACTGTAGTAAATGCCATAAACGGAGCACTGGGAAGCTATGGTACTACAATAGATCTGGATAATCCATCTTATCAGTATGCCGGTAACGATGCAGAGTTTGCAGAGTTTATTAATGAAATGAACCGCGGCGAAGTGGGCGCAGTTTTCTTTTTAAACAGCAACCCGGCGTATGAGTTCTTTAATGCAAAACTTTTTACTGATAGTTTGGCTAAAGTTCCGCTACGGATTTCTTTCGCAGATCGTCAGGATGAGACCGCATCTCTTTGTAATGTAATTGCACCTAATCATAACTACCTTGAATCGTGGGGTGATGAAAATGCGTTTGAAGGATATTATACTATCGTTCAGCCCACTATAAATCCGGTAAACAGTACCCGTCAGGCTGAAGAAAGCTTGTTATTATGGTCTGATAATCAGATTAAAACATATTACGAATACGTGCGCAAAACGTGGGATACCAATATCCTGCCTGCTGCCGGTAAAACGTGGAAAGAAGTTTTACAAACCGGGTTTGTTTATTCTGGTGAAAAGGCTGCGGGCACCTATTCAGTTAGTTTAGCCCTGGGCCCCGTTACCCAAACTATAATAAATCAGAGTAAGGCACTGGCTAAAGAAGTAGAGCTTCATCTATATCAAACTGTTGCGTTGCGCGATGGTAAAATGGCTAACAATGCCTACTTACAGGAGCTTCCTGATCCGGTTTCTAAAGTAACCTGGGATAATTATGCCGCTATTGCACCTAAATTTGCTCAGAAACTGGGTATAACTGAGTTTGATCTGGTAGAAATTAAAAGTGCCAATGGCTATTCCATAGTGCTTCCGGCATTATTGCAGCCAGGTCAGGCACAAGGCACTATCTCTGTAGCAGTAGGTTACGGACGTACTAAAGCAGGTAAGGCTGGTAATGAAGTGGGTAAAAATGCTTTTCCTTTTGCTGCTTTCACTAATGGAACCTTACAGTACACATCCGCCGCTACAATAAGTAAAACCGGTGGAAGATATGAGCTTGCCCAAACACAAACTCACCACTCGTATGAGGGTCGTAACGTAATTCGCGAAACGTCATTCAAAGAATATTCCAAAGACGCTTATTCAGGTAGCGGAAACCACGGAGAAAAGCATAAAACCTACGATCTGTGGAATAAATATGAGCAGCCCGGACACAGCTGGGTAATGGCTATTGATCTCAATGCATGTACCGGTTGCGGAGCATGTGTGGTTGCTTGTAATGTAGAAAACAATATCCCTGTTGTAGGACGTGACGAAGTTCGCCGCCGCCGTGATATGCACTGGATAAGAATTGACCGCTATTACAGCTTTAATACTACAGAAGGGGCTGTAACTGAAGAAAAAGAGATCGCTCATCTGGAGAATTTGGATAATGTTTCGGTTGTACATCAGCCGATGCTTTGCCAGCATTGCGAACACGCACCTTGTGAGACTGTGTGCCCGGTTATCGCTACTATGCATTCAAGCGAAGGCTTAAATCACATGGCCTATAACCGGTGTATAGGTACTCGCTATTGCGCAAATAACTGCCCATATAAAGTACGTCGTTTCAATTGGTTTAATTACTGGAATGATTCACGCTTTGATAATTACCTGAACAACGAATTTACTCAACTGGTATTAAATCCTGATGTTACCTCGCGTTCACGCGGTGTCATGGAGAAATGTACCATGTGTATCCATCGTATCCAGGCTGGTAAGCTACAGGCTAAGTTGGAAAGGCGTCCGCTTAAAGACGGCGAGATTCAGGTGGCATGCCAGCAGGCGTGTACAACGGGTGCTATTATTTTTGGAGATGCAAATGATCCTAATTCAGTAGTATCTAAAGCACTGAAAGATGAACGTACCTATTATGTTCTTGAAGAGATAAATGTACAGCCGGGTATAGGTTACCAGGTAAAAGTTAGAAATACAGAGGCTTAAAAAACTCATATATAAGAATAATATGTCTTCTCATCACGAATCGATATTAAGAGAACCATTAATTACCGGGGATAATATTACGTATAGTAAGATTACAAACGATATTCTGGTTCCCGTAGAAAATAAACCAAATAAAGCATGGTGGATAGGTTTCATCATCGCATCATTAGGTGCATTAATGTGGGTATTTTCAGTTGGATATACATTTTGGTTTGGAATTGGTGCCTGGGGATTAAATAAAACCGTAGGCTGGGCGTGGGATATTACCGGTTTCGTTTGGTGGGTAGGTATCGGTCACGCAGGAACTCTTATTTCTGCTGTGCTATTGCTTTTTCGGCAAAACTGGCGTAATTCAATTAACAGGTCAGCTGAAGCAATGACCATATTTGCCGTTATTTGCGCTGCAACGTATGTAGGTGCTCACATGGGTCGGGTTTGGCTGGCATACTGGGCTTTACCTCTTCCCAATCAGTTTGGATCATTGTGGGTTAATTTTAACTCCCCATTGGTTTGGGATGTATTTGCTATCTCTACTTATTTCTCTGTATCTTTATTATTCTGGTATACAGGTTTATTGCCTGATATTGCTACCATACGTGACCGCGCAACAGGCTTACGCCGCCGGGTATACTCTATACTTTCTTTCGGCTGGAACGGCTCTGTTAAAACATGGCAGCGTTTTGAAGCTGTTTCTTTAATACTTGCAGGGGTTTCAACACCGCTTGTACTTTCAGTTCACACCATAGTATCCATGGACTTTGCTACTTCGGTAATTCCCGGATGGCACACGACCATTTTTCCTCCATACTTCGTTGCCGGAGCCATTTTTTCAGGATTTGCCATGGTGCAAACGCTGTTATTGATTGCCCGAAAGGTGATGAATTTCGAAAACTACATCACCATGTTCCATATCGAGTCGATGAATAAAATCATCATGCTTACAGGATCTATTGTGGGAGTAGCATATCTTACGGAACTTTTTATTGCGTGGTATTCGGTTTCAGAATACGAACAATATGCATTCTTAAACCGGGTTAGCGGACCGTACTGGTGGGCTTACTGGACTATGATGACCTGTAACGTAATTTCTCCGCAGCTTTTCTGGTTCAAAAAAATACGTACCAGCATTGCTGCCTCCTGGGTATTATCTATAGTTGTAAATATTGGTATGTGGTTCGAGCGTTTTGTGATCATCGTAACCTCGTTACACCGTGATTATATTCCTTCTAGTTGGGCAATGTTTTATCCGTCTGTAATTGACGTTACTTTATTTATTGGATCCATTGGTGTGTTTTTTACCTTATTCCTGTTGTTCTTACGCTTTTTACCAGCCATAGCAATGGCCGAGGTTAAGCTTTTAGTTAAGAGCTCCAGCCATCAGGAAAAGAAACAACTGATCAGAGAGGATAAGGTGAGTAAAGAAGAGGCTGAATACTATTTGGAATCATTGAATACGTACGATAGCGTACCTGAGTCGGACAGAGAATTAGCAAAAATTTAAGATGAGCAACACGAAATATATTTTAGCCCATTTTGATGATCCCGATGAAATGATGTATGGGATCGATAAATTACAGGAAAATAACATCAGCATTTATGATGTATTTACACCGATGCCGATACACGGCATTGAAGCTAAATTAGGTATTAAACGTTCGCGTTTACCTATTGCTGCTTTCTGCTTTGGAATTACAGGAACATTCACCGCAATCAGCATGATATATTACATGCTGGTATACGACTGGCCTATGAATATCGGGGGTAAGCCTGCATTTGCAATGCCCAATTTTGTTCCGATTACTTTTGAAGTAACGGTGCTTTTTTGCTCGTTTGGAATGGTTTTTACTTTTCTGTTTGCTAACCACCTGTTTCCGGGAAGAGCGCCCCGGGTAATGGACCTTCGCGCTACAAATGATCGTTTTGTAATTGCAATTGATCCAACAGAAAATCCATATCCGGATAAAATTAATGATCTTTTAAAAGAAGCCGGTGCAGTAGAAATATTGCACAATGAAAGAAAATATGTTAGTTATGAATAAATCAAGGATAGTAAGTGCTGTTGTTTTTGCAATTGCTGTAACTGCTGTTATATCCTCTTGTTCAGATAATCGCAGTACAGGCTGGGAATACGCCCGGAATATGTATGATCCGATCGGTTATAATCCTGATCAGCCTAATAAGAATTTTAAAGGCGGCCAGACCGCACAGGTGCCTCCTGCTAATACTATTCCGATAGGATTTGACCGGTCTGATGAATATCCAAATACCCCGGAGGGATATCTTGCAGCAAGCGGCAGCATGAAAAATCCGGTTGAAGTTAATCTGCCTAACCTTCAGCAAGGAAAAGTTCTTTATTTAAACATGTGCTCACATTGCCATGGGCCACAGGGTAAAGGCGACGGCTCCATTGTAAAACTGGAGAAATTCCCTGCGCCACCATCCTATTCTACAGGAAACTCATCCAGAGGAGGCTCAATGAAAGATCTTACTGATGGCAAGATTTTCCATACCATTACTCATGGATTAAACATGATGGGTCCGCATAAATATCAGCTTGATCCAAATGAGCGATGGAAGATAGTTATGTACGTTCACGAATTACAAAAATTACAATAGTTAATTGCTAAGCTAAATGGGAACACACAATCCTGCACATAATTTTAATGAACACTATGAGTTTTCAGGCAAAGCCAAAACCTGGAGCCTGATTGCTATACTAATAGGCGTTGTTGCTATTGCATATGGACTTCTTACCGATCATGCCGAGCGTACCTTTGCCAACCTGTTATTAATGGGATATTATATAACCTGTGTATGTGCAGCCGGAGCATTTTTTCTGGCTATTCAATTTGTTGCGCAGGCAGGATGGTCTGCTGGTTTATTACGTATTCCTCAGGCATTTGCCAAAACATTACCTATAGTAGCGGTGATCCTTATTATTATTTGTGCAACAGGATTACTTACCCATAATCTGTATCATCACTGGAATATTGAGGGTATAGCAGAGCCAGGGCACAAAAACTTTGATGCGATTATTGCTCAAAAAGCCGATTATTTGAATGTGCCGTTTTTCTTAACCAGGCTGGTTGTTTTCCTGGGAGTGTACAGCATTTTTGCTTACCTGTTTCCTAAGCTGTCTAATAATGAAGATTTGGCAGGCGGGTTAAGCAATTATAAAAAAAGCTATAAATGGGCAGCTGTATTCCTGGTTATTTTCGGATTTACAACTCCAATCTGGGCTTTTGATACCATTATGTCTCTTGAAGCCCACTGGTTCTCTACCATGTTTGGCTGGTATAATTTTGCAGCCATGTGGGTGAGCGGGTTGTGCGCAATGACATTAACTATTATCCTGCTAAAGAAGTCCGGACATTTATCATGGGTAAACGAAAATCACCTGCATGATCTGGGTAAATTTATATTTGCATTTTCTATTTTCTGGACGTACGTATGGTTTTCCCAATTCCTGTTAATATGGTATGCAAACATCCCCGAAGAAACAGTATACTTTTATAAACGCTGGGAGCCGGAATATAAGCCATGGTTCTGGTTGAACATTATAATTAACTTTGTAGCTGCAATTCTGATACTCATGACCCGCGATGCAAAACGGCAAATGAATACACTGGCTTTTGTATGCGTTATGTTGCTATGCGGACACTGGCTTGACTATTATCTTATGGTTATGCCGGGCACAGTAGCCGAGCACAGAGGTTTCGGAATAATAGAAATTGGCACAGCTATAGGTTTTACAGGTTTACTTGCCTTCCTGATGCTTTATAATTTAAGTAAGAAACCATTAGTTCCGGTAAATCATCCGTTTCTTCAGGAGAGCTTACATCATCATATTTAATTAACAAACCATAATAAAGTACGTTAAACGTGTTGTCAGATAAAAAAATGGGTTTAAATAAGTTTTTTAAGATCATACCGGTATTCATTGCAATATTAACTTTTGCATTGAATGTGTCTGTTAACGGACAAACCAAGGACACTGCTGTAGCTGCCGCTGCTGATGCAATGCGCAGTAACAGGGCATTACCTGCCGGCGCAACAACATCTGCAACCGCAGTTGATACTGCCGCTCAACTGCCGGCAACTGCTACATTAATTGATACTTCTGTACCTGCAAAACCAGCAGAGGAAGCCGCTGAAGTTGATATGGCCCCCGTTTATAAATCTGCAGCTTATTATACTTTACTATTCCTGCTCGGTTGTATTTTCATTTCCATTGTAGGCCGGGCATTAAAGTTATATGAACTGAGCCGGGGAATGCAGGGTAAAGAGGCCAGAATTAACTGGAACAGGGTGCAAAGCATTTTATTTGCTATAATTTTAGTTTTAAGTCTATACGGAACTTACTGGACTTACGATACCTACAGTCATACTGTTACCAGTGTGGCGGGTACTGTACATGGAGCAGAATTAGATTATATGATGTGGATAACCATCATTATCACCACTATCGTTTTTATTCTTACCCATATTGTATTATTTGGATTCTCCTATCAATACGGGGGCTCAAGCACACGAAAAGCATATTTTTATCCTCATAATAATGCTTTAGAAAAACTTTGGACTATTATTCCGGCTATTGTGCTTACTGTACTGGTTCTATTAGGGTTTTTTACCTGGAGAAATATAACCAACGTTCCTGAAGCTGAACAAAGAGGCGCCCTTAAAATGGAGGTAGTTGGTGAGCAATTTAAGTGGAATATCCGTTATGCAGGAAATGACAATCAGTTAGGGCAACGAAATTTTAAACTCACCAATGCCAATAACAACCTGGGTATTGATTTTAAAGATACCAAAAGTTGGGATGACAAACTTGGAGGCGAAATAGTCCTTCCGGTAAATAAATCGGTAAGGGTACAGATAGGTTCCAAAGATGTACTTCATAGTTTTTACATACCACATTTCCGTGTGCAGATCAACGCAGTTCCCGGTATGCCCACTTATTTCCAGTTTACTCCGCGCTATACCACTGCTGAAATGCGCGAGAAACGGAATGATCCTACGTTTAACTACATCTTATTATGCGCCAAAATCTGTGGTGCAGGCCATCATAACATGCAGGCGAAAGTTACTGTTGTTCCACAGAAAGAATATGATATCTGGCTGGCAAATCAGCAATTGTATTATAACGACGAGGTGAAAAAAGAATTCCAGCAAGCAGAGCAAAAAAAGGCTGCTGAATCAAAGAAAATGGCATTAAATAATTAATATAAAAGAGCACGGGAGAATATGTCAAGTACAGTTCAACATTCATTAGAGAATACAGGTCATGAAGGTCATGATGATGCACATTTACATCATCACGAAACCTTTCTGACTAAATATATTTTCAGCCAGGATCATAAAATGATTGCAAAACAGTTCCTGATAACCGGAATTGTTATGGCTGTGGTGGCCATGCTTTTATCTGTTCTGTTCCGTTTGCAATTAGGCTGGCCGGATAAAACATTTCCTCTATTAGAGACCTTCCTGGGAAGATTTGCCGAAGGAGGTCGTATAAAAGAAGATTTTTATCTCGCAATGGTTACCATTCATGGTACTATGATGGTATTTTTTGTACTTACAGCAGGACTGAGCGGCACGTTCAGTAATCTTTTAATTCCGTTGCAATTGGGTGCAAGAGATATGGCGTCGCCCTTTATAAATATGCTTTCCTATTGGTTCTTCCTGGTATCATGTATCATTATGATGGCATCTTTCTTTGTTGAAAGCGGGCCTGCAAGTGCAGGATGGACGATTTATCCACCTCTGTCTGCATTGCCAAAAGCAATTCCCGGCTCGGGAACCGGTATGACTCTTTGGCTAATCAGTATGGTACTGTTTGTAGCCTCTGCCTTAATGGGCGCTCTGAATTATATTACTACAGTATTGAATATGCGGACCAAAGGAATGGATATGTGGAAAATGCCACTTACAATCTGGTCTTTCTTTTTAACTGCTATTGTAGGGGTGCTTTCATTCCCCGTATTGGTAGCAGCAGTAGTGTTATTAATATTCGACAGGAGCTTTGGAACAAGTTTTTACCTTTCTGATATTGTTATCCAGGGGCAGGTTTTACCTAACCAGGGTGGAAGCCCGATCCTGTGGCAGCATTTATTCTGGTTCCTTGGTCACCCTGAAGTGTATATTGTATTAATGCCAGCTCTGGGTATTACATCTGAGGTGATCGCTACAAATTCGCGTAAGCCAATTTTTGGATACCATGCCATGGTTTATTCACTAATAGGCATTACAGTATTGTCCTTTATTGTATGGGGGCATCATATGTTTGTTACGGGAATGAACCCGTTCCTTGGAGGTGTGTTCATGATCACCACGTTGATCATTGCCGTTCCTTCTGCAGTTAAAACCTTTAACTACCTCGCTACACTATGGCGCGGCAATATCCGGTTTACTCCGGCTATGCTGTTTGCTATAGGATTGGTGTCGTTCTTTATTTCCGGAGGATTAACCGGTATATTTTTAGGAAATGCTGCCTTAGATATAAATCTTCACGATACTTATTTTGTAGTAGCCCACTTCCATTTGGTAATGGGATCAGCCGCAATTTTCGGTATGCTTTGCGGAGTTTATCACTGGTTTCCTAAAATGTTCGGCCGTATGATGGACGATAAACTGGGTTACCTGCATTTTTGGTTAACATTTATTGGTGCTTACCTGGTATTCTTCCCCATGCACTTTATGGGACTTGATGGAGTACCGCGTCGTTACTACGCTTTTACAGAATTTGAATTCATGAAAGAATGGTTAACGGTAAATAAATTTATTTCATGGGCAGCTATAATTTCTGCTTTGGCTCAGGTAGCATTCCTGTATAACTTCTTTCACTCTATATTTTATGGAAAGAAAGCCACACAGAATCCCTGGAAATCAAATACCATGGAGTGGACTACCCCGGTTGAACGCCTTCACGGTAACTGGCCCGGAGAAATTCCATATGTTTATCGCTGGCCATACGATTATAGTAAGCCCGGTCATCATGATGATTTTATACCCCAAACTACTCCTTTCTCTGAGACTATGAGCTCTAACCTTCCGCATGACTTTGAAGGAAATACTGAGTCTGAGCGAATACAGAGAGACTGGGAGCTGGAACATCCGCATACCGAAGAGCGGGTTTAATTAAACCGTTCTTCATTAAGTAAACGAGGGTATCTGTCAGTTAGAACTATGCAGATACCCTCGTTTTTAAATATACCGCCATGTATTCTGCATCAGAAAAAAAATTTCTGACTATTAACCTGATAGCTATTATCACTCTTTTTGCGTTGATCCTGGCAGGAGGAATTGTAAGAAGCTCAGGTTCCGGAATGGGGTGCCCGGATTGGCCTAAATGTTTTGATAAATTCATTCCTCCCACCAATTCCTCCCAGCTTCCGCCAAACTATCAGCAAAAGTACGTGGAGGGAAGAGTGATGAAAAATGAACGGTTTGCCAGAACACTGGATCTTTTTGGGTATGGCAAAATGGCCAATCAGATAAGAAGTGACAAGAGCATATTAAAACCGGAGGAGTTCAATGCAGCAAAAACCTGGACTGAATACATTAATCGTTTGATCGGTGCAGCGTACGGATTTGTGCTTATCTTATGCTTTATTTTCTCCTTCGCTTACCTGCGAACAGATAAAAGTATATTCTTTCTGAGCCTGCTTAATATAATTCTGGTAGGCTTCCAGGGTTGGATGGGGTCAATTGTTGTTTCCACAAATCTACTTGCATGGATAGTAACAGTACATATGCTTCTTGCCATGGTAATCTTAGCAATCAGTATTTATACTTATTTTAAAGCACAGCTTTTAGGTAACCGGAAATTGATTTTTAACAGGCCTGCTACCATGAGAATTGTAGCTATATTTGCAGTATTGTTAACATTGTTGCAAATTGTGCTTGGAACAGAAGTGCGTGAACAGATTGATGCTGTTTCATCGGCAGTAAATCATATAAACAGATCAGAGTGGGTGGCAAAAACCGGAATAGAGTTTAATTATCATCGCGACTTAGCTGGATTAATTTTATTGGTAAACGTCATCATATTCTTAATGCTCCGCAGAAGTTTTCCGCGTACAAGCTATCAGTATAAATTCATAGTTTATGTACTCCTCTTGCTAATCGTACAATTAATAACAGGGCTTATTTTGTCATACTATTCGCTTCCACCAATTGCACAGGCAATCCATATTCTTTTAGCTACGCTTTTATTCGGAGCGCAATTTTATCTCTTTTTAATATTGAAGCGGAATAATTTGGACCATACACAGATTAGATTAGGATAGGCAAGTGGGAAGTTTTATATCAGATTTTAAAAAACTTATTAAGCTAAGGCTTACCTTCCTTGTTGTTTTTTCTGCATCAGTTTCATTTTTAATTGGCAGCAGGGAGCAAGGTGAAATACATTGGATTAACTTATTAATTTTAACCCTGGGAGGGTTTTTGGTAACCGGCGCTGCAAATGGATTTAATGAGATTATAGAAAAAGATCTGGATAAATTAATGCAGCGTACAAGTGACCGGCCTATACCGTCCGGGCGTATGACTACCGGGCAGGCTTTGGTTTTGAGTTTATGTATGGGAATTGCAGGAACGTTAATTCTTGTACGTTTAAATTTTCTTACAGGTGTACTTTCTGTGTTTTCAATTTTTTTGTATGCATTTCTGTATACTCCAATGAAACGTAAATCGCCGATTGCCGTATTTATTGGGGCATTTCCCGGAGCTTTACCTCCATTAATAGGCTACTTTGCAGCATTTGATAATCCCCGTATTTCATGGATTCCAATCATTTTATTTCTTATCCAGTTTGTATGGCAGTTCCCGCATTTCTGGGCAATTGCCTGGGTTTTGGATGATGATTATAAAAAAGCCGGGTTCCGTTTATTGCCTACCACTAAAAGAGATCGACTAAGTGCATTAATTACATGGGTTAGCACAATTATTTTAATCCCCGTTAGCTTAATGCCATTCTTCTATGGTTTTGGAGGATATGTTATTGCATTCGTATCATTAGTTTGCGGGCTTTTATTTTCATGGCAGGCTTTTAAGTTACTTGTTAAACAGGATATTCCATCAGCTCAAAGGGTGATGTTTGGATCCTTTTTCTATCTGCCGGTTGTGCAGTTAACCCTATTATTCGATTTTATTATTAAATAATTTATGAAACCGTTTCCTATTGAACAGGATAAATCAAACCTGCGTGCTAAAAAGTTTTTGATGTGGCTGTTTGTAATCTCCTCTTTTATGCTTTTTGCAGCCCTAACCAGTGGGTTTATAGTTTATGCTGCGGGCAGTCCTGAAAGGGGGTTAAAAACCTTACTCCCCAATGGTTTTATTTACAGCACGGCAGTAATTATTTTAAGCAGTGTAACTATGCATTTAGCTTACACATCGGCTAAGAAGCTGCAATTTAATAAGCAAAAACTGTACTTGGTACTTACTATTTTATTGGGTGTATTGTTTTTTTTCTTACAGTTGCTGGCATGGAAAACATTAATAAAACAGGGTATTTATTTCGTGAATTTTAATGCATCTCAATCATTTGTTTATGTATTTACCGGTGCACACCTGGTACATATTTTTGCCGGCTTACTTATGTTAATCAATTCGTTAAGCGGAGTCATCAAAAACATACCACAAATACGTAATCTTTTCAGGCTGGAAGTAACTTCCATATTCTGGCATTTTATTGATATACTATGGATATATCTATATGTTTTCTTACTTTTGAACCAATAATAAAATAACTTACCGATACCTTAAATGAGCACAACTGTATCACAACTTGATGAATTAAAGGACGAAGCGTGGAGTGGTGGAAAGTCTCCTTTTGCCGTTGAATACGGTAAGATAATGATGTGGTTTTTCCTGATCTCAGATGCTTTTACTTTTTCAGCATTTCTTATTTATTATGGAACACAGCGTTTCACCAGAATAAGCTGGCCTGATCCTGATTTAGTTTTTCAGTCAATCCCGGGTATTGCAGACCATGGTTACCCGTTGGTTTTTGTTGGTATAATGACCTTCATCCTGATTATGAGTTCTGTAACCATGGTGCTTGCTGTTGAAGCAGGGCATCGCAGAGCTAAAAAAGAGGTTGTAGTTTGGATGATCTGGACAATTATCGGGGGTTTAACTTTTCTCGGATGTCAGGCTTTGGAATGGACCCATCTGCACCATGAAGGTTATTGGTGGGGAAGTATTCCGGCACAATATACCGGTGTGGATACCATTGGTGCTACACAGTTCGCTAACTTATTCTTTACTATAACAGGCTTTCATGGCTTCCACGTATTTAGTGGAGTAGTTATTAATATTATTATATTATTAATGACTATGGCCAATACATTTGAAAAACGTAAGAACTATCTTATGGTCGAAAAAGTGGGTTTATACTGGCACTTTGTAGATCTGGTGTGGGTATTTGTGTTTACATTCTTTTACCTGGTTTAATTTAAAATAACATAATGTCAGCAGAGCATACGCACGAAAATGATCATGCCGGTGAGCATGAGGGAATGACCAAAAAGAAAATATGGCAGGTGTTTTTTTACCTGCTTGCAATTACCGGTGTTGAATTTTTTATAGCCCTGTACATGCTTCCTAAGGGATTGCTAAGTCATGGTGTTGGTAACGTAATTTATATTGTACTTACACTGGTAAAAGCCTTTTACATAGTTGCTTATTTTATGCACTTAAAATTTGAAAAATTTGCGTTTAAAACCAGTATTGTAGTGGTTTTTCTCTTTATTATTTACTTTATAGTTTTAATGCTGAATGAGGGATCTTACCAGAACCTTTATATGGATTAATGAATAAACAAAAATCTTCCTTAAAAAAAATCTTAATCCTGGTCGGTATTTTAGCTGTACCGGGATTTTTATATTATTTGCTTACTGAGAAAGGCAAAAACCGCTACAAACCACTTGAAATTTTTGGCGCTAAACAGGTTTCCTCTACGTTCCATACCAAAAGAGGAAAACAAATTCCTGATACACTATATCATACCATACGTAACTTTTCTTTAACTAATCAGGTTGGGAAGCCGGTTCAATTCCCGGCCGATACAGCTATGATCACGGTAGTGAATTTCTTTTTTTCTACATGCCCGGACTTCTGTTTGACTATGAATAAAGAAATGCAGCGTGTAGAACAAAAATTTGCGAAGAATAAATTCATACGGTTTATTTCAATAACTGTTGATCCTGAAAAGGACAATACAGAACGCCTGTTAAAATATTCAAAAACTTTAGGTGCTAAACCGGGAAAATGGGATTTTGTTACCGGCGACAAAAGCCTCATCTATGAATTAGCCAGAAAGGATTTTCTGGTTGATGCACTGCCCGATCCGGCCAATCCGGGGAATTTTATTCATACGCCCATGCTGATATTGGTTGATCCGCATAAACGAATTCGCGGGTTTTATGATTCGGGTAGTCGCGAGCGGGTGGATATCTTGGTTGATGAGATAAAAGTGCTGATTGCAGAGGAATTAAGAAATGTTAAAAACAGGTAACGAAATGAAATGGGATGATAAATTAGTTTTCAGGCTGATAGCAGGAGTGTCCGTCTTTGTATTTTTGGTTGTTGCCATATTGCAAAGTAATATCCTCGTTATTTTTCCTGATAAGGCAGTATTACCGACGTGGGTGTTTCTTTTACCTAAGTTAAATGCCATAATAAACGGTACGTGCAGTATTCTTCTGCTTGCATCCCTATACTTTATAAAACGGCGTAACATTAAAGCTCATAAGATCATTAATATCATTACGTTCCTGTTATCTTCCCTGTTTCTTGTATCGTATATAATTTTTCATGCTACCGGTATGAAGACTACTTACGGAGGTGAGGGCGGCATCAGGTCATTATATTATTTTATCCTGATCACACATATTTTTCTGGCAGCAGTTGTTCTTCCATTAGTTTTTTTAAGCTTTTATTACGGATTAAAAATGGAGGTTGATAAGCATAAAAAGCTGGTAAGATGGAGCTATCCTATCTGGCTATATGTTACTGTAACCGGGGTAATTGTATATGTGATGATCTCACCTTATTATACTTTCTAAGAAATCATATCAGTATATTTGTATGATGAAATCTGTAAAATTGTATATTTTATTTTTCATACTTGTATGGTGTAGCTTTACTGCTTTAGATACTTCTGCACAATGTTCTATGTGTGCATTGAATGCAGAAAATTCTGTAAAGAATGGCAACAATCAGGGAAATGGATTAAATAGAGGAATTATGTATCTTCTGGCAGCTCCATACCTGGCTGTAGGTGTAGTAGGGTTTATATGGTACAGAAAATACCGCCGCAAAAATATATCCATGAATATTAAAGACGAAAAAATTAATTTGAATTAATCGCCTCCATCAGGGGGCATTTTCATTTATAATCATGGGAAAGGTTTCAAAGATTGCGGCAATCATTTCAGCTAAATGCCCGAAATGCAGAAAGGGTGATATCTTCAGTGGAACTATGTACGGTTTAAGCTTTCAACATACAAATGAGTTTTGCCCGCATTGCGGATTAAGATTTGAGGTAGAACCCGGGTACTTTTATGCGGCTATGTATGTAAGCTATGCCTTGAATGTAATGGAAATGATTGGACTAGGGATGTTAACCTTTACCCTCAGCAACGGGTCTGAATCTGCCGGCCTGTATATTATTGTTTTGTTACTTGGAATTTTGTTTTTTGCTCCGTTTAATTTCAGATATTCACGGGTGATACTACTTCATTGGTTATCCCCAAAAATAAAATATGACTCACATTTTGAAAGAGAATGATAAAGAATTCAACCTTTAAATTCCTGGAGGATGTTGCTGTTAATAATGACCGGGAATGGTTTCAGGTTAATAAATCCAGGTATGAAGATGCAAGGGCAAATGCGATAGATTTTACCCGGGAGGTTATATTGGGACTGTCAGTATCAGATCCGCTAATAACCACAGATATTGAACCAAAAGATTGTGTATTGCGTATTTACCGTGATATCAGGTTTAGTAAAGATAAAACTCCCTATAAAACCAATATTGGTATTGGAATATCCCAGAACGGAAAAAATTTTAAAGGTCCCGGATATTATATTCACATACATCCCAAAACAAGCTTTATTACAGGCGGCTGCTGGATGCCTGAAGCCAGTCTTCTAAAATCCATCAGGCAGGAAATTGATTACAGCAGCTCTGATTTCAATTCAATTATCAGCCATCCTGCATTCATAAAATATTACAAGAATTTGGACAGGGAGGATATGTTAAAAACTGCCCCTAAAGGCTATGGTACTGATCATCCGTATATTAATTACCTGAAACTAAAAAGCTTCACTGCTTCGCATGATATAAACAGGAAGATTTTAACCGGTAAAGATGCTGTAGCATATACAGTAGGAGTTTTACGTACATTATTCCCTTTTATGGAATTTCTGAGAAATGCAGTGTCATAAATTTAATTATTGCAATATGAATAAAGTGCCCTTTATAGCTTTTATAGTTTTTCTCCTGAGCTCATTAAGTTCTTGTATCGTTCTTTCAACAAAAAAATACAACGCATTATTAAGTCAGAAAGATTCATTGTCCACAGGATGGAATGATGCAAAAGTGAGGATTGAAAGTCTGGAAGAAGAAGTTGCCCGTCTTAAATCTGATACCGCACATATTAGCAGCAGGGTAAGAGATCTGGAGACGAAATTAGGGAGCCTTGATGCAAATTATGCGTCATTACGGTCAAACAGTTCAACGGAGATAAATAAGTTAATAGAAGATCTTAAAAAACGCGAAGCAAGGCTAACCGAAGTGGAGGATGTTTTGCGTAATCGCGATGAGGCAACAAATGCGTTAAAGGATAAATTACAGAAGGCACTTTTAGGATTTCAGCAAAGCGGTCTTTCTGTTGATATACGTAATGGTAAGGTGTATGTATCACTAACAGATAAGCTTCTTTTTAACACAGGAAGTATTGTGATAGATGATAAAGGTAAATCGGCTTTGCAAGGGCTTGCAACAGTATTGAAAACGCAGCCGGAAATTAATATTTCGGTTGAAGGTCATACCGATAATCAGCGTGTCAGTAATCTGGGTCAGATAAAAGACAACTGGGATCTGAGCGTTTTAAGGGCTACATCTGTAGCACGTTACCTGAGTGATGTTGAAAAAATTGAAAACAACCGTATCACTGCTACCGGCAAGGGGGAGCATCAGCCGCTGGATGTAACTAATACTGCAGAGGCAAGGAGCCGGAACAGAAGAATAGAAATAGTTCTTTCTCCGAAATTGGATGAATTGTATCAGCTGATAAAATAAAAAGAAGTAATTACTATCTCAGGACTGATATTGATATGGAAGGAGACATCGTGGGACTATTAGAAACGATGGCGGAGCAAACACAGGTATTTGAACAAATAAAGCAAGCGAATGACTGTATTGCTGGTGCGACTACTACATGGAATGATAGGTTAGATACCGCCGGTGAATGGTACGACCTATGTCAACTATCTAATCCATGTCCATAATTGTTTGGTAAACAAATACAATCATCAGAGTGATATAAAGGCGTTCCTTTGTATCACTTTTTTTTATGTGAATACATTAACTTAATTTTTCTTGTAAATATTTAGTTAGTTTCGAAAACAATAAATTATCATTAGTATATCATCTTTTTACCTTGAAGAACCTCTTTTTTATTATAGCAATTGTTCTAACCTCATTTCATTCCTATGGACAAGTTAATACTGATGCGATTGAATCGTATTTTAAAATTACAGATTCTCTTAAAGCAGGAAAAAAAATATCTGAAGATGCTTGGAATAGCTTTTTTAAAATTGAAGGAAATGCTTTCTTTTTAAAAAAAACAGCTCGAAATTCCTCGGAATTAATGCAAACATTCAAAGGAAAAGTAAATCAAGTTTATAACTCTTCGGATGCTAGTCAATTAAATCCTGGTTTAGATCTAGTTTTGAGAGATATCATATATGTGAAAACACACGAGACCTCCATAAAGAACTTTGTTAAAAGCTTCGCTAAGGGGTACTTAATTGATAGCATGTATCAAGAATCTTATAAATATCTACCGAAAAGACTGCAAACTCGAGTTAAAAATTTAAATCTCGTTCTTTCGGCACCCTTAGCACCAAATGCAAGCGCAGAAAATGAAACTATATATACAAACGTAGCCATTGAGCATAGGTTTTATAAGATCAAGCCTGGTGCCGTGAGCACCCATGAACTTCATCATCTTCTTTTAAAACGTCAAAAATTTAAAAACCCTATCCTGAAACATGAATTCCATATAGTATTCGTATTGTCTTTGATTTCAAGAGAGGGGATAGCTGATCTTATAGATAAAAAATATTTAGCTCAATTCGATGATACAACATATAATGGCCTTTTGAATAAATCCCTAGTACAATCCGATAAGTTAGTCTTAAATATAAGCCTAGAAATAGAAAAGCTTCGATCTAATGTTAATCAAAGACCTAATTTTAAATTGTCATCGGGTCACACACCGGGATACTTTATGGCTCGTATAATAGAAAGAAATGGCTATCTAAATGAGTTGATAGAAGGCATAGATAATCCCTTTAACTTTATTTATATTTATAACAAAGCGGCGAAAAAAGACAAAGGCAAACCGACGATTTTTGCAGACGGTACAATTGAGTTTTTAAAAGAGATAGATAAACGACTTTTTAATTGATATTAATACAATAATGTTGATTATCGCATCATAAGACATACATGGCAACCTTAATTTTACTCATTTGCTTAATGCCTATTATTATCCTAGACCTCTGGGCTGTATTGGATATCGCAAAAGCATCTTATAAGCAAAGAAGAAACAAATGGCTTTGGACCAATGTAGTATTGCTTTTCCCACTTTTTGGTGTGTTTGTATATATTTTTTACGGGCGTAAAAAATTGCATGATACTGAATTCGGTAAAATGATCTAATCTGTAGGTTTTATATTGATACCCCACACCGCCTTCGGACAGTTTAATCTTCAGAATGCTTTTTGCATTTACATTCCACTGTTTAGCAGATCCATGCCAGAAGATCTTGCTCCCCCGGATTAAATTATTATGATTTAAAGTGCTGTTGTGGCATAGACTTAATTTTATTAAAACATAGAAACTATTCTTCTGTTCTTCTGATGCTAAAGGCGGTGTACATACTGTGCATAAATAACATGTTAAAAGAGCTATAAATGAAATCACCAACTACTTTTTGGCAGCGTATCGGAATGCACGATTGGTTTTTAAATAATGAGACCACAGAATCTAAAAATGGGCCAAAAATTCTTACACCCAATGATGTTTATAAATATATCATTGAAAAATTCAAGGAATCCATTGGTCAGTTATCCTTTGCCGACCGGATAGTTTTCTATCATGAATTCATTATTTGTTTTAATCCGGAAGATTACCGCCAGTTTATGGATAACAAGAAAGGCATCTTTGGTTTAATTGTTCATGAATCTGTAAAAGAATTTTACCAGGTATTAAAAGAATATCGCATTATGGGCAAAACTGTTGAGCCCTCGAGCAGCAAATGGGTTTTTCGTTTTGTTTCACATCCTGATTATGCCCCGGGAGATAAAGGCTTTATTGGGAAACTGTTACCGGGTTCAAGTCAGAAAGAAGAAAACTTACGGGTAACGTTCATTCCACGCCAAACGGGTATAGCCCAAACCTTTGATATTAACCAGGACATTCTTAAAGGATTTACGTTCTACAGCGAAGGATATTATGAAGTACCTTATGTAGAAGAGCTGGAGTTAGATGAAAAGAAAGTAAGTAATGTAGCTCAAGACGGTTTTGCCAGGTTCGAAACCATACTTCCGGAGAAAGAATTTGCCGGTCGTAAGGTTGAATACTATATGAAAGATGAAGAAATTGTGGTTTCAGGAAAAGATGAGACCAGAGAAACTTCGAACATATTTAAAGTACCCTCCGATTGGGTAAATACTCCGCATTTACGTATTCGATTTAACAAATCAGACAGTAAATTTTATCTGGCTTCTTTTGGTGAAAAAACCATACTTAATGAAAAAGAAGTAGAACGCTGTGATGTAAATTCTCCGTCATGGACCGAACTTCCTGTAAATTCCAGGATACTGCTGAACGGCATAATCGGTATAAATATTTTTAAATCCTAATCAGTAATATGTCACATATATTGTCACTCGCTTTATTAGCCATATGCGTCCTTTTACTCGTTGGGCATTTTATGGACATAAAAAATACGCACAAGAAAAATGGCTGAAAATTATTTTGGAATTACCGACACCGGAAAGGTTCGTGACAATAATGAAGATGCTTTTATTACTGAAAAGGTGATGAATAACAAGTTTATTCTGGCTTGTGTAATTGATGGTGTGGGCGGTTATGCTGGGGGAGAAGTGGCTGCAGATATTGCCAGAACATCTATTATTGAGTATTTCCGTATTCCTTCCGGAGAGGTTATTTCAATGATGAAAGAAGCCTTTATTGCCGCAAATGAAAAGATATTTGCCGAGAAACAAAGTGTAAAAAAGCACGATAGTATGGCTTGTGTATGTACATTGGCTATAGCAGATATAGAAAACAATCAGTTTTATTATGCGCATGTTGGGGATACCCGATTGTATTTATTTCGTGATAATTCATTAGTAAAAGTTTCTAAGGACCATTCTTTTGTAGGGTTTCTTGAAGATACAGGACGGCTAACTGAAGATGCCGCCATGCGACACCCCAAACGGAATGAAATAAACAAAGCCCTGGGTTTTGGCGCACAGCTTAATAGTCAGGATGATTATATTGAAACCGGCCAGTCTCCATTCCTTCCCGGCGATACTCTGATGCTATGCAGTGATGGATTAACAGACATGGTCAATAAAGCTGATATTACATCAATATTAACCAGTAACACTTCTTTGGAACAAAAAGGAAAGGATCTGATTGATGCAGCAAATAAAGGCGGCGGTAAGGATAATATTACTGTAGTGCTTGTAAGCAATAATAAAGAGCGATTAAAGCAGGAGGCCATGAAACCTGCAGAATTTGTTAAAAAAAAAGAAATTCCGGAGCAGCCGGAAAAATCAATTGATGTTGATATTCCTAAAGTTAAGCCGGTTGAAGAGATCGTTTTAAAAGAGAAAAAAAGCGGAAACAAATGGCTGGTTCCATTACTTTCATTCCTGTCGCTGTTTTTTTTAATTACATCTTTACTGTTGTGGAAACAAAAGAGAACAAATTCTGATGATAAAGAAGTTCTGGTAACTCAAGTACTCGACACAAGAAATCCACAAGAAATAAAACTTCAGGCTGAAATTAATGCATTAGCAGGAGATACTTTACTGCTAACTGATTCTTTATATACACAGCCTATTATTATCAGTGATACCTTATTGATCAAAAAGGATTCCTTATATATAAAAACCAAGGGTAAAATTGTGCTTAAAAGAGATTCGGCTTATTTGGGCCCGGCTATTTCCCTGGCTTCCAGTTGCAAATCTATTGTTATTGATAATTTAACATTCCAGGATTTTAATACCGGAGTATCAACCCATAACAATGCGTTGATACTAAAAAACGTACTGTTTAATAACTGTGCCACCGGCGTACAAACTATGTTTACCTTCCAGCCCTCCAAATATGTAAGCGGTAGAATAAACAATACTTTTTTTAAACTAGATTCTTTACCAAAACCTTAATGAATAAAATAACAGAGAGTATTTCCCAGATAAAAACAAGGAAAGGCGAACGATTATTTTTAATAATGATCGCAGTAGTTTTAGGATTATTGTTCCTTAATCTGTTTACTGTTTTGCAGCGGGATTTTGCAGATGTAAAAAAACGGCTTCGTGATGGGACGATGGTGAATCTGAATGATCCAAACCCGGGGAAAAGAATTGGTATTTTGTTAGAAAAAGGCTATTATTTTGAAGATAAGAAAGATATTAACCTCATCCAGTCCATAGTTACTGATCGCATGAATGCTGAACAGGAAAATATTGATAATATTGGTGAGCTAAATAAAAAAAAATATAATGTTGTTGCAGATGACGCTTTTATACAAGGTGGCGAGTCTTTTAAAAAGCGTGTAAGAACTTCACGGTCAATTCTTGGATACACCGGAGACGATTCATTACGGTTTTCGCAGGAGAAAACAGGCCCGGCACAAGTAGCTGCAAATACCAATATTGGTATGGGTAAGCATTCTATCAAAGGTGAAATCGTCAATAAAGAAGAAGAGCCTGTTGCAGGCGTTTTGGTCAGGCTTGAAATGATTTTGCCACAAGATAGTGCTTATAGTGAGCAAGTATTGGAAGTGGCTAAAGAAGTTACAGAAAAGGGAAACGGTTTTACACGCACTTATCTGCTGGATTCCACCAGTAAACGTCAGCTTCAATCCTTAACGGCATACGCCCGCACAAATGCACAAGGAAAATATTCATTCGATAATTTGCCGGACGACAAAGCATTTGAAGTTTTGCCACTACAACCTGGTTATCAATTTGGCAGATCGCAAGGCATCCAGGAGCTGGATAAAAATGTCAGCTTTACATTTTATCAATCACCTCATACTATGAGGTTAATGTCGGGCCGGGATTTTAATATTTTAAAAAAGGAGAAATCACTTATCGTCCGTACCCCTGCTGAGTTTAATATGTGGTACTGGGTAATTGCCTTCAGTTTCTTTGGTGGATTTTTGTTACTCCATTTTTTATTAAGCATCCGTTTCCAAAATGCAGACCAGCTGATTTTGCCGGTTCTCATGCTCCTCACCGGTTTATCATTAATCACGCTATTGAGCTTACAGGATCCGCTTCGTGATCGTTTTCTTGCAAAAGGCACCTTGGTGTACTTTTTTATAGGAATTGCAGGAATAGCTATTCTGATGTTTTTTAATATTCGCCGCTTTACTGTGGATTCGTCACTGTATCGTATGTTTTTCTTAAGGGAGAATCGTAAAGCAGCTAATGGCTGGCCCTGGGCAGTTGCAGCTATTGGTTTATTGATATTAACAATTATATTAGGTACAGGGCCTGAGGGCAGCGGTGTAAAAGTAAACTTATTCGGTTTTCAGCCCAGTGAATTTGTAAAATTTTGTATCATCCTTTTTCTGGCTGGATTTTTTGCAGCCAATGAAAAGTTTATCAGCGAATATCGCAGCTGGCGCAAACGCTGGACCTTCTTTTCGTTTGCACTTTCAGCTATCGTTATATCCATATTTCTATTCCTGATATTAGGTGATTTAGGTCCGGCGATGGTAGTGTGCTTCACTTTTATTGTACTTTTCTCCTTTTCCAGGGGCGATTTTATGTTTATGATAGGCTCGGTAGTTTTATATGTTATCGCCGTGTGGACCATAAACAATGTTTGGATTGCAACCGGAATAACCGCTGTAATTTTAACCCTAGCTATGCTGTTTCAGCGAAAGCAAATCAGCGAAGCAGCCATTATGACTATTGTTCTTATAGCTGGGTTCTTGTTAATAGATCAGATTTCATTTCTCAACACGCTTTTCCCTGGGCCGGTGCAGCGTCTCGTAGATCGGAAAGCCATTTGGGAAGATGCTTGGAATAACGAGGTATTTGGTGGTGATCATGTAGCCAATGGCATCTGGGCCATGGCCAGCGGTGGAGTTACAGGTCAAGGTGTTGGTGAGGGCTTTGCTAAAACTATACCTGAGGCGCATACAGATATGATATTGCCTTCCATTGGCGAAGAGTTTGGCTGGACAGGTATCATTTGTATTTTTATTTTATTTCTCATCTATCTCCACAGGTCTATTATTATAGGAAGAAAGACAGGAGCACCATTTCTTTTTTATTTATGTACAGGTATAGGAGTGAGTACTTTTGTGCAGTTTCTTCTCATCGCCGGAGGTTCTACAGGGGCTTTGCCTTTATCAGGTGTTTCCCTGCCTATGGTGAGTTACGGCGGATCTTCTTTAATCGCTAATTTGCTGGCTGCAGGTTTCTTACTTTCTTCATCAAATATTCAGGGTACCACTTTGCAGATGGAGTATGTGACCAAACAACAAGATAAAAATTTGGTTCCTGCACTTGCAGCAGCTTTTGTTGGAATATTTCTGCTTACTGTTAATGTTTCCCGCTACCTTTTTAACAATAAAAAATGGGTGGTTCAGCCGTCTCTGGTTGCCGACCGAAGCGGTACCAGGATGTTTAGTTATAATCCACGCATTGCCATTTTAATGAATAAACTCCAGGCAGGCTCTCTTTATGACCGGGACGGAAGGATACTTGCCACCAGTAAACCCGAACTGGTAAGAAAACAAAAAAATGCATTATTTGCTGCCGGGATACAGAATTACGATCTGGATTCTGCGGTACACAAACGTTCAGAACGGTATTATCCTTTTGCAGAGCAAATGTTCTTTTGGATAGGTGATGCTAATACAGGAGTTTTTACCGGCAGTACAAATGGCTATTTTGCTGAATATGAACATGCCGCTGAATTAAGAGGATTTCAAACTCCTACTACCAGTTATAATGTTGTGGCAAACCGGTTTCGGGAAGATCGGTTCTTAGCACGCGGAGTTAGGGAAATGACTGTTACGAAAAGAGACTATGCTGCTCTTTCGCCCCTGTTATTAGCAGGGATTAATAGTAATGAGGTAAAGGAATTTAAGAAGCGAAACCGCGACGTTAAGTTAAGTATGGATGCACGTTTACAAACCAGCATTCAAAAATCTATGTCGCTGGATGATTCTTTGAAAGACAACCGCGTTTCAGTAGTAGTAATGGAAAGCTCTACCGGAGATGTGCTTAGTTCAGCGGCCTATCCTTTGCCCCCTGTTAAAGATTGGGACCAGCTCACCATGAATATCCAGGAACAAAATAAGCTTTCTCAATGGATGACAACAACTGATCTGGGATTCACTTATGCCACGCAACCCGGCTCCACGGCTAAAGTATTAACCTCACTGGCGGCTTTTAATAAACTGGGGGTTGCTGCAGCAAACAAAAAATTTACTGTAAGCGCTTATGAGCGCATTCGAACTAAAAGTATTGAACCCGATGAAACGGGGGTAATAAATATGGAACGGGGATTGATTAAATCAAATAACGTTTATTTTATTAAGCTGGCTAATGAAGAAAAGTTGCAGGAGGATATGGCCAATTTATATCTGAAAACGGGTATGTTTTTACGTGGTGTTGGCGGATATTATTATGAGAAACCAACTGTTAATGCTGAACAGGAAAACAAATGGCGGGATTTATGGCGTGATACCGAGTTTAATACAAAGCCCAGGTATGACCCGAATAATATCCGGCGTACGCGTGCCAAGGGGATATCAGGTATGTCATGGGGACAAGGTGAATTAATTGCTACCCCCGCAGGAGTTGCAAGGCTTGCTGCCGGTATAGCCAACAAAGGAGTATTAATACCTAATCGGTATGTTTTAAAAATAAGCAATACAGAATTTCCTGTTAAAAGCGGAATTCAACTGGCAAATGATCCGAAATACGCAGACCTTTTGACAGATTATATGATCAAACAAAGTGCTCTCAAAGTAACCACATTAAATTTAGCGGTTGCCGGAAAAACCGGCACACCAGAGAGAGTATGGAAAAAAGAACGAATTAACGATGGGTGGTATGTGTTTTTTGCTCCAAAGGCTAAAGGTACCGGACATATTGTGGTATGCGTGAGGGTAGAATCAACTAAAGGATCCAGTGATGCTGTAAAAGTTGCAGGGCAGCACGTGATACCTTTTTTGGTAAAAAAAGGGTATATTAAAAGTTTTGGTAATGCTGCATTGCCGCAACCCAAATTGGCTGCCGGGCGCGACAGCTTACAAAACAATGTTCCTGTAATTTCTGGGCGGGATAGTAATAGTAGAAATAATTAATTAATAACTGATATAATCATGTTCGATCTGTTTAAAAGTAGTGAAGAAAATCGTCCGCAGGATGTTAAAGGCCTTCGCGATGCATTACTGCGCTTTATTAAAGATGAGTTACAAAAAGTAGAAGGTGGTGAAGGGAGGCATATTAAAGGCCTGTATTTATTTATTGCCTGTGCACAGGATGAAAACCATATCTATGAGTCGGCCGTTTATGTAGAGGAAACCGATTTGTTAAAAAATGAGATCCAGAAAATTGCTGATGATTTTGCAATTGATCTGCCTGATACATGGACATTGGAGACCACTTTTGTTGAAGAACTGCCTCCTGAAGCGAAAAAAATCACAGATCTGGATGCAGCACTGTTTATAAAAACCCTTAAACAAACCATCGAGAAATCTGCTACAGCTTATATCAGAATATTAAACGGGCAGGCAGAAAAAGAAGAATATGTAATTACATCATCCACCGGACGAATTAACATCGGCAGAGATAAAAAGGTGCAGGACGATGATGGATTTTTCAGGATAAATATGATTGCCTTTCCGCAGGATGACAATGAGTCGAATAAATATATAAGCCGCCAGCATGCACATATTGACTGGAATAATGACGGAGGGTTCTTTATGTTATATGCAGATGAGGGTGGTATTCCTCCACGCAATAAAATAAAAGTAAGGTCCGTTATCGATGAAAATCCTGTAAAATTGAATTCTACACAAATTGGGCATGTATTGCGAGAGGCAGATCAGATTATTTTAGGAGAATCTGCTGTACTGGAATTTAGTTACTTACCAACAGAGGTATAATAAAATGGGTAAAGTATTTACAATAACAGAAGGATTGGAGAATATGGGCGCTATGCGCACCGGTGGACAGGGTTCTGTTTATAAGGGTAAGCGCATTGGTGAAATAATAACTGCTGTAAAACTATTGCCTACACCTATACATACTGAAAGTAACGATGATAAAAATTTTCGAGCTTTTCAAAATGAAGTAGAAAAGCTTAAAAAAGTAAACGAAGAGCCTAATCCTCATGTAGTTAAGATATTAAATTCCGGTATTACCGAAAGCGGAAGCTTTCCATTTATTGAAATGGAATATATCGAGGGTCCTGATCTTGAAGAACTATTAAAATCCCCCCATGATCCTGTATTTACGATTAAGGATATTATTAAAGTTGCAGATCAGTTAGCAAATGCACTCGCACATTGCCATAAAGTGAATGTTAAGCACGGCGATATAAAAAGCAATAACGTTAAGTTTAATATTAATACAGGCAATTATATTCTGCTTGATTTTGGGCTTTCAGTTATGTCTGATGAACAGCGCAGAACAAGTTTAAGACATGCCGGTGCGATTGAGTTTATGGCTCCTGAGCAGAATGACGGAAAAATGTTGTTCCAAACGGATGTTTACAGCTTTGGTGTAATTCTTTACGAATTATTAGCAGGACGCGTTCCCTATGAGTTATCCGATAATGGAGAGACAGCACGCAATAATGTGATGGTTTCCCACATGGAAACTCCCATACCTGATGTGATGGGGTTACGTAAGGAGCATTTGCCATCCACCTGGCCGGATGATAAAAGAGAAAGGGAAATGCATGTGCCACAATGGATTCTTCATTTACTGACCAAGTGCCTGGAAAAAAATCCGGAAAACAGATATTCAAACGGAGTAGAGCTGCATGAAGCAATTATGCAAAGCAGCACTTCTGCAGTTAAGGGAAATAAAGACAATGCTGGTAGCGCAGGTGTACTGCAAAGTGAGAATGAAAGGTTGCAAATGCTATCCTTACAGTATCAGGAGACAGCGGTAGCTAAAGAACGGCAGTTAGCTTCTTTAAAAGATACTTTATCGCAAAAAGATTCAGAATTAAATAATCTTAAAAAATCACAGGTGTCAACACCTCCACCTAATGGATCTAAGATAAATATTTCTAAGCCTGCATTTATTGCTATGCTGCTATTGCTTGGTTGTTTAGTGGCTTTCGCCGGTTATTCTTTATTCTCTAAAAAGAATAGCGTTACCAACGAAATATCTTCTGTTTCGGATTCTTCCCAGGTTGCTGATACTAGTTCCTTACCAGTCAAAAAGGACACAACATCCGATAACGAAAAAACAATTCCAACAGAACCAGTGACCGACTCAAGTTTAATATCTGATAATGATGATGAAGTCTCGTCAGAGGACAATAATAATACTGAGAATGCCAATCAGGAGCCTAAACCCACTGCAGATGAAGATTCTGAAGATAATACCCCATCAGAACTGGCAGATCCTCCTGCAACCCGATCAAAAAAATACACTCTTTCTGTTCAAAAGGCATTTTTTCATGATCAGCCACAAGAATCTACACGTCGCAACGCCTTTTTGGTTCACTGGAATAACGCAGAATTAACCGCCCTTGAAGATAGAAATGGTTTTATTTATGTAGTGTTTTTCAACAATGAAGGACAAATTACAAAAGGATGGCTTAGGAAGCAGGATTTAAGAACAATCAATTAGCAGACTGAAGTTAACGTCATTATGAACTGGTTCGATCTGATACTGTTAATTGTAATTCTTATCTCTGTTTATGCGGGATGGAGAAATGGGTTTATAGCTGGAATGCTGCAGCTTATATCATGGATAATTACCTTGATATTAAGTTTTTTGCTTTATAAATATCTGGCAATATTTCTACAGAACTATGTTAAATCAATTGGTCTTCTAACCTTTCCTCTAGCTTTTCTGCTAACGGTGTTTTTTATCCGGATGCTTATTGATATACTATTTATCAGACTCATCAGGAATATAAAAATGGGGGTTCATTTTAGCCGCGTGAATGCTGTACTTGGTATAGTGCCGGGCGCTCTTGCAGGCTTTATATATGCAGCCCTTTTGGCCTCGGCGTTTATACTTTTATCAGGGTTTAGCTCATTCTTCGCAAGCAGCCGTGAAAGCAAGTTAGCTTCTCTTTTAACAAGTCAGGTAGACCGGATAGAAGCAAAACTATCTCCCGCTATTAATAAATCAATCAGGCAATCTTTAAATAGTCTTACTGTAGAACCCCGGTCTGGAAAAACTATAAAATTAAATTTTACTGTATCAGATGCGGCTATAAGAAGCGACCTGGAACGCGATATGCTGATACTTTTAAATGAAGAACGTATTAAGGAAGGATTAAAGCCATTAAAGCCGGATCCTCAGTTAGTCCCGGTAGCAAGGGCTCATTCCCGGGATATGTTTGCCAAAGGATATTTTTCACACATAAATACAGAAAAGCAGACACCATCAGATAGGATCAGACAAGCGAAAGTGCCTTTTCTTACGGCAGGCGAAAACCTTGCACTTGCCCAAACCTTGGCAATGGCACATACCGGATTGATGAATTCTCCGGGTCACCGGGCTAATATTTTACATCCGGCCTTTGGCAGAGTCGGCATCGGAATTTTGGATGGAGGGACATATGGAATTATGGTTACCCAGAATTTCCGTAACTGATCACGCTAAAACATCTTCCAGGACCCGGTGCGATTTTATCTGCCCAAACCCTTCTATATGCAATTGGTAATAATGAATGATCTCATTTAATAATATGCGCCTTTCGGTTACTGGTATCTGGATGTTTTCCAGATTTTCGAAGTTTGCTTTAAGAAGTTGTGTCCAATATGTAGTATATGGCTGGTGTAAAACTAATTGGTGCGTGGGTGGGTATTTTAAAAACGCTCCGTTTTGAAGGTCAAAATAATCATTTGTTCCCTCAGTAGTGCGGTCAGGATAAAATCCAAGAAACTTTGTTAGCCTCAACAAAAAGTATAAATGAAAATTTGCTAAACCCCCGTCTACCCGGTCAAGCAGTTCAATGCTTTTATACAGAAATTCAAATAATATGTCATCTGCAGTTTGCTGGCGGATCGCTTTATACAAAATTTCGTTTAAAAAAATCACAATTGAACTTTTGATAACATCATAAGGAATACTGTGAAAAACAGGTAGCTGACGCAATTCCGCAACGCGTTGCATATTACCGGCCGGTTTATGATAAACTACCATATCAAGCAAATGCAGAGGTTGGAGCATATTGGTTCTGATTTTTGACTTCGGCTTTTTTACCCCATTTATCAGGTATGATTGTAAACCGAACTTTTCAGTAAAAATCTGAGCAATAACACTGCTTTCTGCATAATCGGTGGTTTTAAATACAATCCCCCTGGTTTTATGAAGCATTAATTTAAGAATTTGGGAATAAAAATTAATAAACCTACCAAGACGGAAAAAATCGCTGCCAACAACACCGCTGCCGCAGAGACATCTTTAATAACACCTGCCTGGGGATTATATTCCGGTGATACCAGGTTTACAAGAACTTCTATTGCAGTGTTAAAAAGCTCTGTAATCAGCACAAGCGCAATGGAAATACTGATCCATAACCAATCGCTGTAACTTAATTTTACGTATATTCCTAAAACTACAGCGAAAAGACCTGCAAACAAATGAAACTTAAAATTGAGCTGGGTACAGAATGTATAAATCAACCCTTTTAAAGCAAATCCGAACCCCTTGATGAATTTTTTCATTTATTAATAATACATTAAAATCACAAACAGCAATAGATTATTTATGTTATATTCAAACATTCGCTATAACTGATCCAAGATTTGTTCCGGGCATTTAAAAACACATTATTTGAAGAAACCTTTACATGAAAAAATTTTTACCTGTAAATTTTAGGAGGCTGATGAAATCATCACCAAATATTACCCAAATTAAGAAAATTTGTAGCTTCGCCGCGAGAACTTTTTTTACACCTCGCTAGGCTTATGTGGGAGAAACTTTCCAATTTTGTATTATCTAATCGTTTCTCCATTCTCGTTGTTTTTATTCTTTTAACGGCTTTCATGGCTTTTAAGGCTGTACAGGTACGGCTTTCATTCAGCGGGAGTAAGATTCTACCCGTTACCGACTCTGTATTTATAAAGTACAATTCATTTAAACAGAAATTTGGTGAGGATGGCAGTGTTATGGTTTTGGGCATTCAGTCGCCTTACATTTTTAAAAAAGAAGTATTCAATGACTGGAAAAAGTTAGGCGATAGCTTTCAGGATCTTAATGGAATTAAACAAGTGCTTTCTGTAGGTAACTTATTTGATTTAAAAAAAGATACTGTCAATAAGAAATTTTCACTGGTTCCAATAGTAAGTGCCCCGGTTTCAACGGATTCCCACATGGTTGAAATCCAGAAAAAGATATATAATATGCCGTTTTATGACGGTCTGATCGTAAATAAGGTCAACAATGCTTCTATAATGGCTATTACCTTTGATAGTAAGGTAATGAATTCTTATAAAAGAATCCCTCTGAATACCTCTATTACTGAAAAAGCTGAACAATTTAGTAAGAAGCATAATATCAAAGTGCATTATTCAGGATTACCGTATATCAGAACAGTAATTTCTAAAAAAGTATCTCAAGAGTTTACTTTATTTCTAGGCTTGTCCATAGGTGTAGCCGCTGTAATTTTGTTCCTGTTTTTTCGTTCGGCATCTTCTGTGTTTTTCCCAATTGTTCTGGTAGTGATTGGCGTGGTTTGGAGTCTGGGGTTATTGGTTATATTTAATTATCAGATTACAGTTCTTACCGGGCTAATACCTCCCTTAATAGTGGTAATTGGAATTCCTAACAGTATTTTACTTTTAAATAAATATCATAGCGAATTTCGGAAGCACGGAGACAAGCATAGAGCGTTAAAAAATGTAATTACCCGCATTTCCATTACAACTTTCATTGCAAACCTGACTACAGCTATAGGATTTGGAGTGTTGTTTTTCACCGGAAGTGATCTCTTAAAGGAATTTGGGCTTGTAGCTTCACTTAGTATTATGGCTACATGGTTGATTTGTTTATGCCTGATACCTATCGTCTTCAGCTTTTTACCTTCTCCCAAGTTACGTCATACCAAACATCTTGACAGCACCTTATTAATTAAACTATTGTCAATAGTGGACAATCTGGCACGTACAAAAAGGAAACCTGTTTATATCATTACTCTGATAATATTGCTGATATCCATTTGGGGAGTAACCAAAATAAAAATCAATGGGTTTGTAGTTGATGATCTGCCTCAGAAAGATCCCGTATATCAGGATATGGCATTTTTTGTGAAAAATTTCGAAGGGGTTATACCTCTTGAAATAACCGTTGATAGCCGTCGAAAAAATGGCATTATGAACTCAGCAACAATTAATAAAATAGAGAAATTACAGGATATGATCTCAGCTTATCCGGAGTTTTCAAGGGCGATATCGCTTATTGAAGTACTTAAATTTTCTTCACAGGCATTTTACGGGGGCGCTGAAGAATATTATCGCGTTCCAAACGATATGGAGAAGAATTTTATTCTTGCGTATGCAGCAAACTCCGGGAAAAACGAGAATATGCTTAAAAATTTTATAGATAGCAACCGGCAGGTAACGCGTGTTAGCTTTCAGATGGCTGATGTGGGCTCTTCACGAATGAATAAATTGCTTAAAGAGGTTAAACCGCGTATAGACTCCATATTTAACCCGAAGCGCTATGATGCAGAGTTTACCGGTTCAAGTATAATTTTCGTCAACGGAACTAATTACCTGATGAAGAATCTTCGTGATACGCTGTTACTTGCCCTGGCACTTATATCATTAATTATGTGGGTGCTTTTTAAGGGCGGCAGAATGATCCTTATTTCATTAATACCCAATATTATACCTCTTATCATTACGGCAGGTATTATGGGATTTTTTGGGATTCCGTTAAAGCCAACCACTATTCTTATTTTCAGTATCGCTTTGGGTATTGCATCTGACCAGACTATCTATTTTCTGACACGTTACAGAGAAGAACTTCGCACAACTGACTTAACCATCTCCCGTATAGTTTCTGATACAATTAAAGAGACCGGAGTAAGTATGATCTATGTAGCGCTGATATTATTTTTTGGATTCGGAATATTTATAGCTTCTACTTTTGGCGGTACTGTAGCATTAGGTCTCTTGCTTTCCATTACATTAATTGTAGCAATGGTGTCAAATCTTATTCTTCTGCCATCTTTATTATTGTCACTAGAGCGTCGGATTAACAAGGAGAAAAGTAATACTCCTTAAGTACTTTCCGTTGACATTTTCTCATTTTCAGCTGCACGCTCCTCGATGATTGAATGAGCTTCAACCTTCCTGATCAGGCTATAAAGTACGGTTAAAAAGCCTAAACCAAATATTACTACGCCGGCAATCATTGCCCAGCCATACATATAGTCTGTGTCATTTTTCAAAAAATAACCTAAAGCTCCAAGACCTATCCCGAACACGATCATCATGAAGCCACGACTCATAAATTTATTTCTCATTTTCATACCCGAATATTACGAAAATTATGCCAATTGTAATTTATTATGTTTCGCTTTTATAAAGAACAAGTTAACATATAGGCTCCCGCAATAATTCAAACACGCAAAATCTCATTACGGGTATTCATTTAGTTCATCACATTTAAGTGTATTATCCATCATTTTTTAACATGTACACACAATCGACACGCTTTAATGTCATGTCGATCATATCAACATAAACTGCCTTTATATTACTTGGATTAGAATGCTTGTTTCCGTTTTGCATAAAACTTATCTCAAATTCTTAACTTTGCAACCTTAAAATTGGGGAAGTGACGCATTGATGTATAAAGAATATAAACAATTAGATCTTCCGGGTATAGGGAAAGAAATATTAGAGTTTTGGAAATCAAACCAAATCTTTGAGAAAAGTATTACAAACCGTCCGGATTCAAAACCTTACACCTTTTATGAGGGTCCACCTTCTGCTAATGGCATGCCTGGTATACATCATGCTATGGCGCGTTCCATTAAAGATATTTTTTGTCGTTATAAAACATTAAAAGGCTTCCAGGTTAAGCGCAAAGGAGGCTGGGATACTCATGGCTTGCCTATTGAACTTGCTGTTGAAAAAACCCTTGGAATTACTAAAGAGGATATTGGCAAAAAAATATCTGTAGAAGAATATAATGCAGCCTGCCGGCAGGAGGTAATGAAATATACCGATGTATGGAATGACCTGACAGAGAAAATGGGTTATTGGGTAGATCTTGATGATCCATACATCACATACGAAAATGAATATATTGAGTCTCTTTGGTGGATATTAAAGGAATTTTATAAAAAAGGGCTGCTTTACAAGGGATACACGGTTCAGCCGTATTCCCCTGCAGCAGGTACCGGACTTAGTTCTCATGAACTTAATCAGCCGGGAACGTACCGTATGGTTAAAGATACCTCTATAGTGGCCGAGTTTAAAGTAACACGCAATCAGGTACATCCTCTTATTTCTTCCTTATTCGATGATGATAATGAAGATGTTTCTATTTTGGCCTGGACAACCACTCCCTGGACTTTACCATCTAACTGTGCATTAGCAGTGGGTGAAAAAATTCAATATGTAAAGATTAAAACCTTTAACCAGTATACGTATGCACCGGTAAGTGTAATACTGGCTAAAGATCTCGTGTCAAAACATTTCAGATCCGAAGCAGAAAATATTTCTTTCCAGGATTACCAAAATGGGGATAAACTTTTACCGTGGGAAAGATCGGCGGAATTTTACGGGGCTGAACTTGTAGGCTTACGCTATGATCAATTGATGCCGTATGTTACAAATGAAAACCTGGAGAAAAACGCATTCCGGGTTATTCCTGGGGATTTTGTGACTACAGAAGATGGTACTGGTGTGGTACACACAGCTTCCGTATTTGGTGCCGATGACTTTAGGGTAGCACGTGAACATGGAGTGCCGTCAGTTATGGTGCTTGATGAGCGGGGAAATGAACTGCCCCTGGTAAATAAACAAGGCAAATTTGTTGATGAAGTTACCGATTTTGCAGGAAGGTATGTAAAAGAGGAATATTATACTGATGAAGAACGGAAAGACCCTGATTTTAAACCCACTGACGTTTTAATCGCAATAAAATTAAAAGAAGATAACAAGGCATTCGACGTAAAAAAATATGAACACAGTTATCCGCATTGCTGGAGAACTGATAAGCCGGTTTTATACTATCCCCTGGATAGTTGGTTCATTAAAACCACAGCAGTAAAAGAGCGCCTGGTAGCGCTTAATAAAACCATTAACTGGAAACCGGAATCAACCGGTACAGGGCGTTTTGGAAACTGGCTGGAGAATCTGGTAGACTGGAATTTGTCCAGATCCCGGTATTGGGGCACACCTTTGCCTATTTGGCGAACTGAAGATGGTGAGGAAGATATCTGTATAGGTTCCATTCAGGAGTTAAAAGACAGATTATTAAATACTGTTGAAAGTGGTTATCTATCTGATGAAGAACTTAATAAAACCCAAACTGTACTTCAGCAATTATCAAACGGAGTATTTGATCTCCATCGCCCATATGTAGATGATGTGATACTGATATCGCCAACCGGCAAAAAAATGTTTCGCGAACCGGATCTTATAGATGTTTGGTTTGATTCCGGAGCAATGCCCTATGCCCAGTGGGGCCTAGCTAAAGCAGAGGGCGCCACATCACTTGAAGATGTTTTTGGTGAAGGATTTAAAGGCGCATTTCCTGCCGACTTCATTGCAGAAGGAGTTGACCAGACACGCGGATGGTTCTTTACACTGCATGCAATTTCTGTTATGTTAAATGATAGTATTGCTTTCAAAAATGTAGTTTCAAACGGGCTGGTGCTTGATAAAAATGGCAATAAAATGTCCAAAAGGTTGGGCAATGCTGTAGATCCTTTTGAAACTATAGAAAAGTACAGTGCCGATGCTGCCCGCTGGTACATGATCAGTAACGCATCCCCCTGGGAAAACCTTAAATTTAATATTGAAGGGCTTGATGAAGTACGCAGGAAATTTTTCGGAACATTATACAATACCTATGCATTCTTTACGCTTTATGCGAATATTGATGGGTTTAGTTATGGTGAAAATGACATAGATAAGGATAAACGTCCTGAAATTGACCGTTGGATTATATCCTTGTTAAATACGTTATCAAAAGAGGTAGATGGATATTATGAAGATTTTGAACCTACCAAAGCTGCCAGGGCCATACAAAATTTTGTTGATGAACATTTAAGTAACTGGTACGTGCGTTTATGCCGTCGCCGCTTTTGGAAAGGGGAATATACCGAAGATAAGATATCGGCATATCAAACGCTTTACACTTGCTTAAGCACCGTAGCGAAGCTTATGTCCCCGGTTGCTCCCTTTTTTAGTGAGCGCTTATTTCTGGATCTGAATACCGTAACAGAAAAAGAAAATGTTGAATCGGTTCATCTTTCAGATTTTCCAACAAATGATGAAGAATTGCTTGATAAAGATCTGGAAGAGCGCATGGGTATGGCACAAAATATTTCATCAATGGTGCTTTCATTACGGAAAAAGGTAGGTATTAATGTACGTCAGCCTTTAAGCCAGATACTGCTACCTGTTTTGGATGATCGTTTCAGAAACAAGATAGAAAAGGTTAAGGACCTGATCCTGTCGGAAACAAACATTAAAAATATTGAATACATTAATGATACATCGGGCATTATTACTAAGAAAGTAAAACCGAATTTTAAAGCTCTTGGGCCTAAAGTTGGCAAAGACATGAAACTGGTAGCCGATGCGCTTATTAATTTAAGTCAGGATCAAATTAACACGCTGGAACAGGTTGGTCAACTAACATTAACAATTAAAAATGAATTAGCTGATAAACACTACACTATACTAAATACTGAAGCAGAGGTTATAGCCGAAGATGTACCCGGATGGCAGGTAACTAATTTGGGAAAACTAACTGTAGCTTTAGATGTTACGATTACTGCTGAACTGAAAGATGAAGGCATTTCGCGGGAATTGGTTAACCGTATACAAAACCTGCGAAAGGAGTTGAATTTTGAAGTTACAGATAAAATTAATGTGAGTATAACGCATAACCCTTACATAGCAGAAGCAGTAAAAAACAATTTGCATTATATTTGCGCCGAAATTCTTGCAGACTCATTAGTGCTTGATAACGAAGCGGATAAAGGCAGTAAAACAGAAATTGATGATATTGAATTAATGATATCAATTACAAAAGTGTAAAAATGGAAAACAACGCAAAAACAAGGTATTCTGACACCGAATTACAAGAATTTAAAGAGATTATATTAGATAAAATACGTACCGCCAGAGAAGAACTTGCTGCTTTGACACAATCGCTAAGCAGCCCAAACTCAAATGGTACTGATGATACTTCTGGGACATATAAAACGTTGGAAGACGGATCTGCCACGCTTGAAAAAGAGCAGATCAATCAATTAGCTGCACGTCAGAAAAAGTTTATCGAAAACCTGGAAGCCGCATTGCTGCGTATAGAAACTAAATCATACGGAATATGTCGCGAAACCGGTAAATTAATTCAGAAAGAGCGGTTGCGTGCAGTGCCACATACCACGTTAAGTATGGAAGCTAAATTGAAACAGAATTAATGAAAGGATATTCCAAGCCGTTCTCAACTGTTTTATTTATTCTTCTGGCCGATCAGATACTTAAAATCTGGATCAAATTAGACATGACTCTAGGACAGGAATATAAAATCCTGGGTGATTATGCACTAATCCATTTTACTGAAAATAATGGAATGGCCTTCGGAATGGAATTTGGAGGAGAAGCTGGCAAGCTGGCTCTTTCGTTATTCCGGATTATTGCTGTTTGCGCAATTGGGTATGTAATGGTATATCTCATTAAAAAGAAATATCACCGCGGACTTATTTTTAATGTTTCATTGATTTTTGCAGGCGCATTAGGCAATATTATTGACTCTACTTTTTATGGTTTAATTTTTAGTGAAAGCACCTACTATGATAAAGCGGTAGCTTTCCCGGCAGGTGTCGGATATGCAGGTATTTTTCACGGGAAAGTGGTTGACATGTTTTATTTTCCTATTGTTCAAGGCACTTTTCCTCATTGGTTCCCATTTTGGAGCGGCGAAGAATTTGTTTTCTTCAGGCCGGTATTTAACATCGCAGATTCAGCAATATCCATTGGCGTAGTGTTAATCCTCATCTTTCAGAAAAATTATTTCAAGGATGAAAAGGAGTACATAAGGAGTCCGCATAGCGAAATTGTGGAAGAATAAAATACTTATCAGCAGCGCTAACAGATGTTTATTTTCAAATAAAATTAAACTACTGAGGACAAAGGATTACGGTAGCAAATAATTCAATATTTAGAATAAAAGTATGGAAATCGTCGTGATTAATCATCCATAATAAATACACAAGTTGAATTTTATGAAGAGACTTATTTTAGCAGTTTTAATTACTGCTTTTGCATCTGCTGCATTCGCACAAACTATTGATCCCAGAAGAAAAATTGAAGTTACAGGATCAGCAGAGGCTGAAGTAACTCCTGATATTATATTTGTTGGGATTTCATTAAGAGAATATTTTCGTGATAATAACTCTAAAAAGAAAGTAGAAATTGAGGAACTGGAGCGGCAGCTTCAAACTGTTGTGCTAAATGCAGGGATTCCTAAAGAAAATTTTACAATCAATAATATCTCAAGTTATAACTGGACATGGGAGAAAAAAAAGAACCCGGACTTTTTAGCCAGTAAACAATACAGGATAAAAATTTCTGACCTGAATAAATATAACCAGATAATTAGTGCTGTAGATCCTAAAGGCATTCAATACAGTAACGTGGAAGGGTATGATTATTCAAAACTTGAGTCGCTTAAGAGAGAGCTTAAAATTAAAGCACTTCAATTAGCAAAAGAGAAAGCAATTTATTTAACAGAAGCAATTAACGAAAGATTAGGCGGTGCAATGGAAATTAATGAGATCAACAATGAGTATTATCCACAGCCCATGTACCAGCGAAATGCAATGATGAAAAGTGATGCAACCATGGCAGAATCCGCACCAATGCCCGATATAGATTTTAAAAAGATTAAACTAAACTATCAGATGCGGGTAGTATTTGAACTTAAGTAGTTAATTAGTATTGCACATTTCAAAATTACTATGGAGCCAGCAGTTTATTCTAAGAACAACAATAAACTTCAGTGGATCGAAGGATTTGCATCTATCATGGATGATAAGTTCAGAATTCCGGGAACATCATACAGGTTTGGTTTAGATCCGATACTTAATTTTATTCCCGGATTAGGCGCAGTGTCTGGCTTTGCTATATCAGGCGGACTATTGTTAACTATGGCTAAACATGGTGCAAGCGGTAAAGTGCTGACGCTCATGGTCATTAATATTGTGCTGGATGCTGTAATTGGTGCTATACCTGTGCTGGGATGGATTTTTGATTTTGCATATAAAGCTAATACCCGTAACATAAAACTTTTAAAAGATCATTACGAAGAGGGTAAGCATCCCGGTAGCGGAAAAAATCTGGTGGCCATTATAATCATTGTACTTATTCTTCTTTCGGTATTTATACTGTTCCTTATCTGGCAATTAATAGAATGGGTAATCGGTTTGTTCTAGTATTGTATTTTGTATTTATTCTCATTTTCTTCTTAACCGGATATACAAAATCAAACCACAGACAGCCTGCGTCTTATGCAGGATCTCAAATAATTGTCAACTGATAAATATGAAGGCAGAAAGCCCGGAACTTATGGAGGGCGTCTTGCACAGTACTATTTGTTAAACAGATTTAAGAGTGCCAATTACCATTTACCCACTGATGATTATGATAATATCAGCCACTCATTCTACTATAAAGTAGTCAGTACTGTCCTAAAAACTATAATATCAATGGATGAAAATTTCCTGGGGAAATTTTAAAATAAAAAAGATAACAAATAATAAATTAAGGTGTTATTTATTTGAAGTAGCCCTTTAGGCTGTAAAAAGGCTGATAATCGTTAATTTTTGAAGAGGGTTTGATTATAAGTTAAAATAAGTTATCAGTTTTCATGACAAACCCATGACATTAAAAGAGAATAAATCAAAATTCATGCCGTTTAAGATGCATGACAAAACTAATAGATGTTTCATCCATTTAATAACTAAAACCAAAGGGATTATGAAAAATTTAAAAGCACTTGTAAGAAATGATACCACTATGCAAAAGTACTTTTACTATTTAATTATAGTATCGATAGTATATATGGCATATGGTATGGGACACTATTTTTCTACCGGAAACTCAGCAGCTTCTGTGAAGGTTCAAAGTAGCACAATTGACAACAGTGATTTTTCAGAGGCTGCTTTGATATCCTTTATGAAAAAATTAAAAATTAAGTATCCTGAAACAGTTTTAGCTCAGGCCAAGCTTGAAACAGGAAATTTTACATCACCTATTTTTAAAGAAAACCACAATCTGTTTGGCATGAAAGTAGCCGAAAAAAGACCTACCTCTGCTATTGGGATAAACAGAGGACATGCTCAATATAGAGACTGGAAAGATTCTGTTATTGATTATGCTTTATTACAAAGTTTCATCATAGCTAAACTTCCAACATTAAACAGCAAGGCATACCGAAATTATATTCAGCAGTTTTATTCAGAAACTTCTGATTATTTAACCCGTATGGACAGAACAGGAGTTCCTGACCAGCTATAAAATTTATTAGCTACTGTCCGTCATTCGGATAAACTGAAAATTATAAAAAAGTGTTAGGTAATTAACCTGGCACTTTTTTGTTTACCCAGGTACAACATACCTGTTCGAGATAAACTGGAGAAACAGATTTTGGCTTATTTTTTTTATTTTAAAACAAACATGTTGTCTGACAGTATTCTTAACAAACCTTTAGTATTCTATCACTATGAAAAGATTTACGCTTGCAATATTAGTACTGCATATATTTACATCGGTAGCGTTTGCCCAAAATGCTGATGCCGTATTAGGTACATGGCATAGCCCGCATGGAAATATTGTAATTGAAATAACAAAAAAGGGTACTAATTACTTCGGGCATACGATTGCAGTAAAAAAAACTGGTCAGGAATCCCACCAAAGTGCATCTGATGCCGGAACAGAGATCTTAAAGAATTTCAGATATAGAAATCGCGGAGTGTATGTCGGAGGCAAAGTGTTTGATTCAAAATCAAAAAAAAGTTCCAATGGCCAAATGAAACTGATGGGTAATGACAAGTTAGACATCAGGATCTTTTTCGGAATTATTCAGCTTGGAAGAACGGAGAGCTGGACTCGGGTACCGATAATACACAATTAATTAAAGTTATTCAGGTCTATAATTAGTATTTCTCCATTTGTATGGTGTACGGTTTTCTGCAATCATAATTATTCTGTTGTAATTACAATTCTACTTTTTCAAAAATAAATTTGCCTTTAACATGGTAATTTAAATATCGCCCTTTTGAACCCGCAGCTTTCAATTCTTTGTATATTTTCTCGGGAACACTTTTGTAGTGATAAACCATTCCCGATATATATTCAATAATTAGGGTAGCAGAAACAGGATCATAATTCACTGAAGCAATTACAGAAGATGGCATAGTGAAGAACTTAAATTCATTTAAAAATACCTATCAATTTTAAGTCCGCAAATGGTTAAAATTATTAGTATACTAAAACAGAGATATTCATGTTATTACATATATACTTAAACAGAGTCCTTGTTAAAAATATCGCTTCTAAAGATGAATGATCCAAGTTAAAGTATGAAAATTCCGCCACTCTTCTTTTTACTGTTTATTAGCCACTTTGCAAGTGCTCAGCAGGTAAATCAGTGCGGTATTATTATTCCTCCATCCTCATCAAGATCAAATTTTACATCGGTGAACCAGGCGGGGCAATATATTCGCACCATGCTTGAAAGCATAAGCTGGCAAGAAAATTTTACTCTGCAAGAGAAGAATGGTATAAATAACGCGTACGCTACGGTGATTAATGGCCGACGTTTCATTGTTTATGATAATAATTTTTTAGAAAATTTAGATGTATACGCGGGAACAAAATGGGCATCCCTAAGTGTTCTTGCGCATGAAATGGGGCATCATTACCGAAACCATGTAATAGATCCCAGAGGTAGCACACCTCCAAAAGAGCTTGAAGCTGACTATTTTTCGGGATACGTTATGGCAAAAATAGGCGCTACTTTACCGGAAGCAGCATCTGCATTGTCAAAAATTGCCTCTCAAAGGGCGAGTGCTACGCATCCGGCACGGCCGGACCGTATAAAAGCTATAGCAAGTGGATGGAACTATGCTAAAGGCCATAACAATTCCGGTAATAGAAGTCCCGTTCCAGCACCTCAGCCCCAGGAAAACCCTCCTCCACCAGCCTCTAATGCCGGTTGGATAAATCTTTATCTCTACGGTAATAATCAGATGACCGTTTATTTATCAGATAATGGAAGAACATACAGCCCTGTCCCTTTAAAAACAACACAACCCTTTGTTTTTAAGTATGATATTTACACTTACGGTTTTCTGCGCTTTACCAACAGTGAACGGGCATCTACATACAAATTAATTAATGGAAAAGATTATTCTATAGTCTGGAACCGCAGAACAAATAACTGGACTGTTGTTCACGTCCCTTAAGCGTATTTATTTCAATAAGTGTGGGTTTAAAGAATTAAACTTGAAGTATAAAACTTCTAATTACTATAATAGTGACTAAATAATCCTGCCAATTTATATGAATTTAATTTCTTTAAATATTAAAAAATCTACTTTGTTAGCAATGGCTAGGCAGGAAGTATTTATAAACAACATGCACATTAGTCAATGCTATGAATAAGCCTGGCGAATGGAATATTTACGAAGTAATTTATACTGCTCCGCGTTTCAAAGATGATGGTACTTTATTCACTCCTGCACGGGTAACAGTACTACAGAACGGAGTACTTATTCAAAACAATACTGAGATTAAAGGTAAAACAGAATATATTGGCTTCCCCGCTTATAAAGCTCATGGCAAAGCACCACTACAGCTTCAGGATCATGGCAATCCGGTCAGATACCGTAATATATGGATACGGGAATTATAAGTAATGTTATGTAAAAATGTCTTTGATAATCATTAGGGATAATTTATAACATTGCATAAATTAATCCTTTTAAAACTAGTTTGTTTAAAATCATGTTAACTTTTCATGAGATTTAATTTTCCATATAAAATTGCAGAGAAAGAGAGCCAGATACAGGTAGATTCGGTGGAAATTCCTGATCAATCCAATTGTTACCGGATAAACCTGAATGGTAAGTTTTGCACTTACTTATGCAAAATAGATGGAGAATATCGGTCGCCTCGTGATACAAATTTATCCATTCAGGATATGGAGGGAATAGGCGACCGGATTGAAGAATATCTTTTAGGGCATAGCGGGTAAACAATTCTCACTAATGCAGCAAGGACAGTGAAAACGGCTAATAAGATTAAGGTTACTTCCTGAATAAACCATATCAAACCGCACTAAAAATAAACAGCTCTCTCCTATATAATTACAGCTTAAACACTTCACTCCTATTTATACTTGAATTAAAAAAAAAGGTTTCTTTTTTTTTATAAACCCTGAATCAAACAGAAACACGGTTTAGAGAATTTTGTAGAAAGATGAATATACTATCATGAGATTTTTAAAAATAAAATACCACTATTTGTTGGCGTTACTTTTATGTACACAGTATGGATTAGCTCAGACCAGCAAGAGGATAGATTTTGAAACATATAATCCTCCATCTTCCCTTATCGTACCGGAACACATAATTAAGCGAGCCAAATTTCCTTTCATTGATGTTCATAATCATCAAAACGATATGCCTAAACAAGATTTATCAGTTTTACTGCGTGAGATGGATAGCCTGAATATGCGTGTAATGGTGAATTTAAGCGGAAGGGGTGGTGAACATTTAATCGGAGCAGTTTCTAATGCAAAGAAAGTAACGCCAAATCGTCTCATCGTTTTCACAAATGTTAATTTTACAGGAGCGGGGACATCAGGCTGGTCACAAAAAGCAGTTAAACAGCTTGAAGCGGATGTAAAAGCAGGTGCTAAGGGCTTGAAAATATTTAAAAATTTAGGGTTCTCTTCTAAAGATAATGCAGGTAAAATAATTCAGGTTGATGATTCGCGGCTTGACCCGATTTGGTTAAAATGCAGTGAATTGGGCATTCCGGTTCTCATTCATACTGCAGATCCAAAACAGTTCTGGCAGGAACCAGGCCCAAATAATGAGCGCTGGTTGGAACTGCTTACACAACCCGGCAGAAAACAAGATGATCCGAACGCTTTCTCGTGGAAAGAGCTAATTCAACAGCAGCATAACCTGATAAAAAAGCATCCAAATACTACTTTTATTGCAGCTCATTTTGGATGGTATGGAAATGATCTTGATCTGCTTGGAAAGCTGCTCGATAATAATGCAAATATGAATGTGGAATTCGGAGCCATTATTGCTGAACTTGGACGACAGCCGCGCAGAGCCAGACAGTTTTTTGAGAAATATCAGGACCGGATATTATTCGGCAAAGATAGTTGGGTACCATCAGAATACGCAACGTATTTTAGAGTTTTAGAAACCGATGATGAATATTTTCCGTACCACAAAAAGTACCACGCCTACTGGAAAATATATGGCATGGGCCTTAGTGATAACATATTAAAAAAAGTATATTACAAAAATGCACTTCGGATTATACCTGGGATTGATAAAACACAATTTCCTGATTAAATTCCAATATATGATACATTCTTTAAAACTGTGTTTGATGCTAGTATTTTATCTTAAAATGTTCTTTGGCCATGCCTTTTTTAAAAAAAACCAATCCAATCCAGAACAGATCGATAGTAATAGTTACTTGTGGGTGGCCTTTGATCTGGGTCCATGCTTCCTTCATTCCTTTGCTCCAATAAATATCATCAAAAATCATCACCGAACCTTCGTGAATCTTAGGGAGAACTTGTTCAAAATAATTAAGAGTTGCTATTTTACGATGATTACCGTCAATAAATACAAAGTCGATTTTTTTTGTGTCAGCTATAATTTCAGGGAACAGGCTGTCGAAATCCCCTACCATAAGATCAACATTGTTAATGCCTAGTTTTTTTAAGTTTTCTGCAGCAACAGCTGCAGTTTCAGGGCAGCCTTCAATACTTGTAACTTTAGCCTGAGGTGCAGCAACTGCCAGATAAGAAGTGGTTAACCCCAAACAGGTTCCAAGTTCAATAATTGCTTCGGGAGAAAAATACTTAGCAACCCTGTATATAAGCTGAGCGAGCTTTGCAGGTTTTAAAGCATTTTTAGCCAATTGCTTAACCTGTTTTTGCTTATTGTTGTTGACGTGTGATCCGGCACCAAGATCAGTTATAGTAATAAATCGTTCGTCTTTAAAAAGATCTGCCCTCAGGGCTTCAATATTTAAATAATCCGCATTGGCACGAAAATCGTAAATAACTTCATCAACCAGTTTATAAACAAACGGGGAATGTATTCCATGACGCGTTTTTGCAAATAGCGTGTGTTTAAAATAACCTTTAATCAATTCAATATTGAACATTCTCAAAAGTAGATAAAGGATTTTACCTGAAGAATATTAAATTAGAAGTGACATGAGTAAGTATAGAGAAATAGATGCACTTATCCGTCTGCTGGACGACCGTGATGAAGAAGTTTACAGGCATGTAGAAGAAAAACTCATGTCTTATGGCCATGAGGTAATTGATTATCTGGAAAATGCCTGGGAAAAATCTTTTGATGCCTTACTTCAGGAACGTATAGAAAATCTTGTTCATAAAATCCAATTTCAGAATGTTAAGCGGGAGCTCGAACTTTGGTATATCGGAGGAGCTTTCGACCTGCTGCAGGGGCTTATAATTCTTAATAAATATCAATACCCGGATTTGGATGAGCAAAAGATCATTAACCAGGTAGAAATAATTAAACGTGACATCTGGTTACAATTGATTTATGAAATGAGTGCGGTAGAAAAGGTAAAATTGATTAATCATGTACTTTATACCAACTACAGATTTTCAGGAAATACTACTAATCACCAGGATCCCCAAAACTCGTATATCAGCCAGGTACTGGAAACTAAAAAGGGAAACCAAATTTTATTAGCGGCCATTTATTCTATTATTGCGCAGAAACTGGACATCCCTATATATGGAGTAAACCTGCCGCAACATTTTATATTAGCCTATCTTGATGAAGAACGCCGGTCTGAAATTGATAATGACGTGCTATTTTACATAAATGCTTTTAATAAGGGATTTATTTTTGGAAAACATGATGTAGATTCCTTTCTTAAACAATTAAAAATAACCCCTGACGCACGGTTTTATGAACCTTGCACCAATACAGACATTATTAAAAGGGTTTTAAGAAACTTGGTATCATCCTATGATAAGGCAGGCTCGTTGGAAAAAGTCCTTGAAATAGAAGAGCTGCTATCTATTCTTGATTCGCATTTGCCGTAATGTGAAAATGCGATATATTAAAACTCCATCAAATAAGCTTTTAGAAATTCATTCAGTTCTCCATCAAGCACAGCCTGGGCATTTGAAGTTTCGTAATTTGTACGCAAATCTTTTACTAATTTATACGGATGAAGAACATAGTTCCTGATCTGCGAGCCCCATTCTATTTTTTTCTTATTTCCTTCAATGGCAGCTGTTGTTTCCATGCGTTTACGTATTTCCGCTTCATAAAGCTGTGATTTAAGCAAACGTATAGCATTCTCTTTATTCTGCAATTGAGATCTTGATTCCTGATTTTTTATAATAATTCCGGATGGTTTGTGATATAACCTGACAGCAGTTTCTACTTTATTTACATTCTGTCCGCCTGCTCCGCCTGAACGGAAGGTTTCAAATTCTATTTCCGCAGGGTTAACTTCTATCTCAATGGTATCATCAACTAAAGGATATACATAAACTGATGCAAATGAAGTATGGCGCTTTGCATTCGAGTCAAACGGCGAGATACGAACCAGGCGGTGTACACCATTTTCACCTTTAAGATATCCATAAGCGAAATCGCCTTCAAACTGAATGGTAACCGATTTAATGCCTGCTACTTCGCCCTCCTGCGAGTCCTGCTCGCTTACCTTAAATCCGTTTTTCTCGCCCCACATGATGTACATACGCATCAGCATTTGCGCCCAGTCGCAGCTCTCTGTGCCTCCGGCACCTGCCGTGATCTGCATAACGGCATATAACTGATCTTCCTCAGAACTTAACATGTTCTTGAATTCCAGTTCTTCAATAATTTTTACCGCAGAATCAAATTGATCACGCAGATCATCCTGAGTCGCATCTCCGGACTGGAAAAAACTGAGCATAACTGCTGTATCTTCCGCTGCCGAATCAGCTTCATTAAACGAGTCAATCCAAGTTTTCTTAACCTTTATAGCCTGGAGAGATTTTTCTGCATCCTTAGGATTATCCCAGAAATTAGGATTTAGCGTTAAGCTTTCGTCATATTTTAATTCATCAACCTTCTTGCCGATGTCAAAGATGCCTCCTCAGGGCTGTTACTCTGTCCCTTAAATCCTGAACTTGTTCTTTAGTCATGTTGCAAAAATAGAAAAATAAGTACGCGGAGTACCATGAACTATTTTAAATAAGAACTGTTTATAGAATATGTTAAACAGATACTTTTTAATGATCGTTTTTTCAATTTTACTTATGGAATGTACTCAAAAAGTGAAGTTTAATCGTCCGCCGGATGAGGTTGTAGATACCAGTATAATCAATTCAACCCTTATTCCACCGTATACCATTGACAGAAATTTTACCGTTTTTAAAGGTTTATATATTTCAGGAAATGATGTAAGTACATTCCGTGATTGTAAAACTGGTAAAATATACTGGATAACTGACAGCAGTGGAAAGATGACTAAAATGTACTCAGATATCGGCAGATACCCTGCTTACCCATATGAAAGTGTTTATGCTGAGATTACAGGGTATTTAAAAGGGAAGTCAAAGCGCGGCCTTGCTTCTAAATATGAAAATGAACTGATTGTAAAATCAATAGAGAAGTTAGAAGGAAAAAGCTTTAATACGGGGTGTTATCCTTATGAATTTATAGCCCTTGGAAATGAGCCGTTTTGGTCTGTTGATATTATTCCCGCAGAAAATAGAATTGTTTTAAAAGATGTGGGGACAGACAAAGCTTATGAGTTCCCGTACAAAAAAGCGATCGTTACCGGAGATATTCATAAATATGAGGTGTCTAATTCTAAAAATGATAAACTGACACTAATTATACGAAAGCAGAATTGCAATGATGGGATGTCTGAACGTGAGTATTTCTATGCGGCTTCATTAACTATTAATGGCAGATCATTAAAGGGATGCGCTATCCGAAAAGGCGATCAGTTAAAAGGCAATCCCTGAACACACAACTCTTTGATCTGGGGTCAGAAAATGAACGAGGCACTAAGGATGCAGGGTCAATTTTCACTATACATCCCTTTTTACTGGCATTTCCTGAATGAGAAGGGCTTAAAAGAGCGATTAAAAACAATAATCCAAGGATTCCGGAAAGGAAAATAAAAAGCCTTTTAAAAACCCTTTCCTGCTTTCTGATTGCTTCTGTCATCGTAATAACTTTTGGTTCACAAAGCTATTACCTTTTTTCTTACGTTTTAAATTATTAACATATTTTAACACAGTACTTTAACATCAGCTAAAAACCATCTGCTTTTATCTGCTTTTCAATAACAGTCCCCAACTTTCCGGCAATTTCTTTTATTTCTGCAGCCTTACCAATCAGAACAAACTGGAGTTTATCTTTTGTAAAATATGTATTGATAATCTGCTTAACCTTCATTGCTGTGAGCTCATTTACATTTTTTTCAAAATTATTAATGTATGATTCATCGTAATCATACCAGAACATGGAAGTTAATAGGCCTGCAAGCTGACCAGAAGTTTCGAATTTGGGTGGCAGTAACCCCTTAACATAATTCTTTGCAGACGTAAGATTCTCTTCGTTTATACCTTTGGAATGCAAGGTATTAAGTACCTCCAATGCTTTATTGATTGCAGGCCCGGTAGTTTTGTTTGCTGTAAAAGTGGAAATTGCAAACGTGCCGGAATTTTTTAATGTGGAGAAACGGCTGTTTGCACCATAGGTTAAACCTGAATTTACCCTGAGTTCGTCATTAAGCATGGAAGTAAACCTGCCTCCAAAAACTGTATTTACTACATCAATTGCTACATAATCAGGATTATTCCGACTAATTCCTAATCCCCCGATAAGAAAAGTAGTTTCACGTGCATCTTCTTTATTAACCAACAATACCCTTGCTGATGCAGGTACAGCAACAGGCTGAGAAGCCAGGTTTTGCTGGCGTGTTCCTTTCCTCCATTCAGCAAATAATTTACTTGCTTTAGCTTTCATTTCCTTTGTATCAAAATCACCCACTATAGCAATTGCTGAACCGGTAGCTGAATAATTTGCGCTGTAAAAGCTTTTCAGATCTTCGACAGTAAATTTATTTATAGTTAGCGGGCTTCCGCTTACAGGGTTGCCATATACATGATCACCGAAAATCAGTTTATCATAATAAGAATTAATAACAGAGCGCGGGCTTTCCTTTGCCTGTTCTAACCCTACCAATACACGCTTCTTTTCCTTTGCAAACTCTTCAGCATTAAAGGTGGGATTAATAAGTATTTCTTTGATTATAGGTAGAATTTTATCCTGATCTTTGGATGCAAATTTAGCTGATAATCCTGCAGATTCTTTTGAGGCATACGTCTCAAGATTAGCCCCTGCAAAATCAAGCTCATCTTCTATTAAGTTTTTAGTATAACTTTTTGTGCCAAATTGCAAAGCAGAAGCAGTTAAAGAAGCCAGACCAGCTTTGGGACCATCATAAATTGCGCCGGCAGGGATGATTACAGATAAACTAATAGTAGGAACTTCATGCTGCTCCATCAGGTAAATAGTCAGGCCGTTTGAAAGTGTAAACTTCTCATATGCCGGGACTTTAAAAGTATTCGAATTAGATTGGGCATACAAAGCGTTACCGGCTAAAACGGCGAAGACAGCTATTACTATATTTTTGATCGTTTTTCCCATGGTCTAATCTTCTACATTCTGTTTTAAAACACCTACTGTTCTGTTTGATTTTTTCAAGTATTCATTAGCAACCCGCTTTACATCAGCAACAGTTACCTTATTATATTCTGCAGGCGCATTATACATTTTTTTATAATCGCTAAAGAACACCTCATAGGTGCCAATATTATTTGATTTTCCGTTTATAGTTTCTATCTGATTATAAAACTCCATTAGCTTTTGATTCTTAACCTTTTGGAGCTCACGATCAGTAATACCGTCTTTTTTAATTTTTTCAATTTCTTCATAAACGGCATTCTCAATATCGGCTTCTTTTGAAGTTTTTGCGCTTACGGCATATAGCTCGAATAAAGTTGGATCAAAGCTTTCTGAATAGCTGGTAAATACGCTCGTAGCCAGTTGCTTTTTATCCACCAATGCAGAATATAAACGCGAGGAATTTCCGTTTGAAAGAATGGAGCTCAGAATACTCAAAGCATAAAAGTCTTTGTGTTTGGCTTCAGGCACATGATAAGCTATCATCATATACGGAGTGGCAACTTCCTTTTTAACCGTTATTCTTCGCTCCCCGGTTTGAGGCGGCTCAACCAGGTGTACTCCTTTGGGATCATTCCTGGATGGAATGGGTTCCATATATTTTTCAGCCAGTTGTTTAACATCATTAACCTTTACATTTCCTGAAATAACAACCACACAGTTATTGGGAGCATAATAAGTTCGAAAATATTTTTCAAGGTCCTCTTTCGTCCAATTCTTAATGTCTTCTTCATATCCTATAACCGACCAGCCATACGGGTGTTCTGTATACGCAGTGGCATTTACCGCCTCGCTGAGCATTCTCCAGGGAGAATTTTCCAGTCCGGTGCTGCGTTCTGATAACACTACACCACGTTCACTCCTAACCATTCCGGTATCAATGTTCAGACTTGCAATCCGGTCTGATTCCAGATCAAACATTACTTCCAGTTTGGAAGCCGGAAACCAGTCTGTGTATACAGTCACATCCGATGTGGTATAAGCATTATTGGATCCCCCATTATATTCCATTACCCGGTCAAACATTTTAGGTCCATATTTCTTTGAACCATTAAACATCATATGTTCAAAAAAATGTGAAAGGCCCGTAATTCCCGGATGCTCATTTCTTGACCCCACTTTGTAAAACAAATACATATTTGCGTTCGGGATGGAGTTATCCTCGAGCACCAGGAATTTCATTCCGTTTTTGAGCGTAAAGGTTTTAACATCATCAGCTTTTGTTTGAGCAAACAAAGGCATTGTATAAAAAAGCAACATAAAAATTGAAAGTCTTCTCATATTCTATTTTTTTACCTAAAAGGAAAAGCTCTACAATTTAGCAGATAAAATTTAATTTTACTTCATAACTATTAAAAAGGCAACGCTTATATTTTAAAATATGTTACCAAGAAAGAGTTTTATAGAAACAGCAGCATTTAAGGAACTTCAGAAACACTTTGAAGACATAGAAAGCACTTTGCTTAAAGATTTGTTTTCAGATTCCAACCGTTTTAGTGAATTCAGTATACGTTTTGAGGATGTTTTACTTGATTATTCCAAAAACAACATTACATCCGACACCAAAAAATTACTAATTGCCCTTGCGGAAGAATGTGAATTAAAAGAAGCCATTGAGGCTATGTTTAATGGTGAAAAAATCAATGAAACCGAGGGGCGGGCGGTATTACATACAGCATTAAGAAATCCATTTCCTTCCGGAGTTTTTACTGATGAAAAAGATATTATGCCTGATATCCACCTGGTATTGGGAAAAATAGAAAAATTTACAAATTCTGTAATAAATGGCGATTGGAAAGGATATACGGATAAGCCAATAACAGATATTGTCAATATCGGCATAGGGGGGTCTGACCTTGGCCCTGTAATGGTTACAGAAGCATTAAAACCATATAAAAATCATCTTAACCTGCATTTTGTTTCTAATGTAGATGGCAGTCACATTGCCGAGGCGCTTAAAAAGGTTAACCCTGCAACTACCTTATTCCTGATCGCATCTAAAACATTCACAACTCAGGAAACCATGGCGAATGCACATACAGCCAGGCTTTGGCTCCTGCAACATGGCGCTTCTGAAACTGATGTGGCCAAACATTTTGCAGCATTATCTACTAATGAAAAGGCAGTGAGCGAATTCGGTATTGATACTGAAAACATGTTTGGTTTTTGGGATTGGGTAGGTGGAAGATATTCATTGTGGAGCGCAATCGGAACTTCTATTGCCTTAGGGATTGGATTTGAAAATTTCCGTAAATTATTAAATGGAGCCTACTCCATGGACAATCATTTCCGTAAGACGGAGTTTGAAAACAACATACCCGTAATTCTGGCTTTGGTTGGCATATGGTACAATAATTTTTTCGGAGCCGAGAGTCATGCTATCCTCCCTTATGATCAATACATGCACCGATTTGCCGCCTATTTCCAGCAGGGCGATATGGAAAGCAACGGCAAATATATTGACAGAGATGGACATATCATTGATTACCAAACCGGGCCTATTATCTGGGGAGAGCCTGGCACAAACGGACAGCATGCTTTCTACCAACTCATTCATCAGGGAACCAAATTAATTCCGTCAGATTTTATTGCTCCGGCTCAATCTCATAACCCAACCGGTGAACACCATCAGCTTCTGCTCTCTAATTTTTTTGCTCAAACCCAGGCTTTAATGAACGGGAAAGAATTAGAAACAGTAATTAAAGAGTTGATAGCACAGGGAAAATCAGATGAGGAGATAACAACACTTGCCCCTTTTAAGGTCTTTACAGGTAACAGGCCTACGAATTCAATCCTTGTAAAAAAAATAACGCCCTATGTTTTGGGACAGCTGATAGCTATGTATGAGCATAAAATATTCGTCCAGGGCGTGATCTGGAATATTTTTAGTTTCGACCAATGGGGTGTTGAATTAGGGAAACAACTTGCCGGTGAGATTTTGCCTGAGTTAAAAGGCAACCAGACTGTAGAAACCCATGATCCGTCAACAAATGGCTTAATTAACCAGTATAAGGCCTGGAGGGAATAAAGAAAAGGCTAGTGAAACATGCTAACATTACCTGAAATCGGGATGCACATTATAAATTATTTGCAATGAAAAAGAACTGCTTCATCATTATTTTTCTTACTGCGGGAATCCTGCAATCAGCTTTGGCACAGGCCCCAAATGACGCAACTACTATTCAAAGAATTCGTAACGAAGGACTAAATAATTCCAAAGTTATGGAAAATGCCTTCTATATTACTGATGTAGCTGGACCAAGACTAACTAATTCCCCCGGATTAAAACGGGCTCAGGAATGGGCTGTAAACACATTCAAATCATGGGGTTTGCAAAATGTTAATCTGGAGTCATGGGGTACTTTCGGTAGAGGATGGGAAGTTCAGAAATATTATGCTGCAGTGACAGCGCCTTACTATTATTCTATAATCGGTTCGCCAAAAGCATGGACACCGGGAACCAATGGCTTGATTAAATCAGAGGTGATTTTACTAAAGATTGATTCAGTTTCTGATCTGGCTAAATACAAAGGTAAACTTAAGGGCAAAATTGTAATTCTCGATAATCCGGCACCTGTAGAAACTACCTTTAAAGCCGATGGCGTCCGGTATACCGATGAGCAGCTTTTACAGTTAGCAACTCCAACACAACCGCCAGTTACCCGGACAACATCCGCAGTAAATCCTCAGGAATCAATAAACAGGTATAAACAATTACTGGAGTTGAGATCCAGTATCAGTGAATTTTTTATTGCAGAGCGCACCGCACTTATTCTTAGCCGTACCAGAGGAACTCATGGCACATTTTTCACTTCGAACGGGGCATCATACGCTGCTGATGCAAAACCTGTAACTCCGGAGATAGAGGTATCAACAGAAGATTATTTACGTTTACTTCGGCTTGTTAAATCAGGCACTAAAGTACTTTTAGAGGCTGAGATTAAAACCAGTTTTCAGGATAAGGATCTGGCCGGATATAATGTGATCGCTGAAATTCCCGGAACGGATCCGATATTAAAAGAGGAAGTTGTCATGCTCGGAGCGCATTATGATTCATGGCATTCGGCTACAGGAGCTACTGATAATGCAGCCGGAAGCGCAGTAATGATAGAGGTGATGCGTATAATTAAAACCCTGGATCTGAAACCTAAACGCACTATACGTATTGCTTTATGGGATGGCGAGGAGCAGGGATTATTCGGATCAAGAGGCTATGCGGCTTCACATTTTGGTAACCGGAAAACATTGGTTATGAATACTGCTCAGGGGAAAATATCCTCTTATTATAATTTAGATAATGGCACCGGAAAAATTCGCGGCATTTATTTACAGGGTAATGAGGGGGTGAGGAATATTTTTACCGAATGGCTGGAGCCTTTTAAAGATCTTGGGGCAGCAACTATAACAAGCAGAAACACAGGAGGAACCGACCATTTATCATTTGATGAATTAGGTATACCCGGCTTTCAGTTTATCCAGGACGGAATTGAGTACGGTTCACGCACGCACCACTCTAATCAGGATACTTTTGACCGGCTAATCGCTGAAGATCTTAAACAAGCTGCAACCATAATTGCCGCATTTGTTTTTAACACTGCACAGCTGGATCATAAACTCCCCAGGAAAGAGCTTCCTGTTATTAAAACAGTAAATTAGAACGTACTATTCCAGGTCCTGAGTATGATGAAGATTGGGGATTTCAACGATGGAAAAGCCTTTTTCCAGGATCTTTTCTCGGAAGATCGACTGAGTATCATATTCTCCGTGAACAAGAAATATTTTTTTTACATGTGCGGGATCCTGGCAGGATATAAATTTTAGAAGATCCTCATAATCCCCATGCGCACTCATGGATTTTATGGAACGGACTTCCGCCCTTACATCATATTCTTCCCCAAAAATACGCACAACCGGAGCACCCGCAAGCAATCTTCCGCCTAACGATCGCGGTTCACAATAGCCCACCATCAGGATGGTGTTTTTATGATTTCCTATATTATTCCGTATATGATGCTTCACCCTGCCGGCTTCAGCCATACCCGAAGAAGAAATAATTACACATGGCCTTGAGTCGGCATTTAACGCTTTGGACTCCTCTACAGTACCAATATATTTTAATCCCTTAAAATGAAAAATATCAGAGTCGGTCTTCATTACCTCCTGTACATTATTATTGTATACATCAGGATGATCTTTTAAAACCTGCGTAGCCTTCACTGAAAGCGGACTATCCACATAATACGCAACATCAGGTAACAGTCCTCTTAGCTCCAATCCGTTCAGGGCATACAGCAGCTCCTGGGTTCTTCCTACACTGAAAGCAGGGATTATGACTTTTCCTTTTTTTAATTCACAAGTTTGGTGGATAATCTCACGCAACATGTCCTCAATAGGTTCCAGATCTTTATGTAACGAGTCGCCATAAGTAGATTCAAGCAAAATATAATCAGCCTGTTCAAAAACCGATGGGCTTTTCAGCAGGAGATCATCATAGCGGCCAACATCGCCGCTGAAGGTTATTTGGGTTAACTTACCCTCTTCAAGAACCGATAAATGTACTGCAGCACTCCCAATTACATGCCCTGCATCGGTAAATTTCACTTTCACACGCGGTGTAATTTCGTACTCCTCATTATATTCAGCAATTTTAAATAGCCTGAGAGACTCTATAACATCTTCATCGGTGTATAACGGCTCTTCTAACGGTAGCCCTTTTCGTTTCCTGCTTTTATTACTGTACTCAGCATCCTGACTTTGTATTTTAGCAGAATCCATCAAAAGTATCTTACAAAGATCCATCGTGGGGGGAGTGCAGATAATATCTCCTCTAAACCCTTCGGCTAATAATCGGGGAATTAACCCGCAATGATCTATATGCGCATGTGATAGTACTAGATAATTAACGGCGGATGGCTTAAAACCAAAATAATCATTCAGGTCATCAGTCTCCTCACCCATTCCCTGGAACATGCCGCAATCCAGAAGAATTTGGGTATTATCTTTTAAAGTAATTAAATGTTTGCTGCCGGTAACGGTTTGTGCGGCACCATGGAAAGCTATTTTCATATATTAAAGTCATTAACATAAAACCCGGTAAATTGTAATGACAAAAATAAATAAAACAAACCTAAGAAAATAGTTGTATAACTAAATAATTAGTTTTACATTTGGATATGCATCGCTCATTAATAATAATTTTGCTATTGACCACTGTACTCATTTCATCGTGCAGAGTTAATAGAATTGTTAATGGCCAGCAGCAAGGTAAATGGATTTATATAACAGAGGAAGTTGAAAAAAGCGTAACCCGCCTTGCCAAGAATGGCTTTCTTTCTGGAAAAATAATGCAGAAAGGGTATAACTACAAAGGGCGGTTCAATAAAGGTAAAGAAGTAGGAATATGGCGATATTATTTGAACGGAAAATTAGTACGTAAAGAAAAATATAATGGAGAAATGGCTAATGTTCGTTTTTATCATGAAAATGGAAAAATAGAGAGCGAGGGAAAAACCTGGACTGATAACTCACCGAAACACGTACACTGGTATTATTCAGGCAATTGGAACTTTTACGATACAAGCGGTTCTTTAGTAGTAACCCGCCAGTATGAAAAAGGAGAAATTATTAATGAAGTTGATTATAAGAATAACAAAGAATGGAAATAAAAGAATTAACAAAGGCAGAAGAACAGATAATGCAGGTTTTGTGGGATCTGGAAAAAGGATTTGTGAAAGATGTTCTGGAGCAACTGCCAGAACCTAAACCCGCATATAATACGGTTTCTACAATCATCCGGATACTGGAGACTAAAGGTTTTATAGACCATAAAGCTTTTGGGAAAAGCCACCGTTACTTCCCGCTTATTACTAAGGAAACCTATAAAAGTTTTGCTACTGATAAACTTATGAATGGTTACTTCAGCAACTCGGTAGAGAATATGTTTTCCTTTTTTGTAAAAGAGAAAAAACTCGATTTAAAAGAAGCTGATGAGATTATGAAGCTGATTGAAAAACTTAAAAAGAAATAATATGAATAGCATGAATTACCTGCTTCAGGCTAACCTGTACCTGATCCTTTTTATGGGATTTTACTCACTGGTACTTCGTAATGAAACGTTTTTCAGACAAAACCGGATCTTTCTAAACGGAAGTGTGCTTTTATCATTCGTTATTCCGTTTATTAATTCGGGCTGGTTCCGTGATCTGTTTATTACACAAAAAGTGCGGGAAGCGGTACCATTACAACTAATCTATGATCCGGTAATGGTGCAGGTAAGCGCAGAAGCGCCGGGATGGACATTTACTGATGTCATGTTCTGGATCTATGTATCGGGAACCATACTATTTCTGACCAGATTTTTTATTCAGCTTATTTGGCTTAATTATAATTTAAAAGAGAAAAAAGGCTCTGCTTTTTCTTTCTTTAAGAAACTTGTGGTAGATGAAGATCTCTTGGAAAAGGAAACAATTATTGCCCATGAAAAAGTACATATCAGGCAATGGCATTCTGCAGATATTATTTTAACCGAGCTCGCTGCTATTATTAACTGGTTTAACCCTGTTGTATACCTGTACAAAAAAGAAATCCGGCATATTCACGAATTTATTGCCGACGAAGAGGCTTCATCGGCGCAAATAAGCAAATCGGATTACGCAGTATTACTGCTCAGCAATACACTGGGGATTAATCCGCACCAACTAACCAATAGTTTTTTTAATCAATCATTATTAAAAAGGAGGATTATCATGTTAAATAAAAACCGATCACCCAGAACAGGCCTTTTAAAATACGGGCTGTGCGCTCCCCTATTTGCAATTATGCTGATATTTTCAGCCGCTACAGTAAGCACGGATAAAGCAGAGCTAATACTTAAATCCAAAAAAATCACCAGCTCGTTAATGGGAAGTTTAGCTGTAACCGATGAACCGGATGATTATAAATCATTCTTAAAGCGAAATCCAACAGTTAAAGAATTAGCATGGCAGATTAACCCATACCGGGTAATCGTATATCTGAAGAATGGCAAATCTGAAATATACACCATGGATAAACCCCGGGAAAAGCAAAACTCTTTAAGCAAATATGGCGACTTTCCTTATCCGCCGCCACCGCCGCCGACAGTGAATAGATTAGAATTACCGCCGCCACCGCCAATGCCTCCTGAAGTTGCGACAGACCTCAAAGTTCTATACAAACACTTAGGAAAGAGTATTAAATATCCTGAAAGCGCGAGGGAAAATCAGATTACAGGCTATGTTGTTGCAGGCTTTAGTGTGGAAAATAATTCAATCAGGAATATTAAAGTAATCAAGACCCCTGGTTATGGTTTAGAGGAGGAAGTAATCAAATCCCTTTCCACCTTTAACGGGCCATTATTTTTAGGGAGCGGGCCACATACTATAGGTATAGGTTTTCAGATATCGGGTTCATCGAAGAACATTCTTGAAACGAAAGATTCGAATTACCCAAACTATTTGGGTGACGTAATAGTAACGGCCTACTCCTCAAAATCGGCAATTAGTACAGATAATTCAGAGGAAAAACCCGTTACCCTGGATAAAGTACGGGATTTTGCCAGTGTGGAAGTTCTGCCGTTATTTCCGGGAGGAGAAAAAGGTTTTTATGCGTTTTTGAGTCAAAACATTAAATATCCTGCAGAAGCTAAAGAAAAGAACATATCAGGAAGAGTGTTTGTAACATATATTGTTGAAAAAGATGGTTCTCTTGCAGATATTAAGGTGTTACGGGGATTAGGCTACGGAACTGATGAAGAAGCGGTAAGGGTTTTAAAGTTATCTCCAAACTGGATCCCGGGTATAACTAATGGACAACATGTGCGGGTTCAATACACTATACCGATTTTATTTAGTCTAAATTCCAAAACAAGTGTTGATAGGTTACAGAAGACAGAAATTGTCCCTTTAGTAATACTAGATGGTAAAGAAATTAGTTATGAAGAAATGAAAAAGATCCCGTCAGGCTCTATAAAATTAATGAACGTTTTAAAAGATAAAAGTGCAGTAGATAAATATGGTGAGAAAGGAAAAAATGGCGTGATAGAAATTTCTATAAAATAGATTAACTGTATTATAAAAAATAATTTAACAAGAAACCCTGAAGCAAATGCTCCAGGGTTTCTAACAAATCTCCTCGTCCCGGCTGGTACAAATTTAATGAATTTCTTCTTCTTTAAAGAATTTTGCGACATAGTAATCGCGGTTCATGCGGGCTATATTAGTCAATGAAATTTCTTTAGGACACTCCGCTTCACAAGCTCCTGTATTGGTGCAATTTCCAAAACCCTCTTCATCCATTTGTGCAACCATAGCCTGCACACGACGATATCGCTCCGGCTGTCCCTGTGGTAATAACGCCAGCTGCGACACCTTGGCAGACACAAATAACATGGCTGAAGCATTTTTACATGCTGCCACACAGGCACCGCACTGAATACACGTAGCAGAGTTAAATGCCTCATCTGCAATCACTTTTGGAATGGCTATTTCATTTGCATCCGGAACACCGCCTGTACCCACCGACACATAGCCCCCAGCCTGCTGGATGCGCTCAAAGGCCGACCGGTCAACAGCCAGATCTTTAATTACAGGAAATGCTGCAGCTCTCCATGGCTCAATCGTTATTGTTTCACCATCTTTAAAGCTCCGCATATGAAGCTGACAGGTAGTAATAGCCCTTTTGGGTCCATGAGGCCGTCCGTTGATATGTAAAGAACACATTCCACAAATACCCTCGCGACAATCATGGTCAAAATGAATAGGATCTTCCCCTTTTTTTATCAGCCCTTCGTTTACTACATCCAGCATCTCCAGGAAAGACATATCCGGAGAAACGCCATCAGCTTTGTAAGTTACAAACCGGCCTTTATCAGCAGCATGCTGCTGTCTCCATACTTTCAGCGTTAAATTCATGTTTCCGCTCATTCTATTTAGATATAAGATATGAGATGTTAGATTTGAGCCTTTTGCCTAAGCATTTGCTGAAAAGCAAAATTCAATTTTTTGCAACTCATCAATCTGATTAAGAAGCTTCTCTAACAAATCAGTATTTAATAAATTAAGTTTATTTGATATAATTAATTGGGCTGTAATTAAGAATTATCGGTCTCCCATCTCCAATCTCACTACTCAAATCTTACTTATAACTTCTTTGTGATAATTTAACATTTTCAAATACCAGTTCTTCTTTATGCAATGCTGAGGGCTGATTATAGCCCTGATATTCCCAGGCGGCAACATATCCATAGGAATCATCATTACGCAGCGCTTCTCCTTCCTCAGTCTGGCTTTCAACCCGGAAGTGGCCACCGCACGATTCTTTTCTATTTAGTGCATCATCAACCATCAGCTCGCCAAGTTCAAGAAAATCGGCCACGCGGTTAGCTTTTTCAAGCGACTGATTAAATTCAGCGTTCTTACCAGGTACTATTGCATTTTTCCAAAAATCTTCCCGCAAATCGCGGATAAGACCTTTTGCTTTGATTAATCCTTCTTCTGAACGGGCCATTCCGCAGTATTCCCACATAATCAACCCAAGTTCACGATGATATTCGTCGACTGTTTTAGTTCCCTTTAAAGATAAAAGCGTATTTATACGATCTATTACTTCTTTTTTTGTTTCGGCAAATGCCGGATGATTTTCATTAACAGGTGCCGGTCCAATAGTTGCCAAATAATCTCCTAACGTAGCAGGAATTACAAAATATCCATCGGCAAGGCCCTGCATTAATGCTGAAGCTCCCAGGCGATTAGCACCATGATCTGAGAAATTTGCTTCTCCCAATGCGTACAATCCCGGAATAGTAGTTTGCAGGTTATAATCCACCCATAATCCTCCCATGGTGTAGTGTACCGCAGGGTAAATTCTCATGGGCAGCCTATATGGATTTTCGTCGGTGATCTGGTAGTACATATCAAACAGGTTTCCATATTTTGCCCGTACCGCGTCTTCTCCAAGCCGTTTAATTGCATCCGCAAAATCAAGAAACACAGCCAATCCTGACGAACCCACACCTTTTCCTTCATCAACAGCTTCTTTAGCATTCCGCGAAGCCACATCCCGGGGAACCAGGTTACCAAAAGCAGGATATTTCCGCTCAAGAAAATAATCCCGGTCTTCTTCTTTAAGATCAGTAGCCTTTATTTCATTGTTACGAAGTTTCATGGCTAACTCAGGTGTTGCCGGAGCCCAAACACGGCCGTCGTTTCGTAATGATTCAGACATCAGCGTAAGTTTAGACTGATGATCGCCGCTTACCGGGATACAGGTAGGGTGTATTTGAGTAAAACACGGGTTTCCAAAGAATGCTCCCCGCCTGTGTGCCTTCCAAGCGGCAGTAACATTACATCCCATAGCATTGGTAGACAGGTAAAAGACGTTTCCATAGCCTCCGGTACACAATAAAACGGCATGTCCGGAATGACTTTCAATATCTCCTGAAATAAGGTCGCGGGTTATAATTCCCTGTGCCTTACCATCCACCATAACCACATCCAGCATTTCATGCCGATTATACATCTTCACAGTGCCGGCATGTATCTGGCGGTTTAGCGCTGAATAAGCTCCTAAAAGCAATTGCTGCCCGGTTTGTCCGCGGGCATAAAATGTGCGTGAAACCTGTGCACCGCCAAAAGAACGGTTATCCAGCAATCCTCCGTATTCACGGGCAAAGGGAACTCCCTGAGCAACACACTGGTCAATAATATTTACTGAAACTTCGGCCAACCGATGAACATTGCCTTCACGTGCGCGATAGTCTCCGCCCTTTATAGTATCATAAAATAAGCGATATACGCTGTCTCCATCATTGCGATAGTTTTTTGCTGCATTTATACCCCCTTGTGCTGCAATGGAGTGTGCCCGGCGCGGGCTATCCTGGAAACAGAACGCTTTCACATTATATCCTAATTCGGCAAGTGAAGCCGCAGCAGAAGCACCTGCAAGACCTGTTCCTACAATAATAATATCGTATTTACGCTTGTTAGCCGGATTCACCAGCTTTAAATTGAACTTATGCTTAGACCATTTTTCGGCTAAGGGGCCTTCCGGAATTTTAGCATCTAACTTCATTGCAGAATTATTTTGATTCCGAAATCTCGGAAATGTGAAAATCTATTTAAAAAAGAAAAAGTATAATGGCATTGCAGCAAAAAGCAACGGAACCAGTACTCCGAAGCCCCATAAACTAATAAAACGAATAATTGGGATGTAGCGTTTGTGATCCCACCCTAATGATTGGAACGCACTTCTGAAACCATGAATTAAATGGAAAGCCAAAGCAGCCATTGAAATTACATAAAGAACCACATACCACCAGGTTTTAAAAGAATTTGCAACCACTTTATAAAGGTCTTTTGAAACCACGATCTGCTTGCCCGCTTGTATATCTACATAATCTGAATGTACTAATCTGACAGCATCATAAGGCAATTCAGAAACTGTAATATCCTGTGGGTTATCCATGCTGATCTCGTATTTAGCATACGGTAATTCTGCGTTATGGTATTTCCACCAGAAATTACTCATGTGCACTACAAGGAATATTAAAAGGATTGTACCCAAAATTCCCATATTCCGTGAGGTCCACGGACTATTAGAATCCCCTTTGTAAGATGCATATTCAACAGGGCGTGCTTTTTTATTTTTTAAAGTAAGGATCAGTGCATAAACCGCATGGATAATAATACTTGCATATAACACATATGAGATGATCTTTATGGGTAAAAAATGCGTCATAAAATAGGCGTAAGCGTTAAAAGCCTGGCCCGAGTCGTTTTTAAATAATTGAAGGTTACCTATAATATGTATGATAAGAAAGGAGCACAGAAACAGACCTGTCAGACTCATGATCAGCTTCTTCCCCAGGGATGACGAAAAAGCTTTACTAAAATTACCCATTAGTTAGTATTAAATTTTGCGAAGCAAAAGTATTTAATAAATGCCTAAAAACACATAGTAAATAAAGCGAATCTCAGGTTTTTAGTAATTTAGAAAGGTTCTATTGAAATAAGTAAATTGTATATTAAATAGTAAGCTATGCATATCTTCCGCCTCATTCTTTTTGCACTTTTGATTTCTTTAGCGGCTTGCGGATCAGACGAGACGCAAATTAATATTAATGGCGACGCAAAAGGTTTAAATGGTGTGGTACAGCTCAGCAAAGAACACTCCGTTTTACTTGCGGAAAATATTAAAGAAGACGGGTCCTTTCGTATTACAGGGACTATTAGCAAACCCGGATTTTATGTCCTGGAATTAATTGAAACCGGAAAGACTGAGAAAAACGAAGCACTGCTTTACCTGGATAAAGACCCTGTTCATATTAGCTTCGAGGCAAAGTCTTTGAAAAATTATCCTCGTGTTTCCAGCAAATCAAAACACCAGATAGACGTTAGTAAGTATTATTCAAAACTTAATCCAGTAATAGAAAGGGCCGATATTGATCATAAAAATGCCAAAAACGCAATGGAGAAAGAAATGGACAAGGCTGATGGAGAGCAATCCATAAAATTGATTGAAAATTTGAGCAAGACACAAAAACGAACTCAATCTATTCGTAGAAATTTCAAAAAGAATTTTATTTCAAACAACCCTTCATCTTTATTATCTGCATATCACATGATAAATTCTAAAGAGGACATAATTAATAACCCCACATTCTATAGTGAATTATATGAGAAATTTTCTGATGAGGTAAAAAATTCCAACTATGGAATTGAAGCTGCATCTTTTATTAATAGTAGTCTAAAAAGCGACAATGGTTCGATCCTTCCGGCTATTGTCGGTGATACTCCTGATGGCGTTTCATTTAATCCGGATAAAATAAAGGGAAAGATTACACTAGTCATGTTTTGGGCAAGCTGGGACAGCGGGAGCAAAAAAGATCTGCAGGAATTGAAAGCTATTTATAAAAAGCTTAAGCCACAGGGACTGGAGATACTTGCTATTTCACTGGATCAATCGCCTGAGAAATGGAAAAAGTTTATTAAAGACAATGAGTTAGACTGGATTCATGTGTCAGATTTTAAGGGGGCATATTCTGCAAACGTTGATAATTTTAATAATAACACCATCCCATACTATTTTTTAGTTGGGCCTGATCTTAAAATCGCTGACCAAAGCTTTTCGGCATCTAATATTGAAATATATTTTAACGAATTAAAGAGTGCTAAAGGGAAATAACCTTGTGCTTTAAAACCCCGAAAACTTTGTCATCAGCAGAATGGGTAATACAAAACTTACCGGTAAATTTTCCAAAGGCCGGTAATATGGCCTGCCGGTCACCAAAATAAAAACAGGGTAAAGAAACCGATTGGCGGCCTTTGCCTTTTAGCGTAACCCCCGGATGAATGTGCCCGCTGATAATATACTGGTTCGTATTGACAAGCTTATCAGGTTTCAGAGGCTCATGGGTAAATAAAAAAGGCCCTTCTTCGTATACGTCAACTAAATTGAAATTTAGTTTTTTATAAAAACTGGCATGTAAAATATCATGATTGCCTTTCACCAGTAGCATCGGTATTTCTTTAAATAATTCCCGCCACATCACAAACCAATCCCAGTCATTATTTAATTCACTGTGAAACAGGTCACCTAAAAAAATCAATCGTTTTGGCTTATATTTTTGTATCAGATCAGACATCATAGCCAAGTCTTCTTGTTCCAGGCCTTTTGGAATGGCGATACCTGATTTACGAAAATGTCCAACTTTGCCCAGGTGGATATCAGCAAGTATAAGCGTTTGCGTCTCCTGCCATAAAATAGCTTTCTGAGGTAATAGTAAAAAACTCTGGCCCTTACAGAGGTATTCAAGGGCCATGGTATCTGACATCAGCTAAAGTTATAAAAAAGCCCTCCGTGATTACGGAAGGCCTTAAATTTTATTTAAAATTATTATCGAACCTGGAACTGATACTTCATCCGGGCACCATCAGGAGTAATAGTATCAAATAGCGCCGCATTTCTTCCTGCTGATAAAGCCGCATTAACATCCTGTGCGTTATTAACCGCACGTCCATTCACCGAAGTGATAATTGTACCTGAAGGGATATCCATTGTCGAAAATATTCCATTATTAACTACGTTGGAAACCACAACTCCCGAGTTAATTCTAAACCGGCTTTTTTGCGCAGCAGTAACAGGGGTAAAGCTTGCTCCGAGATTTTTTACTGTTGCTCCTCCTTCAGGGCGGGTATTATTAGAAGCAAGTCCCAGGCTGCTCTCTCCTTTAAGAGTAACGCTTACATTTCGCTCTTTATCATCACGCAGAACTGCCAATTGAATTTTATCGCCAGGCCGTAGGCGGCCTACACGTTCCTGAAGATCTGAAGAAGATTCTATATAAGCTCCGTTTACTTTAGTAATGATGTCACCTTTTTTTAATCCTGCTGCTTCCCCTCCACCACCGGGAACAACCTCACTAACATACAATCCATTAATCTGGCTAATTCCTAGTTCTTTGGAACGTTCAGCATCAAGTTCGGCAAAGCTTACCCCTATAAACCCTCGTTTTATAGAACCGAATTGTTTAAAATCATCCAACACTTTCTTGGCCAGATTTATAGGAATTGCAAACCCGTACCCCTCATAACTTCCGCTCTGCGATGCAATGGCTGCATTAATACCTATCAATTCACCCCGGGTGTTAACCAGGGCACCCCCGCTGTTACCACGATTTATTGCCGCGTCTGTTTGAATAAATGATTCAATAGCTGTTCTGGGCTGTGGGGCACCTCCCTGTTGGTTTCTTCTTGGACCATCCAGTATACCAATGCTTCGGCCTTTAGCGCTCACAATCCCTGCAGTAACCGTGGTGTTAAGCGCGAATGGATATCCCACGGCTAAAACCCATTCCCCAACACGTACATCATCAGAATTTCCCAGCTTAACTATGGGAAAACCCTGACCATCAATTTTAATTAAGGCTAAATCTGTATTACTGTCTTTACCTATAACCTTTGCCTGAAATGACCGCTTATCGGGTAATATCACATCAATTTTATCTGCATTTTCTACCACATGATTGTTGGTAACAATGTACCCATCTACAGAGATAATAACTCCTGAACCCGAAGCCATTTGAGGCCCCTGCGGCCTGCCGCGTCTTCCAAAAAATTCTTCAAACATATCCTCCATAGAATCTCCCCCGCCACCCTGAGCATTTGCTCCACCGCTGTATGTAGTTTTTATATGTACCACTGCCGGAGTTACTGATGCTGCCGCCTGGGTAAAATCAGGATTATCCGTTGAAGAAATTACAGGCATTGGATTATTGGCGAAATAAACTTTTTGCCTTTCTTCAAAAGACAGGTTGTCATTTTGCTTATCTTCAATTAATTTAAAAGCTCCGATTGCAACTGCACCACCAATACAAGCAGTTAGCAGAGTTAGACCTGTTTTTCTTATATTTTCTTTCATGCTATGAATTCTTTAGCCTTTTACTTAAATATTTACTCAAAATTAATACCACATAAACGATTTGCAAAATTTTCAGGTATCCAAATTTGTGTTAAAAAATGTTAAAACATCTATTTGTTTGCTATCCTATAGACAATTAACCTTACCAAATGTTAATTCAGAATGTAATTAAATTCTTTTTATGAATTTTTGTAACCTTATATGAACTTCTCATGGTAAAATTTTTCAAATATCAGGGTGCCGGAAACGACTTTATTCTTACTGACAATCGCTTAAATAGTTCAGATAGATATTCTGAAGAGCTAATACGAAGTTTATGCGATCGGAGATTTGGGATAGGTGCAGATGGTGTTATGGCTTTGCATGATAAGAAAGGTTATGACTTTGAAATGGTTTACTATAACGCGGATGGAAAACCCGGGAGCATGTGTGGCAACGGAGGAAGATGTATTGTTGCCTTCGCAAAGCACCTAGGAATTATAGCTTCAGAAACTAACTTTTTGGCAGTAGATGGGCCACATTATGCCAAAATTTCTGAATCAAGTGATTGGGTGAGTCTCCAGATGAATAATTTGGATATAATAACCCGGGATAAAGATGGATTCGTACTTGATACCGGGTCACCTCATTATGTATCCTTAGTTAATGACCTTAAAAATAAAGATGTGTATACGGCAGGTCACTCCATCAGATATAATTCAACTTATGCTGATGAAGGTATTAATGTAAATTTTGTGGAAGATCTTGGAGACCATTACTTTGTTCGCACCTATGAACGGGGTGTTGAGGATGAGACTTTTGCCTGCGGAACCGGAGCAACGGCAGCAGCGATGACCATGGCCATGCTAAAAGAGCTCAGAGGCCACATTAATACGCAGATTAAAGTTTTAGGAGGTAAGCTCAATATTCAGTTTGATTACGATGGAATGTGCTTCACTAATGTATTCCTGGAAGGCCCTGCGACTTTAGTCTTTGAGGGGAGTATTGATATTTAGGCATATATCCGGCATTCTATACGTTTCTGTTTTTTAAATGGTGAATTAACTATTCATCTTCCACATACTTTTCTATAATGCCAAAATCTCATGCTAAGGCTTCATACATCAAATGTTTCATTTTAATAAAGATTTATTCTTAATAAACCGTAAAATCTGCTTACGTTTAACTCTATTTTGAAAACTTCATTAACGCTTTTTTTGATTGTTCACCAATGTTGAGAGTTGATAGCAGCAAACCATGTATACTGGTTTATTCTATATGCCATCATGCCTTTTTAGGATTTCTAATTGAGCCTCATATTGTTCAGTTAAATCCTGATGGTGGTTTCTCGTTAACCCATCAACATTTGTTTTCTTCTACCGCTGAAGAATTTTCAGAAATTCTGGATGACTCTGACATACAACTTATTAAATTACTTGACGAAACGGAACAAGGGCATGTCATAAAACGCTTTTATAAAAAGCCTATCAGGCCAACAGAATTCTTTGCTACTATATACGATGAAAAGCTTCACGAGGTTATTCGTCCGAAAATTGAGAAAAAACTTACAGCCGCATTAAAACTGTTGAAAGGCAAAAAGTTGTTTAATATGGGAAAGGAAGGATGGCCTGTAGAACGGGAAATACAACTAGCTCCACAGCCTGCCTCCATATTGTTCCATTTCCGGCGTAACCAAACAGAGACCCGCTATTTCCCAACCATAAAATATGACGGTTACCGTATAGAATTTATGTTTAAGGATGCTCAGATCATCTGTAACCAACCCGCCTGGCTTCTGTTGGAAGATACTCTTTATCATTTTGATGAGAATATTGAAGGTAAAAAACTTCAGCCATTCTTAAACAAGCGGTTCATTTCTATACCTAAAGCCTCAGAGAAAACTTATTTTGAAAAATTTGTAGCCCCGCTTATTGAAAAGCATCACGTGTATGCAGAAGGTTTAGAAATAAGAACAGAAAAATATGATGCCCTGCCTGTTCTAAAGGTTTTATATATTCCGGGAGGAGTATCACAACTGCAATTATATTTCAGGTATGGCGAATATGTTTTTCCCGCGGCCAGTGAACTGAAAGTGACAGTTAAAATGGAAAAAAAAGGCGATGAATTCATTTTCCATCGTGTGAAACGCTCGCTTAGCTGGGAAAAAGGCAAGATGGGGGAGCTTTTACAACTGGGGCTGGTATCTGCCGGTGCATTATTTTCTTCACTGGAAATTAAAAATGATATTTCAACAGAGCCTTCTGATGCCTTTACAATTATTGAATGGCTGAACGCTAATCATGATCAATTAACTGCAAAAGGTTTTAAAATTGAGCAGGTTGAAGGAGAAAAACGTTTTATTTTTGGCAACAGTAAAATTGATTTAGAATTTCGCGAAAACAATGATTGGTTCGATATACACGCCATAGTATATTTTGGAACTTACCAGATTCCGTTTATACAGTTAAAACATCACATTTTAAACCGTATACGGGAATTCACCCTGCCATCAGGTGAGATAGCTGTAATACCAGAAATATGGTTCTCTCAATATGGCAATCTTCTTCACTTTACGGAAGGAAAAAACAACCTCAGGTTAAGACGGCACCACATTGGGTTAGTTAATGATTTTGCGGACAGTGAATTAGCATCCATCAGTATGGACCGTAAGCTGCAAAAATTAAACGACTTTACAGAAATCGACGACATCAGCATCCCCATAAAATTTAACGGTTCATTACGCTCCTATCAAAAAGCGGGATATAACTGGTTTCATTTTTTACGCTGGTATAATTTTGGCGGATGTCTTGCTGATGATATGGGGCTTGGAAAAACAGTGCAGACCCTTGCACTTCTCCAAAAGATAAAAGAAGAAGGTTATGATGAGCATATACCCCGCACGTCATTGATCATCATGCCCACTTCATTAATATATAATTGGCTCAACGAGGCTGAAAAATTTGCTCCCGATCTGAAAATACTTGCTCATACCGGAACTTTTAGAAGAAAAGAGATGGCGCATTTTTATGATTACGATGTTGTGCTGACCACTTATGGAATAACCCGGGTTGATGTTGAAATGCTTAAGCACATCTACTTTCATTATATTATACTTGATGAAAGCCAGAACATAAAAAACCCAGACTCTAAAGCTTTTAAAGCTGTAAGGACCTTAAAATCGAAACATAAACTTATTTTAAGCGGTACGCCTGTAGAGAACTCGGTAAATGATCTGTGGACCCAGATGTCATTTATAAATCCCGGGTTGCTGGGTAGTCAAAACTTTTTCCAAACGGATTTTGTGATCCCTATAGAGAAAAAACAAGATACCGACAAGGCACGTAAGCTTCAGTCGTTAATAAAACCGTTTGTTTTAAGGCGAACAAAAACGCAGGTTGCTACTGAGCTTCCACCTAAATCTGAACAACTTTTCTATTGTCAGATGAGTGAAGATCAGGCTAAAGTTTATGAGGATATAAAATCTGAATATCGTAATGAATTATTAAAAAGCCTGGAAGACGGAACGTTTAACCGGTCACAGATACAGGTTCTGCAAGGCTTAACCAAATTAAGGCAAATTGCTAATCATCCCGCAATGATAGATTCCGAATACGAAGGAGAATCGGGCAAATTTGAAAACGTGATCCACACGCTTCAAAACGTTTTATCACGCGGACACAAGATCCTGGTTTTTTCGCAATTTGTAAAACATCTGGATATCTTCAAAAACCATTTTGAAAAAGAGAATATCCGGTTCGCGTACCTTGACGGGTCAACAAAAAATCGCGGAGAAGTAGTAAAAGAGTTCCAGGAAAATGAAAACATCCGTTTGTTTTTAATTTCTATAAAGGCCGGAGGCGTGGGGCTAAATTTGACTGAAGCAGATTATGTATTTATTCTAGATCCATGGTGGAACCCCGCAGTGGAACAGCAGGCTATTGACCGTACTCACCGTATCGGACAGACGAAAAATGTTTTTATCTATAAGTTTATAACAAAGGATAGTGTGGAAGAAAAAATATTAGCACTCCAGAATCGTAAAAGAAGAGTTGCCGAATCATTGATTACGACCGAAGAAAGCTTTGTAAAATCACTTACAGCAGAGGATATCAAAGAAATACTGGCGTAAATTAATCCTGCAGGGTACTCATATATTCTTTCCGGGAAATAAATTCGGCCCCCAGGCTTTCCAAATGTAATGTATGAAACTGGCAGTCGATCATAGCAAAACCTTTGTTTTTGCACAGCCAAATTATTGCCGCTTTTGACGCGTTATTCACTTTACTAAACATACTTTCACCACAAAATACGTTACCGATAACAACACCGTATAATCCGCCAACCAAAGCATCCCCTTTCCATACTTCAACTGAATGTGCATATCCAATTTTATGCAGAGCTATGTATGCCTGCTGCATTTGCTTTGTGATCCACGTGCCTTCCTGTTCTTTTCTATCAATTTTAGCACAGGACATAATGACATGATCAAACGCCTGATCATTTGTAATTCTGAATATTCCTGATCTTAAAACCTGCTGCATGCTTTTGGATACATGTAAGTGATCCGGAAAAATTACAAACCTGTTATGAGGCGAATACCATAAAATGGGGGTTTCGTCAGAAAACCAGGGAAAGATACCCTGAGAATATGCTAGAAGTAAACGTTCTACTGAAAGATCACCACCTACAGCCAGCAGGCCATCCTCTTCAGCTTCATCAGGCTGTGGAAACCAAAGTTGTTCTTCCAGCTGGTAAATCATTCATTAAATGTAGCATATTAACATATTACTATCTATCGGTTAAAAATTAAATTCATACATATATCATTAATGACGTATAATCACAAAACCCAATAAGAGAATTGCTCTTATTGGGTTTTAAAAATATGGGTAAAATTTATTAAAAGCTATGCTTTACAAATTATCTTCTTTGCTAACTTCTTTTGTATAAGTAACCTTATCCGTTCTATCGGCTACAACTTTTGAACCACCGCTTCCGCGGGTCAAAAGCACAATGATAACTATCAATACTGCTGCTCCAACAACCCAAACCCAAGGTTCAACACCTGTGGTAGTTTCAGTAGTAACTCTACTGCTGCTAGATGTGGTGCTGGATGCCGTTGAATCCTGAGCCCATGCCATGGTAGTAACAATACTTAACATGAAAAGTGCTACTATACTTTTGTAAGTAGATGTGATGTTTAAATTTTTCATTTTTGTTTAATTAAGGGTTAATAATCTATCTTATAGTAAAATAACAATGCAATATTAACACCAACATAAGTAAAATGTTTAAGTATTACGTTATCGAGCCCTGTAATTTAAAAAATTATTTATTAAAATGTTAAAATGAAGTTAGTGTAAATCATAATTCCGATTTTTTATTTTGGCATTGATCAGCTTGATCACCTGTTTTATTTCGGCAATAACCGACATGTTTAACCGTGCCTTTTGCATATTAATGCGCATTAGATTATTGTTTTTTAACTCTGCCTCTAATTTTTTCTTTTCGGCATCCAATATGCTCAGAACTAACTCCATACTATTTTAATTTAGATAGGTCTTACTTTTCTCTAATAATTGTCTCGCGTCTTTTATCATATTATAAGTTTCATCTTTCCAAAAATCTAATGTTAGTGCCTGTCCTGTTTTATGATAAAAATCCACGAAAGCTAATACCCCTTTGTTCCACTCATCAGTAACTTCCACCTTTAATTTTTCATTCAAATCGTTACGTTTGCTCAATTTCTTTAGGCACCAGATATTGTAAAACAAGTAATCTTCGGCTTTTTGGCAATCCTTCAATACCCAGAAGTTGTTAGCCAGGTTTTTACATGATACACTAAAAGGCTGTATTGCCGGTATGTTATATAGGCTGGCATACTCCACGTTTCTGAACATAATTTCACTAGCAATCTGCGCCTGTTTATAATGTTTAAGAGCCAGGTTATATTGTTTATTATGAAATAAATCGTTACCTGATGAGGTTTCAGATTTCCATTTGTTTTGAATATTCTGCAGTTCCGGATGTGCCATGATCGTCGTTTTATTTTTTATATTAGTCTGATGTTAACTCCTCGCATGGAAGAATAATTATACATATCACAAGGAAAGTAATTGTTCTGCTTCCATTTTAATAATTATATACAATAGTAATAAATTATATTAGATTAACCAAATTATATTTTTAGATAAGTCTAAAAATATAATTTTTACCGTAATTTATGAAGCTATCAATAGCTTACTGCCTAAACACTTAATTACAAATGCAGGAAAAATACTTCTATTTTACTGAATCCAGGTTATATTAAATGTTAGAAATATCTTTCACCCCTAAATATATAATGTACCTGACAGCATTACTTAATGAGATTAGTTATTGCAGGCGAATGATAACTTTTAAACCATCTTATTATCAAAAAGTATAAAAGAAAACCTAATTCATTATGTTTAAAACGTACGCAACTTAATAAATTTGAAAAACTTACAGTTTAATATATAATCATCATGAAAAATGAACTCACTCCTGATCAGATTTCTAAATACCAATCCGATGGATTTGTAGTTATCGAAAATTTTCTTTCTGCGGACGAAATAGAAACGTGGCGTACTGCTCTCGATGAAGCACTTGAAAAACGAAACGGCAATAAAATGCCTGACCGTAAAGAAGTTTTCGGCAAAGGTGATGATGCCGACAAAGATTATTTTGAGAATGTATTTGACCAACTCATTAATCTTTGGCAGGATAATGAAAAAATGCGTAATGTTATGTTGGATGAACGCATTGGCAAAATGGCCGCTCAATTGGCAGATGTAGATGGGATCCGCATTTGGCATGACCCGGCTCTTATAAAAAAGCCGTGGGCGAACCCAACCTCATTCCATTTAGATACGCCATACTGGTCTTTTAGCGATAGAAAAGCCTTGTCGATATGGGTGGCATTAGATGATGCAACGTATGAAAACGGATGTCTTTTTTTTATTCCGGGTTCCCACAAAACTACCAAGCTTGAAATTGCAGGTATCGGAAAAAATATGAGTTCAATATTTACTGCATATCCTGAATTTTTAAAAACAAAAGCAGTTCCAGCATTGATGAAAGCTGGTACTTGTTCTTTTCACAACGGACTAACAATACATGGCGCTCATGCAAATATGACCCCTGGTTTTCGCCGGGCAATGACTTGTGCACACATGCCTGATGGCAATACTTATAATGGTTCTCAAAATATCTTAACTGACGAACAATGTGCAAAATTAAAAGTAGGCGACTTATTAAATGATGATTTACAAACTCCCTTAATCTATTCTAAAAAATCAGTGCTAGAATCAGTGTAAGATATCCAACCAAAGGAAATTAATGTGTTTTAAAGAAGCTATTGTGTTTTGGGGGTCTTGTGTTTTAGCAATTTTATTTTTCGGATGTTATCCGATTAAGGCTCAGGAACAACCAAAATATATATTTCTTAATTCTGTACCCGGCAAAACAATTACTGTAGCAAAGCCCTCAACGTTTAACCGTAAATTTTTTGACGATATAATACAACGGGTAGATGCCACTCCCAACAGTAAAATAAAAGTAGGCATCTCTGTTCTTTTTGATTTTTTAGGAAGTGATATAGATTCAGTTGCAAAAAGCTTAAATCTGTTTATGCAACTAAGTCAGGAAACCCAAGTTCCTATATTAATTAATCTTGATGGAATTAACTGGTTAAATGCCAGACCTGATCTCTGGAATTGGTGGAACCCAAATAAACCAGGATATAATCCTCAAAATAAGAAAAATGTTGAATGGACCAGCTGGGATGAATCAAGTGCAATTAAGATTAGTTGGCGTAATTGGGGCGCACAGTTAAGGGTTTTACCTGCACCAAACTTATCAAGCCCTGCAATTATTACAGCACAAATAAATGCTTTAAATAGACTTATACCTGCAATTATAAAATGGTACGGAGCTCTGCCAGCTAACCAGAAGTATTTGCTTGGGGGGGTCAAGCTTGGACATGAAGCCAGCATAGGTGTTAACGCTTATTATTACAAAAATGGTAATCGGTATTTAGAAAGAATGGCTGGAGATAAAAGTCTGGACCCGATGGAAAGTTATAATCCCGAAGCAGGATTTAGCGGTGGAATATCTCAAATAGGTTTTGCGGCAGTTAAAACAGCAGGTATAAAAAATCAGGGCCGTATCACTGCCTCGGATATTGAACAGGTAGTTAACAGGTTTTTGGATACACTTTGTAAAACTGTTTACAATTTAGGTGTGCCAAAACAATTAATCTACACCCATCAGGGAGGCAACTTTGCCCCATGGGAGAAGCATTTATCTTTTGAAGCTGGAAGTAATAACTATTCTTTCCCCGGTTGGAGCCTTTACAGTACTAACCCAAATCAAGCAGGCGACCTGGGTGATGTATTAGATAAAAGATTAAACCCGGGATGGGCCGCGGTTGAATGGTGGTGGCCAGGCAAGAATAAAAATGAGTGGATTTACAATATTCAGCAAACACTACAATTTAAAGACTGTCGTTTCTTAGCTATATTTAATTGGGAAAATGGTTTAGAGCGATATCCTGATGGCATTGAAGCAGTAAAGGAGGTGATTGCTGAATGGAAATAGCACGTATAAATATTAATGCACTTAGTAAATACTGCAAGTGTGAAAATATTTAATTACTTCATTTTCAAATTTAGATTTGATGCTGTGGATTCAGAATTAAATGTACAAAACTAGTATAAATATTTGCGAAATTGAAAATAATCCGTGTCTTTATCGGTCTAAGTTTGTTTTTATTACTTATGCAAAATATTGTTTTTGCAAAGGTGATACTGTCTCCGCTTTTTAGTGATCACATGGTTTTGCAGCAAAAAACAGATGTAGCTATATGGGGCACAAGTGCACCCAATAAAGAGGTGATTATAACCACAACATGGAACCACAAAAAAACAAGAGTATTGGCAGATGCAAATGGAAACTGGAAAGTAAGTATTAAAACTCCCAAATTTGGGGGGCCATTTGATATTAATTTTGATGACGGTGAACGAGTAATATTAAATGATGTTCTGATAGGTGAAGTTTGGTTATGCTCTGGTCAGTCGAACATGGAAATGCCTGTTGGGGGATGGGGTAAAATAGTAAATTATCAAGATGAACTAGCGACAGCTAATTATCCCAATATTCGGCTTATTAAGGTTGAGAAATCTACCAGCACACAACCCTTATCGAAAGCTAATTTTAAAAATGGATGGCAACCATGTACACCCAAAACTATAGATGATTTTTCTGCAGTCGCTTATTTTTTTGCCCGAAACATCCAACAACATCATAAAATACCAATCGGACTTATTCAAACCGCATATTCAGGTTCACCGGCACAATCATGGGTAAGCGGGAATTCTTTAACCAGGATGTCAGACTATAAGCCTATTGTAGATAAAGTGAGCAGCAGCTTAAGCTCTCCAAAAGACTCTCATACTCCAACTGTACTATACAATGCTATGATTCATCCTCTAATTCCTTATAGCATTCGTGGAGTAATCTGGTATCAGGGGGAATCTAATGATAAAAAAGCGAGACAATACAAAACGCTGTTCCCGATGCTTATAAACGATTGGCGCAATAAATGGGGTAATGAAAAACTTCAATTTTACTATGTACAATTAGCCAATTTTACAGATTTAAAAAAGGAACCTGCAGAATCTACATGGGCAGAATTACGAGAGGCACAATTGCAAACATTAATGCTTAAAAATACAGGAATGGCTGTTGCAATAGACCTGGGTGAAGTTAAAGATATTCATCCAAAGAATAAACAGGACGTCGGTTACCGTTTAGCACTGATTGCCAGAGCAAAGGTTTATAAAGAAAATATTCCTTATTCGGGCCCTATTTATAAATCTTTTAAATCAACCGGCAATGAGATAGAAATATCTTTCAAGCATATAAATAAGGGTTTAGTTATAAAAGGAGATCAATTACAAGGATTTGCAGTTGCTGGTGCAGATAAAAAATTCTATTGGGCTGTCGCTAAAATGGTCAACAATAAAATTGTAGTTTCTTCAAATATGGTTACGGAACCCATAGCTGTAAGATATGGCTGGGCTAATAATCCACTTTGTAATTTATACAATTCGGCTGGTTTACCAGCGTCGCCTTTCAGAACAGATACATGGGAAGGTATTACTCAATAAATATATTTAATATGAAAAATCCAAAATATAATTACTATTTAAAAAAGGCTAAAACGTTTGCAGGTTTTTTTTGCCTTACCACATTTCTTTTGAACGGTAGTTTGATGGCCCAATCCATTAATACTTCCAATGATTCAAATAATAAAATTATCATTTTTGGTAATCAGAAATTGAAACTAACTCTGGATTACAACAGAAAAGTAAACATATCTTCTTTGACAGTGAACGGGCAAAAAGTAATTGACGGGACAGAGGGCATCTATTCAGAGATAAAAACGTCTTCTGCTGTATATAATACATTAAAGCTGCATTCTCAACCTACATTAAAAGCTGAAAAAAATCGGATTAAAATCGAAGGGATAAAATACGGGGATAAAGATTTAACCATTAATGAAACATGGACATTCACTACCTCAGATAAGGATGTAAAATTTAATGTAGACCGGGTGTTTTCAAAATCTATTTTAGCTGAAGAAGCAAGCATACCTTCTTTCAAATTTAGCAGTATAAATACATGGGAAGGTGCTTATCAAGGCTATGGTGGTTTGGCCTGGTTTTATCTTTTCAATGAGAAATTAGCTACTTATGGCGTACATACAAACACCTCCAAATTTTGGAACAGCAAAACAGGAAACGGCCTAAGCGTACTTGTGGATGCGCCTGGAAAACAGGTAGCTATGAAATATACAAGAACCAAAGATGATCAGTTAGCATATAGTATAGCAGTTTCAGATCAGGAAATGATTCCACGTTATGATGCAGGTACAAACCGAAAAAGGTTTATTCGCCAGAATACAAATGTTTGGTCTGCGTTTAATATGCCTGCAAATAAAACATCCCAAAACATTACCCTTTCTTATTTCGATTTTAACAAGGAATACGGAAGAGGAAAGTTTATAGGAATGAATGGTGAGCAAGTTAGTTCTGTACTAAATACTATTGCAAGAATTGGGGTAATTGATGCAAAACATTTTGGAGGAAACAGTTGGCACACACCATACGGACCAATTTGTTTACATGAGCAATACATAGCACAATTGGGTTTAGCCATTAATGATAAAAGTTATCTTCAAGGGTATCAGGATTGCTTAGATTTTTACCGGGATAATGCTATTAAACCAGATGGAAGGGTTTGGTCTCGCTGGGCTTATAACAATGTAGATATTATGCCTGGTGAGGTAACCGACAAAGGGTTCTATGAAGCACAATGGGGCTATTTGTTAGATTCTAATCCAGATTTAGTAACTAATGTTGCTGAACTATTTGATCAAACCGGAAACCTTGCATGGGTGAAAACACATCAGCAATCTTCTGAAAAAGCTTTGGATTGGATAATTAAAAGAGATAGTGACGGTGACGGCTTAGTTGAAATGATGACCGATAGTTATAAAGATAAAAGAGGCAGCGATTGGATTGATATCATTTGGGCAGCTTATGAAAATGCTTTTGTGAATGCTAAGCTGCATTTTGCTTTGGTTAAATGGGCAGTAATAGAACGTGAGTTAGGAAATGATGAAAAAGCAAAAAAATATGAAGATTTTGCGGCTAAACTAAAAACAAGTTTCAATAAACCCACATCTCAGGGTGGTTTTTGGGATGAAGAAAAACAATGTTACGTACACTGGCTTGATAAAGACAAAAGTGTGCATGGCAGAAACATGGTGACACCTGTAAACTTTATGGCTATTGCTTACGGTATCTGCGATGATCCTAAAAGAAGCAAAACCATATTAGACAATATTGAAACTCAAATGCAACAAGAGAAGCTTTTCTTTTGGCCGTTAACTATGTCGACTTATGCTCCCGGGGAAGGCAAGGAGGAGCAATTTCCTTTTCCGTTTTACGAAAATGGCGATCTGTTTTTATCCTGGGGCGCTGTTGCGGTAAAGGCTTACGCAGATTACAAGCCCGAGCTGGCATTAAAATATGTACGAAATGTAATGGAAAGGCACAGCAAAGATGGCTTGGCCTATCAGCGTTATGGGCGGGTTAAACAAGAAGGCCTCGGAGACGATATTCTTTCCGGAAATAGTCTTTCGGTTGTAGGACTGTATCAGGCTATCTACGGTATTAACCCTTTATACAACAGGTTTTATCTAAACCCGCATATAACTAAAGAACTGGCCGGAACAGAAATATTGTATAATTTCAGAGATCAAAAACTAACAATTGGTTTAGAAATGGATAAATATTCTGTTTCCAATGGTAAGCACCGGATTATTTCTAAAGAGCATTTCGGCATGTTTAGTTCAGGTAAGCAGCTTTCATATTTTAATCAAAATGAAGCAAAGGCATCTTTAATAGCGGATATAGATAATAGTAAGTTATTTACTTTAGACATAAAAGAGTGGGGAGCTAATAAAATGATTTGGGCACAATCTTCTTCAGATACAAAATCCAATGAAGCTAAGTTTATCATTAAAAATTTAACTCCTCATGCTTCGTATGTGATCACTACCAATAAACAAAAAGCTATTAATATAAAAAGCGACAACGAAGGAAAACTATCTTACAGAGATAAAATACTGACCAATCCATCGGTGGTTGTAATTGTTAAGAAATAGTAAATGGCATGGAAAGGAGAAACTTCTTAAAGAGTGTAACGCTTGGAACAGGATCCTTATTAACCATTCCTTTTATGCCTGAAGTTTATGCTGCAGAATCGGGTTTTCAGCTAAATAAATCTAAGTTACCCCTTCATAAGTTAAAAAAACCTCTTGCAATTGCCATGTGGGACTTTAGCTGGATTCTTCGTCATCACCGATACGGAGAATTTGAAAATTGGGAGAAAGTGCTAGATCAACTAGCTGAAAGGGGATACAACGCACTTCGTTTAGATGTAATGCCTCAATATGTTGCAGCAGATACTGATGGCAAAATAACAGATGAATTCAGGAGTATTAAAAACGGTTGGGCACCTGCAAAATGGGGCAATGATTATACCATGAGCTTTCGACCCCGGGAAGCTTTATTGGAATTTCTTCCTTTATGTAAAAAATATGGATTCAGGGTGGCACTCTCTTCATGGTTCATTAATCATAACACCGGGTCAAGAGGTATTTTCACAGAAGAAGGTGGAGCCTTGAGAGCCTGGACAGAAACCCTTACATTCCTTCAGAAAAATAATTTGTTAGACGATAACATTATTTATGTGGACCTTTTGAATGAATATCCTAAATACCATGGCTATGATTGGTTCAAAACGGAGATGAATAAGCGGGGAAATGTATATGAGTTTAAACTGAATAATCCAACCGCTTTTGTTCCGGATAATTTAGATATGGGTAAAATTGCGGGCTATAACAGCCTACAGCAAAAGTTTATGCATGATTTTGGTAATAAATTAATATCAAAATTAAAGGCGCTTTTTCCCGCTTATCCTTATCAGATGAGTTTAACTTATACCACACCATTAGACAGTATTGATATTTCTGAGTTTGGAACCCTTGATTCTCATTTATGGTTTACCGCTGCTGCAGATATTCCTCATTGGAGATCTTTGGGAGGTATAGATCAGTCAAAAGATAACCGGCCTGATTTTCAGGAACTTTTAAATTTCTGGGAAGCAAAAAAGCCAGAAATGACTTGATGGATGGATCAGGCTATTACTGCGGTTGCCAAAAAGGCTAAGCAAAACAATATCACGTGTGGCAATACAGAAGGATGGGGCCCTGTGGGATGGTTAGATCATCCGGAACTAAACTGGAATTGGGTGAAAGAAGCAGCTGATATCGCAGTAGTTCTTGCTAAAAAGCATAATAATTATAAGTATATCTGCAGTTCCAACTTCACTCACCCTCAATTTAAAGGTATATGGGAAGATATAAAATGGCATCGCAAAATTACTTGCCTTATCAAATCTTAAATGAAGCAATCATATCTCTTGTCAATTATTTTACCTTTTGCTGTTGGAGTAACCGCTAATGATTCTTTAGCCCAAAGGGTAATATCACTCTACCCCGGCAAAATTCCGAATAATATAAATACTACTAATTCGCCTGATAAAAGTAATGCTGATAAAAGTATTTATAGCAGGGTTACTAAGCCCACGCTCACTCTTTACCCGGGGAATGAAACTGCAGTAAAAAAAACAGCTGTCATTATATGTGCCGGTGGCGGTTATGCAGAATTGAATATAAAACGCGAGGGCTACAGTATAGCAGAAGCATTTAATAAAGCTGGTGTTGCCGCATTCGTTCTAAAATATCGTTTGCCTGATGATAAAAGCAACAGCGATAAATCTATCGCTCCATTACAAGATGCACAGCAAGCTATTAAAGTAGTGAGAGATAGTGCAGAAAAATGGAATATTGATCCCGAAAAAATCGGAATTATGGGATTTTCAGCCGGTGGGCATTTAGCAGCCTCTTTAGGAACGCATTATAGTGATTTGATGATTAATAATGTTTCCAGCACAAATCTTCGGCCCGATTTTATGCTCCTAGTTTACCCGGTTATCAGTTTTAGAGATCTTTTTGGGCATGTAGGATCAAGAAATAATTTATTGGGGAAATCACCATCCAAAAAATCTATTGATTACTTCTCAAATGAACTTCATGTTAATAAGCAAACTCCACCCGCTTTTTTAGTACATGCAGGAGATGATGAGATAGTGAATGTGGCAAACAGCGTAAAATTTTATGAAGAACTCCAAAAAAATAATGTCCCTGCTGATCTGCATATTTACGCTAAAGGTGGACATGGCTTTGGTAAAACACCTGTTTTTGAGGAATGGTTTGGACGTTGTATTGTATGGTTAAATGGCCTTTAATACAAAAAAAGCCGATTTCTTAATGAAACCGGCTTTTTCTATCTTAATTAATTCTTAAAAGAAAAACATTCTAATTGCTGATGGTAAAGACAGCGGGATATCTCCGGTTATTCCATAAACACTATTAGTCTGGCCTTCTATAATCCATGTTGCTGTGGAAGGTCGCCAAATTGCACATTCAGTCTCTCCATCCCCATCGTAATCTCCAGGAGATGGAATATCTCCCGATTGGCCAATGGCAATAGTTGGTTGGTTGCGAATAATAAATTGGCCGGTTGATGGGCGATAAACCGCTCGGTCTGCAATTCCATTTCCATCATAATCACCAGGAACAGGAATATCGCCTGATTGCCCCCACTGTACAGTATTTAACGTATTAGTAGTACTTAAAATCACATACCATGTGCCGTTAGAAGGTCTGTAAACAGCTTTGTCAGCATGGTCATCTCCATCATAATCAGCCGGCACAGGAATATCGCCTGTTTGCCCAAGTTGCAAAGAAGAATTAACACCAGTTACACCGTTTTTTAAATACCAGGTGGCATTTGAAGGGCGAAATAACGCCCGTTCAGCAGTGCCGTCTCCATTATAGTCAGCCGGAACAGGAATGTCTCCATTTATACCCCACGTAACGGTACTGTACGCGGTATTCGCCGCATTCATAACATACCAATTTCCAACAGAAGGACGCCAGACAGCTCTATTAGTACTTCCATCGTTATCAAAATCAGCCACTACCGGAATGTCTCCATTTCTCCCCAATGCAACAGCGGAAGATGGACTAACATAAAAAGTACTATTCGAACTTCTATAGACCGCTTTTTCTACAGACCAATTATTATTATAATCACCAATAACATGTTTATAAAGAGGCTGACTATATACCCCAAGATTTGCTGATACTGCTCTTGGTGTTCCGTCACTAGGGCGGTTTAAAACTGTAGGAGTACCGGATCCATTGTCCCGAACGAGTATTGAAGAACCGCCACCGTCAAATATAGCTCCGTTGTAAGCACCAAAATAGGTCAACCATTTTGCCGTCTCAGCATGGTTAACACCATCACTCCATCCGGTCTGCCTGCCATCTATTACTACCATTATAAGGTACCGGTTATCCTGGGATAGACCTATTGCTGTACGAGGTTGTACATCGGGATTGGTACCAATATTAACCCCATCTTTTAAAATAATTTCTGCCCCTCCTACTGCATTGTATATTCCCGCCGGGTTGTCGGCGCTACTTATAAGTGTAGCTAGCATAGTGTTTGTAAAATTTAATTGAGATGAAAATGTGCCCGATTCGGCATTGGAAACTATGGTGCCGTTAGAGATTAATAAACCTCTGTTATCAGCGGTGGTACCAGAAGGGGTAAAGAAATTAGTGTTAATTGCTGCTTTAAGATTTTGTGCATCAAGAAAAGCAGGAGTAGTTTGTAAATTAGTTTCACCAGCGGCTGTTCCATTACCTGGGGTAGCTAACATTTTAATTGCCGGATTTTTTAAATCTATTTTAAAAGCAAAAGCTTTCTGTAAACGAGGTTGATCATCACTGCCGGATGCATATTCAATACCTTTAAAAATTCTGACAAATCCACCAGATGATATAGCTGATGTTTGACTTACCCCCTTCTCAGTTGGTAATGATTTTTCCTGCAATTCTTCATTATCAATAGTTTTGCAACTGTGTAAGGTAAAAATGGCTATAGCCGTGCTATAGGCAACTGATTTTAATACTTTCATGGTTTATTAGTTAGCGTGTGAAATTTAATTTTTTTTGTATAAGTAATAGGTTTATTACCTATTTTAAATCGGTTTATCAAATATATTCTTCCATCTATGGATAAGCCATATCATATTGTGTTAGTTTTTATACTTTTTGACAATTATTTCTATTAACAACATCTTTATAGCGTAGAACCCAATCCATGAAAATTAAAATCCTAAGTCCGCTGTGGGGGCATGAAGACCTTAAATTAGAAGTGTTTTTAAATAAAATGAAAGATGCAGGCTATGATGGTTTTGATATTTGGTTACCCGATAATGAAAAGGAAAAAAAACTATTGTTTAATTATTTACAAAAACATGAAATGTATATTGTTACCCATCAGCACCAGGCTTATGGGAGTAACTTTCGCCAATTTAAATCGTCATATCTTAATTTTTTAAATATTTGTGCTGAACCTGATCCGATTTTAATAAACTCACACACCGGAAGAGATTATTTTACATTAGAGCAAAATCTGCAGCTGATAGATATTGCTCAGGAATTTTCTGAAAAAACAGGAATCACGGTGGTACATGAAACTCACAGAGGTAGAGTGGGTTATTCGCCCCAGACGACTCAGGAAATTTTTACTTTACGGAAAAACTTTTTAATTACTGCAGACTTTTCTCACTGGGCTTGTGTTACTGAAAGTATGCTTGAGAACTTTTCTGAAGTAATGAGTGAGGCGATTAAAAGAAGTAAGCATATTCATTTAAGAGTAGGCTTTGAACAGGGACCTCAGGTACCCGATCCAGCTGCCCCCGAATGGAGATATGCATTAGATCATTTTTTAAAATGGTGGGACAGAATTGTAGATACGAATCATGCCTTCAACACGAAAATTCTTCCTGTAACAACAGAATTTGGTCCTAAACCATATATGCCTGCTATTCCATTTTCAAACGCACCTGTTTCAGATCAGTTTGCGATCAACTGTTATATGAAAGATTTGATAAATGACCGATATCAGCAATATAGAAGTTAATCATCATTTTGTGATCTAAAGTATTTGGGGGAAACACCGTTCTTTTTCTTAAAAAGTTTTGAAAAGTAAAAAACTGATTCAAAACCGGTTTGATAAGCAATCTCATTTATATTTAAGGCGGTTGTTGTTAAAAGTGCCTTAGCACTATTTAACCGTAAATTCATATGGTATTGGTTAGGAGATTCTCCAGTTATCCTCTTAAATGCTTTTCTGAAAGAAGAATAACCCATAGGAATCTCTCTTGCCAGTTTCTCCATATCAACAGGTTTTTCTAAACACTCTTGTAATAGAAATTTTGCTTTTTGAATAAGTTTCCCCACGGGGTCACTGTCATACTCCTGATAAAGCGAAGTCGCGTTAACTAATCCTAATATTTGTAAAGTTGTACCCGCCATAGTTTGCGGATATCCTGTAAAAGAAGCACGAACCGTATCTATTAATTTTCTTAAAAGAATAAGTAGCTCTGTATTCATTCCCACATAAATAAATGGGTTTTTGGAATCAAAAAAACCCTCATTCATTAATTTTTTAGCATAATATCCATTAAATCCTATCCAATATTCTTCCCAACCGGATTTGATTTTAGGCCTGTATCTATGCCACACCTCGGGATAAAGAAAAAAGCAAGTACCCATTTTTATATCTTCAGGATTAGTTAGAGCAGATTCAAATATCCCCTCTCCTTTTGAAATAAAAATCATATAATAATCGTTTAATATTCTTCCTTTATTCCAGGTTAATGTATGATTCTGAGGATGTTCTTCATTAGGGTATTGTTTATCCGGATCTATTTTGGAATATCCCACAGTAGTTACATAAAAACCCCATCTCTCTTCAATTGAACCAACATTTAAATATTTAAAATAATTATTCATGATATAACGGTTATGGAATTTATACTTAAATCTATTTAAAAAATATCAAAAAATACAAAAAATTCAGGTTTTTATTTAACCCGCTAATAGACCTATATCAATATATTTGATTAATTATAAACTTTTTAGATGCTGTTATAAGAGCATTCATTCTAACAAGACATTTTCACGAAAAAAAATATTGCTATGGTAAAATTATACTTGCGCAGCAAGATATTGCTTTGCATCACTTTCTTTGTTTTTATAAGTGGTGTTTCATTCTCTCAACAGAGAATTATTACTGGAAAAGTTACCGCTGCTGATGATGGGGGAGAAATTCCGGGAACATCAATCCGTATAAAAAACACTAGTATTATAACATTGAGTGACTCACAGGGTAGATATTCAATATCGGCCTCCCCGGGAAGTGTTTTGGTTTTCAGCTTTTTAGGGTTTAACACTTTAGAATATGTAGTTAAAGATAATAATGTTATTAACGCTGTATTAGTAACATCTGTTAATTCCTTAAATGAAGTTGTGGTTACCGGATTAACCTCTCAAAAAAAATCTGATGTAACTGCTGCAATTAGTAGTATTTCCGGAAGAGATATCCTAAAATCTCCTGTAACAAATGTTACTAATGCACTAATGGGCAGGGTTCCAGGTTTAATTGCAACACAATTAAGTGGCCGGCCGGGTAAAAATCAATCAGAATTATATATACGTGGCAGAGTATCCAGTGATTCAAAAGCATTGATAGTTGTTGATGGTATTGAAAGAGAATCTTTTGGTGACATTGATCCTAATGAAATTGAAACAATTACCGTTCTAAAGGATGCTGCTTCAACAGCATTATACGGAATAAAAGGAGCTAACGGAGTATTTGTAATAACTACAAAAAACGGAATACCCGGAGTTGCTAAAATATCTTTTACCAGTAATGTGGGTATTCAGAGTTATAAACAGTTGCCAGGAATTTTACCTTCTTATGAAAGTGCTATGCTCCATAATGAAGGCCAAATAAATATTGGTGTACCTGCAGCAAATAGAACGTTTACTGACCAGGATCTTCAAATATTTAAAGATGGTACCGGTGATCCTTTACTTTACCCAAATGTTAATTGGTACAAAGCATTAACAAGGCCCAACTGGTTTCAAACTCAAAACAATGTGAATATATCCGGAGGCTCTAAAGTGGCCAAGTATTTTGCATCTGTAGGCCATACATTTGAAGACGGGATATTTAAAAATTTTGCTACACGATCTAACTTTAAAACAACCCCTGATTATAACAGATATAATTTTAGGTCAAACGTATTTCACTTTAACACCAACAACTACGATAGGTGTAAAAGTAGCCGGAAGATTAGAGAAAAGATATGCTGTGAGTGGTATTTCTACTGGTGGAGACTTCAGGCAATCTTATCTTAACGGAGAGGAAGGTTTTGTTAGCAGGATACTTTTTATCCCATCATGGGGACTCCCCTTTAATGAAGAATTTGCAAAAGACCCATATAATCCTAATGGGGCATTCAATCAAATTGAAGATTTTCAACGCCTGGGTACAAATACTTTTAATCCTTATGCGGTATTAACTGGCAGCGGGTACTTTGCATTCGATAACAATGTGACGGAAAGTATAATTAACCTGAACCAAAAACTTGACAAAATTACAAAAGGATTATCTGTAAGAGGCGTATTTGGTTACACCTCCAATTTTTCTTCTGTTAAGTTCCAAACAGGTTCTTATGCCGCCTATACCCTTAACAGAACCACAAAACAATTATCGCCTTCCCGAAACACATTTGATGCTGTTTTACAAGGTATTCGTCCGCAAAGTTACGGAGATATTAAAACGACTCTTCAACTATTTGTAAATCACGAAAGATCATTTAATAAACATAATGTAGCATCAAATATAATAGTAACCAGGGATCTAAGAGAAATAGAAGGTACAGGAATTTCAGCTGCACCGTTTGCTAATCAGGGGCTGGTATTTAACTTCACTTATAACTTTGACCGAAAATATTTTCTTCAGCTAAACGGTGCTTATAATGGTTCAGAAAATTATCCTGTAGGTGACAGGTATGGAATATTTCCATCATTATCTGCCGGCTATGCAATTTCAAATGAAAAGTTCCTGAAAGACGTAAGCTGGTTAGACCAACTTAAGATTCGTGGATCTGTAGGTTTGGTAGGTAACCCAAGCCCTGGTGGAAGATTCCCTTATTTAGATGCCTACAGTAGGGGAGGCAATGTGCCTCTTGGAGATCCTAACAATCCGGCCCAAACACCTACATATGTACACTCACAAATTGGAAATTCATTCTTTACATGGGAGAAATCTCTAAAAAGAAATATCGGTGTGGATGTTTCTGTTTTTAAAAACAAGCTTAGTTTAACTGCAGATGTTTATGACGACAAACGTTATGATATTTTATTAGCCAGAAATAATACCAGTTTTGCTACCTACGGGGAAAGCTTGCCAAGAGTAAATTTTGGAGAGAACTATAACCGGGGATACGAATTTGAGTTAACCCATCAAAATCAGGTTAATAAATTTTATTACTCAATAAATGCACAGTTAAGTCATAATAAGAACAGGATTAATATTGCAGATGACCCTGGAAGGCAGCCGGCATATCTGAATGCAGTTGGACAAAGCATAGGACAAACCAGAGGGTATAAGGTTATAGGTTTTTATAAAGATGCCGCTGACATAGCAGCCAGCTCTGTCAATAAACTTACTTCAAATGTCTCTATTCCGGGAGATTTAAAATACATGGATATCAATGAAGATGGCGTGATCACTAATCTGGATCAGGTACCAATTGGTTACTCGAATATACCGGAATATGTGGGGGGCCTGAATTTTTCATTAGGATATAAAGGTCTTTCATTAGGGGTTCTCTTCCAGGGTGTAGAAAATGTAAGTTCAGACCTTATATTTGATAGCCAATCTGGTTTTCAGCAATCTACAAATAATATACAATCTTTAAATTCTTTTGATTACGCCACTTTATACAATGAGGCTTTAAGTAATGGCGGCAGACCGCCAATTTATGATCAAGCCGCTCTACTAGCTTATCAGAATAATTCAGATCCTTTTAATTTTCCAAACAATAATTATCGGAATGATTTTTTAAAGGAAAGCGCTCCGGTTTTCAGAAATATCCTTTCTGCAAGTGGAGGCTCAAATAGTTTCCGGTATTTCACTTTATTAGGTTATTACAATCAAAAGGGAAACTTTAAATCAACAGAAACAGATGATTTTAACTCTCAGCTTAAATTTCAACGCGTAAATTTCAGATTAAATTTAGACTACGATTTAAATTCTAATTTAACGGTGGGTTTAAATGCCGCTGGTAGAACAGGTAATCTGAGAGAGCCATTAGATGGGGCTTCAGGTTTGTTAAGTGATTTATATAATTTACCTCCAAATGCTTTTGTATTAACCCCCTAAAAGGCTGGACTAAATTATAAAAACAATTTAGAACCATTAAATTAAGGAATTATGAAAAAAGAAAGAAGATCCTTCAGTCCTGAAGATCGTCTGGCTCTCCTTCAGGAAGGCGATCGTGAAGGCTCAACAGTTACCTGCCGGAAGTATAATCTGGCACCATCGTTATACGCCCGGTGGAAAAACAAG
>DATLXK010000063.1:0-118224 GCA_035575925.1 Sphingobacteriaceae bacterium
AGAACAGGATGCAGTACCAATATCGGCAATCAAAAATAATCAGGATGCAGAATATTCAAATGAAAAATTACAGCTAAATTCGAACGATTACTACACAACTAATTCACAACTTTTGTCCAACTAATAAGGGGTCGGTACAATCCATGCAATTCGTTCTTAGTAGGAATGACAAAAGAGAGTTCTAAATTTACATTAACGTTATTGGAATTCGGTTTTAAACATTTATCATTTTAAACACGTTAAATAGGTATTGTTAACTACAAATTCGAGGATTGAGGTATTAAAAGGTGAAAGAAATAAAAGAAACCTTAAAAATAAACTATAAGCAAAAGCGGGGTAAAGGAATTTTTAGGCTTATGGGGTTTGAAGATCATGGCCATCATATTGTTTACATACCCTCTTTAAATTTATCCGCATATGGCGCCACACCAGAGGAAGCTCAGGCAATGATGGGTGACGTTGTTCTTGAGGATTTTTTCGAAACACTTTTTGAGCAGCCAGAAAATTCCATCTTTGACCACTTAAGAAAGCTTGGATGGCAAAAGAGCCCTCTTTATCCAAAAGAACTTAGTAATAATGCGCATGTAGACAGGAATGGAATCTTAAACGACTTCAATTTATCTACAGAAACCAAAATCACTGAAACACTGGTTGAGGTTTAATGGGTGTGATAGGGGCCTGCATACTTGCGCCAATGGAGAAACGAATACGTCTGACATAAGATTGATGAATTATTTTTTCGGGTAAACAGTTACACTGCTATATGTGTCTCGATCCCAGAAAGACTTATCCGCTTCGAGTGAATAAGCGGGATTTATCGTATCTAAATTGCCTATTTTTAATATATCATCTATTTTGGCGAATTTTTCATCGGTGGAAACTAGAAGGAATGAAATAACCTCTCTTGATTTTCGATCATAGTAGATATACAAGTTTTTACCGTTTTTTATATAGATATCAATTCCTTCCGATTCCTTATAATCAGGTGATGCTTTAACACCATTCTGGCCGTCTACGAGTTTTTTTCGAATTTCATCTATGCTCAGTCCAGTTTGGGCAGAAATATCAAATACTACTTCTGGTGTCTTGCCACGGCCACAAGAGATTATTAAAAAAATCAGTATTAGATAACGAATTTTCATCTATTAGAAATTGAATAAGTTTCCGGAGATCCTGCCCCCACTTGGCGCAAGTATGCAGCCTGAGGCCTGTGCGGTTGTGTACTTGTGCCTTTCATATTTAAACTACTATTGATTCAACTATCTTTATATCAATCATTCCAGGTAAGCCATAATAATCACGTGCGCTACTACATAAATAGTCCTCGGGCTTTTCTATTTCTGCTTCAACACGATTATTGTGTAATAATTCAGACTGTTATGTAATTTGAATTTATATTTTCTGCTCATTACGTGTTATAGATCTTATAGTTACAACGGCTTAAGAACTTTGATTATCGTTTATAACTATCAAATTGGTTTGTTTATCACATTTTAACATATTTGATAAGCAAATAGATTTGAGTATCACTTAGTACTAACAAAACACTTTGATGATCAAATCTATTTATTTAAAGCTATCAAAATGCTTTGTATCATAAAATATAGTAAATTTCATAACCAAAAATAAATGAATTTAGACTTAACGAATGCAGTTAAATATCATTATGATCAATTCCCTCCCTCTAACTTGAATTATGAAGTATTTATTCAAGAATTGGTTAAAGCGACAGATGCAATTGCTAGATACGATCAAATGCTTAAGAACATGCATAATAACGAAATACTAAATCTTAGATTTACCCTATGAGCAACCATTTTTTTAACACAAAAAGCATCAGATGTAAGCGATTACTTTGAGAATAAAGGAAATCGTTATGCTGAATATATCCCTATCTGTCGCGCGATAAAGAGAAAAATCAGGAAAGCAGATAAACAGGATGTATAGATAAAAAAGGGCAATTAGTTATTCCAAAAAAAGGATGCTACTTTTCAGCAACACCCCTTAGATTTTTATTCCAATAACGACAAAGGAACAAAGCAAATATAAGCTTAAAACATAATAGGTAGATTACTTATGCTTCAACTTCCGCGATATTCTTTTGTAATTCTGCTTTTAACGAGGTTAAATTCATGACCGGTAGATTAACGGCATCTAATCCAGAAAGTGCCGTAACAGCCGAAATATAGGCTCTAACATAGGGGAAAATTAAAGCTGGCGCATTAGTAAGGAAGTACCCATTTAAATTACCATCATCTATCACGTTATCGAACTGAAAATCGCCGATTGCTAGTATGTCGATAATGTAAGAGCCTTTTTTGTCTTCCAATTTAATCGCTAAAGTCAATTGAAAGAATCTCTGCTGGCGATTGACTACAGCTGAAGGAACAATATCAAATCTTACATTACCCTGTTTGCCCGGGTTTCTAATGATATTAAATTGCTTGACAATAAATTTTTGCAATTTAAATGGTGACTTGGCTATATTCGGCATCTTATTTACGCGGCTAAAGCAAAGTTCTCACCAGCAATTACGGTATTAGGCGCGTTCTCTAACAAAACTTCTGCATTTTCAATCTTAGAGACAGCAGTAGCTCCTGAATTATAGCAAATACCCCGATTTTCATAGTCTACCCTGTCAAGTTGAATTAAGTCGTCATCGCTAAAAAATGCAAGCAACTGATTAGGATACCGGTTTATGAAATCCAACAAGATAGCGTTTTGAACGTCGGTTATAGCATTAGGGGACTCCATGTAGCCCTTAGGCATTACTTCAACGTAATGAGTATCCGAAAATTCATCAAACTGATACCTGCACTGAACAAACATAAAATTAGCCACAATCTTATTTATGCTTTCTATAACAAATTGTTTAGCTGTCATATTTTAAAATTCTTTTTGAGTAGCTTTAAAGTCTCTAATGCTGTTTTTCTAGCTTTTTCAGCTGAATCATCATTTATGTAAACGTTTTTGTAATCAGATTGTGTTCTCATTCTTTTAAGTCCCGCCATTTTTGCACTAAAAGAATTTGCTTCAAAAGTGTTCATAGATGAAAACTCTTTTACAATTGTGTTTATAAGCCAAATATGAAGACCACCGTCTTCTTTCCCGCCCAAATAACTTTCCTGGTCGATTTCACTTTCCGATTTTTGGAAATGCGTACTTAAAATGTGGTACAGCATCTGAATACAACTATAATAACAACAGTGTACGCTCGACGAGAACAAGGACTCTGTTATTAGCTTATTAGTTGCAATTATATTCTGTTCAGATTTTTCTTTCCAATGAGACACCACGGAATATGGATACTAATGCCGACCAATATGTTTTTTGCATTCCCGTTGACAATGATAGTATTTTAGTCTTGCATTTTTGCAAGTGATACGTAAAAAAATTTAAATATTCTTTCATGGACAGGGATGTTGAGGAGTGCAGGCCCGAACCTGCAGTTAAAAAACTGGAAAGTGCACCACTAATTGCACCACTAAAATATTTGTCAATAAAAAAATCCCTCTACATATTGTAAAAGGCTTAATTCATGATAATATTGCGGAGAGGGTGGGATTCGAACCCACGGTACCCTTGCGAGTACACGAACTTTCCAAGCTCGCTCGTTCGGCCACTCTGACACCTCTCCTGTAAGGCTGCAAAAATAGAAATTTCTATGGCATTTATATACCGGAACTCTATTTAATAGATAGCAGACCTATCAATTTGTTAGTTCCCCCCTTAAATTTTGTTCCAGCAGAATGGCTATTTCATCTAAGTTTTTCCCGGTTCCCAGCAAATACATCAGTTTGGTAACAGCGGCTTCAAAAGTCATATCATACCCGCTAACCACACCCATATCTTTTAACTGGCGGCTGGTTTCATATCGTCCCAGTTCTACAGAGCCCACTTTACATTGTGAGATATCCAATATTAATTTTCCTGATTTAATTGCTGTATTAAGCAGATCGATAAACCAGGGATGAGTGCAGGTATTGCCCGAGCCGAATGTTTCCATAATAATTGCCTTGCAATTTGCGGTAAGCGCAGCCTGCACAATTTCAGGAGTAATACCCGGGTAAATTTTTAAAATTCCTATATTACTTTCCAGCCTGGTATGAACCTTGAAAGGTGTTCCATCAGGTTCACGTATATCGTTTTTATAAAATTTAAGATGAACTCCTGCTTCGGCCAATATGGGATAATTGGGGGAGCGAAATGCTTCAAATTTTTCTGAATTATATTTAAACGACCTGTTCCCTCTGAAAAGTTTATAGTCGAAATAAATACATACCTCAGGAACCCGGGATTTTCCGCGTTTTTTTTGGGCAGCAATTTCAAGAGCTGTAATAAAATTTTCTTTGGCATCCGTTCTGATCCCATTTATCGGAAGCTGTGAACCGGTAAAAATTATTGGCTTGGATAATCCTTCAAGCATAAAGCTAAGGGCAGAAGCCGTAAAAGCCATGGTATCAGAACCATGCAGAATTACAAACCCATCATAACTTTCGTAATCCCGCGCTATAAGCTGGGCAAGCTCAATCCATACCTCCGGGGTCATATTTGATGAGTCTAACAACGGATCGAATGAATGAACGGTTAATGTATAATTCATCCGTTTTAATTCCGGAATATTTTCAGTGATCTGTTCAAAATCAAAAGGCATCAGCACACCAGAGTTCGGATCTGCGATCATCCCGATTGTACCTCCTGTATATATCACTAAAATACTGGTCATCTTGCGTCGAATTTCATATTAAGCCAGATTAATTAAATTCATTTCCTGAACCTAGATCCCAAAAATCAGTTTAGAGTTATTTGTTGTAACATCAGCTACATGATTTACACTTACTTGCATTAAATCAGCAATTTTTTGTGCAATATAAATTAAATAGCTACTTTCATTTGGTTTACCTCTGTACGGAACAGGGGTAAGATATGGTGAATCTGTTTCCAATACTATATTTTCAAGGGATAATTCTGCAACCACTTTATCCAGACCTGAATTTTTGTACGTTACAACACCCCCAATTCCAAGGTAGAAACCAAGATCCATTATTTTAACAGCCTGTTCTGAACTTCCTGTAAAACAGTGAAAGATCCCACGCAGTTTATCATCATTCTCCATTAGCAATGTTTCATACACTTCATCAAAAGCTTCTCTGGAATGTATAACTATAGGCAGATCCATTTGCTTAGCCCAATTAATCTGCTGTCTGAAAGCATCCTGCTGTATCCCAAGTGTGCTTTTATCCCAATACAGGTCGATACCTATTTCACCAATAGCATAAATCCGTTGTGCGGGAATAGCGTTTTTAATTTGTAAAAGTTCTTCATTATAGTTCTCTTTTACATCACATGGATGTAAACCAAGCATCGGAAAACAATGTTCAGGGTATTTCCCTGCCAAACCCATTACCAGTGGAATTGAATCAGAATCAACATTTGGAAGAAAGAGCCTGGGAATATTGTTCTGAAAACACCTCTGCATCTGTGCGTTGAGTTTTTCAGGGTCTGTTTCGTAATAAAGATGTGTGTGTGTATCTGTGAGTATCATCAGTATCGAAATTAAAAAGCCCTCTGCTTAATTAAGTTCAGAGGGCTTTTTATAAACGATTATTTTTCTATCTGACTGCAGGTGCAGGCATTGGCATTGCAGGTAGTGGAGCAGCAGCACCGGGTTTGCCAGGAATTATATTTACAATATCTATATCAAAAACTAATGGAGTAAATGGCTGTATGGTCGGCGCGCTTCCCTGTTCGCCATAAGCTAATTTCGATGGCAATATCAGCGTCGCCTTAGTACCTTTTGGCAGAAGCATTAATGCTTCCTCCCATCCGCGAATAATACCGCTTCCAACGCCAACCGGGATCTTTATTGGTTTATAAGGCCGTTGTGCTGCAAAAGTGCCTGATTTTTTGGCTACATCCTGAAGACTGGTATCAAATACTTTTCCTGATAGAAATTTACCCGTATAGTTTACTTCAACCGTATCGCCTGGTTTTGCCTTTAACCCGCCTTTACCTCCGCCTGTAATAACATAATTCAATCCTGAAGCAGTGGTAAGGGGTTTTAGATCTTCAGCATCTAAATAATTTTTAATTTTAGCTGCTTCGTTGTTCTTGGCCTTATCAGTTTCTACTTTTAAAAACTGCTCAACCTTAGCCTGGAAATCAGCATCTTTCATCTTTCCTTTAGGAATTACCTTATCCAGTTTAAAAGTATAAAGCATGTATTTCCCTTTTACATTTTCTGGCTTAGGCATTCCTAGTTTTCCAACTAAAGAATCGATATTGATTTTAAATGTAGCGCTATCACCTTCACTTAACATCCCTATAGCAGTAAACATATCCCCTTTAAATCCAGGTTTCTGTTTTACAGTCATTGCAGGCCGGTCATAATCTGAAGAATTATATAATACCGAATCCTCTTCTGTTTTCTGTATAAATTTAAAAACGATAAAGTCTCCGTCTTTAACCAATGGACCGTCTTTATCCTCGTGGATTTTATAGAACATATCCCCTTCACCTTGTTTAAATTGCTTACAACTGCTGAATGCAAGCGCAATACATAGAATTAGTAAATTTTTTCTCATTTGATTTTTTGTTTTTAATGGCCTCCCCATTTATTTATTATTGGACTAAAAGATTTTTATATTCAGGTAAAACTAATTTAAACTGACTTACTACTTGTTTCAGTGAATCCTTACTAAAACCTCCTGCTGCATTCCTGTGACCTCCGCCATGAAAATATTTTTTACAGATTTCATTAGCAGGAAAATCCCCTGTGGAGCGTAAAGAAAGTTTAACCAACTCATCACGCTCTACTATTAAAGCTGCTAATTTAATTCCATTTATTGACAATGCATAATTCACTATTCCTTCTGTATCTCCGGTAACGATCTCGTATTTTATCAAATCCTCTTTAGTCACCGTAATCATTGCAGTATTAAACTCAGCAAAAACTTCAAGTCTGTTTAAAAGGCAATGCCCCAGAAACCGCAGTCTGTTTTCGTTAAAGTTATCATAAACAAGTTGGTGTATCCGCGAATTTTCAGCTCCGCAGGTAATAAGATCAGCTACAATGTGGTGCACCTCTGCTGTTGTAGCAGGAAACCGGAAAGAGCCTGAATCCGTCATGATGCCTGTATATAAACAGGTAGCAACATCTTTATTGATCAGTTCTTTTTCGTTCATCAGGTTTACAATGAAATCATAAACCAGTTGCGCCGTGGCACATGCATTGATCGTCCAGTGCCTGAAATCATCAAAACCCTCAGGCTCCAGGTGATGATCTATTAATATTTTATATCCTTTTGCAGCACGTATAACCTCTCCCAACTCGTGTATTCTGTTCAGGGAATTAAAATCCAGGCAAAACAGAAGTTCTGCATCAGCTACAATCTGATTACATTCTGCCTGTTTCTCGTTATAAATTATTACTTCCGGATTATTAGGAAGCCAGTGCAAAAACGCAGGATAATCTGTAGGAGTAATAACCCGCACCTGGTGACCCTTCTGTATAAGATAATTATATAAGCCTAATGACGATCCCATTGCATCACCATCAGGTTTAGGATGAGTGGTAATAACAATATGCCGGGGCTGGGCTAATAATTCCTTTAGAGAGGCTAGGTCTAACATTTTTTAAAAAGAAGTTGCAAAGCTATTAAAAACCTGCAGGATACCATAAAATGACATTGATAATATTTGATTATTTGGTTTACTGTAAGCAAATTGCTTTATCCTTTTACGATAAAAGCATACCTTTGCGCCAATTTATAAATTATGGCAACTAACAGAACTTTTACAATGATTAAGCCTGATGCTGTTTCTAACGGACACATCGGAGCAATTTTAGACGATATTACTAAAGGCGGCTTTAAAATTATAGCGTTAAAATATACCCGCCTGACAGAAATTACGGCAGGCGAATTTTATGCTGTACACAAGGAACGCCCTTTTTATGGAGATTTAGTGAGTTTTATGTCATCGGGCCCCATCATAGCGGCAATTCTTGAGAAAGATAATGCTGTTGAAGATTTTCGGAAACTTATCGGAGCAACTGATCCCGGCAAAGCTGAAGAAGGTACCATCCGCAGAAAGTATGCAAAATCAATTGACGCCAATGCAGTTCACGGGTCAGATTCTGATGAGAACGCAGAAATTGAAGGAAGCTTTTTCTTCTCTTCTGATGAACGATTTTAATTAAATCATATTCCTAATTTAATAGCGAAGCTGCAAGATCTTATCGGATGTTTTAGCTTCGCTTTTTCTACGAAGTGTCTCATGGTTATGAAAATATTCCAGCCCCGGTTTTTGATATTCTTCTTCGTAATACTGGTAGTAGCACCCCTCGTATCTTACCTGGGCGGATGGGATAGAAATTTAAATTATTTGTTTTTTTTGCGGGCCTTTGCAATTGCCTTCTGCCTAACAGTGATCTATTACCTTATACTCCTTAAGCAGGAGAAGTGACTATAGGAATATTATTTCATCCAACACCTTGTTTCCCGCACGTTCGTTCATCTTATCCAGTATTTGGGATCGGATCATTACCATTTCATTTTTAATAACGGAAGATTCAATACGTATAAATAATTTACGGTCGCGGATAAACATTTCTTTCGTACGGTTTGCAACGGCAGAACCCATCATTTCAGGCCATGCAGCAATAAGTGATGTTTCGTCAAAACGGCGGCGTAGCCGGTATACGTTAAGCATTTGATCAATAGCCTCTTTTAGAGATTTGTCGTTTGTCCGCTTCATTGATTCACTACTCCTTTTTGAACATTAAAAATCCGTACTTCAGTTCCAATTTCTTTAAAAATAGTTTGTATACGGTCTTCACTCGTATCGGTTATTAATATTTGACCAAAATCTTTATCTGAAACCATTTTCATGAGTTTTTTTGTTCGGTTATCATCCAGCTTATCAAAAATATCATCCAGCAGCAAGAGCGGCTTGAAATCTTTTTGCTTATGTAAATAGGTGTACTGTGCTAGTTTTAACGCTATTAAAAAAGATTTTGCCTGACCCTGTGATCCAAACTTTTTAAGCGGCATACCATGAATGGAAAAAAGAAGTTCGTCCTTATGAATACCTGCTGTTGTCCGCTCCAATGCCCGGTCACGCTCTAATGTTTTTTTAAGCAATATCCTGAAATCCTCCAACAACAATGGCGATTCATATACCATCTCTACCTCTTCGTTACCATCACTTAAATACGTATAGTGGTTATTAAATATCCCGGTAAATACTTCCATAAACACTTTACGCTTCTGAAAAATACTATAGCCTGAACTTATCAACTGATCATCATAAATTTCAAGCAACTCCGGATCGTATTTCCCGGTATCAGCTATTTGCTTTAACAAAGCGTTACGGGTATTCAAACTTCTGTTATAAAGTATCAGCTCATCCAGGTATAAATTATCGGTTTGTGAAATAACGTTATCTATAAATTTTCTTCGTTCTTCACTTCCGCCTGTAATTAGGCTGGTATCGTACGGGGATACCATCACCAGGGGAAACAACCCGATGTGATCCGCTAATCTTGCATACTCTTTCTTATTTCTTTTAAACTGCTTTTTCTGGGTGCGTTTTAGAGCGCAGGATATGACTTCATCTTGCCCGTTTTTCTTAAAAGTACCCTGAACCATAAAAAAATCTTCGCCAAATTTAATCTGCTGACCATCTATAGGGTTGAAATAACTTTTACATAATGATAAATAGTGTATTGCATCCAGAAGATTGGTTTTGCCGGCACCATTATTTCCTGTAAAAGCATTTACAGCAGGTGATAACTCCAGAACTGCTTCAGTATAATTTTTAAAATTAAGCAGGGATAATTTTTTCAGCCACATGAATTACAAAAATAATCTTTTACTAAGCGATAAAAGGTTAATACAAAAATTCATTTGGCAAATATTACAGTTGTTAGTAACATCAAAAACTGTATTTTTGCAGAATAGTCGTTTTTCAATAATGCGGCTTTTCAATTTTTATACAAAATGTCTCAAAATCAAAACGATAAAGTAACAACACCGGAACATGAATTGGGTAGCGCCGGAACTTTTGTTAAAGAAAACGCAAAAAGTTTAGCAGTAATTGGAGGAGCAATAATAGCTTTAATATTGCTTTATCTGGGGTATCAACAATTTTATTTAGCGCCTCGGGCAGAAAAAGCCGCAAATGAGATGTTTAAAGCGGAGGAATATGTTGCTGTAGATTCGCTGTCTGAACGAGCAATTAAAGGTGACGGTTCTTATCCGGGCTTTGAAAAAATTGCTGAAGAATATTCATCAACAAAGTCTGCAAACATAGCTAACGCATATCTTGGGGGATTATACCTGCAAAAAGGCGAATTTCAAAAAGCTATTGATGCATTAGGAAATTACAGCAGTACCGGGAGTCCGGTAATCGATCCGTTGGTTTTAGGCATGCTGGGAGATTCTTACAGCGAATTAAAAGACTATAAAAAAGCTATAACATACTATAAAAAAGCCGCAGATAAAAAGAGCAATTCGTTTACCAGCCCTCTATTTTTAAAAAAACTAGGATTGGTGTATGAAGAAGAAAAAAACAATGAGGCTGCTCTTGATGCTTATAAAAAGATAAGGACCGAATACTCTGATAGTTATGAGGCATCAGTGATTGATGCTTACATAGCACGGGTAGAGGCACGCCTGTAATATTTATACTATTGGCAACTCAACTCAAAAACCTTTCAGACTTTTCTAATACCCAATTACCAGAAGCTGCAGATTTTACCTTTGCTATTGTGGTTTCACAATGGAATGACGAAATTACTAACGCCCTCTACCAGGGAGCTGTGGATTTTTTATTAAAATATCACGCAGTTTCTGAAAACATCTTAACTATTCACGTTCCGGGCAGCTATGAACTATCTGCAGCCGCTGATATGATTCTTACATATAAAAAAGTAGATGCAGTAATTTGCCTGGGATGTGTTATACAGGGTGAAACAAGGCATTTCGATTTTATTTGCAACGCCGTAGCAAACGGATTAACACAAATTACAATTAAACATAACAAACCGGTGGTCTTTGGCGTATTAACTACTGATAGTTTACTACAGGCACAGGAGCGTTCTGGTGGCAAACATGGAAATAAAGGCGAAGAGGCAGCAGCAACAGCAATTCAAATGGCAGTTCTGCACCGATCCCTGGCTCAAAATTAAGATTAATATACAGTCAGCCTGTTTTTTGCGTTATGCTTAGAGACTTGAGCAACTTAACTGTACGAAAATGATAAGCTGCCCTAAGCAAACTGAAACGAGTATCATTATAATGTGTTGGGCGGATTTCATTGTCGTTAAAAATAAATCATTCAAATGAAAAAATTAGTTATTGGAGTATTTGCATTGTTATTAGCGGCAACCGTTTTAGAATCATGTTCTTCTAAACTTTGTCCGGCATATAATTCATATCCTTCTTCCAGAAGAGGGCGTTAATTATCATTGATTTTAACTTTAAGATTTCAGCCGTGAAGCTACTTTCGTGGCTTTTCTATTCATTGCCTGTTAGTCAGTATTTACTTTCTTATGATCATCTTTTCCTGCAACGGCAGGCTTTTTGCATATTTACTATTGGCAAAATCACCCAAAAATTTCAAATATGGATTGGATAGCATTAAATAACCAGCAACAGCTACAGGAAATCAACGAAGAAAAAGGTTTCAGTATTATATTTAAACATAGCACGCGTTGCTCTATAAGTATGATGGCTAAGCGGCGGTTTGAGCAGGATTGGAATGACCTTCCTGAAGATACTATCATTTATTTTCTTGACCTGATTAATTACCGTGGCCTGTCAGGTCAGATTGCCGAGTTGTTTCAAGTACATCATGAGTCGCCACAGCTTTTACTTATAAAGGATGGTGAATGCCTGCTTCACCAATCACACAGTGATATTAGCGTTGACGAAGTAAATGAAGTGCTTGAACTTAAATAAATATTAAAAGCTAAAGCTTATTGTTTTTTTAAGGTCAGGGTGCAAGCTAAAATATACCGGGCAAGTTAACCCTGCACGTTCTATAATTTTCTTTTCCTTGTCTGTAAATGCATTGTCAGGAAATTTCAATTCTGCCTTAATCTCGACTACCCTTCTGGGATCCGGCCCCATAACTTTTGTGATGCTGCATAATGCACCATCAATATTAAAACCATGCTCATTAGCAGCAATGCCAATAATGGTTAACATACAATTACCCAGCGACGTGGCGAGCAGATCTGTAGGAGAAAAAGCTTCACCCTTTCCCTTGTTATCAATGGGGGCATCCGTAATAATTTTATCACCTGAAGCTTGATGTATAGATTCTGTTCTTAAACCTCCTAAATATTTAATTTCTGACGTAGCCATGGCATGTGTGAGTTATAGGACAAAAGTAATAAGTTAACCATCATATTTGATAGTATTCTTAACTATGGTGTGTAATATCAGCTGAAGAGTTCATGTTGATGCACGAATGTGTTTTTCAATCAAAACTTCTGTATCTTATTAAATTGCAATAATCTAACGTCTCACCTCTTCCATCTTATCTCAAAAAGCGTATTTTTGTTTTATGATCGAACTACCGGTTATTACTGTAAGTCAGGCACAACGAAAACCTGATTGGCTGCGTGTAAAACTCCCTGTTGGTAAGGAGTACGCCCATGTTCGCGGATTGGTGGATACGCATAAACTTCATACTATTTGCGAAAGCGGGAACTGTCCGAATATGGGCGAATGCTGGGGTGCAGGAACGGCCACGTTTATGATCCTCGGGAATATTTGCACACGCTCGTGTTCTTTCTGTGCAGTAGCAACCGGACGGCCTCTTGCGGTAGATTTAGATGAGCCTGAGCGGGTAGCTAACTCCATTAAATTAATGAATGTTAAGCATGCCGTTATAACCTCGGTTGACCGGGATGACCTAAAAGATGGCGGATCCAACATTTGGGCAGAAACTATACAAGCTATTCGCCGTGAAAGTCCGGGAACAACTATGGAAACCTTAATTCCTGATTTTAAAGGAGTATGGGAAAATCTATACCGTGTTTGCCAGGAGCGGCCTGAAGTTGTGTCACATAACATTGAAACAGTTCGAAGACTTACACGCGAAGTGCGTATCCAGGCTAAGTATGACCGCAGCATGGAAGCCTTGAAACGTATCTCTGAGTTTGGCTTGCGTACAAAATCAGGTATTATGCTTGGATTAAGTGAATCTGAAAGCGATGTATTGGAAACCATGCAGGATCTTGTTTCTGCCGGTGTTCATATATTAACATTAGGTCAGTATTTACAGCCTACTAAAAATCATCATCCTGTAATAGATTGGATCCATCCTGATCAATTTAAGTATTACAAACAGGCAGGTATGGAAATGGGCTTTAAGTATGTGGAAAGCGGCCCATTGGTAAGATCATCGTATCATGCTGAAAAACATCTCTTTGATATGTAATAACTTGTTACATTTGTTGAATTGGCACTCAAAAGAAAAATAAAACTGACAGAATCTGAGCTTTTAACAGCTTTGGAAGGTCGCGAGCGCATTGCTTCTGAGGCTTTGTACGATATGTACTCAGCATCATTATATGGCGTAATACATCGAATAATTCAATCAGAGGAGATCGCAGAGGATCTTTTGCAGGATACATTTGTTAAAATTTGGAACTCATTTCCGTCTTTTGATTCCAGTAAAGGCCGTTTATTTACCTGGATGGTCAATATTGCCAGAAATCTCGCCATTGATAAGATACGTTCAAAGGAATTTAGGAACCAATCCAAAAACCAGGACATAGAAAATTCCGTAAATTCGATTGATACATACAAAGCGACTTTTATAAACCCGGATACAGTAGGGGTTAAAGAACTTGTAGAAAAATTAAAACCGGAACAAAAAACGATACTTGATCTGGTTTATTTTAAAGGGTATACACATGTTGAGGCATCAGAGGAACTTGGCATTCCATTAGGAACTGTTAAGACCAGACTGAGGATGGCAATATTAAGTTTAAGGGGATATTTTAATTAATAGTGGAAGATTTAAAAGCATACATCGAAAGCGGAGTTCTGGAGCTTTATGTAATGGGTGACTTAGCCCTTACGGAACAGCGTGAGGTTGAACTGATGGCTGCGCAACATCCGGAGATCAAAACTGAATTAATTCAGATTGAGAAATCTCTTGAGAGTTATGCAGAAACAAATTCTATTGAGCCTGCTGAGGAATTGCGGGATAATATTCTGGCGAAGATGTATAACTCATCTTCCTCTGAAGCGATAGTTGTACCTATGTCATCTACGGGGTCTAACAATATAAGTTTTTATAAATACGGCTTTGCAGCATCTTTGGCATTTCTTTTTATAAGTCTCGCGGCACTACTTATAGTATATAACCGTTTGCAGGATTCTAAACAGCAATTATCTCAATTACAAGTTGCTAATCAAACATACGCTAGTCGTGTAAATCTGCTGGATAAGCAACTTGGTTATAGTAATGTTGCCCTGACTGTTTTAAAAGATCCCGGGTTTACTTACATAGACTTAAAAGGCACTGCAGGTGCGCCTAAAGCAAAATTATTGGTTGCCTACAATTCGGACAAGAAAGAAGTAATGATTGATCTTGCATCTATGAAAATGCCTGCAAATGATACTTCACATCAATACCAGTTATGGGCTATGGTTGATGGCAAGCCTGTTGATTTGGGAGTATTTGACTCTTCTACTGATAGTACAGGTATGATACGGATGAAAGCTATAACAAATGCCCAGGCTTTTGCTGTAACACTTGAGCCAAAAGGCGGAAGCGTTAACCCAAGCATGGATCAGATGATGGCAATGGGATCTGTGTAATTCCACACCGAAAGATTTTTTTGAAATCCTTTGGCCCCCTGATAACTTAGATAGCTACCGTTTCATTTCCAGCCTTAAAAATTTACCTGTATGGCTGTTTTCAATCTTTAATAATTGTTCAGGAGTGCCTTCAAATAATATTTGTCCTCCTCCAGCACCTCCTTCCGGTCCCAGATCAATTATCCAGTCGGCAACTTTTACAACATCCAAATTATGCTCAATCACCAAAACCGTATTTCCATGATCTACCAGCCGGTTTAGTACTCCCAGCAATACATTTATATCTTCAAAATGCAATCCGGTTGTGGGCTCATCCAAGATATAAAACGTCTGACCTGTATCCTTTTTTGAAAGCTCTGTAGCCAGCTTTACCCGCTGAGCTTCCCCTCCTGATAAAGTCGTTGATGACTGTCCTAATTTAATATATCCAAGTCCTACATCATTCAGGGTCTTAATTTTTCTGAAAATGGAAGGTATAGGTTCAAAGAAAGCGACTGCCTCTTCTATGCTCATATCCAATACATCGCTGATAGATTTTCCGTGATATCTAACTTCTAATGTTTCGCGGTTGTAACGTTTTCCACTGCATTCTTCACAAGGAACCTGTACATCAGGGAGGAAATTCATCTCGATCACTTTCATTCCTGCACCCTGGCAGGTCTCACAACGTCCTCCTTTTACATTAAAAGAAAAGCGCCCGGGCTTATATCCCCTGATTTTTGCTTCAGGCAGTTGCACATACAAATTACGTATATCTGAAAATACACCCGTGTAAGTGGAAGGATTAGACCGCGGCGTTCTGCCAATTGCAGCCTGGTCTATTTCAATTACTTTGTCGATATACGCTAAACCTTCTATCTTTTTAAAAGGCAATGGCTGTTTTTTCGCTCTGAAAAAATGTTTGTTTAATACAGGGTACAATGTTTCTGTTATCAGGCTGGATTTGCCACTGCCAGAAACCCCGGTCACACAGATCAGTTTACCCAGGGGAAACTCAACTGACACATTTTGCAGGTTATTACCAGATGCATTCTTTATAATCAGTTTATTGCCTGAACCGGATCTTCGCTTTTTTGGAGTTTCAATTTCCCGTTCACCGCTTAAATAAGCGGTTGTAGTGGTCTTAGCTAATCTGATCTGCGCCGGAGTACCTTTTGCAACCACTTCGCCGCCATGTACACCTGCAGCGGGCCCCATGTCAATAACATAGTCCGCTTCCAGTATCATGTCTTTATCGTGTTCAACAACCAGTACTGAATTCCCAATGTCTCGCAGGTTTTTTAATGCGGATATTAACCTCGCGTTATCCCGTTGATGCAAACCTATGCTCGGTTCATCCAAGATATAAAGTACGTTAACAAGCTGAGATCCTATTTGGGTTGCCAAACGGATCCGTTGCGCCTCCCCTCCTGATAATGTTTTTGCAGTTCGGTTAAGTGTTAGATAATTTAATCCTACATCCAAAAGGAACCCAATTCTTGCACGTATCTCTTTTAATATTTCTTTTGCAATAACATTTTGCCGCTCATCCAACCTGCTTTCAAGTGTTGAAAACCAACTGGAGAGCCCAAAAATATCCATGCTGGATAGCTCAAAAATATTTTTATTATCGACCTTAATATGTAGCGATTCCTTTTTCAGCCTCGCTCCATCACATTCGGGGCATGTTTTTACAACGCGAAAATTTTCCAGATCTTCACCAACCTCATCTCCCCGTTTTCCTGTTTGCTCTTCCAGCATTTTGATGATTCCGTCGAACGATATCTGGTAATTTTGAACATTCCATTTATTGTATTCAACAGGCACCGTAATGATATCATCAGAACCGTTAAGGATAATATTAACCATCTCTTCGGGTATTTTTTCAAGCGGCGTTGAAAGAGAAAAGTTATATTTTTTTCCAAGTGCTTTTAATATCTGAAACACCCAGGTTTCTCTATACTCGCCAAGTGGTGCCAGCCCGCCCTGCAAAATATTAAGCTTCGGATTTGGAATAACAGCCGATTCATCAACCTCGAAAATATATCCCAACCCATCACATCTTCCACAGGCCCCATAAGGAGAGTTAAAGGAAAATGAGTTTGGCTGTGGCTCATCATAGGAGATACCTGATACAGGATCCATTAAATACTTACTAAAAAAATATTCATTATTATCCTGATCTGATAGCTTGATTATTCCTTTAGCAGTCTTAAGGGCTAATTGAATAGAAGTATGAAGTCGTTTTTTATCAATATTGGTGACAACCAGCCGGTCTACTACAATTTCAATATCATGTATTTTATACCGGTCAACCTGCATTTTGGGTGCCAGATCAACGATATCTCCATCAATACGAACCTTTATATACCCCTGTTTTCTTATTTGTTCAAATAGTTCTCTGTAATGTCCTTTACGTCCTTTAACTACCGGCGCTAAAATGTTTACAGGTTTACCATCAAACTTTTCCAGGATCGTATTAAAAATCTGATCTTCAGACATACGTTCCATTTTTTCTCCGCTTATATAGGAATACGCCTCGCCTGTTTTGGCGAACAGAAGACGCATAAAATCATATATCTCAGTAATCGTTCCTACAGTTGACCGTGGGTTTTTGCTGGTCGTTTTTTGTTCTATTGCAATTACCGGGCTCAGTCCTGATATTTTATCCACATCAGGCCGTTCCATTCCACCTAAAAACTGGCGGGAATAGGCGCTGAACGTCTCCATATATCTACGCTGGCCTTCTGCATAAATAGTATCAAACGCAAGAGATGATTTTCCGCTACCGCTAAGTCCGGTAATAACTACCAGTTTATTGCGTGGAAAAGAAATATCAATATTTTTTAAATTATGAACCCGGGCTCCGTAAACTTCAACTTCACTTTGTTCACCCAGGTCGGGAATGGCAGTACTCATAAATCAGAATTCTCTCAGAAAATCAAAAGCATAAAGATGCGATTATTTGTTCAGTAACCTTTCATATTTCATACGGCCTGAAATAAAAAAGGCCGGACGCTTGCCCGGCCTTAACATCATTAAATAAATTTAATTCCTCAATAATGACAAAGCCATAAGGGCTTTTCTTTCCACCTCGGGATCCATTTTCCGCTTGCGGGGAACGGTTGAACTGGCAATAAGCTTAGGATTTTTATGAAAATAACCATATAATCTTGGTTTCTCGATAATTTCTTTCATGCTCATGAGCCTGTACACATAGGTAGCTGTCTCTCTATTGAGCTTCATCTTAAAATAATTATCTTCATTCTGACTTGACATATGTCTTTTAAGACTATTTCCACCAATATTATACGCTGCGGCAACAAGAGTCCAGCTTCCAAATTCTTTATATAAAGACTTGATATATTTACATGCTGCGACGGTAGATTTACGAACATTATGGCGTTCATCTACATCACCGTTAACTTTCAACCCAAATCCTCTAGCTGTTGCAGGCATAAACTGCCAATATCCTGATGCACCTTTACTGGAAGTACCGGCTTCAAAACCGCTTTCTACTAACGGAACATATTTAAAATCGTCAGGAATACCATATGCACGCAATATAGGGACAACAACAGGAAACCATTTGGCTGCATTTCTATGCAGGTGAGTAGTTTGCATGGTATTGAAGGTGTAACTCGTTAACATTTTTTTCATCCTGGTTAATATTCCAGGGCTTTCTGCTGGCAAGTTTTCGTTGGCGAAAGAGTAGTTAAATTCTATCTGTTTTCCGAGCCCGCTAGCTAATATTTTTTTGTATGGATTCGCTGCATCAAAAGAGTCCTGAAAAGTATGGTGAGGTGCCGAAGCCTGTGCCGGAGAGCTATTAAGTAATAGCTTTGCTGATGAAATTAATCCCAATAACATCAAGCAGGTAATCAAGTGCTTTTTATTCATTCGATCTGCTTTAAGTAAAGTAAATAGGTAAACGCCTGCAAATATATAAAATATTTAGCTAATAATCAAATTGTTATGAAAACACCCTTGCAAGCTAATATAAAAAGTGTTAATTTTCTAGGTTAAACCACCCTTTAAAAGGTTCGGTTTTTTAGAACATGTCCTCATGTTATTTTGTTAACTTTGCACCCCGTTCAAATACGGAAAACAATTCAACTTATGCCTTTTAAAAATAACAGGAACAGTCGGGATGACAAGTCCAAAAAAAATACATCTCCAACAAAAAGGACTCGTATTAATTCCGATAGACCTTATAAAACTAACACCAATAATGAAGAAAAGTTTGGCGACCACGGAAACGACTTTAAAAAAGACCCCAAAAAATCGGATGTAAGTAATTACTATTCAACTGATAAATCAGATAATAAAACCACTTCCAGAAGCACCGGACAACAATCTGCTTTTGGTAAAAAGCCGTTCACTAAACCGGGTGCAGACCCCCGGGAAAATGCAGGCAGATCTTCAAGGGAAACCTGGAATAAAAGTGAAGGTTCCAACAGTAATCAAAAACGTATTCCGGATTCATCCAGAACTAAAAAAGCATTTGGCGAAAGTGGGAATTCTTTCAAAAAAGAAGGAGAAAACCGTGGTGGGTTTAGAAAACCTTTTAACCGCGATGACAAAAGCGGCAAACCTGCAGACCGCTATAGAAAAGATGACCGGAAATGGAGTTCAGAGGAAAGGGTTTCATCTGGCAATCGTGCAAAAAAAACGATATCTAAAGTTGATGACGGACTTATCAGGCTCAACAGATATATTGCAAACGCAGGAATATGTTCCAGAAGAAAAGCAGATGAGCTCATTGGGGCAGGAGTAGTTTCTGTTAACGGGCAGGCTATTTCGGAATTAGGCTTCAAGGTTGATCCTTTTAAAGATGAAGTACGTTATAATGGTCAGTTGCTCAAACGTGAGAAGATGGTTTACGTGCTTTTAAATAAGCCTAAAGATTACATTACTACTACGGATGACCCACAGGAACGCCGTACGGTTATGCAACTGGTAGAAAAGGCATCAAGAGAACGGATATACCCCGTAGGCCGGCTTGACAGAAATACAACAGGTTTGTTATTGATGACCAACGACGGCGATCTGGCAGATAAGCTTTCACATCCCCGAAACAACATTACTAAAATATATCAGGCAGAATTAAATAAAAATCTAACTCAGGGAGACTTGAATAAAATTGCGTTTGGCCTTGAATTGGAAGATGGATTAATAAAGCCTGATGAAGTTACCTATGTACAAGGTGGAAGTAAGCGTGAAATAGGAATACAAATCCATAGCGGCAAAAATCGTATCGTACGAAGAATTTTTGAACACCTGGGATATGATGTTATCAAACTGGATCGTGTAATTTATGCCAACCTAACTAAAAAAGATCTTCCAAAAGGACGCTGGAGATATCTTGAAGAAAAAGAAGTCATCCAGCTTAAACACCTCATGCAATAATTTGCTTTGGCTTAGGTATCGAATGAAACGGTAATACAATTAATAAAAAAAACCGGGTCCAAATGGCCCGGATTTTTTTATTAATAAATTAGCAACTGTTATTTCTTATCGTCTTTCACTTCTTCAAAATCCACATCAGTTACTGTATCCGAACTTTCTTCCTGAGGTTGCCCTTGGTTTGTACCTGCATCCCCCGGTTGAGCACCGTCTTGAGTTGCTTTATACATTTCTTCTGATGCTGCAGTCCATGCATTTTGTAGTTCTTCCTGAGAACTTTCGATATCAGTAAAGCTTTTTGCAGCATAGGCATCTTTAAGCTTTTTCAATGAATCTTCAATAGGAGCCTTCTTATCAGCTGATATTTTATCGCCATACTCCTTTAATTGTTTTTCAGTTGAGAAGATTAATGCATCAGCTCCATTCAACTTATCAATTTCATCTTTTGCTATCTTATCTGACTCAGCATTCGCTTCAGCTTCCTGTTTCATCTTTTGAATTTCTTCTTCAGATAAACCGGAAGAAGCCTCAATACGAATTTTCTGTTCCTTACCGGTCGCTTTATCTTTTGCACCAACATGCAGGATACCATTTGCATCAATATCAAATGTTACCTCTACCTGAGGTACGCCGCGTGGTGCAGGCGGTAGTCCATCTAAGTGGAAACGGCCAATTGTACGGTTCTGATTTGCCATAGGCCGTTCACCTTGTAAAATGTGTATCTCAACGGATGGTTGATTATCAGACGCTGTTGAGAACACTTCAGATTTTTTAGTCGGAATTGTTGTATTGGACTCAATTAATTTAGTCATCACACCACCCATGGTCTCAATTCCCAATGACAGTGGAGTAACATCAAGCAATAATACATCCTTTACCTCTCCGGTTAATACACCCCCCTGAATAGCTGCACCAATGGCAACTACCTCATCAGGATTTACACCCTTTGAAGGATCTTTTCCAAAGAAGCTTTTAACTGCATCCTGAACAGCAGGAATACGGGTTGAACCTCCAACAAGAATTATTTCATCTATATCTGATGTTGATAAACCAGCATTCTTAAGTGCAGATTTACATGGTTCAATGGTTCTTTTTATAAGACTATCAGCTAACTGCTCAAACTTAGCCCGGGTTAAAGTACGAACTAAGTGTTTCGGTCCGCTTTGATCAGCAGTAATATACGGAAGATTAATTTCGGTTTGTGTAGAACTGGAAAGCTCAATCTTCGCTTTTTCAGCTGCTTCTTTTAAACGTTGTAGCGCCATCGGATCTTTTGCAAGATCCATCCCGTTCTCAGTCTTAAACTCAGTACCTAACCAATCGATTATTACCTGGTCAAAATCATCCCCACCCAGGTGAGTATCACCATCAGTAGATTTAACTTCAAATACTCCATCGCCCAATTCAAGCACTGATACGTCATGTGTACCTCCACCACAATCAAACACAACAATTTTCATATCCTTGTGTGCCTTATCCAACCCGTAGGCTAAAGCGGCTGCAGTAGGTTCATTAATAATACGTTTAACTTCTAAACCTGCAATTTCACCAGCTTCTTTGGTAGCCTGACGTTGAGCATCATTAAAATATGCAGGAACAGTAATAACTGCCGCTGTTACTTCATGCCCAAGAAAATCTTCAGCGGTTTTTTTCATTTTTTGCAGGATCATTGCTGATAGTTCCTGCGGAGTATATTTCCTATCTTCAATTTCGACACGAGGAGTATTATTATCACCTTTTACCACTTTGTACGGTACGCGGGCTATTTCTTTTGAAACTTCACCGTAACTATTACCCATGAAGCGTTTAATGGAATAGATAGTTTTTGTAGGATTTGTAATTGCCTGACGCTTCGCCGGGTCGCCTACTTTACGCTCGCCATTTTCAACGAAAGCTACAATAGATGGAGTTGTACGTTTTCCCTCGCTATTTGCAATAACGACAGGTTCATTACCTTCCATCACGGCCACACAAGAGTTAGTTGTTCCAAGGTCGATACCAATAATTTTTGACATGCTTATTATTCTTTAATTGTTCAATATTCTAAACTCTTTTATCAAGGGTTGTGCCAAGAGTACTTGTCAGTGTTAATGACAGAAAAGAGATCGATTAGCCCAATCATCCGGATACCAAAATGACAGGATGACAGAATAGCAAAAACAAAAAAAGCCCCGGGATCACCGGAGCTTTATAAATATCAGGAATAAGATTATTCTCCCTTCTTTTCGTCTTTTGGTGTTTCTAAAGGTTCTTCCGCAGGTGAAGATTCTTCTTCAGACTCAGTTGTAGTTTCTGTAACGGGAATTTCTTCGGCAGCTGCAGACTCTTCAGCAGGTATTGTTTCATCTGTCGTAGTTTCCGCTTTTCCTTCTTCAACTTTTCCTGCGGTTTCAGTTTTTTTGGCTTTACCTCCACGACGACGGGTGGTTTTCTTTTCTTCAACCAGCGTGCCGGATGAATAAAGTGCGTTAAAGTCTACCAACTCAATCATTGCCATTTCAGCGTTATCGCCCATACGGTTATCCAATTTCAGGATACGTGTATAACCACCGGGGCGTGCAGCTACTTTTTCAGCAACCTCACGGAAAAGTATTGCCGTGGTTTCTTTATCTTTCAGATAAGAGAATACTGTACGCCGGGAATGTGTGGTATCATTCTTAGATTTAGTGATTAATGGCTCTACATATTTACGCAACTCCTTCGCTTTTGCCAGCGTTGTTGTAATACGTTTATGGAGGATAAGCGATGAGGCCATATTTGCCAACATTGCCTTTCTGTGGGTGTTGGTACGACCTAGATGATTATGTGTTTTACCGTGTCTCATGTGTATTTTATTGCACGTGCATACCGTTTCCCGAGATGCGGGAAGGAATTATGCGTCGCTTATGTTATTCTTCGTCTAATTTAAATTTTGAAAGGTTCATTCCGAATGATAATCCTTTTGACTTTACAAGATCCTGAATTTCAGTCAGTGATTTCTTACCAAAGTTTCTGAATTTCAGCATGTCAGCAACATCATAAGAAACGAGTTCTGACAGGCTGCGGATATCAGCTGCTTTTAAGCAGTTTAATGCGCGCACAGAAAGATCAAGATCAACCAGTTCGGTTTTAAGAATCTTACGCATGTGCAGGATTTCCTCGTCAACTTCTTTAGTTTCTTCTTTAGCCTGAGCTTCAAGCATGATGTTCTCATCAGAGAATAACATAAAGTGATGAATAAGGATTTTTGCAGCTTCCTTTAAAGCATCTTCAGGATGAATAGATCCATCAGTAGCAATATCAAGAACTAATTTTTCATAATCTGTCTTCTGCTCAACACGAAAGTTCTCAATAGTATATTTAACATTCTTGATTGGAGTAAATATCGAATCTATAGCTATAACTCCGACAACAGCTTCGGCATTTTTATTTTCTTCTGCAGCAATATATCCCCGTCCCTTACTCACTGTAAGCTCTACTTCAAGAGTTACAGAATTTTCCATATTGCAAATTACCAGATCAGGGTTTAATACGGTAAAATTACTTGAGAACTTGGTGATATCACCGGCGGAAAATTTATCCTGACCATTAATGAGAACGAAGATCTTTTCAGAGTCGCCTGATTCATTAACTTTTTGAAAACGCACCTGCTTTAAATTTAGAATTATCTCAGTAACATCTTCCACCACACCTTTGATAGTAGAAAATTCGTGTGAAACACCTGAAAAACGCACAGAAGTAATTGCGAAGCCTTCCAAAGAAGACAACAGGATACGACGTAAAGCATTACCTATAGTTACTCCGAAGCCAGGCTCCAACGGGCGAAATTCAAATGTACCGTCGAAATCTGTTGATTTCTGCATGATAACCTTATCAGGTTTCTGAAATGCTAAAATTGCCATTATGTATACTATTAATTGTAAGTTAGATAATTGTATATAAGAACAGGCTTTAAGGGCCCGGTTCTTTATTACTTAGAGTATAATTCGACGATTAGATTTTCCTTAATATTCTCAGGAATTTCATCACGGTTTGGATAGTTAAGAAACTTACCTGTTAAACTAGCAGCATCCCATTCTAACCAATTAAATTTATTGATCTTACGGCCGGCTACTGAAGTCGTTATGGCCTCAAGTGATTTTGAGCGTTCACGTACTGCAACCACATCTCCTGAACGCAATGAATAGGAAGGAATGTTAACCACTTCTCCATTAACCGTAATATGTTTGTGACTTACCAACTGACGTGCGCCGGAACGTGTAGGAGCAATTCCTAAACGATACACCGCATTATCTAAACGCGCTTCTAAGAATTTTAAAAGGTTTTCACCAGTAATGCCTTGTTTAGAAGATGCTTTGTGAAAAAGGTTTTCAAACTGACGTTCTAATACACCATATGTGTATTTTACTTTTTGCTTTTCCATCAACTGGATTGCATACTCAGACTGCTTCCCTCTTCTTTTAGAAGCCCCGTGCATACCAGGAGGATAATTTTTTCTTTCTAATGCTTTATCAGGGCCGAAGATGGGCTCTCTGAACCTTCGAGCAATTTTGGATTTTGGACCAGTATATCTTGCCATATTTGTTTTTTTAAAGTATCATGCAACCACAGTTACAGATTCTTAGCTTTAAAAATTTAGTTAATTATATTATTTCTTAAACTCTTCTTCTTTTTGGAGGACGGCATCCGTTGTGGGGAAGCGGAGTAATATCTTTTATAGTAGTTACTTCAATCCCTGCTATTTGAAGCGTACGGATAGCAGATTCACGTCCAGAACCAGGGCCTTTAACAAAAACCTCAACTTTACGTAGCCCTAAATCATAAGCTACTTTACCACAATCAGAAGCAGCTTGACCCGCAGCATAAGGAGTATTCTTTTTTGAACCTTTAAAACCCATTTTACCTGCAGACGACCATGAAATAGCTTGTCCCTGATTATTGGTTAAGGTGATGATAATATTGTTGAATGTAGCATTCAAATGAGCCTGTCCAACAGGTTCAACTACTACAACTCGTTTTTTGGTAACTTTTTTAGTTTTAGCCATTTTTTTATTAGATATGAGATATGAGATATGAGTAGTGAGACCCTGATCCGTTTACTTATAGCTCTATCTTTATTTCTTCTATCTGTTAGATGATCGATCAAGATATACTTGTCTTATATCTTAAATCAAACATCTCAAATCTATTTACTACTTAGTCGCTTTCTTTTTATTAGCTACTGTTTTACGTTTTCCTTTACGGGTACGGGAGTTATTCTTGGTTCTCTGTCCACGAACAGGCAAGCCTTTTCTATGACGTAATCCACGGTAACAACCTATATCCATTAATCGCTTAATGTTCAATTGCACTTCTGAACGTAAAGATCCTTCAACCTTGATCTGATCGTTAATTAAACCGCGAATTGCAGTTAATTGCTCGTCAGTCCATTCTTGTACCTTAACATCATAGCTGATACCGGCCTGGTTTAAAATACTTTGTGCGGTAGATCTTCCTATTCCGAAAATGTAGGTAAGACCAATTTCTCCTCTTTTGTTTTTTGGTAAATCAATACCTGCTATCCTTGCCATTTATAATCTGTTGATAGTTTTATTAATATTAACCCTGACGTTGTTTATACTTAGGATTCTTTTTGTTAATAACGTAAAGTTTGCCTTTACGACGGATGATCTTGCAATCAGCGCTGCGCTTTTTTATTGATGCTCTAACTTTCATCTTATTTGTATCTATAAGTTATTCTGCCTTTTGTTAAATCATAAGGCGACATTTCAAGCTTTACTTTATCACCAGGCAAAATTTTGATGTAGTGCATCCTCATTTTACCTGAAATATGTGCTATAATCTCATGCCCGTTCTCCAATTCAACACGAAACATTGCATTCGATAATGCTTCACGAATTACCCCGTCTTGTTCAATTGAAGACTGTTTAGCCATATATGATTTTTACTTTACCTATTTATACCGACTGTTTCGGGGACGCAAAATTAAACAAAAAAATCAATTTTTTAATTTTTTTGTGCTAAAACTTCTTCAATCAGGTCAAACGTTGTCAGGATATCCGCTTTGGCTTTTTTAATAGCAACAGTATGTTCAAAGTGAGCTGAAGGTTTACCATCTATGGTGCTTACCGTCCAGCCGTCCTTCCAAAACTTTACTCCTGCCCGGCCCATATTAATCATGGGCTCAATTGCCAGAACCATTCCTTCTTCTAATTTTATCCCTGAACCTCTTTTACCGTAATTGGGAACCTCTGGTTTTTCATGAAGTTTAAATCCAACACCATGTCCAACAAGTTCTTTCACAATTCCGTATCCATTTTTCTCTGCATGCTCTTGTACAGCAAAACCAATATCTCCGATCCTGTTACCCACTATTGCTTTATCAATAGCTAATTTCAGGCATTCCTGGGTGACGGTAAGCAACTTTTTAACTTCCTGACTTACTTCACCAACAGCAAAGGTATATGCAGAGTCAGAAATGAAATTATTCAGTACAACTCCACAATCTACTGATACAATATCTCCTTCTTTTAACTCATAATTCCCTGGAAAACCATGAACTATCTGATCATTTACTGATACACATAGTGAATGTGGAAACCCGCTATAGTTTAGAAAAGCCGGCGTTCCTCCGTTATCCTTGATAAACGTTTCAGCAATCTTATTAAGTTCAATGGTTTTTACACCTGGTCTGATAGCTTTCGCTATCTCTGCATTGGTTTTAGAAAGAAGTAAAGAACTTATTCTTATGAGTTCTATCTCTTCGACAGACTTATAATAGATCTTAGGCATTATTTCTTAATTACAACACAGACCCGGCACCAGCAGCAACTGGCGTACGCCCTTTTATCCTGCCGGTTTTCATTAAACCATCATAGTGACGCATTAATAGATGACTTTCAATTTGCTGTAATGTGTCTAAAACCACACCAACTAATATAAGAAGTGATGTACCTCCATAAAAATGAGCAAATTGGCTGTTTACACCTAACATGCTTGCCACAGCCGGTAATATGGCTATAATAGCCAGAAATACCGATCCTGGTAACGTAATATTAGATATCACAGCATCAATATAATCCCCGGTGGTTCTGCCTGGTTTTACACCCGGAATAAAACCGCCGTTCTTTTTCATATCATCAGACATCTGTACCGGATTAACAGTTATAGCCGTATAGAAAAAAGTAAAAGCTATAATCATAATAGCAAATGTAACATTGTAAGCAAGTGATGTATAATTACTTAACGACGTTAAAAATGGCGATTGTACATTTGGAAAAAACGATCCGATGGAAGCCGGAATAAACATAATTGCCTGGGCAAAAATGATAGGCATAACACCGGCGGCATTTACTTTTAATGGTATATACTGGCGGACACCGCCATATTGTTTATTACCTACAATCTTTTTTGCATACTGTACAGGAATTTTACGTACACCCTGAACAATCAGTATGGTAAAGATTACAATAAAGAACAGGGCTACCAATTCAACTATAAATGGTATTAAACCACCATTACCCCCCATACGTGAGGCAAATTCCTGAATAAGACCACTAGGTAACTGAGCGATAATCCCAGTCATAATAATTAGTGATATACCATTACCAATTCCTTTATCAGTAATCTTTTCACCAAGCCACATAATAAATAATGTGCCCGCCGTAAGAACAAAAATGGTTGAAATAGTGAATATAGGTTCTGAAAGTAATTTAGATTCAGGCGGAATTTGTGTATTTGCATAAGCTGCCGCCTGTAAAATAGTTATTACAACTGTAAGATATCTGGTAATCTGATTGATTTTCTTACGGCCACTCTCACCCTCTTTTTGCATTTTTTGGAAGTATGGAATTGCAATACCCATCAACTGAACAACAATTGAAGCAGATATATACGGCATTACACCCAAAGCAAAAATTGATGCACGAGAAAAAGATCCTCCTGCAAACATGTTGATCAACCCTAAAATACCATCCTTTTCTTCTGCTCTTAAAACATTAGGATCTACACCCGGAAGTGCAACAAAAGATCCGACACGGTATATTAAAAGAAATAAGAGTGTGTTTAAAATACGCACTCTCAAATCATCTATTTTCCAGATGTTGGATAGGGTAGTGAATAGTTTTTTCATCTATTATAATTTAACAATAGAGCCGCCGGCAGCTTCAATGGCTTTTTGTGCGGCAGCAGAGAATGCGTGAGCTTTAATTTCTAATTTAGCTTTCACCTCACCTCTCGCCAAAACTTTTACTAAGTCATTTTTAGACGCTAAACCGTGCTCTCTGAAAGTATCAAAATCAATTGCCGTAAGGTTAAATCTTTCTGCTAACCCTTGCAATGCATCCAGGTTAATTCCTACATACTCCACACGATTAATGCTTTTGAATCCTACTTTTGGTGTCCGGCGTTGCAACGGCATCTGACCACCTTCAAATCCTACTTTTGTGCTATGCCCTGAACGTGAGCCTGCACCCTTATGTCCGCGGGTTGATGTACCACCACGACCTGAGCCTGTACCACGGCCAATCCGTTTTCTATTTTTAGTTGAACCTTCTGCAGGTTTTAAATTACTTAAGTTCATAATTAAATGCTTTCTACTGCCACTAAATGATTAACTTTTCTTACCATCCCGATAATAGCGGGAGTAGCTTCAACCTCAACAGCCTGGTTAATTTTTTTCAATCCCAATGCCTGCATGGTCTTTTTCTGGCGTTCGCTTCTGTCGATAACGCTCTTCACCTGAGTTACTTTAATCTTCGCCATCTGTAATTATCCGTTAAATACTTTGTTCAGATCCACACCACGCTGCTGGGCTACAGTATAAGCATCACGCATTTGCGATAATGCCGAAATTGTTGCTTTAACTACGTTATGCGGATTAGATGATCCTTTTGATTTTGCCAATACATTATGTACACCGGCACTTTCAAGCACTGCACGCATGGCACCCCCGGCAATAACACCGGTACCATTAGCTGCTGGCTTGATAAATACGAAACCACCTGAAAACTTACCAATTTGTTCATGAGGTACGGTACCGTTAATAATAGGCACTTTTACCAAATTCTTTTTAGCATCATCAATTCCTTTAGCTATCGCTTCGGTTACCTCTTTAGCTTTACCCAGGCCATAACCTACAACCCCATTCTCATCACCTACTACAACAATTGCAGAGAAACTGAACGTACGTCCACCTTTGGTAACCTTTGCCACACGCTGTATGCTAACTAAGCGGTCTTTTAATTCGATCTCGCTTGATTTTACTCTTTTTATGTTAATTGTTGACATTTCTCTAATTCAATTAAAAGTTTAAACCAGCTTCACGTGCACCTTCTGCCAGCGATTTTACACGCCCATGGTACAAGTAACCGTTACGGTCAAATACTACCTGACTAATTCCGGCAGCTATAGCTTTCTCTCCGATGGTTTTACCTACCGCTTTGGATTGCTCTGATTTATTTCCGTTTGCAGCAAAATCTTTTGATAAAGATGATGTAGAAACAAGTGTTTTTCCTGCGGTATCATCAATAATTTGAGCATAAATACCTTTGTTGCTTCTGTAAACAGACAAACGTGGGCGCTCAGCAGAACCGGTCAGTCTTTTTCTGATTCCTTTTTTAATTCGCTCTCTCCGAGATAATTTAATTCCTGCCATGATGATTATTTTTTAGCTGCAGATTTACCTGCTTTTCTTCTTAATTGTTCACCAACAAACTTAATACCTTTACCTTTATATGGCTCTGGTGCACGTAACGAACGAATTTTCGCAGCTACCTGACCTAATAATTGTTTGTCGATACTTTCTAATATAATAGTTGGGTTTTTACCTTTTTCTGCAGTGGTTACTACTTTAATTTCTTTAGGTAACTCAAATACATAATGGTGAGAATAACCCAAAACAAGGTCTAAAGTATTACCTTGATTAGTTGCACGGTAACCTACACCTACCAGTTCCTGCTCAGATTTATATCCTTCGGTAACACCGGTAACCATGTTATTAATCAATGATCTGTAAAGACCATGTAATGCTTTGTGGCGTTTTTGCTCAGACGGACGTTTCACTATAAAGTTACCTTCCTCTTCTGAAAGGATCATTTCTGAATCAACTTGCTGGGTTAACTCTCCTTTTGGACCCTTAACAGTTACTAAGTTATCAGACGAAACTGAAATACTTACTCCTGATGGAATTGTGATCGGCGCTTTTCCTATTCTTGACATCGTAAATCCTCCTGATTAATAAACGTAACACAAAACTTCACCACCAATATTCATGTTTCTAGCTTCTTTATCAGTCATTACACCTTTAGAAGTTGAAAGGATAGCAATCCCTAAACCATTTAAAACACGGGGCAAATTATCTACACCTGCATATTTCCTTAAACCAGGTCTGCTTATACGGGAAATAGTACGGATAGCAGGTATTTTAGTTATTGGATGGTATTTCAAAGCAATTTTTATGATGCCCTGAACTGTAGTATCTTCAAACTTATAGTTTGTGATGTAACCCTTATCAAAAAGAACTTTTGTCATTTCTTTTTTCAGGTTTGATGCAGGAATTTCTACCACCCTGTGGTTGGCTTTAATGGCATTCCTTACTCGGGTAAGGTAATCTGCTATTGGATCTGTATTCATTATTAGTTGTTATGGTAATGGTTTCCTTACAAAAAAAGACCTTTTACCGGTTAATTGTTAAGTATTGAGTAGCTAGTACAAAGTAGCAAGACTTGATTCTTGATACTAAATACTTGATACTAATTTTACCAGCTTGCCTTCTTCACTCCGGGTATCTTACCTGCAAGGGCCATCTCACGAAATGTTACACGCGAAATACCAAACTGGCGCATATACCCCCGGGGGCGTCCAGTTAACTTGCAACGATTGTGTTGGCGAACAGGAGAGGCATTTTTAGGTAATTTATCTAATCCTTCAAAGTCTCCTGCAGCTTTTAATGCTGCCCTTTTTTCAGCGTATTTTGCAACTAATCTGGCACGTTTAACATCACGCGCTTTTACACCTTCTTTAGCCATTGTTATTTTGATTTTTAAATGGTAAACCGAACTGCTTTAATAACTCCAACGCTTCAACATCAGTTTTGGCAGAAGTTACAAAAGTAATATCCATACCCATTATTTTGCTGATCTTATCAATGTTTATCTCAGGGAAAATGATCTGCTCGGTGATACCTAAAGTATAATTACCACGACCATCAAAACCCTTATCATTAATTCCTTTAAAATCCCGGATACGGGGAAGAGCTACAGCAATTAACCTATCCAGAAACTCATACATGGTGTTATCACGCAGGGTAACGCGAACCCCAATGGGCATACCTTTACGTAATTTAAAGTTAGAGATATCTTTTTTTGATTTTGCCGATATTGCCTGCTGACCTGTAACAGTTGTCATTTCGGTAATGGCGCTTTCAATCAATTTCTTGTCGGTAGTAGCACCACCAACACCCTGATTGATTGCAATTTTCTCCAGTTTAGGAACCTGCATCACACTTTTATACTGAAACTTATCTTTCAGAGTGGTACGGATCTCATCTCTATATTTTGATTTTAATCTTGGTATGTACGTCATAACTTAATTTCCTCCCCAGACTTTTTAGCTATGCGAACAGATTTGCCATCCGCATTTTTTTGTTTTCCTATTCTGGTGGGTTTTCCTGATTTTACATCTACAACCATCAGGTTAGAAACATGAATAGGAGCTTCTTTCTTAATTATACCTCCGTTTGGAGTTGCTGCACTGGGTTTTGTGTGTTTAGATACCTGGTTAGCACCTTCTACAATTGCACGGTTAGCGTTTAACATCACTTCCAATACCTTCCCTTGCTTACCTTTAGAATCTCCGGCAATTACCTGTACCAAATCTCCCTTACGAATTTTCAGTTTAGGCTGCGTATTTTTAATTTTTTTCATTTTATAATACCTCCGGTGCTAATGATACAATTTTCATGAATTGCTTTTCTCGCAGTTCACGTGCCACAGGACCGAAAATACGTGTTCCACGCGGTTCATCCTGCGCATTTAGCAATACGGCTGCGTTATCGTCAAAACGGATATATGATCCGTCCTTCCGTCTGATTTCTTTTTTTGTTCTGACAACAACTGCTTTTGAAACAGTTCCTTTTTTAATGTTACCTGACGGAAGCGCACTTTTTACTGTGACAACCACTTTGTCACCTATGGATGCATAACGCTTGCCGGTACCACCTAAAACACGGATAACTAAAACTTCTTTAGCTCCGCTGTTATCAGCAACATTGAGTCTTGATTCCTGTTGTACCATGATTACTTAGCCCTCTCTAAAATTTCAACTAATCTCCAGTTTTTAGTTTTACTCAGCGGACGAGTTTCCATAATTAACACAGTATCACCGATACCGCAATTGTTGCTTTCGTCATGAGCCATAAATTTGGTAGTTTTCTTAACGAATTTTCCATAGATCGGATGCTTTACTTTCCTTTCTACTGCAACTACAATAGATTTATCCATCTTGTTGCTTACTACCAATCCCGTACGGGTTTTTCTTAACTTTCTTTCCATTTTGGACTTTAAATTTATTCAGAAGCGGACTCTGGCTCAGCAGAAGCATTTGTTATAGCTTGTTCCGCTTTGCGCTTAGTCAATTCTGTGTTTAAACGTGCTACATCTTTCCTGACTTTTGTAATCCGGGTAGGATTTTCAATTGCGGAAACGGTATGCGCAAATTTTAATTTTGTGAGATTAGCTCTTTCCTCGCTGATGCGGGCGGTTATCTCTTCTGTTGATAGCTCTGATATTTCTGAGTTCTTCATTTTCTTTAAGTTTGTACGTTGTATGTTCTAAGTTGTACGTCCCAAGTGGCTACTTAAAACTTATAAACTAAAACTTATAACTCCGATTATTCTTCTACGTAATCCCTGCGAACTACAAACCTCGTTTGTACTGGCAATTTTTGAGCCGCCAAGCGTAATGCTTCTTTGGCAATTTCCAGGGAAACACCTTCAGCTTCAAAAATCATACGGCCTGGTCTTACTACAGCAACCCAATATTCAGGAGCACCTTTACCTTTACCCATACGTACTTCTGCAGGTTTTTTGGTAACCGGCTTGTCCGGAAATATACGGATCCATACCTGACCTTCACGTTTCATAAAGCGTGTTACCGCGATACGGGCAGCTTCGATCTGGCGACTGGTAATCCAGGCTGGTTCCAATGATTTTATTCCGAAAGAACCAAATGAAAGCTCTGCACCGCGACCAGCGAGTCCCTTCATTTTGCCTTTTTGCATCTTCCTGAACTTCGTTCTTTTTGGCTGTAACATATTCGTATTTTTTTATCGTAAAACGATTTCTATATCAATTATTTCTTCCCTCTGAAGCCACCAGCACCTCCAGCGTTTCCGCCACGGTTCTGACCTGGAGCTCCGCCACCAGCACGATTCTGTCCCGGGCCGCCGCCACGGTTATCACCACCACGTCTGTCGCCGCCTCCTCCGCGTCTGTCACCACCTGCACGACGATCACCGCCTCCAGCAAATGGAGAACCACCTTCATTTCTTCCTTTCACACCCGTTCCCTGTCCAATATTCGGAGAAAGATCGCGCTTGCCATAAACCTCACCTTTACATATCCAAACTTTAATACCAATCTTACCATAAGTGGTATGTGCTTCTGCTAATGCATAATCAATATCGGCACGGAAAGTATGCAATGGAATTCTACCTTCTTTATACTGTTCTGTACGAGCCATTTCAGCTCCACCCAAACGACCTGAAGTCATCACTTTGATACCTTCTGCACCCATACGCATAGTAGAGGCAATAGAAGTTTTCATTGCACGGCGGAAAGAAATACGGGCTTCTAATTGTTTTGCAATTCCTTCGCCTACTAACTGTGCATCAAGTTCAGGACGTTTTATTTCGAAGATATTAATCTGAACATCTTTCTTGGTCAGTTTCTTTAACTCTTCTTTCAATCTATCTACTTCCTGGCCTCCTTTACCAATCACAATTCCCGGACGGGCAGTATGGATAGTAACGGTAATACGTTTTAGTGTACGCTCAATAACTACTTTGGAGATACCTCCTTTTGCAATACGTGCTGCAATATATTTTCTTATTTTTTCGTCCTCAACTAATTTTTCAGAATAGTCGTTACCACCGAACCAGTTAGAGTCCCAACCTTTAATGATACCTAATCTGTTACCTATTGGATGTGCTTTTTGTCCCATTTCCTTTAATTAGCTTGAGTTTCAACATTTTTACTATCCACAATAAGGGTTACATGGTTTGAACGCTTGCGAATTCTGTATCCACGACCCTGAGGGGCTGGTCTCAATCTTTTCAACTGGCGACCTCCGTCAACAAATATAGTTTTCACAAACAGTTCATTGTCTTCAGGGCGCTGACCTTCATTTTTAGCTTCCCAATTTTTGATAGCCGACAGTAAAAGTTTTTCAACTCGTATTGCAACCTCTTTATTGGTGTACTTTAAAATGTATAAGGCTTTTTCAACACGTACACCACGGATAAGGTCTACAACCAATCTCATTTTACGTGGTGACGTAGGGCAATTATTTAATTTTGCTATTGCTTCCATTATTTCCTCTTATCTGCGTGACCTCTAAATGTTCTGGTTGGAGCAAATTCTCCTAACTTGTGACCAACCATGTTTTCAGTTACATACACAGGAATAAATTTATTGCCGTTATGTACTGCGAATGTATGACCTACGAAATCCGGGGATATCATTGATCTGCGAGACCATGTTTTGACAACAGATTTTTTGCTGCTGTCATTCAGTGTGTCAACCTTTTTTAAAAGGTTGTGGTCTATATAAGGTCCTTTTTTAATTGAACGAGCCATGCTTATTTTTTCCTCCTCTCAATGATGTAACGATCGGATGTTTTCTTTTTATCTCGGGTTTTATAGCCTTTAGCCAGTAACCCTTTACGTGAACGCGGATGTCCACCTGATGATCTTCCTTCACCACCACCCATTGGGTGATCAACCGGATTCATGGCTACACCACGAACTCTTGGACGACGACCCAACCAACGGTTGCGCCCTGCTTTACCTAATACTTCGTTTGCTTTCTCAGAGTTAGATACTGTACCAATGGTTGCCATGCACGTTGACAGTATCATACGTGTTTCACCTGAAGGCATCTTAATGATGGCATATTTACCGTCACGAGCTGATAACTGAGCATATGTACCTGCCGAGCGTGCAATGGATGCACCCTGGCCAGGATTTAACTCAATATTATGAATGATAGATCCTAATGGAATACCTTTTAATGGAATAGCATTTCCAACTTCAGGAGCTACTGCATCACCCGAGAGAATTATTTGTCCAACCTGCAATCCTTCCGGAGCAATAATGTACTTTTTCTCTCCATCAGCATAATGTACCAGTGCAATGCGAGCGGTCCTGTTTGGATCATACTCAATTGTGGCAACCGTTGCGGGGATATCTTTTTTATCGCGTTTAAAATCAATCAATCGGTACGACTTTTTATGTCCCCCACCGAGATAACGCATAGTCATTTTACCGGAGTGATTTCTACCACCTGATTTCTTGATAGAAACTACCAACGTCTTTTCAGGAACGTTTGTAGTAACATCCGAATAATCGCCTCCTACGCGGAAACGAGTACCAGGGGTAACCGGTTTAAATCTTCTAACTGCCATGTTCTATTTAAATATTGCTGTAAAAGTCAATAATTTCACCATTCTTAAGCGTTACTATCGCTTTTTTGTATTTGGCAGCATTACCTGATACCATACCGGCTTTAGTGTTACGCGTTTTTGTTTTTCCAAAAACTACCATCGTATTGATAGCCTGGATATTTACCCCATACATTTTTTCAATTGCACCTTTGATCTGCAATTTATTAGCTCTGTGGTCAACTTTAAAAGCATAGCGGTTTAACTTTTCTGTTAAGCCTGTGGCTTTCTCGGTTAAAATGGGTTTCTTTAAAATTTCCATATTACTTGGCAAATGCCTCCTCCAATGTTTTTACAGAACCTGTAGTCAGCAAAAGCTTCCCTGCATTCAATACATCATATGTATTTAACTGATCTGCAGTTACAACTTTGGCTTTCTTTAAATTTCTGCTTGATAAATAAACATTATTATTTGCAGCCGGTAACACTAACAAAGTTTTCTCAGCGCCAATATTATTATCAGAAAGGAACTTTGCGTAATTTTTAGTTTTTACACTATCGAAGTTGAAATCTTCTAATATTACAATGTTGTTATCTTTTGCTTTATATGACAGTGCTGATCTGCGTGCCAGCACCTTCAGCTTTTTATTAAGCTTGAAGCTATAGTCACGGGGCTGTGGACCGAAAACACGACCTCCACCATTAAACAATGGAGATTTTATACTTCCTGCACGTGCACCACCAGTACCTTTTTGCTTATGTAATTTGCGGGTTGAACCTGCAATTTCATTACGTTGCTTAGATTTATGTGTTCCCTGACGCTGATTTGCCAGATATTGTTTTACATCTAAGTATATCGCGTGATCATTGGGCTCAATACCAAAAATAGCTTCAGGAAGTTGCACCTTGGCCCCTGTTTCTTTACCTGAAATATTTACTACGTTAAATTCCATATTATTTATCAACGATTACGTAAGAACCTTTAGCTCCCGGAACCGAACCGCTAACTACTAATAAATTTTGCTCAGGGTATACTTTCAAAACCTGTAAGTTTTGAACCTTAACCCGGTCGCCACCCATCCGGCCGGCCATGCGCATTCCTTTAAATACACGTGAAGGCCATGAAGAGGCTCCTAATGAACCCGGTGCTCTTAGTCTGTTATGCTGACCGTGAGTTTGCATACCTACACCACTAAATCCGTGACGCTTAACCACACCCTGAAAACCTTTACCTTTTGAAGTACCTACAACATCTACGAAGTCGCCTTCAGCGAAAATTTCAACTGTAACGGTGTCGCCTAAACTTTTCTCATCTTCAAATGTCTTAAACTCTACAAGCTTGCGCTTGGGAGTAGTATTTGCTTTTGAAAAATGTCCTTTTAATGGGCCGGAAGTGTTTTTTTCTTTCTTTTCACCGAAAGCTAACTGAATTGCCTCATAACCATCTTTTTCAGAGGTGCGTAGTTGAGTAACTACACAAGGCCCAGCTTCAATTACAGTACAGGGGATATTTTTCCCTTCTGCGTCGAATACGCTGGTCATTCCTACTTTTTTTCCAATAATTCCTGACATTTCTTTAAATCTTTTTTGCCCATCGAAGCAGTAGGGCTTCGTTCAAGACATAGTAAACCCCTCTAAAGGGAGGGCAAAGATAGGAACTATTGATTAATTATCAAATAGTGTTTGAGTTATTTTTTGAGAATAATAGGGATCTTCGCTTTTTAATATAAAACACATATATTAATTAGTTTAATTATTTAGCAGGAAGAATATAAAGTTAAAACGTTTTAGAGAAAATATTGTTTACCTGTACAATGCAAACACAACTAAAACTAATAAAACATGAAAAAGACATTTAAAATTTTCGGTGTAATTGCTATTGCTGCATTAATGGCGTGTAATAGTAATAAAATGAGTGAAAACAGTGATTCAACTACCGTGGACAGCAGTATGGCTATGGAAGAATCAACTACAAGCAGTACCAGCGCTGCAGTAGTTCCTGGTACTTATGTGGATTTATCAAGCGGAAAGGAAGTACAGATTATTGCAGATCCGCAAAGTGGCTATGCAATCAACAGTCAAACAAGGGCTCCTCTTGAGTTTTATGTGAATACCTCTACCAGAGACACTATCTATCGGACCGGTGTTGTAGTAAATAGTGCTATTATGAGAGATGGCACTACCTGGAGACTTAATGATGATATGATAGAACGTGATGGTGATAATATCAAAGTTAAAACAGAAGGTGACGGAGATATTAAAATTAAAAACGAAACCACAGGCACCAAAACTAAAATTGAAGCAGATGGCGACACTAAAATAAAGACGCCTACTACTAAAACAAAAATTGATGAAGATGGCGAAGTTAAAACCAAGCCTAGAAATTAATACTCTATAAAATTATACAGCCCGTTTTGATTTTATCAAAACGGGTTTTTTTATGCATTATTTTTTTATTTCTATCCAAGCCGGCTGATCATTTCAGAACTTAACGCCAGACTTTCAACTAACCGGTGAGCAAAAAACTCTTTTGTTTCTTCAAACTGATTTTTATAGCCCTTCAAATCTCCATGACCAATGATTGATGCCCATTCCCGCACTGCTGAATGAAATTCCAGGTCATCGCCGCGAATTGTTTTATCAAATAAGGCAGTATCTATTGCCTCTTCCAGCATATCTTCATTTTTAAAAAGATATTCTGCAATTCCCAGGCGAAGCTTAAAAGGAGGTGTTTCACAAATCAGATTTTCATATGGATTAACTTCCAAAGTGCACCATGCATCAACCATGGATAAAAGGCTCAAATGGGAATTTGATTTTCGATTATAATTTGCATCCGATAACCTGAAAGTATTCATTACTGAATCGTCAAGCAAAAGCAATTTACGATCTTTATGGAATACAAAATCCCGGGCCTTATAGATACGCTTTCTAAAGGTTGCTTCTTCCTCCATGATCATCAGCTTAAACAATTCAGATTCGGATTGTGCATAACTCCTTACCTGCTGCCGGGCATAAGGATTAAAGATGGCCAAACCTGCATATACGTGGGCTTTGTAGCTGAATATTCTCAAGGTAGTTAGAATTTTAACATTATCTATGCCCCCATGATTATAGGAATCGCTATCCCATGGATAAAAGCCGGCATTTTTCCAGGCTGTTCCCATGCTTTCAAATCCCATGTGAGTAACCGCCTGTGTATCAGCAACTATTTTGTCATGCAGATGATAATCATCCATTTCTGCAATACGTGATCCCAATACAGTAAAAATATCAAGTGCCGTTTTATACGCTTTATCTGTTGCCCGGTGCCTGATTACAATTAACTGCTGACCTTCTGTAGAAAATCCGGGGCCATGAAGTGAATGGCAGGTTACAATATTAGTATCCGGGGGAAGATATTTTTCAAATGCTGCGATCTCTGGGTGCTTTACTGATGTTTGTCCGGCCACTATAGCCCCATATTTTGTAGCATGCCCTGAAGCAGACACAACTGCTGCAATTTTTTCAGCCTCTACAGAATAAATGATGAAGTCAGCTTTACGCGATACCGCAATACCATCATTAAGAACAGAAACTCCGTCTGCATCTAATTCATGTTGCAGCTCTTCTTTCTTTTCAGCTAAATCACACCCAATAACTTCGTAGCCCGCTTTTGCAAAAATTTTTGCATAAAGCTTTCCCATATCTCCCAACCCAATAATACCAATAATCATGGCTTAAATATAAAGAAAGTTATAATTCACTAATTCTCGTTTCACTATCTGCCATTTACAGTTCGCTGAAAAGTACTTTTTCAGCTCAAAAAAAAACCGTCCCAAAAATGGAGACGGTTTTGTATGTAAGCTGGTTACTAATTAAACTTTGATCTCAACCTCAACCCCGCTTGGAAGCTCCAGTTTCATCAGGGCATCAACGGTCTTGGAATTTGAACTGTATATGTCTAACAAACGTTTGTAAGCACATAATTCGAACTGCTCCCGGGCTTTTTTGTTCACGTGTGGTGAACGCAAAACAGTAAAAATTCTCTTTTCTGTTGGAAGCGGAATGGGACCACTAACAACGGCACCCGTAGGTTTAACGGTTTTAACGATTTTCTCTGCAGACTTATCTACCAGGTTGTAATCGTACGATTTTAATTTAATTCTGATTCTTTGGCTCATGTTATTTTAAGTTTATTCTTACTTAAGAGCTATTAGTTAAGTAAGGTTGTTGTTTACTGGTTGTATTGTAGTGAGTTGTAAGTTATAAGTGGTAAGTTGATTAAACAAAAAGCCCGGAACTTATAACCTATAACTTACAACTTCTATGCATTTACTGACTTTCCTTTAACCTTGGCTATAACTTCTTCCTGAACGTTACGTGGAGCTTCTGCATAATGATCGAACTCCATTGTTGAAGTAGCACGCCCTGATGTGATCGTACGTAACTGGGTCACGTAACCAAACATTTCAGAAAGCGGTACAGTTGCTTTAATTACCTGGGCACCTGCACGTGAGTCCATACCTAATAACTGACCGCGACGACGGTTCATGTCACCAATTACATCGCCCATATTCTCTTCCGGAGTAAGGATTTCGATCTTCATAATCGGCTCCATTAATACCGGCTTACATTTTGGCAATGCTTCACGGAAAGCTGACCGGGCACAGATCTCGAAAGATAAAGCATCAGAATCGACCGCGTGGAATGATCCGTCAATTAAACGAACTTTCATATCCTGTAAAGGATAACCTGCAAGAACGCCGTTAACCATTGCTGCAGCAAAACCTTTCTCAACAGATGGAATAAATTCACGCGGAATAGATCCGCCGGAAATTTCGTTCACAAACTGTAAGCCTGTTTTACCTTCGTCATTAGGCGAAATGATAATCTGAATATCGGCAAACTTACCGCGACCACCTGTTTGTTTTTTGTAGGTTTCCCGGTGCTGTGTGGTACCAGTAATCGCTTCTTTATAAGAAACCTGGGGAGCACCCTGATTTACCTCAACTTTAAATTCACGCTTCAAACGATCCATCAGGATATCCAGGTGAAGCTCGCCCATACCAGAAATTACTGTTTGGCCTGTTTCTTCATCCGTTTTAACGTGGAATGTTGGATCTTCTTCAGCTAATTTACCTAAAGCCATACCCAATTTATCTACGTCTGCCTGCGTTTTAGGCTCAATTGCTAAACCAATAACCGGATCAGGAAAATTCATTGATTCAAGTACGATCTGATGTTTTTCATCGCACAGTGTATCACCTGTCTTGATATCTTTAAAGCCAACTACTGCAGCAATATCTCCTGCCCCAACATTAGGAATAGGATTTTGCTTGTTAGCATGCATCTGGAAAATACGGGAAATCCGTTCTTTATTCTCAGAACGCATATTATACACGTAAGAACCTGCTTCCAGGTTACCAGAATATACACGTATGAAACATAAACGACCTACAAAAGGATCGGTTGCAATTTTAAATGCTAAAGCTGCAAAAGGTTCTTTTTCTGATGGCTTGCGTACAATTTCAGCATCTGTATCAGGATGATGTCCAACGATACCTTCAACATCCATAGGTGATGGCAATAACTCCATCACATAATCAAGCATGGTTTGAACTCCTTTATTTTTAAAAGATGAACCGCAAACCATTGGAACTATTTTAGCATCCAGTACAGCCTGACGTAAAGCATCAAGCACTTCACGCTCAGTAATGGTATCAGGAGCATCAAAGAATTTCTCCATCAAACTCTCATCATACTCTGCAACTGATTCTAATAATTTCTCTCTCCACTCCGTTGCTTCCTCAATCATATCATCAGGAATTGGCACTTCGGTAAAGGTCATCCCTTTATCATGCTCATTCCAAACAATACCACGGAAGTTGATCAGATCAATTACTCCTTTAAAATGCTCTTCAGCACCAATAGGCAATTGAAGGGGAACGGCATTGCTGCCCAACATATCCTTTACCTGCTTAACAACTTTAAGAAAATCCGCACCTGAGCGGTCCATTTTATTAACAAAACCAATCCGGGCAACATTATAATTGTTTGCAAGGCGCCAGTTAGTTTCAGATTGTGGCTCTACACCATCAACAGCTGAAAAAAGAAATACCAGACCATCCAGTACACGCAATGAACGATTTACCTCAACGGTAAAATCCACGTGACCCGGGGTATCTATAATATTGATGTGATAATTTTGATCCCTGTATTTCCAGTCAACCGTGGTTGCGGCCGAAGTAATGGTAATTCCACGTTCCTGCTCCTGAGCCATCCAATCCATAGTTGCAGCACCTTCATGCACTTCGCCTATTTTGTGGTTGATACCTGCATAATACAAAATACGCTCCGTTGTTGTGGTTTTACCCGCATCAATGTGAGCAGCGATCCCTATGTTTCTTGTAAATCTTAAATCTCTTGACATTATATTTTATGATTTCTCTGATTTTTAAATGATTTTACCGATTATTTAATTAACCGGCGCAATCATTGTAATCGGTGTAATCTTCTTAATTAGAATCTAAAGTGAGAGAATGCTTTATTAGCTTCTGCCATTTTGTGCGTGTCTTCTTTCTTTTTCACGGCTGCACCTTCACCTTTAGCTGCGGATATGATCTCACCTGCCAGTTTTTCCATCATGGTTTTTTCGCCACGACGACGGGAAAAGCTGATCAGCCATTTCATACCCAAAGCAATTTTACGCTCCGGACGAACTTCTGTAGGAACCTGGAAGTTAGCACCACCCACACGGCGTGATTTAACTTCAACAGCAGGCATAACATTATTTAATGCTTTTTTCCACTGCTCCAGGCCACTTTCGCTGGTTCTTTTTTCAACTAATTCAACAGCATCATAAAAAATAGAGTATGCGATGGATTTCTTACCATCATACATCATATTGTTTACAAAACGGGTAACCATCACATCATTGAACTTAGGATCAGGAAGAATGATTCTCTTTTTCGGTTTTGACTTTCTCATTTCTTATTCCTCCTTATTTCTTTTTACCTTTTGCAGGAGCAGCAGCTGCTTGTCCTGGTTTAGGGCGTTTAGTACCATATTTTGAACGACGTTGGTTACGGCCGGCAACACCGGAAGTATCAAGCGCACCACGAATAATGTGATAACGAACTCCGGGTAAATCTTTAACACGACCGCCGCGGATTAACACGATTGAGTGTTCCTGCAAATTATGCCCCTCACCGGGTATGTAAGCATTCACCTCTTTACCGTTGGTTAAGCGCACACGTGCAACTTTACGCATTGCTGAGTTTGGTTTTTTAGGGGTAGTGGTATATACACGCGTACATACTCCTCTTCGCTGTGGACAGCTGTCCAACGCTGGCGACTTACTCTTGTCAACCAGAGCTACTCTACCTTTTCTAACTAATTGTTGGATTGTAGGCATTGTTCCTTTTTAGTGTTTTTTGTTTTATCCTTATTTTAAGGACTGCAAAGGTAGGAAGATAAATTTGATTTTCAAGGGGTTGGGATAGAATTTATTTGGGCTTATTGGAACCCTCGGCGTTGGTCATTATAATCTTTGAGCCTGATTTTACTGACATTATTGAATTGCTTATTAGGCATCAGGTTAAATATATGGTTTTTGGGGCTCATGGTCTAGCTTTTCATGGAAGGCCCGAGGTATATTGAAGATTTGAATAAGCCCAGCCCTGAAAAGGATTTTGTCTGAGCATGACTCCAAAGGAAACTATCTTTCACGCAGGGTCCTCCTGGAGAGACCCTGCTCGGACGAGGAAACTCTACTCGGACGCAATTTGTTTCTTAAACCAACGGAGCCACACTAACTAATGTTTCCATCCTCTTCGCTGAGATAAATAATGTCTTCATTGGTAGCTTGATTAAATCAAACTTTATTTAGATGCTGCAAAGTTGTTAAATTCAGTGTAGACTTGATCACCTGATAAATTACTTCCTGAGTGAATAAGTACTTTATACCGGATAGTTACTGATTGGCCGGCTGGCAACTTATAGTTCAAAACATCCTTGCCCCCACTTAATTCTTTTTGTCCAAATGGATTGGCAGCGAACAAACCATAACCTCTGGCATGCCAATAGGTAGGATATCCAATATTATTGGGATTGTCTAATATTACCAGTGAAACAAGTTCCTCACCAATTTTACCGTTCAGATTTACCCATTTACCCCGGGTTCCCCATACATTATCTCCTTCTTTGCCTTCACTGCTAAGATATTTTCCTGTAACCCCCGTATTATTTAATTCGGCAACGGTAGTAGCTTTGCCACTTGCATCAGTAAATAGTTCAGCCTTTTTAGAAGGATGTTCCAACTCCCGGGCCAGGCGAATACCAAAAACACCTTCTTTATTGTCCTTAAACGAAACATCTTCTTTTAACGCGGTAAGTTTAGTAATACGCTCGATGGTGCGCATATTACCGGTTCCGCTAAAAATATATTTCGTGTTCTCAAGTAACAAATCCGTGTCATCTGGTTTTTGCCAGTACGCTGTAACTTCCAGTTCAGCTTTGTCTTTCCCCCCGCTCATTTTCTCAACGTTTTTATGTCGGATGGTGCCATATCCAATTTTCTTTTCCGGAGCTATATCCGTAGAATTATTCCAAAAATCCAGACCATTAACATCGCCATAGTTAAACCACATACCTACATGATGAGGATGATCTACACGTTCGCCTGGTCGTGGATCCATAGGCCAACCTCTTGTAATTAGCGTGCCTTTTGCCGTACGCAGGGGATATAATACCGGTTTCATTAACGAATCCGGGTAAATATATGAGGTAAAGGGCTGACCATCAATGGTCACATCAACGCGTTGGGCGGATTTGTTTTCGGTAATAGCAAAACGATCAGCATTGGAGGATGGGACCAGTTTGGCGTTACAAGCTGTCAATACAATAAGTCCTGAAAGGAGTATCGAAAAATAGGTTAAATTCTTCTTCATGTTTTGTAATATGTAACTAAATTAACAAATTATACCCTGCTTTTTACACCAGGGTATAAAAATATTAATATGCTCATTTTAACAATTAACCTATTACTACTTCCTGCTTCGCATCATTAAAGGTAACTTTTTTACCAGTTTCTAATGCTATCCTGGTCATAATATTAGCGACAGAATGATTATAGCCCGCTTTAACGGAAGCATTTGGGGTTTTTCTGCTTCGAACACATTCCATCCAGTTACGCATGTGCAATGATGTCATAGGATCTCCACCCGTATTTGCACCTGTTTCCATTTTAGCTGCATTTGCCAGGGTTAACGGCTCTAATAAATTAGCCTTCATATTCATTTCGGCAGCCAATTTAGCATTCAAGCCTCCTTCAGGGGAAATTTTATTTGTATCTAAATTAATCATGCCTCCATTAGAATAGTAAAGTTCTTTAGTGTCACCAGCCGAATTGTGAAACCGGGAGGAAAAAACCACTTGAAACCCTTTCTTCATATCATTTTGAGGGCCATAATCGAATACGGCAGTCATGGTATCCGGGTTAGTACGACCATCCTTCCACATGTAAATACCGCCATTTGCGGCAACACTGCGTGGGTGCTCCAAACCTGTGAACCAATGTACGGTATCAATCTGATGCGACATCCACTGACCCGGAATACCCGAAGAATATGGCCAGAACAAGCGAAATTCTAAATATTTGCGAGGATCCCAGGCTACTTTTGGGCGGTTCATTAAGAAACGATCCCAATCTGTATCCTCCTTACGGATTTCTTTAACCAATGGAACTCTCCAGCGGCCCGGCTGATTCACATTCCAACACATTTCCACCATGGTAATATCGCCGAATTTACCCGAACGGATATATTCGTTAGCAGCAATATAATTTGGAGCACTTCTTCTTTGCGAACCAATCTGTACTATCTTGCCGGTATCTTCTACTGCTTTTAAAATGATTTTTGCATCTTCCAGAGTTTCGGCCATGGGTTTTTCTACATAAGCATCCATACCGTTTCGTACTGCTTCGGCACCCATCAGTGCATGCTGAAAGTCGGCTGTACTTATTATAACGGCATCAATATCTTTCTTAGAATATAATTCATCATTGTTTCGATATTTTTTAAGGCTTCCTCCTGTTTTTTCTTTCACAAAAGCCTCAGCCTCGTCCCTCCGACGATTCCATATATCAGAAACTGCGGTAAACTCGAAATTAAGCTCCTTCGCATGATTCATAAATGACGGAAGCAAAGAACTCTTAAAACGACTGGAAAAACCTACAATACCTACCTGTACCCGGTCGTTAGACCCAATAATCCTGGCGTAGCTTTTAGCGCTGAACCCCATGGCAGCTAATCCAACAGCCCCTGCACCAATCGAGGCTTTTTTAATAAACTCCCGCCGGGAATTTTCTTCGTTATTTTCCATATCTAATAATTGTTTATTTTGTCAAATTCAGTTTGTTATAAAGAATTTAAACATTGACACCCATTTTTTGTAAATAAGCCAGGGTAATCTCTGCGCATTCGCGAGGTGATTTTTCCTTTTCAGGAACCGCATCTAGTTCTACAATTCCCCAGCCTTTAAACTTTATATCCTCCAGAGCTATAAATACGCCCGGCAGGTTAACTTTTCCTTGTCCAAGTTCTACAAATGTATATGCTTTGGGATCAAGCCCCTTTTTTGGTCTAACATCCTTGAGGTGCAAGGCAATTAAACGATCCTTGTGTTGCCGTATTGCCTTTACCGGATCGCCACCACCCTGATAGTAATGGGCAATATCAAGCAACAACTTTACATAATCCTTATCGCAATTTTCAAGAATTATATCCACTTCTTCCGGGGTTTCACCTAACTGATGCATGTGGTTATGATAGGTAGTCTGAATACCCATATCCCGGGTTTTCTTGCCTATTTCATTTAATAGCTTGCCGTATTTTTCTAAATCTATTCGGCTCGGAGCACCAAATTTTGGACGCGAAGAATTAGTTACCTGTATAAATTTGCCCCCCACTGCTTTCACAAATTTTGCATTATCCAAATGCATTTTAATTACTGCTTCATCATTCCCTGTGTTAATATTGGCGTTGCCACTTGAAAACATGGGGAATTCTAGATTATACTGTTTCAAAAGTTCTTTTACAGATTCTGGTTTGGTGCTATATTCTTTAAGGATATTAGAACGTAACTGAATTCCTTTGAAACCTAAAGCAGAGATATCCTTCATTGCCTGTACATCATTTCCACCCCAAGTTATCGCAGAGTAACCAACTTTTAATCCCGGAACCCTTCCCCCTGAACCTAATGCACCGGTAATACTGCAAGAAAAAAACGGTAAAGAAATAGTTGCTAAACCAAGGCGCGATAAAAATATTCTGCGGGACAGTTCTGCTTTCATATAATTATTAAAAAACTGCTAAGAATTATTAAAGACCTTTGATTCCATTTGATGATAAGCAATATTCTTTTAGTAGCCTGGATTTTGCGGAAAACTGCTCACGCCACCCTGTGTCCTATCAATCTGGTCACTTGGAATTGGCCGAAGAACATGAAACGGCTGTATATTAGGAGCTGCATCCGGATTGTGTTTCTTTACCCGATCTACCAAAGTTCCTGTTCTGACTAGATCAAACCAGCGATCCATTTCACCTAATAACTCACGCCCTCTTTCGTCCAGAATAAAATCCATTGTTAAATCAGCGGCAGTTATCTGCATTTCCTTTTCTTTACCTGGCAATGCGGCACGTTTTCTTACCTCATTAATCATCGTCACAGCCTCTGGAGTATTTCCAGATTTGAACAAGGCCTCTGCCGCGATCAAATAGGTTTCCGCCAGTCTGGCCACCATAAAATCACGTGAACCTCTTGTTTCCTGTACCGAAAGTCTGAGCGGATCCAGAAACTTGCTTAACGATGGAAAATAACGGTAATTTCCTGAAGAAAGCACCTCTGCACGGTCGATAGTACGATAATTTTTCGATGCTTTCACAGCTGCTGAGACATTAACGGGTGCTATATAAATAGCTGTATCGCCTAATTTCATTCCTGGGGCCAGAGTTGCCGCGTTATTAGCAAGGAATACTTGTTTAAAAGAACCATTATATCTGGAATCTTTGGTACGGTCAAACAGATCAAGAGTGTACATAGTTGGCTTGAAACGCTTAAATGGTCGTCCGTTTGCTATATCCCGTTGGGTACCTTTATGTCCTGCATCGTATTCCATTATAAAATATAAATGACCGCTATTTCCTCCACCATTTGTTAACAGATCGGTGGTGTACTGTACGGCGAAAACAACTTCAGAATGTTCCTGTTTAGCCTGATCAAAAACATCAGCAAATACGGGTAAAAGTTTTAGTCCATAATTAGCAATTACATTTTTAGCAAGAATTGCCGAGCGCTGATAATCGTCTGCTTTGGCCGAACCGGGGATACTTGCCCGTGTCAAAAGCACTTTAGCAAGCATGTGTTCAGCAGCAGCTTTACTTGCCCGGCCATAATCGTTCTGCTTTGCCGGCAATGTTGTAATTGCAAATTGGAGATCCGCAACAATCGCGTCGTAAACCGCTTTTACAGGGGCACGGCTTGCTGTTGTCTGAATTTCGGTGGTCTCTTTTAAACTTAAGTGAATGGGTCCATATGTCTGTACGAGAATAAAGTAATAGTGCGCACGAAGAAATCGTGCTTCAGCAACTCTTTGAGCTTTTAATGCCGCAGGAACATTTGCACTTTCAGCACGATCAATCACCGTATTCGTGGTATTAATGGCCCGGTAAAAATCATTCCATAGATCCCGGATATAACTTACCTGAGAATTGAAATCGGGCGTATAATCGTTAAAATATTTAAAGCTACCATCAGCACCTTTGGTATAAGTATCTGTACCAAAAACCGTAAGGGTTAAACCTCTTTCCGTACCGTAAAAAGACCGAAGCGGCTCGTAAGAAGCTTTAACTGCATCCTCAAAACCTGCAGCTGACTTATAATACTCTGGAGTTATATCAGAAACAATCTTCTCTTCCAATACTTTTTGGCAGGATTGGCTTATTAAAGCCAAACAACACAACATTAATATAATCTTTTTCATGGAAATTTTCTTTTTAATTAAAATTTAGCATTCAGTCCAAAAATAAACTGACGTATTGAAGGGACACCAGTTCCAACTTCATTTGTCTGCTCGCGGCTATTTCTTCTTTCGCGTGCCTGTTCCGGATCTAGGTTATCACCGTATCTGGAGAAAATAAATGGATTTTGGGCACTTGCATATAGTCTTAGTGAAGACATTTTCAACTTATTGGTTAGTGCGACCGGAATATTATAGCCCAGACTGATGTTTCGGATCTTAGTAAAAGATCCGTCAAAAAAAGAAATTGTAGAACTATAAAGGGGATTTTCCTGGTTCTGATTTGGTCGCGGGAAAGCGTTTGTAGGGTTGTTAGGAGTCCAGTAATCTACATTCAAATTGTTATAACGACCTGCCAATGCATTCACGCCACTCGTATATAAACTACTGCGGATCATACTTCCCTGCCTGGTGAAAACAAATACAGATAAATCTACACCTTTATAACTGAAGCGATTGGTAAAACCACCTGACCATTTCGGGATGTCTGATCCTAAGATAACGCGGTCCAAAGCGTTTATTGCCCCATCATTATTTTGATCCTTTACTCTGATCTCCCCGGGTTTCTGTTTGAATGTCAATGCTTCAGCAGCTTGATCAGTCTGCCAGATACCCAATTTTTCGTAATCATAATAAACCGTTAATGGCTTACCTATGAAATAGAGACTGCCCACATCATCATTCTTACCACTGTAAATTTCAACAATCTCTTCTTTATTGCTATTAACATTGAAATCAGTAGTCCACTTAAATCCATTATCTCCACCCTTATCAATATTCACTGTTGACACGGTAAACTCAATTCCCCTGTTCCGGCTTTTGCCAACATTTTGCAATATGCTGCCATATCCACTGGTAAATGGTAAATTTCTCGGCATTAGAAGATCATAGGTGTCCTGCTCGTAAAGCTCAAGGGAACCAGATATACGGTTATTTAATAACCCGTAATCAAGTCCGATGTTAGTTGTTGCCGTAGTTTCCCAACGAAGATTTGGATTAACAAGGGCATTCGGACGATATCCAAAGGCGCCTGTTGCGCCAAATGAATAAGTAGTTCGATTAAGTGATCCTTGCGTAGCATAAGGGTTTATTCCTTCATTCCCCGTCAGGCCGTAACTGGCTCGTAATTTCAAGGTTTCAAGGGCAGTGATCCCTTTCATAAAGGGCTCTTCAGTAATACGCCATGCCAAAGCTACTGATGGAAAGAATCCATACTTTTTAGTATCTCCAAATAAACTGGTTTCTCCCGAAAATTTGGAAGAACCATCTATCCTGGTCGTCAGTGTCAGCAGATACTTATCCTTAAATCCATAATTCAAACGACCCATATAGGACAATAAGCCCCTTTCACTTAAGTCGCTATCCACCCCTTCAATTGTAGGTGCCGATGAAAGTTTATAAAACAATTGGTACTCATACGGCAAACCGCTGGCCCTGATGCTGGAAGACTCATTCCTTTCTTTTTGGACACTAAATAAACCTGTAAAGTTAAGATCATGTACCTTGTTAAATTTTTTGCTGTAGTTTAAAATATTTTCAACGGTGTAAGAAAACTCCTGATTATAGTCATTCCTGGCGAAAGGTGTGCCTGACGAACGGGCGTTAGTTAAACTGGCCTGGAATTGACCTAAGCGACGAATCTGATAATCAGGCCCAAAGTTTAACCGGTAAGTTAAACCATCTAATATTTTATACTCTGCGAATAAACTAGAGAAAATCCGGGTACGGCGATTTTCATCTATCAAAGCATTTTTCTGGACTTCCAGCAATGGATTTGTTTGTGCCCCATCCGAAGTATTACGGAACAGCAACTTTCCATCCTTATCAAATGGAATACCCAGAGGGTTTTCTCTTAAAGTAACGCCCCATGGATTCGATCCAATATTCTGCTTGTTTAAGCTGGTTATTAAAGACACCCCAAATTTTAACTTAGGACTTATTTCCTGATCCAGATTGACCCTTATGCTGTTACGGCCATAATCCTGTCCAATTTGCACGCCTTCATCATAAAAATGATTAAAAGAAACTGAGAAACGGGTTTTTTCACCCCCGCCTGATACGCCAAGCTGGTAGTTTTGAGACGAACCGGTCCGACTGATATAAGACTGGTAATCTGTGCTGCGGCCCAGTGCCAGGGATTCTTGTTCTATCGTCTCAAAAAGCGCTTTATCAGCTGCTACAGGATCTGCATCATTATACTTTCCGATTGCCCTTCGTGATTCTCGTTTATACTCGGCAAATTGCTCGCCGTTCATCAAATTATATAAATCAATTGGCTTTGAAACACCATAATAGCTGTCAAAAGTGACACTTGTTTTGCCTGGAACGCCTTTCTTCGTGGTGATAATTACAACCCCATTTGCTCCTCTCGACCCATAAATTGCGGTCGAGGATGCATCCTTAAGAATCTCCATGGATTGTATATCCTGAGGATTGATGTCATTGATGCCCCCGTTAAGAGGGATACCATCTACAACATAGAGAGGATCATTCCCGGCGTTAAACGATCGTCGTCCTCTTATACGGACGTTAACTCCGTCTCCAGGGCGGTTGCCCGAACTAAGTACTTCCACACCAGCGGCCCTGCCTTGCAAGGCCTGCTGTGCATTGGTTATTGGCAATTCAGAAATTTCTTTCGCTGAAACCGACGAAATTGCCCCTGTAACTTGGCTCTTGGTTTGTGTTCCATAACCAACCACTAATACTTCATCTAATGACTTGGAATCTTCAATCAAGACAACGTTTACTGTTTCTGCTCTCGAAAAAATCTTCTCCTGTGTTATAAATCCTAAAAATGAGAAAACTAATGTACCCCCATTTTCCGGCACATTTAAAGAATAATCACCATCCATACCCGTAGTGGTTCCCATGGTCGTGCCCTTCAATCGTACGTTCACCCCCGGAATTGGCTGTCCGTTAGAGGTTACTTTACCTGAAATCTGCCAGTTTACAGGTAAAGCGGCTAATAACTTAGCACTTCCTACCCATTTATCCGCCCGATGAGCAGAATAACTAGCCAGTGCCCTTTCGGAAAACAGGGACATAAGAAGAATGAAGCAAATTTTACTTTGCCTGAATTGTAAAAATCTCATCATAATTATTAGTTTAAAATTGGTTAGTTAGCAATATGTAAATTGTTACTCGTAGGTATTATTATACAATACTCTGAATACTAGAAAAGGCTGACGGAGATGGAGAACGTCTACCAAAATTTATAAATCGAATGCATGAGCTTGGCAGTTTGGTAGCACCACTTTAGCAGAAATAACGTCTCCCATCTATGATGGCCCTTCTAAACAATTATAAGAAATTAATTCCAAAAAACCATAGTCCTGATACAAAATTTACACAGTCATTACTTAAAAAATTCAGGCTGTTTCGCCCCTGATTTTCCAAAAATTGTGAAAGGCTTGACACCGCATAAAAAAATTAAATAAAAATGGTTTGTGCAAAGCACAAACCATTGAGAGTTTTACTGAACGTAAAAGTAAAAATTGATAAAACATCCTTTGTATAGCCTTCGCTACTCAAAAAGGTCTTTCTAACTGCTGTAGCTTATCTGTAAAGAAATAGGCACCGATTCCAATGCTTTTGATACTGGACAATTTGCTTTTGCAACTTCGGCCAGTTCACGAAATTTATCTTCATCCATACCGCTAACCTTGCCTTTCAATTCCAAAAGAATATCACTAAATGCAAAACCACCTTCTACTTCGCTTACTGTAATTGTAGCTTTTGTTTCCAGTTCATCAGCAGTGAAACCAGCACCGACAATCTGAAAACTCAAAGCCATAGCAAAGCATCCGGCATGCGCTGCAGCAATTAATTCTTCAGGATTAGTTCCATTTTTTCCGTCTTCATTCTGAAAACGAGCCTTAAAGTTATAAGGTGTTTCATTTAATACGCCGCTTGGCCCATTAAGTGAGCCTTTTCCTTCTAATCCGCTTCCGCTCCATTTGGCGGTCGCATATCTTTTAAATGCCATATAAATAGTATTAGTTTAAGTGATAAAGTTAAAACAAGGAAATTGTTTAAAGTTTTAATTTACGGTTGGTGCTAAATTATTTTTTTGCCCGAACCTGAATATCAAACCAAAACCTAGATAATCGGCCTGCACTTTATGAACATATCCTTTTCCCTGGATGCCTAACCAGGAATTAAAATAATATTTTAAACCGGCATGCCAGTACGTTTTAATATCGTAGGGACCATCGAATTTGAAATAGTATCCATAACTTGTAGTGACGGCAACTTCGCCTAACCAAACATCTGCTCCGGCACTCATTCCAAACCGCCACGGATCAAAAGATGTGGCAAAATACTGATCGCTATTTTTACTGCCGTCAAACACAGAATAGTAATACACAGCATCAGCAGCTAACTTTAAACTGATTGTAGGATTAAGCTTATAGTTATACCCCAGGTAAAGGCCCGACTTCCAATTACCTGCATAAGATTTAAAAGATCCGCGCCGGCCAATATCTGCACCAAACTCAAAGAAGCTGCGCACATGATCATCGTTAATTCTACTATCCTTTAATTGGGGGAAAGATTTCAGTTCTTTAACCAATCCTAAAGATACTTCAAATGAGTTTACACCATTATTAGGCACACGTAAGGCAATATTTGAGTAATGAAAAAGGTTGGCCCCTGTTATTAGTGAGGTTGACGCTGAAAGCGGGGTTTTTATTTTGAGGCCAAACTGCGGAGAAAAATTAATCCTGCTGGCGACAATAGGATTCCCATCGGTAAAAAAACTGGACGTGGAATAAGTTATTCCTGCACCTGGAGTTAACAGAAGTGATGTCCTTTTAAATTTCAGGAGAGATATATTCAATTTACCGGAAAGCGTGTATACATTGCCCAGGAAGCCTTTACTTCCTATGCTGTCTTTTACAAGCACTTGGCTCATATTGCGATACCCTGCTGTAACTCCAACCGCATCAATATTGAGCCTCTTAACCCAATCTGCAGGATTTTGCTGCATGGAAAAGTTATATCCAAGCTCAGCGCCATAGCTTTTTCCGGTAAGCAAGAGATGTCCGGGAGAAAAAACGCTTATCCCTGATAAAGGAGAAAATTCAATTGAATTTTGAGCTTTTACGGAGCCGTATAAAAACCCACATAAAAGAAAGAGTAATCTGCTTGCACGAAAGCGCATTAAACAATATTATTGATGTATAAATTCTGATAATTGATCTTCATTGAAGCCCAACACTATTTTACCCGACTTAGTTTCAGATACGGGTCTTTTAATCACACTGGTTTTATCCTGCATTAACTTAAATGCAGCATCTTCTGTTGTTATGGTATTTTGAAGTGCCGGATCAAGTTTTTTCCAGGTAGTGCCACGTTTATTGATTAACGCTTCCCATCCTACCTGATTGGCCCACTCTTTCAGCTTATCCTCACTAATACCTGATTTTTTAAAATCATGAAAATCATACGCTACCTGTTGATCTTTATACCACGTAAGTGCTTTTTTAACTGTATCACAGTTTTTTATACCGTAAATTTTCATCAGAATAAATTGTTTTTTAGTGGTGATGAATTTATCATAAGCACAATATCCATTCTGGTATGTGAGCTCTTACAATGCTCATGATGTTTCATCCACAATTATTTATTAAATCTTATTCTTCTGCCTTCTGAATGTGCATTAAACTCAGGTGCATACATGCTCTGAATTGTGCTTATTCCAGTAGAAAAATCTCCAGCCTGAGCAACCCTCAAACTATACTCAAAAACGTAATTGCCTTTTGGCAGGTAAGATATAAAAAAGTTTGTTGCCACATCTTTTGTAACCTCGTAATAAAAAAATCCGTTTTTATATTTATATCCTGAAAGGATATTTTCTGGTTCGGTACCCGCTGGCCGCATATCTTTTAGATGAACATATTCATAATCGCGGTCGGCAGTAAGATAAATTATTACTTTCAGAAGATCGCCTGGTTTAGGCGTATTTTGAATATTAACAGGTTTTAGCGCTTTACTGTTATCTAATACATCCTGCAAATAATATTTACGCTCAAGTTTCAGCTCGGTTTTACCTGTTGTTATTTTATCTAACTGCTCCAAATATTGCCAGTGCAAAGCGCCCCAACTTAACGTATTTGCTGAATTTTTTAAAACAACCTTACCCAGTTCGGGCTTAATCTGTTCATTTAACCACGAAGTTTTAATATATCCTGTTCCTGTTTCCGGCTTTAAGTCTGGCTTCAGTACCAGTAACGATTTTTCTCCAATGGTTATTTCTGTATCAGAAGAAGTTGCAACAGCACTTTCTCCGTGAATGAGTAACGCATAACAAGCGGCGGCGGTAGCTTTTGTCGTCTTCCAGTTAGTAGTTTGTTTATTTCTGATTAGCCATACTTTCATCTCCTCTACCGACTGATTCTCATTACCAGCTTCATTAAATAATTCAATGACTAAAGACTGAGTTTCTACAGTTGCCTGATACCACAAATATCCAGGCTGATTTTTATCCCAGTACATTCCCATCTCTTCCGACTGTTTGGAGGTTTCTTTTAATGATCTGATAATCTCCTTTGCGGTTGTACCGTCATTGTTTCTTAAAAGCACTAATCCTATCATTGCCTGTTCATACACATTTTGTGTATTCCATGCCAAAGCACTTTTTTTCAAATACCAATGGAAAGCTTTTGTCAAATCAGCCGACATAGGCTTAGAAAAGTAGCTTCTTCCATACCAGCCGTGAATGGTAAGCGGATTCAGTCTGTGTGTTCCTTTCAATTCATTACGGGTATCTGCCTTATAATCTTCAATTAATTTTTCATCTAAATATTTTAAAGCTTTTTCCGAAATTACCGATAATGATTTATCACCTTGTTTTATTCTATGCACTTGCCCAATTCCTGCTATTATATGTTGTGTAATAAAGCGGTCTTCCCATCTTGCGCCGGAAAACCACCCAAAACCCCCATTTGAAAGTTGCATTTGCGAAAGCTTTTCGATGGTCATTTGCTTTTCGTTCTGCATCTTATTGATATCAAACAATAAAGCGATTCGCTTTTTCTGTTCAGTTTCATTTTCAGCGTCCCGAAGCCAGGGAGTTTCTTGAATCAGAACACTTTTTAACTCCTGATTTTTTTCAAGATTAGAAAGAAGAGCTTCACTGTTTAAATTTTTCCATCGGTCAAATACCGTTTTAATAACCGGTAATTTATCAACAATTGCAGTTGAAATACTATTGGCGTAATACCTGGTAAATATCTGCTCAGAAGATTCGAATGAATTTTCCATCATGTACGGAAGAGCCTGCACCGCATACCATAACGGATTTTGAGTATATTCCAGCGTAAGCGTTTTATTCTGCCGTGTTGTCCCGGAATAGCTGATCAACTTGTCCAGATTATATGTCTTGGTTTGCCCTGCCCTCACCATCATAGGCATAGACTCCATAACTAACATGCTGTTTGGCAATACCGGTATTGTATTTTCTTCTCCATCGTTATAACTGTCGGCATCAGCCGTAAGCCTGTACGTAATGGCATCCAGACCCTTCGGGATTACCATCCGGAATGTTACCGGTGAAGTTGATGAGGCTTCTGCTTTAAACACCTGTGATGCTTCATTTGAATTTAAAAGCAATGCGACAGGCTGCATGGTTACAGCATTAAAGAATTTAATATTCGTTTTACCATTAATTGTTTTTCCGGTAAGGTTAGCCACCCTTGCTGAAACAGATATGGTATCACCCTCTCTAAGAAATCTGGGCATATTTGCTGTGATCATTAATTGTTTTTGGGTAACTACTTCACTTTCAATATACCCTGTTTTTAAATCTTTTGTGTGTGCAAAGCCTTTAAATTGCCAGCGGGTTAGTGTTTCAGGTATAGTGAAATCAATTAGTATCTCTCCCTTTTCATTGGTACGTAACGCAGGATAGAAAAAAGCCGTTTCATTGAAATTCTTTCTGATAACCGGATCATTAACTGGTTTAGGCATGAAGGGCAAATCTCTCCCTCGAACCTCAGCACTTGCGAAACCTTTAACCCGAAGTTCTTCTACTGTAGGTGGTGCTACTCTAGCCGCCCCGCGTACAGATAAAGAAGACGACATAGCTGTAGTAGGCTCTTGCAGTTGGTCATACATCGCAGTAACAACTTTTTCATGTAACATTTGCCCATCCTCCTGTACCCTTATAATGATCTGTCTGCCTTCCCTTACCTGCAGTTCCTGCGTAATAAAACCCAAACCAGAAAATCGTAAAATCGCCCCTTTGAAAACTTTTATTTTAAACGCGCCTGAGGAATTGGTAGACGTTGCAATTTGCGTTCCTTTGATTAAAATTTGGACACCTATCACGGGGAAGCCATCATTATCTGTAACACGCCCTGAAACATTGAACCCATTTTTAATTAATGCAGCATTATTTAAATATTTTTCTTTTAATCCTTTATCAAATGCTGCTGTACGGGCCTTATCATTCAGTTTTTGCAGATAATTGTTGTACGCATTCTGTTCTAAAAAAGGGAAGTTCTCGTAATTACGCTTTAATGGCGACGTATAATAATTCCGGTATACGAACGGTGAACTGCGGGATGTTTTTAGGAAACTATTCGTGCCCCACCTAAAATAACCAGGATAATATCTTTGCTGATAAATGCTTTGCCCCCAATTTTGTTGGGCAGAAATATCATTCAGGGAAGCATCATAAAGTGAAGCCACCATTTCGGCCGCATTCCTATTTCCATCTGTTTCTTTAACCTGTATTTTCCATTGCTCTTTTTGTCCGGGATCCAATTTATTACGGAAAGTAACAAACTGCATAGAAAGGCTTTTATCCTCTTTTAAGCCGGTGATCTTTTCAGAATATCTATACATTCTGTTATCTAAAACAGATAGAAACTGTACCTGTAAATTGTCTTCACCAGCAAATGGCACAGTAACTTTTTTCTGACCTGTGCCCAGGTTAATCCATTGGTAAGATCTTAGTTTTGCGCCTTCATAAATTTCCATCAATACCATGGAAGGTTTTCCCAATCCTATATAAAACTCTGCCTGATCTCCAGGTTTTACATTATTTCTTTTTGTAACTACCCAATTACTTTTTACAAATGCAGTACTTACATGATCTGTTACCAGCGTAGTATAAAATTTTGCTGAGGTTGTATCACCATTTGTGTTTTTTGCAAATATTTCTATCCGGTATAATTCGGAAGGTAAATTATCCAGGTTAGTAAGTGGTATATAACCTGGCTGTTTCTCAGTAACAGATACAGACTTTTCATAAACCAGGTTTTTTTTGCCCCATGTATTAAAATCGTCTTCATTTTTATAGGCATAATCTTTAAAGTACAATTCAAAATCAGTTTTATCCATGTTATGAATATCCGGCTTAGACCATAACCGCTGTTTATAAATCCCGGGTGGTTTCTGTAAAGAATAGATCTTTGCAGTTATCGTTCCGCTTTGAAGCTGATTATTGAGGTTGCTCAATGTAACAGGTATGGTTAGCGTATCAGTAACAATGGTCTGTGGTTTCACTAAAGCGTGTACGCGTAATACATTGGTTCCAACTGTAACAAAAGACTCGGCTTTCCTTGTCTCACCGGAGGCGTCAGTTACTGTTGCTGTAATATTATAGGTATAAACAGCCCCAGGCTGGTAAATCTTATCTAAAATGGCTTTAAATCCAATGCTGAACTCACCATTAGTATTAGTTATAACAGTATCCTGCTTAATATGCTGCAATCCTCCCTGCAACCTTCCGTTTTTTACACCTCCATAAATCCGATGATCTCCAGGTGTTGATGTGCGAATAATTGAATAGGCTACTTTTGCGTTAGAAAGCCCATATCCTGAAAAAGCTAATGCTTTGCCTTTTACATTTACTGAATCATTAAAGCGGTATGTTTCCTTTACCGGATTAAAATTAATGCTAAAAGAGGGGCGTTTATATTCTTCTACTCTTACGTTAATTGATCCAAATCTGGAGACTATGGCATAAGAACCGTTAAGCTTTCCTTGAGGGACAATAAATGTTCCGTTAAATGTTCCAAATTCATTAGTTTTTAAAGAAAGTGAGCTCACGACTTTATGATTAGCATCTCTTAGTTCTACACTTATGCTTTCATTGGCAATCAGTTGACTCTTTCCATTGGATTCCATGATTTGTAATCCTTTAAAGAATATAGTTTGACCCGGACGATACATTTGTCTGTCTGTGAAAAAAACCGTTCTTTCATTTTTTACCGGCTGGTTACCATTCAGTTTTTGTCCGTGAATATATTGCTGCTCATCATTTAAAGTATCTCCGGGAATGGTAAGATTAATCATAACACTGTTATTATCAGTTCCCTTAAATACAAACCCTCCTTCTTTTGTAGTACCCTCTGCTAAAACAATGCTGTTCCACACTTTAGCTTCCCGTTTTAATTGCTTAACAACCACGTTTAATTTCTCAAGTGGTATACCTGTTTCCCGATGTAAAACCTTAATTTCTGCTTCTCCCGTAGGATTTATTCGTGCTGTATAAGACAGTGTACTTACTTTAAATTGAACCAGATTTGTGAGTTCGGCACTATTAACTAACCCATTAGTTAGTAAAACATAATTCCCAGGGTCTAATGGATCTATTTTGAACTCTGTACTATGATTTTTAAAATCAGATGAGTCTGCAATATTTATTTTCCACTCTTTTATAATCGCCTGCTTTTTTAAATAATTATGTGTGGCAGCAGAAGCAATAATTTTATCTGACATGTGCCATGAATTTTCACTGCCCCGCAAATTTTTTATTTCATTTAGTTGAGCCGAAGAAAGCCTGTAGAGTTTAAAGTTGGTTTCAGTAATACTCCTGAAATTTAATAACGCTAATATGGGCTTTGCCGGAATATTAACATCTTCCACGATGACTGATATTTCCTTTTGCTCCACCTGCTCTATTAAAGATTTTGCATATTCTCCGCCCATGCTGTTAGGAAATGCTTTAAAAGCTTGCTGAAAATATTGATGAGCTATAACCAGGCTATCTTTACTTTGGTAATATTGCCCGGCTAAAACTAAAGCATCAGCACTTAATTTATTAGTGGGATAGGTTTTCACCATGTGTAACAAACCAGCAAGATATAATGAATCCTTATCAGGCGCTATAGATTTTCTGTATACAAATTTTAATCGTCTTAGTGTCAAATCCAGAAGCACTTCAGGCTCATTGTCGTGCAAACGAAATCTGGTGGCTTCCTGCAAAAGCTTTATTCCGTGGTAAGTGGTGGAAGCGGTATCGGAGGTGCTAATTTTCAGCTTACTAAATTCTTGCGCATCACCAAACATGGAAGACCCATTTATAACAAAGGGCGACTTCACTTTTATAACATCAGGCTCTTCATCAAGGAAAAAATTCAATGCCCGATGGGCAAGAAGATCGTAAAGCGAGGGCCGCAAATATCGTGTAGCGGAATCGCCGGTTAACACATCATTAAAAATCTGTACCGATGTTTTTTGGAGGGCCGGATTGATCAACGATAGTTTGTAAAGATTAGCGACTTCGTTTACCAGGGTTTTGATATCCCACCGGGTAAAATCTTCATCCGGATTTTCCAGCGTACTTCTTTGTGATAATTTATATCGGTTTTGCTGGTAGTATTTCCAGTAAAGCTCTGCAAGTAACGATTGCAATACAGGTTTAACAGGATATGATGAATGAAGAATATCAGCTTTTAATTCTGATATTATAGTTACAAACTCACTCTCATTTGTATTAGCCTGCAACAGGATGCGATACAGCGCTGCCTGGATTTGTTTTTCAGGATCTTTACTTTTCTTAGCAGACTGTTCCAGTTTCTTAACTTCAGCAAGAGCAGATTTTGGTAAGCCTTTTTGAATTAAAGAGTCAATCTTTTTATGGGAGCCTGCATAACCCGGACCCTGAGCCCTTACATTGAAAGAAAAAAATAACAGAACGAGTAGTAATTCAAAAAGTATAGGTTTATACATAGCCTGATTTTATTGTAAGATACAAATTCAGGGTGGTTTCCATATACTGCGTTTAAACTTACTGATGTTACGGTATAATCGTCTATGCGTAGCCCAGGGGCACCATATAATTATTACTGATTACCCCCGCTTTTACCCCCCGAAACGTCGTCGTTGTTAATACCGCGTTTATTCTTTCCCGGGAAGCTATGGGTAAGAATCAGTTAATGCCACTAAAGCTGCTATTTATTAAATCTCGTCATGGTAAGCTCCGCGCCAACTGTTACAAAACTCTTTACCATCTCAATGGAACGGTCAATCAAACCGGGCAGCTCCGGCTGTTCATCATCATCAAAGCCACTTAAAACATAGTCTGACTGACTGCCTTTTGGGTAATTATCACCCACACCAAATCTGAGCCGGGCATAATCACTGTGACCCAAAACTAATTCAATACTTTTAAGACCATTATGCCCACCAGCACTTCCTTTGGGCTTCAAACGCAGGGTTCCTAAAGGCAGGGCAAGTTCATCAACAAGAACCAGTATATTCTCTACAGGAATTTTCAGATCATGCATCCAGTAATTCAGCGCCTTGCCACTTAAATTCATATAAGTAGTAGGTTTTATCAGGTGTATGTTACGCCCTTTATGGCTAAATTCTGTATAATATGCCAGCCGCATATTAAAAAATGATGCATGCTCCTGTTTGGCCAGTTCATCCGCAATCATGAAACCAATATTGTGACGGGTGTCAGCATATTCAGGTCCAATATTTCCCAGGCCCACGATGAGGTATTTCATTACAGAGAGATGTGAGTATTGAGTATTGAGTATTGAGACTGCACTTTCGATGCCACCGGGATTATGGACACAATACGCTTTAGCTTCATTGGTTATTTTATTATTGGCTCTTAATCAGCTTCAAAGATACACCGCTTAAATTAACCTGCGCACTATCCGAGATCTTATATTCAAGATTACCGATTGCAATATCGTTAAGGTTGAGCATGCTTTTATTCTGAATATTCAGCTTAGCAGACTTCACCTTATTGGTTTTGTTCAATTTTAAAACAGGCTCGCTCGCTTTGTCCATTCCCATATTCACATTTAAGTATCGTAGTGAATTGTTTATCAAATTTATTTTACTTGCGTTATGCATGGTTAATGCAAGAGTATCCTGGTTAAATCCTGCCAGGCTTACACCTAAGGAGCCGTAAAAATTCTCACTTGCTCCGTTTTTGATCGTAACCGACTTACCATCCAATATGAAAACTGCATCTGTATTTAACCTTCTTATTATAGGACATTTTATTTGCAAAGATTTAGCATAGTCGCGATATCGATTTCTTTTAGTGTCGAAAGTAATGATGAGCCTTGAGCCCTCCTGTTTGATCTTTACTTCCTTGCTGAGATTATTATTCAGCCTGACATCGAATGTATCGCTACGAACAATTGATACATTCACCAAATTGGCCGCCTGAATATCTATCTCGTCGAAGTCTTTATAGTTTAACTGCGAAAAATTATACCATGGATCCCTGTGGGTTCCTTTTTCATAGGACGTTTGAAGCGCAAAGTCATATGCTGCTGTAGTGCCAAATAAGATCGCGACAGCTGTGATTAACAATTTAATACTGGTTTTCATATCTTTTATGATAAATACTTTGATTTGAAGGTTTCGTAACGCTTTGTAATATCTTCTATTCCAATATCCAGGAGATACATATCTCGAAAAACCCCTGGAAGAGCAGTTTCCAGGAATTGTTCCTTTTTATATTTTTTTATTTTTTCCACGGCCTTCCCGCCTACAAAAAATCCGAGCCCACGCTTGGTGTAGATAATTTCCTTGTTTTGTAAAAACTCATATGTACGGATCACCGTATTCGGATTAACCTGCATTTCGGCAGCTAGATCTCTCACAGATGGAATTTTATCATCAATCTTCCACTTTCCCAGTAAAATATATTCGCTTACACTATTAGCGATCTGTAAATAAATCGCTTCATTATCTCTGAACTCCATAATTTTTTCTTCTTGTTATACCTCTGTTTCTTTAAAACGAAAGAGTGCAGCTGTCCACAAAATCAATGTTACGCTATAAAACATGAATTGGGTATAATATGCATCCATTGGTATCGATATGGATTTGTATTGTCCGGATTCTGAAAACCTGGCCGGCTTGAACGGCATGGAGAATTTAATGTCTTCAGGTACCAAAAGCTTTTGCAACTGAAAGTTAACTAAAACCAAGACCAGCAGTACCGCAAAGAATACACATGCAGTCTTAATAAAATGTAACCTTTTGAAGTAAATTGCTCCATAGATACAAATGGCATGCAGTGTGGCATACACATAAAACGCAAAGTAAAATTTGTACTCCGACGAGAAGAGGTTTAGTATTTTTCTTTCTTTGGCAGGGCCATCACCAGCATTGGTAAATAACACCTCGATTCCGTAAAAGCATATTAGAAAAATAATGGTATAAATTATTGCTGAATAGATCCAGCCTATCATATATTTTTCAAAATGCGACGCTGGCAATGACAGAGATACTATAGCCTTCCCTTTCTTTCCATAATCACTAAATACGGTACTGGTAAACAAAGTACCGGCTGCTACATATAAAAACACGAAATAAACCCCTCTTTGTTCATATCGGATGTATCCGTCCATTAAAAAACTAAAGCCGTATAATATGGTGATTACGCCGGTTAAAACCATTGCAGACATAAGATAGCTTTTGCAGTTCTCTACCGTATGTTTTCGAAACAGTTTTACAAAACGGATATAATTAAATGTATTGTTCATTTGTGATTTGGTTTAACTCGTGGATAATCTTTGCCTCGTCAGTAATCAATGCATTAAAAAGAAGTTCAAGATCTACCCTACTGCTCTTTTTTTCAGCATTGCTGGAAATTACATGATGCCCTTTAACGCTGCTTTCAGTATATAATACATCAACATCTTCAATTGCATTTACGGTTGAAAAAAGAAGCTTTTCTGAAATTGCATCAACACTTAAATTCAAAACAATTCGCCTGTTGTTCATCACCACCAAAGCATCTATCAAATTATCAAGATCCCTCACCTGGTGAGTGGATATCAGAATACAACGGTGCTCCGTTAATGCCGATGACACTATTTTTCTAAACTGCACCTTGGATGGAATATCCAGACCATTGGTGGGTTCATCCATAATGAAGATGTCGGTATTGGTTGCCATACCAAAAGCGATCATCACCTTTTTCTGCTGCCCGAAAGACAAATTGTGAATCTTAACGTGTATATCCAGGTCAAATTCTTTCAGATACTCGTGGAACTGACCGTGGTCAAACTTAGGGTAAAATACAGCCGTGTTTCTGATAAATTCCTTGATGCTCACCGACGGTAAATAAATTTCCTCGGGTATCAGAAACAGATCTTCGAGAAAACCGGGGGAACGCCTGGAAGCATCTCTGTTATTTACTTTACAAACGCCTTTTTGTGGGAAAGCAAGTCCTGCAATATTTTTAATAAGCGTCGACTTTCCGGCACCATTTTTTCCAAGAAGACCATAAATATGGCCCAATTTAAGCGAAAAGTTAATATTCTCAAACAGAGGGTACTTTTTTGAATATCCAAATGTCAGGTCTTTGATTTCAATCATAGTGTTCTATATAACTAGTACACTACAAATGTATGCGTTTTAATTATAATGCAAATTAATTTTAGAATTAGTTGAAAATAAAAAAGCAGTGCCGGAAACCCTGCACTGCTTTTAAATCCGGTAAAGAAACTTTTACTTTTTAGCTGCTGCAGCGTCTTGTTCCGCTTGTTTTAGGGCGCGAGATGAAGTTACAGATACAATAGTATCATCTGGATTATTGGTAATAACTGTATTCGGATAATTAACTTCACCAACACGTACAGATTTACCCACTTCCAAAGGCTCAATGCTTACTTCAATGTACTGGGGCAAATCCTTCGGAAATGCTTTAACCCGCAGTTTACGTAACTTCTGGATAAGCTTACCACCCATTTTAACACCTGGTGAAGTGCCGGTTAATTTAACAGGGATTTCCATAGTGATCAGCTTTTTATTATCAAGCAATAAAAAGTCAATGTGAATGATCTGTTCAGTTAATGGATGGAACTGGATGTCCTGTAGAATAGCCTGAGACTTTGTTCCTTCAACATCAAGATCAACGAAATGAACGTCTGGTGTATAAACCAAACCTTTCAGATCAGCTGCGGACACTGCAAAGTGGGTTTGTTCTTTCCCACCATAAAGAACTGCGGGCACTTTGCCTTCATAACGCAATTCCTTAGCATCTCTTTTCCCTACGTTCTCTCTTCGAGAACCGCTAATAGCAATTGATTTCATAATTATATATTTATTTAAAAATTAAAAAGGATTTTGGCCCTTCCACTAGTACTTACAACTTATAACCTACAACTTACCCTTAAAGCTAATCTACTCTAAACAGATCGCTGATTGATCCGTGTTCATTCACATTTGCAATAGCCCTTCCAAACAAATCAGCAGTAGATAATACTTTTATTTTACTGCTCTCGTGTTTTAATGGAATAGTATCAGTAACTATAAGTTCAGCTAAAACTGATTTTTCTATAGTTTCATATGCTTTGCCTGATAAAACCGCATGGGTACAAACAGCCCTGACACTGCTGGCACCGTTATCCATAATTAATTGCGCCGCTTTTGCCAGTGTGCCAGCTGTATCGCAAATATCATCCATTAAAACAATGTCCTGATCGGTAACATCACCAATAATGGACATGGATTCAATTTCATTGGCACGTTTACGTCTTTTATCACAAATTACTACTTCGGCATTGAAATATTTTGCAAATGTCCGCGCCCGGTATGAACCGCCCATATCCGGAGATGCCACGGTTAAATTTGGCAAATTCAGTGATTTAATATAAGGCACAAAAATAACGGCACCATCTAAATGATCAACAGGGATATCAAAAAAACCTTGGATCTGAGCTGCATGAAGATCCATGGTCATGATACGATGGGCGCCTGCTGCCATAATTAAATTTGCAACCAATTTAGCGCCAATTGCAACCCGTGGCTTATCTTTCCTGTCTTGCCTGGCCATACCAAAATATGGAACTACAACTGTAATATAATGCGACGATGCCCTTTTAGCAGCGTCGGTCATTAATAGCAGCTCCATTAAGTTATCATAAGGCTGACTGGTAGACTGGATAAGAAAAACATCGCATCCCCGTACCGTTTCATTAAACGAGGGCTGAATTTCTCCATCACTGAAACAGGCCAAATCTATATCCCCTAATTCTTTGCCATATGCTTTAGCAATCCTGTCTGCGAGAACGGTAGTCCCTGAGCCGGCAAATAATTTAACAGGATTAAACTGAAGAGGCATATTATGATCTTTGAAAAGGCAAAAAAATTCGGATTGCGGTTTTCACAATCCGAATTATTATTCTTTTAGTTGCCCGACCAGGATTCGAACCTGGACGATCTGAACCAAAATCAGATGTACTACCTTTATACTATCGGGCAATTACCTGTTAAAAGGATGAACTTTTAAACGGAATGCAAATATAGAGGGATAAAGTGTATCCTGCAACACAAATTAATTATTTCAGCTATCAGAACCCTGCGAATTACAGCCAAACATGATTATGCTTTCAGTAATTTAAATTCAATTCATTAATTTCGGCACCGTAATTATTCAAACCCTGAATATGAGTTATTCAAAGATAAATAACATTGCCGGCTGGTTAACATTTCTAATAGCTGCTATTGTATATACTTTAACTATTGAACATACAGCAAGCTGGTGGGATTGTGGTGAATTTATTTCTGCTGCATATAAACTTCAGGTTGTACACCAACCTGGTGCGCCGCTGTTTTTAATGGTAGGCCGCATGTTCTCATTACTTGCCAGCGACCCTACAAAAGTTGCATATTGGATTAATATGAGCTCTGCATTAGCCAGTGCAGCAACCATATTATTCCTGTTCTGGACTATTACTGCTTTAGTAAAAAGAGTTATTTCCAGGCCCGGTGAAGAATTAACCACCTCAAACCTGATTACCATTATTGGCTCGGCCCTGGTAGGCGCATTAGCATATACCTTTTCTGATTCCTTTTGGTTCTCTGCCGCAGAGGCTGAAGTTTACGCCATGTCATCCATGGCAACAGCAGTAGTATTCTGGGCTATTCTCAAGTGGGATGCACATGCTGATGAACCTTATGCAGACCGATGGTTAATATTTATAGCCTATGTAATGGGTTTGTCTATAGGGGTACATTTGTTAAACTTATTAGCCATACCGGCTATGGCTTTAGTTTATTACTTCAGACGAACTCCGGCTGCTACATCAAAAGGTACTCTAAAAGCTCTTCTGGCAGGAATTTTTATTCTTGGCTTTATACAGTATGGCATTATTCAATACCTGGTAAGGTTTGCAGCAATGTCTGATCTTTTGTTTGTTAACACCCTGGGTATGGGATTTGGTACCGGAGTTACCGTTTTTTGCATTCTGCTTATAGTTTGCATCGTTGCAGGTATTCGTTTTACACTTACCGGTGATAAAACCAGCTCTTTGATCTCGGCCGCAGCTTTTATTTTAATGTTCACATTCGGAGGGGGTATTTTAGGCCTTTTAGTTGGAGCAGGGATCATTGCAATATTAGAATATGGTTTAAAAATTCGGAATAAAAGAGCAACGCTTAACCTGGTATTACTTAGTACGGTTTTCGTAATACTCGGATATAGTTCTTTTGCAATGATCGTTATCAGGGCAAAGGCGGATACCACCTTAAATAATAATGATCCTGATAACGTTTTTGCTTTTTTAAGCTATTTGAACAGAGAACAGTATGGTGACAGGCCATTGGCATATGGCCAATATTTTGATGCTAAAGCCATTGATATAAAACAAGGCGATGATACTTATCGCAAAGGAAAAGATAAGTATGAGGTTACAGGAAAAAAGCAGGAACGGGTTTATGAACGGAACACGATATTTCCGCGTATGTACAGCGATGATGGCGGACACCCGGCATTTTATCGCGAATGGATGAGACTTGGGGAGACGGAATCGCCTACATTTATTGATAATCTGGGCTTCTTTTTCTCCTATCAAACCGGACAGATGTATGCCCGCTACTTTCTTTGGAACTTTGCCGGAAGGCAGAATGATGAGCAGGGTCATGGTAATTACACCAATGGAAACTGGATAAGCGGCATTAAAGTCCTGGATGCGTTAAGGCTGGGCAATCAGGACGAGTTGCCACAAAGCATTGTAGAGAACGGGGCTTACAACCGTTTCTATTTTCTGCCGCTTATTTTAGGCTTAATTGGTGCTTTCTGGCATTTTAAACGTCGCCAAAAAGATGCAGGAATAGTAGGACTGCTGTTCTTCTTCACCGGAATGGCAATTGTAATTTATCTTAACCAAACTCCTTTGCAGCCCAGAGAGCGTGATTATGCCTTTACCGGGTCTTTCTATGCTTTTGCAATATGGATAGGATTAGGAGTAGCTGCAATCGCTGATTATTTAAACAGGAAGCTTAAACCTTCAACGGCTGCAGGTATAGCTACGGGTATCGGACTGTTAATTGCGCCGTTTTTAATGGCAAAAGAGGGATGGAATGACCATGACCGGTCTGATCGTTTTATGACGCGGGATATGGCAACAGATTATCTGGAATCATGCGCACCAAATGCCATTTTATTTACTTACGGAGATAACGACACGTATCCCTTATGGTATGTACAGGAAGTTGAAAAGGTGAGACCGGATATCCGGATTGTTAACCTGAGCTTACTGGGTACAGACTGGTACATCCGGCAAATGAAACAGAAGGTAAATCAATCAGACCCTTTACCTCTGACTATGGGCAATGAGAAATTTGTTCAGGGAGTGAGGGACGTGCTTTATTACCAGGATTACCAGATTAAAGGATCAGTAGAGTTAAAGAATCTGTTTGAATTATTAACATCAGACAATGATGCTGATAAGGCTACCTATCAGGATGGCTCCAGGGAGAATTTTCTTCCTACAAAAAAATTGAAGCTAACCATAGATCCTCAGCAAATAATGGCCACTAAAACGGTTTCAGAGAAACAAAAGGGCAATATTACACCGGTTATGGAATGGACATACAACCAGAACTATGTTACAAAAGCTGAACTCGCTTTGTTCGATATTCTGGCGAATAATAACTGGAAGCGCCCGATATACTTTGCAATAACAGTTCCTTCTGATAATTACATTGGTTTGGATAGTTATTTATATAACGAAGGTTTAGCATATCGGTTGCTGCCACTGCAGCCACCGGTACAGCAAGATTCTACACAACGCCCCGAGCTGGCTAATACCGATGCGATGTATGATCATATGGTTAATAAGTTTAAGTGGGGAAATATGAAAAATGCCCGCTATCTGGATCCGGAGTCGACACGGATGGTCGCAGTTCTTCTAAATAACTATAATGTTCTTGCTGAAAGCTTGTTTCGTGAAGGACGAACAGAAGAGGCCAGGAAAGCATTGAATAAATGTCTGGAACAAATGCCTGACAAGAACTTCTCGGTGAACTTTACCATAAGAAAATATTATATGGCCAGCCTCTTTTACAGACTAAAGGAAGTGGATAAGGCAAATAAAATGGTTAGTCATACCGTTGATTACCTTGCAGATGAATTAAACTATCTTATTACTTTGTCTAAATCAAAAGGTATTAATTCGGAAGACATAAGGATGGGGATGTCTATTTTAAATGAGTTTTTGAGGGTTACCGAAGAAAACAAGCAACCTAAACTTAATCAAAAGGTGAAAGGGGTTTTACAGGGCCTTGAATCTAAATTTAGCGAATAACGGAAACTTTCAAACCTATTGAATAACTTAGTATGAAGTAGTTGCGGATTTACTCGGTAACTACGCCCATGGAAGTAAACTTCTCAATGCGCTCGTTTACCAGTTCGTCAGTGTCTTTTTTATTAAGGATTTCAAGTTCACTGATTATCCGGTCTTTTAATGTTGCAGCCATTATTTCAGGATTGAAATGCGCTCCGCCAAGTGGTTCAGGAATTATTCCATCAATTAGTTTATTTTGCAGCATGTTTTCTGCTGTAAGCTTTAATGATTCAGCAGCCCGTTCTTTATAATCCCAGGTACGCCATAGAATAGCTGAGCAGTTTTCCGGCGATATTACAGAATACCAGGAATGTTCGAACATCAATACCCTATCGCCAATACCTATGCCTAAAGCTCCGCCTGAAGCACCCTCACCTATTACAACACAGATAATAGGCACTTTTAAAACTGACATTTCCAGCAGATTTCTTGCAATAGCTTCTCCCTGACCGCGTTCTTCTGCCTCTAATCCCGGAAATGCTCCCGGCGTATCAATTAAAGTTATTACAGGTTTATTAAACTTTTCGGCAAGCTTCATCAGGCGCAAGGCCTTACGATAACCCTCGGGATTGGCCATGCCAAAATTACGAAATTGCCGCATTTTGGTATTAGCGCCTTTTTGATGACCTATCACCATAACCGTCTGACCATTGATGGATGCAAATCCACCAACAATAGCTTTATCATCTTTAACGGTCCTGTCGCCGTGCATCTCTATAAAATCGTCGCAAATCAGCTCAATGTACTGTAACGTATATGGCCTTTCGGGATGACGGGAAATTTGAACTTTTTGCCATCCGTTTAAATTAGAATAAATATTGTTTTTAGCTTCTTCCAGTTTTATCTCTAACTCTGCTAATGTTGATATCATATCAACTTTTGTTTTCTCAGCAACTTGCTTAACCTTTTCAATCTGTTGCTGTAAATCGGCAATCGGTTTTTCGAAATCAAATGAAGTTTCCATAGGCAAAAAATTGGAGGGCTAAATTAAACATTTAACTGTTTAATGTATGTTGAAATTAATGAGATTGAAATCTCTGCCAACCAGCTGGAAGTATTATTAAGAACCATTACTCAGTATAGGTATTAGTATGGGTTACTATAGTTCTGATTCGTTCATCCAATTGATTTACTGAAAGTTCAAGCAACTGCATATATTCCATGTTTTCTGTTCCAAATTCTTTAATTAAGGCCATTACACCTAAAATAGAGGCTACCGGCTGCCTGATTTCATGTGACTCAATGCGGGCTATCTCACTTAAAATGGCATTTTGATTCTTTAACTGTTTTAAACTTCTGTCAAGCTCCATTATATGACTAACCTGATTTGCTAATGCCGATAAACATTCCAGCTGTTGCTCATCGAGCTTCTTGGGCTCAAAATCATAAACACACAGTGTTCCTACATTAAACCCATCGTATGATTTGAGGTTGGCACTGGCATAAAAACGTATATGCGGATCATTAGTTACAACAGGTGCATCTGCAAACCGGATATCGAGGGTTGCATCACGAACTTCCATTATTTCATCAATTTCAATAGCATGAGTGCAAAACGATGTGCTTCGGGGCATTTCTTCTACTTCAATACCCACTCCGGCTTTTACTAACTGAACATCAGTATCCATCAACGTAATTAATGCAATTGGAGTTTTACAGATTACTGAAGCCAGCATGGTAATTTCTTTGAGATCTTTCTCCCTATCCTGATTAAACTCAAGATAGCGTTGTACCGCCTTTACTCTTTCCAGTTCTGTGTTGATCTTCATAAGGAAGTTCTTATTTTAATGAAATTACAGAAATATTTTAATTTATATACGGTTCACTGGCACTAAAAGATTGTAGACATTACAGATGCCAATTGTTTTTTAATAAAAAAAGCCACTTAGAATACAAGTGGCTCACAAAATCAAAAACTATTACTGTTATATTACTTTAAAATCAACTTGTGAATTTCCCCAAATTAATGAAACGCGTCCATTTTTAGCAATAGCAAAGGTCATTCTTTCAGTAAACGAAGCTGATTTAATCGGTTTTACAACAATTCGTAATACATCCTCTGATTTTTCATAAACAGTACCAGATTGTTTCCAGGACTTATTAAAAATAAGAATCCACTCCTTTTCGCCCGGGACACTGTAGAAGCCATATTTACCCGCAGGTAATATTTTTCCATTTACCTTAACACTTTTATTAACTTCAAAAACTGTGGCCTCATTGGCGCCGGTTCGCCATACTTTCCCGTAAGGAGCAATTTCCTTTCCTATGGTTCTTCCCTTAATTCCGGGCTGGCTATAATCTATACTGATCGTTACACCATTATTAGTTATTTCAGAAACTTTAGCAGGAGGGCTTGGCCTTTGGGCACAGGCAGCGAAACCAGTAAACAAACTGATCATTGCAGCAAAAAATATGGTTCTTTTCATAATATAGTTTTTATGTTACCGAATATAAGATGCTCAGATTACAATCCCAAGTTATACCCACTTTATAATTATAATGAGTACTAAGAGTAAAACCAATGCCATCAAAAGCTTATAGACCCAATTATCTTTATTATAAAGATTTTTTCGGAGTTGTGTATATCCATAAACGAAAACGAGTATGCATAATATTATGCGGACAATATTCATAATAGAGGAATGAGATTAAACGTGCACATCGAATTTTTTACGTGCGTTAAAAATAGCAAATAGACAATCAAACTTTCCTGTTGCTTCAAACATACTTTATGCAATCTCCCTCATACATTTCCTCAAATTGCACAATATTACAAGACATGTGCCTGAAATTTACTAACTTTAAATGACCAAGCAGTGAACCGGGGGATTATAACTTGAAATTTACTATTACAAACTTTGCAGGCTTCATTATAGCCCTGATAGTTTCTACAATATCTTTTTCTGAAAATGCAATTGCTCAAAAGCAAATTAGTTTTAAGCATTTGACAATTAATAATGGCTTATCGCAAAATAGCGTTTTTTCCATCTTTCAGGATAAAGATGATTATATCTGGATAGGAACTGAAGACGGGCTTAACAGGTTTGACGGCTATGAATTCACTATTTATAAGCACGAGAATAATAATCCCAAAAGTATTAGTAACAGTCGTATAAATGCCATTTATGAAGACCCGCGAGGTAATCTATGGATTGGCACAGCAGACGGGCTCAATCTCTTTGATAAAAACAGCGGTTCCTTTACCAGGATAAGAACAGGAACAGCAAGACCAGGAGGAACTAATGATCCAATAACCTCTATAGTGTGTGATAGCTATGGCAACCTTTGGATTGGTACTTTTGATGGCTTAAAACTGTATGATTCTAAAACCAACAAGGTCCGTCACTTTAAAACGAACAATAAGCAAAGCCTGGTGGGAAGTAATAAGGTTCAGACTATTTTTGAAGATAGGGGACGGTTATTGTGGATTAGTATTGGCAAAGATCTTAAAAGATTCGACCCAGTTCATAAAAAATTCCAACCACTTCCTGCATCTCTCGAAAAGAATCCGACATTAAGAAAAAGCAAGGTCCGGATTATCAGGCAGGACAAGAACGGGCATTATTGGTTTGGAACAGAAACGGAAGGTTTATTCAGGTTTGATCCAAAAACAGCTGCTTCTGTTAATTATAAACATGATCCTGTAAGCGCAAACAGTTTGCCGATTAGTATAATTCGTGACCTCTCCATTGTATCCGAACAGGAAATCTGGATTGGCACCAGGGAAGGGTTAAGTATATTAAATCCGATTACTAACCAATTCCAAAACTATACTTATAACCGTTATGATCCCAAAGCACTAAGTCATAACTCTATAAGGAGCATCATGCGGGATAAATCTGGAAATATGTGGCTGGGAACCTTTGCCGGCGGTTTAAATATTTACCAGTCCAGCAATTCAAATTTTTCATATATCGGTGAACAACTTGCAGACCGGCCGGGCCTTAACCACCCTGTGGTAAGTTCTATTTTGAAAGCTGATAATGGAGCTCTTTGGGTGGGTACAGAAGGCGGGGGTTTAAATTACATAGACCGCAGGGCAGCGGTTTATAAAACCTATGTAATAAACAGCAAACAACAAAATATCGTAAAATCTTTAGCCAAAGACAAGACAGGCCATTTGTGGATTGGTACTTATGACGGTTTAGTAAATCTGGATACCCGGAGTGGCAAATTCAAGAATTATAAAATCGGGGGCAATGGCGATAAACCGGGCAATAACCAAATTTATGCTTTAGCTGTTGCTGATAGTGGTGTGTGGATCGGTACTGATGGGCAGGGTTTAGTGTTTAGAAGCAAGGAAGGTACTGAAACAGCATTCCTGCACAATTCGAGAAATAAAAACAGCATAAGCGGGAATAATATTATTGCCCTCCTGACAGATGACGGAAGCCAGAATCTTTGGATTGGAACAGAAACAGGGCTAAACTATTATGATAAAAAGAAAGGGTTCACACCATTTTTGCATAATGATGCTAAACCATACAGCATCAGCCATAATTCCGTTTCATCGCTCTTTATAGATTCCCGAAAGAGGGTCTGGATCGGAACAAAAGGTGGAGGATTAAATATTTATGATAGAAATTCCGGGCGTTTTTATGCTCTAACACAAGCCGATGGTCTTGCCAATAATGTTATACACAGTATACGGGAAGATAATACAGGCAGGTTATGGGTCAGTACTAACAACGGATTATCCGTGATCACTTTTAAAAGTTTAAGCCTTCCCCTGAGTAAAAAAAATCTGGATATCATAAACTATTCTGTAGCCGACGGACTGCAGAGCAATCAATTTTCCTCAGGAGCATCAGAAACAGGAGAAGACGGCGAGTTGTTTTTTGGAGGAATTAATGGCATTACTTCATTCCATCCACAGAAGATCAGTAAGAACAGGCTTAAACCAAATGTGGTGTTAACTGATTTTTTCATTAAAAATAATCCGGTTAAAATTCATTCGGAAAATTCACCGTTGAAAAAAACGATCGGGGAAACTGCCAGCATCACACTTCCGTATGACCAGGCTTTTATCACTTTTAAATTTGCGGCTCTGAACTATATAAATCCTGAGAAAAATCAATACGCTTACAAGCTTGACGGATTTGCAGACGATGAATGGCATTACGTAGGCAATCAGCGTACAGCAACTTACACCAATCTTGACGCTGGAAAATATACTTTCAGAGTTAAAGCAGCCAATAACGATGGCGTTTGGAATGATAAGATCAGAGAAATTACCATTACTGTTCTTCCGCCATGGTGGGAAACATGGTGGGCATATACTCTTTATATCTTGCTCATCGGTTCACTTCTTTACCTGTTTTATTATTATTCTTATAAAACAGCGAACCTTAAAAGCGAACTTGTTTTTGAGCATATGAGCCGTGAAAAAGATCAGGAACTTGCACAAAGAAAATTGAGCTTTTTTACTCATATTTCTCATGAGATTAAAACCCCGCTTACCCTAATTCTTGCACCTATAGACAAGCTAGTTGGAATGAATGAGGGCAATAACAAGATTCAGAACCAGTTGATGCTCATGCAGCGCAATGGTGAGCGGCTTGTACGGCTTATAAACCAATTATTAGACTTTAGAAAATTTGAAACCGGAAGCATGAAGATAGAGGCAGCCGAAGGTGACATAGTACGCTTCATTAAAGAAGTTGTTATGGCTTTTGACTCGTATGCCCGCCATAAAAATATCAAACTAAAGGTTATATCTGAAAAAGACAGTGTACGCACCTGGTTTGATCGTGATAAATTTGAAAAAATTATGTACAACCTGCTTTCAAATGCCCTGAAGTTTACGCCTGAAGAGGGGAAAGTGGTCATCAGAATAAGTACGGAACATGTAGGTGAAAAAGAATTTGTAAGGATTGAAATTGAAGATAACGGCATAGGTATTCCCCCTGAAAATATCGATAAGATATTTGAGCAGTTTAATCATTATGATGAACAAGGTATTAATAATGATGGTACTGGCATCGGTCTGTCATTTTCAAAAGGCCTTATTGAGATGCATCATGGAGAAATTCATGTAAAAAGCACACCTTCTACCCATGGGGTTAGGGGATCTACCTGCTTTATGATAAAAGTACCTTTGGGGAAGCAGCATTTTTCAGAAGCTGAAATTATATCTGATTTTAAAGACAGTGAGAATATTAGCACCTACTATGAAACTGATATCCCGGTAGCGGTGCGTGTAAAATCTGACAAAAGAAAGTGCAAAGTTCTCCAAAGTATGGACAAAGAGAAGCCCATTATGCTTATAGTAGAGGATAACAGCGATGTACTTCATTTTATTGAATCTCATTTTGAAGAACTTTTTGAGGTACATACAGCAACGCAAGGAGCTGAGGGTTGGGAAAAAGCGCTTTCGGTCATTCCCGATATTATTATCAGCGATGTGATGATGCCGGAGTTAAGCGGAACGGCATTATGCAGCAAGCTGAAATCTGATTCCAGAACCAGCCATATTCCTGTTATCCTGCTTACTGCCAGAACCCCCCTGATTTTTAAGGTGGAAGGTTACGAAACAGGTGCCGATGATTATATTACCAAACCGTTTAATCTAAATATTTTAGAATCCCGCATCTGGAACCTACTTGAATCCAGGCAAGTACTTCGCGAAAGATACCGGAAGGATATAACCCTCCAACCCAGAAATGTTGCCATTACATCACCTGACGAAAAATTTCTCGATAAAGTGATGAACTATATAGAGGAAAATATCTCGGAATCAACGCTTAGTGTGGAAGAGTTAGGGAAAGAAGTTGGCATGAGCCGCGTTACTTTATATCGTAAGATCAAGGCGTTGACTAATCAGTCGGCCGTTGAGTTTATACGTACTATTCGCCTTAAACGTGCCGGCCAGTTACTTCAACAAAACAAACTAAATGTGAGCGAAGTGGCCTACATGGTTGGCTTTTTGGATATTGATTATTTTAGAAAATGCTTTAAAGACCAGTTTGGAAGTACTCCAAAAGAATATGCAAGCCTGCAGCAAAAAAACGATATGTTTTTATCAGATAACGGCTTATAATATGGTAAATTTTAGCAGCTTAAAATGTTAATCTTCTAAAACCGACAAAACAACATATAGAATTTCAACCCTGACTGTAGTTGAAGTTGACTCAACATAGATTTAAGGACAAGATTTTAATTAATTATTCCGTTATAAATTCCAATATTAGGTTTTACAGTTTCACTCATTTTGTTTCCGTAATAATCCCTGGTGCCGTTATGTGGTATAACAATACCGGATTGTATTGCCGGGGATATGCTTTTTAATTTATAACCTTCGGGGCCTTTTCCAGGTGCCTGAAATAAAGGATTAGCCAGGAAAGGTAATGCATCAATAAATTCCAAAGGAGGGGTTATTCCCCGATAGAGATTATTACTGAAAGAGATATTTGTTGAGTTACCAAAACTGTATGAGGGGTTGCGCCCTTCATAGAAAAAAATATTGTTTCTGAATGATGCACCGTTTGGGTACACTGTCCAGCGATTCAGCTTTAGTACAACCACATCATCATATTTTGCATCCGCATAAAATACGTTATTGTAAACCTCAAGTCCTTCTACCCTGCCTGAAAAGTATGCTCCCTGCCGTGCATTATTTTCAATGATATTATAGCGAATTATAGTGCCGAGATTAAAATTCGTTGGATTCGGACCTACCCCGGGCCCTCCTGTTGCCGTTACTCCGCCCAATTGATTATGATGCAGGTAGTTATATTGAATGATTGTATTTTTTGTACGGTAATCGCTGTCTATTCCACGGGCATCAGTATCTCCAGGGTTGTAAATAGTATTCCTGGCTTCATTAAACTGGTAAATACAATTATCTGTATTAAAATTAAACACTGCGTTACCCGAAATGGTAGTACCACATGAATCAAATAGGTTATACTCGATTAAAGGATCTTTTGCCACCCGCACAATCAGGCCGTTCCCTGCAATACTTCTGAAAATATTTTTCCTGAAAACAACACCCGTATTCGGTGTCCAGTTATCTTTAGTTCCATTACCCAGGTCATCTCCAAATTTCGAGTGCATACTCCGGTCATCCCAATCAGATCTGAAATTAAAACCCGTTCGACCCAGGTTTTCAAATATGGAGTTCTCTACATGTACATCGTTAAAGCTGCTGCGTACACGAGTACCTTTGGTATAGAATTGTACGCCACCATAATATCGTGTCTGATCTGTTTTCCCTTCGTCTTTTGGCTGGTGAGAGCTGTTTACATCAAATACCCGTATGTTTTTAAAATGAATATGATCGAGTGTGCCTCCATCTTCATTAACAATATAAATGCCGTTAAAAAGATCTTCTTTCGCAACTGGGCTCTTCTTAAAATTCGTTACGGCGAGATTGTTCAGCTCAAATTGAGATTTATTATAAGCATATATCGCATGTGCTAACCCTGATCCGTTAATAACTGCCGCTCTTTTGCCGTTGTAACTTGAATAAACAATAGGCCTGTTTTTGGTCCCGCTTGTGCTGATAATCAGATTGCCGTTAAAGGTTTGCCCTGAGCGAAACAAAATATGATCCCCCGGAGAAAATGCTGTATTACTAACTTTCTGTAATGTTCTCCAGGGCTTTGTTACCGACTTCCCGCTATTGCGGTCATTACCTTTAACAGCATCTACATAATATCGTATACCTGCAGGGTAGGTAACAGCATGTTGAGAACCACGAGGCCCATCTGTAAAATTTGCTTTAAAAGAAAGGCATATTAATAAAACAATGCCGGTTGAACCCAATAATGTTATTAACTGATTACTTCGATTGAAGATCATAAATCATCTATTTTAATTTTTTTCCCCTTGCCTAGGACTATAATGTTATAACCCTTTTCTTAATCCCATTTCCAGCCCTCTAAGCTCTGCCAGTCCTTTCATTCTGCCAATTACAGAATATCCCGGATACGTGTTCCTATTGAAATCATCTAATATCTTATGACCGTGGTCAGGCCTCATGGGAATAGATACGTCATTACTGCCAGCCGTATCCCGTTTCTTTTGCTCAAGTAAAATTTTCTCCATGATTGACACCATATCATTATCACCATCTAAATGATCTGCTTCATAAAAGCTCCCGTCAGGTTCACGTTGCACATTACGCAAATGAAGAAAATGTATATGTTCGCCAAGGCGTTCCACTATTCCGGGTAAATTATTTGCAGGATTAGCTCCCAAAGATCCGGTACAAAAGGTGATGCCGTTGCTTGGTGAAGGGGCCGAATCTATTATATCACGCAAATCCTGTTCAGTACACACCACCCGGGGAAGTCCCAGAATTGGGAACGGTGGATCATCAGGATGTATACACATTTTTATTCCGGCCTCTTCCGCAGCCGGGATGATTGCCCGTAAAAAATAGGCCAGGTTTGCTTTAAGCTGAGTAGTTCCGGTACCTGCGTATTTTTTAAGCTGTTCCTTGAATTCTGTTACCGTAAATACTTCGTCTGTTCCGGGCAACCCGGCCATAATAGTATTGGTTAACAGATCTTTTTCTTCTTTAGACAGATCCTCAAGATATTTTTTAGCCCGTTGCTGAACTCCGGCATCGAACGCAGTGAATGCCTCTTCGCGTTCAAGGATAAATAAGTCAAAGGCTGCCAACGCTATTGCGTCATAACGCAGCGCACTGGCTTTATTAGGTAACCTGAAATCAAGATTTGTACGCGTCCAGTCGAGCACAGGCATAAAATTATAACATACTGTTTTTAGTCCCATATCTGATACATTTTTTAGAGACTGTATGTATTTTTCAATCCATTCATCGCGATCGGCGGCACCCGTTTTTATAGATTCATGAATGTTTATGCTTTCAATAACCGACCATGTGAGCCCGGCATGTTCAATAATTTCTTTTCTCTTTTGTATCTCATTTATCTCCCATACATCCCCGCAAGGAATATGATGTAGAGCTGTGACTATTCCGGTTGCCCCGGTTTGACAGATATCTGCGAGTGTAACCTCATCCTGAGGGCCGAACCAACGGAAAGTTTTTTCAAGAGTTTGCATTTTTAATTAGTTAGAATTTTAGAAACTGTTCAGATTGTTGTTATATTGATATTTAGATTTGATATTTCCCTTGCATTCCTGCCAATTTTTATTGGCAGGGCTTCAACACCGGGAGACTGTGAAAATACGCGGTTTTTATCAGCTTTAATAATATTCAGCTTGCCTGAAGTGGTAATCTTCAAATTTCCTCCGGATTTAAACGCTTAACAAGTATCGGGGGCAAGTTAATCAGTAACTATCAAATCAAACCTGTTAAATGGTTCATAAATGCCTGACAATAGTATAAATTACAACAAGCTGTCAATGCAACGTGTATTTATATTCTTACTTCTCCATTCAAATGTGAAACAAAGTACCTGTTAATCTGCACGAAAAACCTTTGAAACCAGCTACACGTAGTGTTAACTTAGTTTATATGTTTAAAAGTTATGATCATTAGAAAAACATTAACGGTAAGCTTTACCTTAATTCTTTTATTTATAAATATACAATCAGGCTTTAGTGTTACCTATTACATTAACAGCCGGTATGGCGATGACGCAAATACAGGGACAAATAAGGATAAGGCTTGGAAAACACTGCTTAATCCGGGCTTGAAAACTTTTTTGCCGGGTGACAGCATTTTATTTGCAAAGGGTTCTTCTTACACGGGTGGTTTTATTTTCAGGAGTTCAGGAACAGCGGAAAAAAAGATTGTCTTTTCAACTTACAGCCTGGATGCAAATATAGTTTTAAACACACCCCGAACTCAGCTTACTCCCTTATTTTTAAAATATGGCGCAGGTAATGCTCCGGCTTTTACTAATCCTGATTGGAAAGTGCTTAATGGAAATATATTCCGCATTGAAGGAAGTCATATCATCATTGACGGGCTATATTTTCATGATAATACAAACCCACCTGAGTCTGATCATAAAAATAAAAACGTACAAAAATTAGGGGCAATATATCTTGACTTAGGCACCCACCATAATGTGATTAAAAATTGTGAATTTGTTCAAACACCGGTTGGCATTAAAGTAAAAGGAACCAATAATTTAATAACCCGGAATTATTTACATGATGCAACTGAAATGATGGCATATTCGTGGGGGCCTATTGCAATAATGATTGTTAAGGGAAACAATGAAATTTCTCACAATAAAATAGAAAATTATGGATCTTTTGGTGGCCCGTACGGGTCTGATGGCGGTGTGATTGAGCTGGATGGTGTTGATGCAGATTTTAAAGCTAACAATATAAATATCCACCATAATACTTCTGTAAATAATCACGGATTTCTGGAGATTGCCGCACGTAATGTGGATAGCATTACTGTTGCTTACAACCTGAGCGATGATAGAAATCAGTTTATTGGGGGCGGATCAATGAAGGTAACTGTTTTCAACAATACTGTTATCCGCACGCGGGAGCCAAACGTTGACCGATATATTTTCTGGACGTTTGATCGGGATAAAGTCTTTTTCAATGTACGAAATAACATTTTTGTTTTCCCCAAAGATATACAGGTTTTTGGACCCTATGTTAAACCTGTCGGGCATGTTCGCACTCGAATCGGCGATCAGCAACACGATCATAACCTGTATTTTTCACCTGGCAACAGTAATCCAATAGGTATACCTGCCGGAAAGGGAGATATCATAGCTGACCCGCTATTTGTAGATGCCGCCAACGGAAACTTCCGCCTTTTAAAGAACAGCCCGGCAAGAAATAAAGGTATTAAAACCGGTGGTTATGTAACAGATCTTGATCAGTCTGCGCTGGAAGGGCGTCCTGATATGGGGGCATACGAGTATTAAAAATCCATAAAACAACTCATCAATTCATTCCTTACCATTCAGGATTCTGCCTCAATGATCCATCGGCAGACTTCCCAATTTCAGTTTGAGGGATAGGAAAAAGATACATGGCAGGTCTGAAAACATGTTGTCTGACAGGTGTGGTCTGATAAGTGAAGGTTCCGTTAGTTTGCCTGGTAATCTTCATTCCGTTTAGTGTCCTGTTATCTGTTTGGTCAGCAATTTTCCAACGACGCACATCCCAGAAACGATGTTCTTCATAGGCAAGTTCCACACGCCTCTCATTACGTATCCGCTGCCGCATTTGGTCTTGCGTTAGCCCGGCCGGCAACTGGAACGGCACCAGGCCTGCTCTTTGCCTTACCTGGCCTACAAGGCCATAAACATCTGCTGAAGGACCCTGGTATTCATTTAGTGCTTCTGCTTGATTAAGTAATACTTCGGAATATCTTATCAGCGGAAAGCAGCGCTGAGTATTAGCAAATCCGGTTGCATTTATTGAAGCGGCATCCAGCATTTTCAGAACATAATAACCTGTTCTGGATCCTCCGTCGGGTGCACCGGTATAGGTAAATACAGGAGCAAGTTTGCTCGTATTTCTGTCTAATCTCATACCGCCATTAAATAAAACGGTGTAGGCCAGGCGCGGGTCACGATTGATGTAGGGGTTAGCTGCGTTGTATCCTGATGAGGGATCTGTAATTAATTTTCCGTCTTTTGTTTCGAAAGCATCAACAAGTTCCTGGTAAGGAAACGAATTAGCATTTCCACCGCGGCTATTTGGATCATAGAACGCCTCAAGTTCTTTATTAATAGGTTGCATTCTGGCCAGGATATACTCGGTATTTTTACGCAGTGTGAATACCTTGTAAAAACCGTAGCCCGGTGCAGTGATATTATCTTCACTCAGCTGGTATACCCCCAGATCGATTACTGCTTTGGCAGCCTGAGCTGCCTGAAGCCAACGTTCATTACTGCTCACAGGATACCCTGTTACTTCTTTTAACTCTGCATCCGTAGCGATTCCACCTCCATTAAACAGCGGGCTAGCTGCATATAATAACATCCGCGCTTTGAGTGCAAGACAAGCACCTTTGGTTATACGTCCATAATCCTGGGAGAGTTGTTCTTTCGGCAATAAACCCGCTGCCGCATCACATTCGGAAGTTATGTAATTTACACATTTCTCATACGTATCCCTTTTCCCTGGAATAGCATCCTGTGTTTCAAATATTTCATCGCCAATTAATACGACACCTCCAAAGTGCTTAACCAATTGAAAATAATACCAGGCACGCAGAAACTTTGCCTCTCCGGTTAAGCGTAATTTTAATGATGCAGATAGCGGGGATTTTGGTAAATTCTTTAGAAAAATGTTTACCCGCCGGATATTAGCATAACAAGGGGTCCATACATCATCTCTGGAATTTACAGGGCTGATACCACCAGAAGTCCACTTAATAAATTCCTGTGCTGCACTCAATGTTCCTCCTTCAGTTTCATCTGAGCAGGCAGTCAGACCATGATTACTGAAGCGGTTGTGGGCAGCAAAAAGACCTATGTCTGAATATATCCCGACCAGGGCATCCAGGGTACGGGCACTATCAGTAAATACAGACTCTTCGTTCAAATCGTTAGTTTGGGTTTTATCCAAAAAATCTGCACCTTTTTTACACGATGAAATTCCAATCAAAGCGGACAGAAAAAGGAAAAATAATGTCTTCATATGTTTTAATTTAATCGCTGCTCTCAAAGTGTTTAAAATCCTGCCTGTAATCCGAAATTGAAGACACGGGAATTTGGATAAGCGCCCCCAAGACTCGCAGTAGCTACTTCGGCATCCTGTTGATACTTATCATAATTGTTAAATGTCAACAAGTTATATCCGCTAACATAAACACGTACATTGCTCATTTTTAATCGTTCAATCAATTTTACAGGAATTTGATACCCAAGGTCCACTGATTTTAAACGCACGTAGGCTGCATCAATCAGCCAAAAATCAGAAGAAAATGATCTTGATGAATTAATACTTGATGCTGAAGTTGTTAACCGATGGAATGTAGCCGATGATGCGGTCTCAGGGGTCCATCTGCCCAGATGAACAGGCTGGAGGTTTGACACGAAAGGTTCAATACCTTCTGCAATAATCCTGAAACTGTACCCGAAAGAGCTTTGCAACAGGGTGCTGATATCAAATCCCTTATAAGCAAGGGTAAAATTAAGTCCTGCACTTGAAGTGGGTAGATTCGGCTTGCCTATTACACCCTGATCGAACTCATCAATAATCATGTCGCCGTTTAAGTCTTTATATTTCAGATCTCCAGGCGAGGCTCCTGCAGCCGGAACTGCACTTTTAAGCACATCATTAGCATCAGCATAAAAGCCAATCCATGTAAAGCCCAAAGGTTGCCCGATTGGCTTACCAGTAGTTGATAGCCATGGAAATGCCGGAGTTGCTTCGTCAGAATTAATTACCCTGTTTTTCGCGAATGAAAAATTCCCTGTAACCGAGTATTTCAGTTTCTTATATGCATTTCGGTAGCTTAGCTGCCCGTCCCAGCCTTTGTTACGAACTTCCCCAAGATTTTCACGCGGTAACCCTATCCCAATCACATTAGAAATAGATCGCCTGGGTATAAGCTGATCATACCGAAAATTATTGAAATAGTCAACTGTTAGAGCTAATTTACCCTTAAACATGTTTATATCTGTTCCAATATTCATCTTCTTTTCTTTTTCCCAGGTCACATTATTATTTCCAAGCGTACCTTCACGGATACCCACGTAATTGTTATGCGTTTCACCGAAAGAATACTGGTATATACCGGTTGATGTTGGAAACGGCGACCGGTTCCATACCTGTTCATATAAGTACTGGTTCCCTGCCACTACGTCTGAACCTACCAAGCCATATGAGCCCCTGATCTTGAAAAGATCGATAAAAGGCAAAGCTGTTTTAAAGAAATCCTCTTCTCCTATATTCCATCCGGCAGATGCTGCGGGAAACAAACCGAAACGCTGAGCACTGGCGAACCTGTCTGAGCCATTCCGTGATGCAACCAATTCTAACAGATACTTACTCTTAAAATCATATCCCATTCTTAAAGTAGCACCTTTAAAATTAGTTGGAATATTGGCCGGAACAGATGCCCGATCTATCCGTGTGGTAGTATTATAAAGTGCCAATCCGTATAAGTGATGCTTTTTGTCAAATGTCCGGTCGTAATTTAACATACCCTGAATATTTGTTGTACGGGTAGTAGGATTGGCAATTGTGTACGATACATTTAATTTCTCTAACCTAAAATTCTGATAATCAGGGTTTTGTTTATAAGTGCCTGTTTGGGGATTATAAAAATAAGAGGGAACTTCTCCTCCACTCCGGTTCAGGTTCCGGTTATTTGACAGCGTACTGGCATAAGCCAATGTACCTTTTGCTGATAAACCCTTAGTAAGCATACTTAACTTCTGAGTGCCTCCCACTACAATATTCAAATCGTTGGTAAAATTGCGGTTATATCCCAATTGAGCCAATCTGCCTATTACACTACTCTTTCCGTACCTGCTGCGGCCCATATTTCCTTCCTGGGTATAGGAAGGACTATAGGGATATGATCCGTTAGGATTCGTTAGCGGGTAAGCGTATGGCGGTAATATCTGAAAACTGTACATTTCCTCAAAAACGTTGTTTTGAGTATTAATGGGGTTTGTTATATATGGCCCATTGGTTTCGCCAAAACGGCCGGTAACATCTAACCGGAAATCGAGAGTTTTTGAGGCCTTTACATCCAGGTTTGACCTGAAATTATATCGCTGATAATAATAATTGTTATTAAACTCACTTTTGCTGGTAGTAAAGTCCTTTAATAATCCGTTCTGCCACACATTTCCCAGTGAAACAAAATACTTCACCGTTTCAGTTCCACCTCTGATATCCAGATTGTTACGGGTCTGGAGGCTTGAGTTTTTTAATAATACATCCACCCAATTCACATTTGCATGGCCATATGGATCCTGGCCGTTTCGGAAAAGTTCCAGATCCTGTGCAGTGAACTGCTCAGGCAGCCCATCGTTGCGTAATGCTTCGTTCCGAAGCAGGGCAGTTTGATACGAATCAAGAAATTCAGGCCGGTCAATTATTTGCTGAACACCGGTTTCTGTAGTAAAAGATACACGGGGTTTACCTACCTGACCTCTTTTTGTGGTGATGACCAATACTCCGTTCGCGCCTTTTATTCCATATACTGCCGTTGTGGAAGCGTCTTTTAAAATGGATATAGTTTCAATTTCATTGGCATCTATTTGCGCAACCTGTGCATACGTATATTCAATATCGTCTACAATGATTAATGGCTGATTACCTGCAGCGTTTAATGAACTCGCCCCGCGAATGAAAAAATCAGCAGCGTCCTGCCCCGGCCGTCCTGAACGTTGCTGCGAAAAGAATCCGGGCAGCCTTCCGGCAAGGGTGTTTTGCACATTTGGCGTTGGTACTCCCCGTATATCCGAAGCTGGAATTGAGCTTACCGCTGATGCATTATTAAGCTTTGTTGAAGTTCCAAAACCAACTATTACCACTTCTTCCAGCCCTTTTGCATCTGGTTCCAGTGAAATACTCACGTCTCTCCGATCTGCCACATTTACTTCCTTCGACAAATAACCGATAAATTGAACGATTAATATATTACTGCTTCCCCGCAAGGTTAGCTGGAAAGCACCGTTTGCATTGGTTAAAGTTCCATTACCGGCCTGGTCTTTTTCATAGATTGAAGCGGCAGGCAATGGTCCATCAGCATCTCTTACAGTACCTTTTATAGTACGGTTTTGTGCCTGCATACCTAAGCTGCAGCAGGAAAAAAATACAATTACAAGTAAAAATCTTTTCATGCTATTTGTTTTACAACATATTTTTTGTTGTCGCGGAGTATTAATTCCATCCTTCATTTTGTTTCAGGTTAGGATTTTTTATGATCTCACTATACGGAATTGGGTAACGGTACATTTTGGGGGTAAACACAGGCTTAGCAACTTCAATTCGCTCATAAGTTAATGTTCCGTTAGGATTATTAGTGATCTTCATTCCATGCAGTGGTTTATTAAGTTCAGATTCAGCAATCTTCCAGCGTCTTAAATCCCAGAAACGTTGTTCTTCAAAAGCCATTTCAACTCTTCTTTCCTGACGAATTGCATCCCGCATCTGGTCTTTTGTTAATCCGATCTTTAATGTAAAAGGCACTAAACCTGCACGTCTCCTGATATCTTCAACAATTTTATATACTTCTAAAGTAGGCCCCTGATATTCATTAAGAGCTTCTGCAAGATTCAACAGCACCTCCGCATACCTGAAAATAATAAAATTATGTGTCTGAGTTGGGTAGGAGGTCTGAGCACTCATATCTCCCATAAATTTCCGCATATAGTATCCGGTCTTGGTTTGAGTTACGGCTCCTCCCGGTTTATCGAGCCCGCCTTCGTAGGTTTGTATGGCACGCTTCAGCCATAGTGTTCCGTTTGTAAATACAGTTAAATAAAATCTGGGGTCGCGCGTTCCCGCCGCGTATGGGTTCGATGCCAAATATCCTGAAGCGGGATCCGTGATGGGAAGTCCGTTCTTCATTTGAAAAGCATCAACCAATTGTTGCGTTGGACTGGTATAACCCCTGCTTGTAGGTGTTACAAACCCCACCGGCGCATTGTTAGTTTCCACATCATTGGTCTGCCCCCGCTGATAAGCCAGAATCACCTCTTTATTTTTTCTTGCAGTAAATACGGTTGAAAAGCTTGTTTCAAGTGCAAATACATTCAGAGCTATAATATCTTTTGCAGCATCGGCAGATCTTTTCCACAATGCAGCATCTGAGCCCGGATTATTCAAAGGGCTGGCTGCCAGCAGGAGTATTTTAGCTTTAAGAGCTAATACCGCACCCCGTGTAATACGGCCAAGGTTGCCATCGTCAATAGGATCGGGCCGCACTTTATTTGCAATCGCATCACATTCCGAAACAATATATTCAACACATTCTGCGTACGAATTTCTGGATACCTGTATTTCATCATCCAGTGTAAATATTTTATCCCCGATCAGCGGAACACCTCCATAGCGTTTCACCATCTCAAAATAACACATAGCCCGTAAAAATCGTGATTCAGCTTTCCACCATTCCTTTAACTGCGCATCACGCATAGGAACCTTATCAATATTGGCAAGCAGTTCATTCACCTTGCGAATGCCCTCGTAATTTTTTGCCCAGGCATCATCCGGGTTTGATACAGAACTAATCCTATCATTGGTGAGGCGCGATACAGCACTGCCGTTCAGCGATGGAACGGCATCATCTGAGGCAGCATCCAGTAACGAATTATCAATACGGTTGAACCCGTTGGGAAGATAGGAATACGTATTATGCAAAAAATTTCGTGCGTATATTCCTGCCGAATCCGTTACATCCCATACATAATCTTCCGTAAGTTTTTCAAGCGGTTCCTTTTCAAAATTCTTTTTGCAGGCGCTAAGTGCAAGTATACTTGCCACACAAACAAAAAGTATAGAAGCTTTGCTTATTATCATTGTTTTTAAAACTTAAAATTTAATATTCAGGCCTGCATTTATAACTCGTTGAACAGGAATAGAGGCTCCAAAATATTCCGGGTCAAGCCTATCAAACTCTGCGGATGTAAATAGATTTAGCCCATTAGCAAACAAACGAACTGAAGAAAGACGAAGCTTGCTGGCCAGTTTATGTGGAAATGTATATCCTGCTTCAGCATTCTTCAGGCGCATATAGTCTGATGACCGGACAAAAAATGTTGAAGCTGCCTGATTGTTAATATTTTCACCAATGGATAGCCGGGGATAATCTGCATTTGCAGCATTAGCGGGTGTCCATCTGTTTTGATGATGTTGAAACGCCTGATACCGTCCATTACTCTGAAATTCAATTTCAGAATCTCCGTCTGTTAAACGCCTCCTGTTCTCAACCCCCTGGAATAACATGCTCAGGTCAAAGCCTTTAAAATTAAACCCAATTGTTGCACCATAATATAGTAATGGTTTTTCGGAACCGATTGGAGCCTGATCATATTGGTTAATAATGTTATCGTTGTTGAGATCTTTGTATTTAATATCGCCCGGCACAGGTATGTATCCCTCAGTTTTGGCACTGTTGTTAATCTCGGCCTGCGATTGAAAAAATCCGTCAGCAATATAACCGAAATTTAAACCTACCGCCCGTCCGGTTCTTTTCATCCAGTCATGCTGACGAAAAACTTCATCCTGATATATGATTTCAGATTTTATTGATGAAAGATTTCCGGAAAAGAAATAGTTAAATCCACGTATGCTGTTCTGCCAGCCAAGCACGGCTTCTGTACCTGTAAATCTGTTTATCCCAATATTTTCCTGAGGGTAGGCATTGCCTATGATGGTGGAATTAAGCCCACGCTGCTGCATGAGATCGAAAAATTTATTATTAAAATACTCAGCGGTTAAAGACAGGTGATTCTTAAAAAATAATGCATCCAGTCCAAAATTAAATTTATTTGCCTTTTCCCAGGTAGCATCAGGATTTGCCAGTACCTGTTGCTTCAGCCCGGATGAGCCTCCCGCATTTACACCAAACGAATAAGGTGTAGCTATGCTTTGGTCATCTGTAAAATATTGATTGTACACATAGTAACCAATATCTGCATTACCTGTGCGTCCATAGCTTGTTCTCAGCTTTAAATTGTTTATCCAGCTGGTGTTATCTTTAATAAAACTTTCTTCGGAAATGATCCAGCCCAGCCCCGCGGCAGGGAAAAAACCCGCCCTGCTGCCTGGAATGTAACGATTAAAACTACTGTAACTTACTGCAGCTTCTGCCAGGTACTTTCCCTTAAATGCATAGCTTAACCTGGTGCCCAAATTAGAATAATTAGCAGGAAGCTCACTTCCTGAATTTTCAATTTGCTGATTGGCCAGCAACAGTGCATTAAAATTATTATCACCTAAAAGTTTATCATAACCTAATGAAAGTTCTGTATACGTATACTTTCTGGATGTGCCTACACTAAACCCGTTAGACTGCTCGCCATTTGTACCTATTCTCTGATAGCTGGCCGGAGAGCCTGCAATATATTTATATACAGCGAATGTCTTATCTCTATCGATAGCTTGTATAGTGGTTGTGTTGAATGATACCTTTCCCTTAGCCCATAAGCCAGCTATCAATCCATCCAGTTTACGTGTTAGTTCGAGGTCGGCTGCGAGATCTCTCGAAAAATCTGATTGATATCCTGACAAAACTGACTGTCCGTAAATATTGTTGGTATAACTTTGATTACCACCAAGCGATCCATCAGGATTCAGGACAGGATATGCATTGCTTGGGGTTCTCAGCAAGGTGGAAAAAATGCTTTGTGTACCAACGCCCGGTTGATTGCCATTCTGCACCCTTCCAAAAAGGTTTAGAGCAACCATGGTGCTTTTATTAAGATCTACACTGATATTGGACCGTATCAGGTAACGATCACTCTGCGCATTGGTGTTGTACGAACTTAAATTTGAAGTTTTAAAGTATCCACCCTGATTTAAATAATCGAGTGATACAAAATAACGGGCAGTATTACCGCCGCCTTCCATATTCAGGTTATAACGGCTTGATGTGGCACTCTTGTTAAGAATTGTATTATACCAGTCTACATTGGGAAAGCTTATAGGATCTGAACCATTTTTATAAGCATCGAGCATCGTTTGCGTGTACACCGGAGCCTGTTTATCATTTTGTAATGCTTCATTATATAATGTTGCATACTCAAATGAATTAAGTGTCTCAGGAAGCTTTAACAGTGTTTGGGATGCGCCCTGAGCAGTAAACGAAATCCGTGGCAGACCTATTTGGCCTTTTTTGGTTGTAACGAGTACTACCCCGTTTGAAGCTCGTTGCCCAAGCAATACAGTTGATAAAGCATCTTTTAAAACAGTGATTGATTCTACTTCTTCAGGATCCAGTGATGAAAAGCCCCGTGGCACACCATCGATCAGAATCAGCGGCGAGTGACCTCTTAGTGAAAATGAAATCCCTGATCCATCACGACCTAAAAGACCGCTTGATTGGATTATATTAGCGCCTGCCAGGCGTCCCTGAAGACCTATAAGAAAGGTTGGCGATGGTGATGTAGTAAGCTGATTAGTATATACCGTCCCTGTTGATTGCACAAGTCGCGAAACAGGCTGCCTGCCATTTAGTATCTGTAATGTATCCGTAGCCATATAAATATAGCGCTCTCTCATCTGAACATCAGTCAAACTACGTCCATTTGATATCAGAGTATAATCGTAAAATTTTGGATGGCTGATCTCCAAGGCCTTTCCATCCTTAGCGAGGATAAAAAACTTACCATCTGAACCGGATACTGCTAAATTATCACCTCCTTTTACTTTTATCCTGGCACCATAAAGAGGCATACCGTAATTGTCACGGATAATGCCTTTCACCGAATCGGCATTCACAAATAAAGGGGAAGATAGGGATGCTTCTGCCGATAGGCTAAAAAAAAATGAGAATGCCAGTAAGAAAGCACAGATCATTCTAAAATATAGTTGACGCATAATTTATTTTCTTGTTTGATCCCTTTATAGCTCTGTGAAATGAGCGTAATTCCACGTAATTCTAAAAGTAGTTTATTAAAAAATAATAGAAAGCTGTTTGTTCAATCAATGGAGGATGATGATCGGTTTAATAGTTTAAACAAGTATATGAAAATGTAATGGATTATAAAAAATATAAAACAATTTTTTATACCCAATTGTATAGAAGTTTTTTAAAGTTAAAAACTGTACATGCACATAGATGCAATCAATTGCATTGATGTGCATTAATCCTATTATTTGTAACCTGAAAATAAGTGGGTTTGTCTTAATAAATTTGAAACCCCGTGTATAATATCTGGCTTAATTTCCTTTTCTTGCCAACTCCAGCCCTTGTGTAGTAGTGTAATATTTAGCAATCATGTTAGGCACTTCCCATGCAGGCATATTACCATTTTTCAGATAACCCAAAAACTTCTCTGCAACCCGGGCAAAATGCGCTTCATGACCTTCTTTGTACTTTTCAGGCACAATAACTTCCCAGCCTTTTCCTGATTTTTTAAGTCCGATACCGGGATGTTTGGCCTGAACAACCCTTAATTGCTTATTCAGCATGGTCTCAAATACATCACTGTTTTGCTCTACTGGCTCAATATATAAAGCCGGCTTAAAACCTTGCTCTGCGCCCTGCCTGATCACCAGGTTAGCTTTTGTGCCCCGCATAATTGAATAGTGGGTATCTCCGGTACCTTCCGGAGCTCTAAAGCCCCACTTCACAGAAACTTTAGCATGTACACCACGGATGGCATAATTAATCTCCCCATTTGAAAAAACATTTAATACACTGTCTCTGACAATATTTTTTTTCAGATACTCCGGAAAACCGTTCATCTTGGTTATTGCATTGAACTGGCTAAGGGTAAGATCTGTACTCCACCTTCGGGCTGAGGTAAGATTAATGTCTTTCTTGTAATCAATAACTTTTTCCGGAAAACCACCCCATTGCACCAGGTCTACCAGGTGTGTGGTAACATCAACAATCCCTTCGCCTTCCTGCTTCACGTCAAAAAACCATGCCGGACGGGTTAGCACACTGCCGGATACATATTTAAAAAAATAATGGACGCTTTCTTTAGTTATTGCAGGATTTTCAGGTGTTCCTTTTTCCAGTGTTCCGAAAACTTCAGGAAGCATAGAAAACTCGCGCTGCAGCATCGATGATATTTCATACCGTTCTGTCATAATATCATATAACAATACTTTCTTTTTTTGTGCAGCAGTAAATACATCCTTCAATACTAAAAAACTTGCCGGATCAATGGCCATCGGCTTGTCTGCAAGAACATTCAGTCCGCTTTCAACAGCACGTTTTATATATTCTGTCTTTTTTTCATTGTTTCCTGCAAGCACAACCACATTCCCCTTTTTTTCTGCAAGCATCTTTTCAAAATAGTCCCCGCCGGTGTACACCTCTTCCTTCCATTGCGTGGGTTGATCTGAACGTGTATTATAACCCTGGATCTTTTCCAGATGAAGCTTTACATCGTTTCCGGCAGGAGCGTATACCTGTACAACAGGATTTACACCGTCATACATTGACTTCTGAATAAGCGCCGCGTGGAAATGCCCGGGATCTAAAGTGATCAGTTTTACTTCCGGATTCTCACTTCGCAAACCATCCTGCATCCCTCTTTTAAAGTCACTGCATCCTGATAAGGCAATTATTGAAAGCATCAATACTGTTATTTTCATCTATTTAAATTATTGCAAAGGTTTTATAACTTCTACAAGAAGTGCAAACTGTTCAGGGTGGTTTAATAAAGTAACTTCGGTAATTTATTTCCTTTTAACCACATAATTAGTACCGTAAGGATACCTTTGTGGTCTGGATAATAGTTTATTTGCTTCCACATTATCTTTAAACACTTCTTTCTTAGGATCCCAGTATAATTTTTTTCCAGTTTTCATTGCAGCATGCATAACTAAGCATGCGCTGCATGAACGATGGGCTACTTCCGCCGGACTAATGGTTTGTTTCTTGCTTTGTATACAATCCAGCCAATTGCCATGCTGCTCGCGGCTTTCATACAAATGAGTTTCCTTAGGGCCAATTTCTGACGTCAGAATTTTCGGATTGCTTGCATTAAATGCTTTATTTTCACTGCCTGACCCTGGATCTGTTGATGTTACTCCCACATTTCCCCTTGACACAAATATCCATCCATCCGAACCCTCGAAACGTATGCCATTAGGGTTTTTACTGCTAAGGAACATATTAACGCCATTTGCATATTTTGCCTGAGCTTCATAATCACCATGTACAGTCCACAGGCCTTTTTTAGGAAATTGAGCCTGTGCTTCAACTTCAATCGGACCGGTATATTCGGTATCCATACCCCAATGTGCAATATCAATATGGTGTACGCCCCAGCCTGTGATCATACCTGCCCCAAATTGCTCACTTCGCAACCATCCTCCGCGTGATTCAGGATCAGCAGCATGCACACGATCCTGTGTATAATAAATATAAGGTGTCGATCCCAGCCACATATCATAATTCAGTGTATCCGGAATTGGCATTTCGGCAGTGTTGCCCCCTGCAGGATCTGAAGGGAGGCCGATTCGTACCGAATGCAGTTTACCAATTCTACCGTTCCGAACAAGTTCACAGGCTTTTTTAAACTGTGGCCACGGATTAACAGAACGCTGCTGGCTTCCCAGCTGGAAGATTACCCCCGACTTTCTCACTGCGTCACTCATCTGTCTACCTTCCTCAATAGTAAGTGAGGTTGGCTTCTGAAGGTAAATATGTTTACCTGCCAATGCTGCTTCCATCGCAGGTTGCGCATGCCAATGGTCAGGTGTGCTGATCATGACAGCATCAATTTCTTTATTGGCCAGAAGCTCATGATAGTCTTCATAAGTTTTTACATTCATGTATGAAGCACTACCCATTTTTTTCGCATACCAACCTTCTAGGAGTTTTTTCCCACCTTCCAGTCTGTTACGGTCTACATCACAAACGGCCATTATACGCGCCACGTCATATTTAAACGTTTCGGCCAGATCATGTGTGCGGGCAATACGGCCCACTCCTATTTGAGCTATATTAATTTTATTACTTGGTGCATTTTTACCAAACACAGAGGCGGGAACTATGGTTGGAAATCCACTGATGGCCACTGCACCTACCACGGCACTTTTGGCAGCGGTTTTCACAAATTCTCTTCGGTTGTATGATGATTTTTCCTTGTTATCCATTGATATATGTTTATATAAATACGATAGTTAATTAGTATCGTAACGGTGTATCTCTTGAATCGGCGTATGCCTTACTATAATCCAGCTTTTTGGATTGGCTGGCCACAAATTCCAGACCCTGAAGAATATGTTTCACGAACATAGGATCCTGGTAATGCTCCTTATTATGGCCTAAAGCGGTTATCCACACATTGCCTCCATCAAATTTTTGATACCATACAGCGGGGAAAAGGTCTTTAAAAGGGGAGGAGAACTTAGTTATTTTAACAGAATCAGCATCTGATGTATTTAAAGAGGTAAAGTCATGTGCCATTACTACCCGGATGCCGGGATAAAGCTCTTTTGCAAAATAGCATTCATCAGCGCGTTCCCATACTTTTGGAAGACCCTGAACGGTAGGATGGTCAGGATCAATCACTTTGGTTTTAAAGGTTTGATTTTTTGCATGCCACGAGAATGTCCCTCCAAGCATCTGTTTAAACCAGGTCCAGTTACGCTCTGTACCAGTTACAGAATGTATACCAACAAAGCCACCTCCTGCTTCCATGTATCTTCTGAAAGCTAAACGCTGTGCATCTGTATCGAATACATCGTTATTAGTGCTGGTTAAGATAAGCATAGTATATTTTTTCAGATTGTCATCCGTAAAAAGGCCTGGATTGTCAGAGACATCTACAGTAAAACCGTGCTCTTTCCCAAGCTTCTGGAGACAAAGCACTGCACTCGGTATATTATCATGCACATACCCCTTTCCATTTTTAGTATAAACGAGCACTCTTGACTTTTTTAGCCCGGGAGCCGCCGCCACTACTGTTATGTTAAATAACAGGAATATTGCTAAACAAAATATCAGCCTTTTGTCAATCTTTCCGACACGTAATATATTCATAGAGTTTATAGTAATTAAATAAGTAATTCAAATATACATAAGGAAAAGCAAGTATGACTAGAAATTTCGTACAAAGAAGCAGGTAATTTGTATCATTTATCCTTAAAAAGTCTAAAGAACCGAATATAATTTTTTTGCAGATATTTGCAATATATGCAAACTGACAAAGACATAACCATCTATGATATAGCGGCCGAATTAAATATTTCTGCTGCAACGGTTAGCCGTGGCCTGAACAATCATCCTGCGATAAGTAGCAAAACAAAAAAAAGGATTAATGATATTGCAGTGGTTATGGGCTATCGCTCAAATAAATTTGCCAGTAACCTCAGAAGTAAACGCACAAATACCATTGGTGTAATTATTCCCAGAATGAACAGTAATTTCATGTCTGCCGTATTAGCCGGGATGGAAAAAGTGGCCAATGAAGCGAGCTATAATTTAATTATCAGCCAATCACTTGAATCAGCCCAAAAAGAAGTGATGAATGTTAAAACCATGTTTAATAATCGGGTGGATGGTTTAATGATCTCATTATCATTTGACACTTCAGACGTTTCTCATTTTGATATTCTTTTAAAAAAAGGTGTTCCATTACTGTTTTTCGACCGTGTGATGGAACATCCCCAATGTACCAGTATCGTTATTGATAATAAAAAGGCGGGCTATCAGGCCACCAAACATTTAATTGAGCAAGGCTGTAAAAATATAATTCATATAACGGGTCACCTAAGAAGAAATGTTTATGCAGATAGATTATCAGGGTATCGATCTGCTTTAGATGAATTTGGTATAAAATTTAACGAATCCAATATATGGATTACAACACTTGATGAACAATCAGGTATTGATGCTGCTGAAAAAATTATGGAAATGGAGCACCGGCCTGATGGAGTGTTTGCAGCAAATGATACGTGTGCGGTTAGCTGTATGTCTGTTTTGAAAAATTCCGGAATACGCATTCCTGAAGATATCGCTTTTATAGGTTTTAATAATGATCCGATTTCACGTGTTATTGAACCAAATTTATCAACTATTAATTATCCAGGGTTTGAAATGGGAGAAATTGCTGCCAGTAAGATAATCAGTCATTTAAGAAGTACTGAAAATATTAACCTAACAAACTCCATAATCCTAAGATCTGAACTTATAGTCAGGGCTTCATCACAAAAAACCAAAAGCTGATTATCACCGATAATTTACAGTAACTGCTGCAATTCCAGGGAATATTTGATGTCTTTACCGGAATGACGTTTCCAGTATCACTATTCTCCTGTCTGATGTATAAACCACATTTATATCTGTTGAATTTACGGGGTTAGTAATAATCATCTTTTCGCCCGCTTTAATCTTAGTAGTCAGTTCAGACAAGTCATTTACCCGGATTTTTAATTCAAGATCTTCTTTACCGGGATTCCAGGCTAATGTACTCATTACATTTGTACCTGCCGGAACCCTGCACCAAAACTGAGCTGTACCGAAGGTGGAGTTTTTATCAGGTGCAGGCTGCCCTCCAAAGGTCTGTGCGTAAGGCCCGAACGGACGTCGGCCATTGGCTACATACTGTATACCCGGCCGGGTATTAAATGCTGCGCGGCTCCCTCCGGCAAGCTGGTAACCTTCTTTGGTTACTATGATGCCCTTACCCACGTAATCTGAGGGCATTCGCGGTGTGGAATTTACCAGAAAGCCACTGTAGAGATCCGTTACAACGCCTTTTTCTGTTTCATATTCACCCCAGATAATTGGGCTGGTTATAAGCGGATAGCGTTCGTGCCCTGCAGCGGAACCAGTATAGTTCACCAGGTTAAGCATCATACGTGTTGCAACCGGATCAATACCGGTACGATTACTTAAGTCAAGACCGCATAACAGAATACTGCCTTTCCCGTGGAATTGTTCGGCCAATGCAACACCCTGGAGCCCTGAGCCGTAATTAGCCAGGATTGCTGTATGGGCTATATCTTCCTTATTTTCCAGCGTAAAGCCGTCTGTTACCGGGGTTATGGCAGGCAGTCCGTTTTTACGTGGATTCCAGTCCGTATAATCAGACCATGTTCTCAAATTGTAACGGGTTATTCCTGCAAACAACCGATGTTCCGGTCGTTCAGGATTTACATAATACCCGTTACGAGGCGATTTTGAAGAAACAGGATATGCCGGATGGTCGATATCAACTATGTGATTGCTTAATGGATTTGCTAATAAGAAATTGAGACTTACTCGATGGATACTATCCTGTTTTAGCGCGAGTACACGCCCACCTGACCTTATGAAAGATTTTATATTTTCTGCCTGACCCGAAACTGTTTGATCTGCAGAATTTTCGCCGATTATTAAAAAGCTGTTTGTTGATATTGCATTGAAAGATGATATCTCTTTAAACTTCACATTTAGCTTTGATAGCGAACTTTTAGTAACACCTAATTTATCATAAAGCAAAATATTCATTGCGGGGGAACTCATTCCTTCTGTGAAGGTTCTGTTGGCAATAAACAGTTTAAAATAATTCTGTGAAACGGCTTTACCCCCCTTCATAACCTTCCCGGTTAGTTCGTATTGTCCTGAACTAATATTCTGCGGCAATTTTATATCAAGCTTTTTCTGAGTTGTGCCATAATAAGGCACATCGGGGAGATCAGTACTGTCAGCAAAAACTACCGTATGCGCTTTATCCCGTATCTGGTAAATGAGTTTCGCATTTTTAAGATCACTGAAATCATTGGCATCATTAATCACATGTGCTACCGGTTTCAGTGTGGAACCTGCATATATATTAGGAGTCCAGCACTCCCAGCTTAATAATACAGGCTGGTATGAGATCTTTACCTGGTTTGCTGCCGGTTTAGGGTTCATATCTTCAAACTTCTTAATGGTGTCCCAGTTATAAAAGAGAATAGTAAAGGGGAACACCCCGCTAAGATCATGATTTACAGAGCGCAGCTGCCTGAACAATTCTGTGGCCGACCGAATCGTAAGAGTTTGATGTTCATCCGCCATACGGGATTGCAGATCCTGACGTTCGTGCCCTGTCCATGCTAATTGAGAGCTGGGATTTTTATGCCATGGGGTAAGGTTGTATCGTCCATCCGGGCCTGTATAATTTCCAACGCATTCTGTAAAGGTAATCGGCATATTATTTTTGGGAAACGGAATAATCTTTGAGTTGTCGCGGATATTCAGAAATGTAAAAGGTGAGCTGTAATACCACCCCCAGTACCGGTGTATATCAATGATATCGCCCGTCTTGCCATAACCGTATCCCGCGTTTGCAATATATACCCGGGTCTCATCCCATTGCTTCAGTTTGTTATAGGCATAATCGAGAAATTTTTCCCATTGTACAGCACGTTCTCCTACAAAAGGCGTTTCATTCGTCATGGCATATATCATCAGACTTGGGTGGTGAGCTATCGGTCCCAACTTGTCATCTTCATACCACTTCACTCCTCTGTCGTAATCTGTTGGAAATCCCCCATCTGTTTCATCTCCTACTGCCTCTACTTTCGCAACTTTCTCTCCCTGACCTGCTTTTCCGCCATAATTCCCGCCAAAAACCATCATACCCAGCTCATCGCATACATCAAACCACGCTTCTTCGCTGGGAATACGGATAATGTTCACATTGATACTTTTCATGTACTTTACATAATCCATCGCGAATTCCCGGCTCCGCTCTAGCTTGTCGGGGATTCCTCTTCCCGGAGGGTTAATAGCAATTCCACGCAAAAAAATAGGTTTTCCGTTCAGGTAAAGTGTTCCCATTCGCCGCTCGAAACTTCTGAATCCTACCCGTTCTATTACTTTAGCCTTTTCCACTTTACCAGAAAATTGCTGTAGGGTTATATGGTACAAGTATGGATTATTCGGTTCCCACAATATTGGTTTTAGTCCTTTGATAGTGAACGCCAGATTGTTTTTACCATGACCTGGGGCCGAAACTGCAATTACGGGGCCTTCCCAGAAAATATTGCCATTATTTGTCCGGATCACAACTTTAAAGGTGTTGGTAGGTGAGAAACGAAATTTCTCATCTACAACCAACCGCACGTAATCGGTTCCGGTGAAGGGTGTCATTCTGAACAACTGCACTTCCTCAGCAATTGAACTGATCGATGTAACCAGAAGCAGTAAATGGAGGATAACTATTTTTTTCATTTGAATAAACTTAGGTAATAATAATCAAGTCTTCGGGTACTCAGACTGACCCTTCTTATTTCTATTTTGGTTCTAATCAAGTAAGCTTTGACTGGTGAGTCCGTACTTTTTTGTAAAACGCCCGAAATCATCAGATCCCGTCAGGATAAAAACCCCCTGATTCAGGTTGCTTTCTAAGAAAGAAACCAACTCTCTGATTTCGCCGAACAATTTTTCACGCGAAGCCCCGGATGCTTTTAAATATTGTATTTCAAGGTCACGTTTAACATAATTATACATCAGCAGTAGCTTCGAAAAATTTGCAGCTAAATTATTATGCTTATTTGTAGCCTTCGCCTTCCTAATGGCGATAATCTGTTTGTTTACCTTCTGCTGTGCTGCCTTTATTTCTTCCGCTGGTTTAAGCGTGGAAAACGGAAGGCTCCCATATATGCGTACCACTTCTTCAAGCACTTTATAGGCTGATTCAGCCACCTTATTCTCGCTGCCGTAACGGGCAGCCAGGAATCCTGTCGAAAGTGAATCAACATTTACATCCGGATTCCAACCCAGCCGACCTAATATATAATGATTCAGCATAGCAGGCAATGCCCTGGAAAGGAACTTTCCGAAACCACTGCATATCTTTTTGCATATAATGCGGGATGATATTTGGGGCTGAACGCCAGGCTTGTTTACGGTAGTAAGAATATAATGTGATATTTCCTTTAAAAGCCTTTCTCCATGCCTCAATTGATTGAATGTATTCAGGATGGGTAGAGGCCGAAGCGTCATACAATTGCTTTTCGAAGCTTTGGTTAATTGGGCAGATCTCCAGCAGTATCTCGGGATTAAGAGGCGTGTTTTCCGGAGGCATCAGCGCATAGGAATAGGCGATAATTTCCATACGGATATCCGGACGTGCTTTTTTAATCTCTGCATAAACATAATTAGCGAGTCTTACCTGCCGCTCCTGAGGAGTTCCATGTTGTTTAAACCCAGGGCAATCCTGCCATCGACCCACATCAGGAGGCCAGAAATCGAAAATATCTATTTCGGGACGGTCCTTCAAAAACTTTACGATCTTATCAGTAAAATAAGTTACTGCTTCCGGATTCTCAGTATTGAATACCAGCCGGTCTGATGGGCTTGAAACACAGGCACTGTCTTTACCAAACCAATCCGGATGCTGATTAAATAATTTTCCTCCCTCCATACCTGAGTTGAGGAAGTGCTGGTAGCCATGACCGCCAACTTCCAGTATAATGCCACGCTTCTTTATTTCAGGTATAAGATCAGTCCGGTATTTATCCCACTTAACCGGCTTGGATGTCTCCTTGTCCATCTGGAACCGTAGCGTATTGTATCTGGCTTTTGGCATCCAATCTATCAATTGCTTCAACTTATCGCTTGCGAGTGTGCGACTGCCTGCAACATCGAGTTTACGATATTCAAACACCGGACTTTCGTCGATAGCTTTGGATAAGGTGAATTGTAATCTCGTGGTTTTCGGAATGATTTCAGCCCCTGATTGGTAATAATCAAATCCCGGAGCCAGCCACCGGCACCCCAGCCGTTCAAGAAGGTCATATGTGGCATAAAGTATCGCCCGGTCGGATCCAGCAGTCAGTAAGATATCTTTCCCCGCTATTTCAATCCGGTAAGCTTCGCTGTTTGAAAAACTTTCACTTTGTAATCGTATGGCAGATCCCGGAGCCTTTTCGCCTATACTGAATGAAGCACCGGTAATTTTCCCGAGATATTTTTTAAGCTCTTCAGCAGCAAACTGCTGGGTAGCTGTTGGCTTGACTGGAATGATGATATTGGCTTTAGCTGACTGCTTATCTGCAAGCAATATACTGCTTGCGCCAGCCCGGATGTTAACTCCCATGATCAGCAATAATGTCAAGACCTTACAAACAATGGATTGTCTTTTCATCAATAATACACCTCCAACCTTGGCTTATCCCCGCTTTCCACAGCGTTTATTTTCACTGTCCGGCCCTTATCTGTATCATCCCCAATCTGCCGGGTTTCACGCACAAGTATAAAAGTAACCCCATCTTTAACATGTTCCTTAACCAGTTTGGTAACATCCAATTTATGCCACTGATCCGTGGAATTAAACGCAAGCTCGCCGGCAACGAAAGCCTTGGTTCCTACATCATGTACCAGAGACTCGTGTTTATCAAGAAGCGGTGCATTCTGCCAATTCAACTTCTCTTGTTTCCAATTAGCCGAAGGAACTGCATAAACATGTAAACGATAAGGTTTTGAGCCTTTATCAACTTTCCCCTTTACTGATAGAATCACTTTTTTTGTGTTTTTAACCGCAGGGTCATTAAAGCTGATATAAGTTACTTTGTTATTGTCTGCGTTTGCTGCATCGAGCGAAACAGTATTTAACTTGGTTAAGCCTGAATTAACACCGGCATTTTTTCCGGCAATTACGGTAGCATCTGCTGAAGCATAAATTGTCCGGCTTTTTATCGATCCTGCAGGAATTGTTACGAGCATAACGCTCTGCCCTGGCAACGTTAAACCAAAAGATTTTGAAGAAGACAATGGAAGGCTGTGGGTCACTTCGCCATAATAATTTTTGTTAACAGTTTCGACGGTTAACGTTGTACCTGCCTGAACATTCAGACCGGAAAGATTAACGCTTAAATTATAATCGAAAAGGCCGCGTTGTACCAACCACATGTAATAATTTCCCGACTTTTCATCAAAAGATGTGTAGCTATCCAATCCATTATCTTCTACTGAGGCCTCGGTTTTCAGCAGATTACGCTCCTCCTTAAATCCCTTTGCAAATAATCTTACCACCTGCCCTGTTCGCTGAATGCCTGAAACATCATAGCTCGGCTCTTCGGAAGGCCCCTTGCCGGCAGCAAAAAGCTTTATTTCACGCAGCTTCAGATTGCCTTTATCAGTGCTTACAAACCGCACCTTGGAAGTTTGTACAGGAGATTTGAAAATATTAAATACTTGTGTATATTTTCCTTCTTTCTCCACCGCCCCGGGGATGTCTTTCCATGCCCCGTTTGACAAATATTGCAGTCTGAAATTCTTGATACGATCAGGCCCGGTGTATACTCCATCAGATGATCCGGTATAAACGACCGAACTTCCCAGTGTCTGTGTTTCACCCAGATCTATTTCAATCCATTTTTCAGCACTTGCTGAGTCTGATACCCATGCTGAAACATCCGATTTATCTCCATCAGTAATCATAGAGCCCGCTGTAGCGGAAATACTGGTTCTCACGGGCTTATTCAGGGCAAGATTAGTGTATGCATCTTCCACAATACGTTTGCCCTGCCAGATATAATGATGTCCAGATTTAATTCCCCGAGGGTAAGCGTCGCTTGAAGTATTTGCGAATTTAAACGCCCACATACCATAACCACCATTCTTCATGTTATTCGAATAAATTCCGGCCCATTCTGTAAAGAGTGATGGAAAATCCATCGTCTCATCCTTATCAATAAGATACGCGTTCATCCAGCGTCCGATCTCCGTATAGGCTACAGGCAGCGGCTGTCCTGCCGGATGATTATCGCTGATAACTTTGCGGATGTTATTTATCCGTGATTCATAACCGGCTGCGGGTGAGTTATAGGAATGGGTGGAAAAAATATCAAGCAGATCCTTATCTACGGTCGTACCATGATAATCTGTGCGAATAACTTTTGAGATACCCGCCCACCAGTCGTTGTTTTGTCCTGCAGTTACCGGACCCACAAATTTACCCTGCAATCTTTTGCCATATTTTTTATTTACATCTTCAACTGCCATCTTAACCGCATCAGAAACTATTTGCATTCCGCCAATCCATTGATCCAGTTTCATCGGGCCTGAATGGCGGTGATTGGGTTCATTTTGCATAGCAAACATAGCTACATCGCCTTGCCGCGCAGAGTGATAGGCCAATGCATAATAACGCTGCCATTGTTTCCATTTATTTCCCCACGAATCATTAAAATCAGTACTGCCCATCTGTAAAACCACCTGTATTCCGAGTCTTTTTAACTCACTCAGCGCATAGTTATATACCATCGCGTTTGTGGAAGAAGAGTCGGGTTTATCATACAAAGGTGTTAATGCTCCCCAGTTGATGAATCTGTTATTTTCCGGATTAATTCGTAATTCATTTTTCCTTTTATCGAATTCTTCAACAGATGACAAATTTTTATCTACCTGAACCGCAATTTCAGGGACAAATGAATTTAATGAAGCCCACACCCTCAAGCTATTTACATTTGAATATTCAAGCCAGCCGGAAACATTGCTTCCCGGAAAATAATAGCCCTGATTATAGCCAACAAATTTCATCGACTTGCCAACAATTGCATTAGAGACATTGATTGTGGCAGAGATTGGCGCTGTGCTTAAAGTCTGTTTTTTTATTTCTGAAATTATTGTAGGAGGCGCAGGCATATCCAGAGCTACGATGCCCATGGCTTCGATTTCCATGATACTGATGGGCTCTCCATCATCTACAACCATACGGATCTTAAACGTAGTGACTGCCGGACTGAATTTAAATACTCCCGTAGTAAGCCTGTTTTCGTGAACTTCGGCATTTGGGAAGTCGCTCCAGTTGGAGTCATCCCAATACTGAAGTTTATAGTTCTTCACCGACCAGAAACCTGCGGCCTGCACCATTTCATCCAGCCGTTTTTCAGAATCCATAATTCCACTATGAACCCGTATTTCGTTAATTGTGTAATATTTCTGAAGGTCTATTTCGAGGATATGCGGAGCACGGTTAGTCGAGGCTGCCCATCTTGAGTTTCGCGAGATATTTCCGTCAACAACATTTCTTACCGGATGCTGAGGATTTTCGGAGGTAGCAGTTACCGGTTTGTTCAGAGCAATGTTCTTTTGCTGTGCAGCTAATGGCAAAATTGCCATATAAAACAGGCTAATTGTAAGTAAACTCTTTCTAACTACTTTTATTTTCCTCATAATTTAACTACTTATTTTCAAGCCTGTCAGAAACGTAAGACATGTATTTTAACTATCAGAACAGCTATATTTCATCCTTCGAAACGTTGTAATAATTAAATCAGTTACTCGTTAATTGAAGCTACAAGGTATAACTAACCTTTACAAATTTAACCGGCTGAATGAAACATAATTACGCGACAAATGAAATAATCACCTTCAATAATTTCGCATAATATTAAAAACGCATAAAACAAGACAGATCATTTCATAATGCAGCATTCCTCAGGTATATCTGGTTGATATGTCCTGTATAGATATTATTGTATTCATGTAACTTTAATCAGTTAATGAATAATGAAACAATTATATAAAACCGGTTCTAAGTATCAGTTAAATCTTATTTTAATTGCTTTTTTGCTGATCATGGTTTTACTGATTATGTTCAAAATGATGTTTTAATCCAATTCCTGTAACTAACCAAATAAGTATATATCCCAAAATTAAACGTATGATACAATTTTACAAAAATTGGGTTCGGCTTTCGCTCCTGTTCATTGGTATGCTAGCTCAACTGGCTGTCTTCGCCCAGAACAGAACTATTAGCGGGAAAGTAACCGACCAGAAAAATATGCCCCTTCCCGGAGTGACCGTAACAGTGAAAGGCACTTCTACGCGTGCAGGTACCGGAGCTGATGGCAACTATAGTATTATGGCCGGAAATAATGATGTGCTTCAGTTTAGCTATATCGGCTTTGCAAATAAAGAATTAAGTGTAACAGCAAATGGCAATACACTGAACGTGGCATTGGGTGAGGACATGACTACCCTGAATGAAGTGGTTGTAGTGGGTTATGGCACGCAGAAAAGAAGTGATGTTACGGGTGCAGTGGCTTCTGTAGATAAAAAACGCCTGGAAGAGGTACCCAATACCAACTTTGCTCAAGCTTTACAATCTTCTGTTCCGGGTTTAAGCATTGACCAGAATGCCGGAGGGGCCGAAGGAAATAATAACACCATACGTATCCGTGGTAGAAATTCTATTTCTGCTGCCACGTCACCGCTTATTATTTTAGATGGTGTTCCCTACAATGGGAGTATCTCAGATATTAATCCTCCGGATATTGAATCCATAGATGTGCTAAAAGATGCATCATCTGCTGCCATTTACGGATCAAGGGGCGCTAACGGAGTAATTCTGATTACCAGTAAAAAAGGATTAAGGGGAAAACCGACGATTTCTTACAATGGCTTTTATGGTATACAGAATTTATCGAATCTTCCCGGCATACTTTCACCTGAAGAGTTTTACAATTTCAAAAAAATCCGGGAACCTAACTCCATAACATTGTCTGAGCAAGCGGTGTTTGACTCAAAGAATTTTCCTAACTACCTGGGCCTGACCACGCGGCAGGGAAGTAAAATGCAGCATACACTTGGCGTTAGCGGTGGAGCAGAAAACTCAAGATATTATGTTTCTGCATCGTACCTGGATGTACAGGGCGTGGCGCTAAACGATGCATTTAAAAGATTATCTACCCGTGTAAACCTGGAAATGAATATAAAAGACTGGCTTACCTACGGAACAAATTCTCAGCTGGGATATAATACACGCGACGGTCTTCCTGCGACATTTTCTGGCTCGACTGGTGCATATGATTTTAATCCGCTCACTACTCCTTTTAATGCAGACGGAAGCCAGAAGATTTACCCATGGCCGGAAGATGTATTTTTTGGTAATCCATTGTCTCCAACATTAGCCAGCAATGAAGACAGGACATCTAAAATAATATCCAATAATTATTTAGATATTAAACTGCCTTTTATTAAAGGATTATCCTACCGGTTTAATACAGGGATCGAATATACAAACAGAAGCGCTAATACTTATTATGGTGTAGATACCAGGAGGGGATTGCAGGCAAAAGGCGACCTTGCAATGAGAAGCAGCAATAATTCCAATATATTAGTTGAAAACATAGTTAATTACAATCGTACCATAGCTAAAAAGCATTCCCTGTCCTTTACAGGGTTGTACAGCATTCAAACTGACAAGATCACGACTGATACACTGGACGCTACCGGATTCCCCAATGATGTATTAACTTTTTACCAGGCTAAAGTAGCTTCAAGCATATTGCCGGCTGCAGGCTATGCTAAAGAAACGCTGATCTCACAAATGGCGCGTATAAATTATAGCTTTAACAGCAAATACCTGTTAACTCTTACCGGGCGCCGGGATGGATTTTCAGCTTTCGGAGCTAATAAAAAATATGCATTTTTTCCCTCGGTTGCGGTGGGTTGGAATGTATCGGAAGAAAAGTTTCTGACAGATAACAAAATAATTTCCAGTCTGAAACTTCGTCTCTCTTATGGAAGCAACGGCAATCAGGCTGTAGGTGCCTATTCAACATTAGCAAAATTATCTACGCGAAGTTATGTAGACGGAGCAACTTCATTGCCTGGATATATTCCATCGTCACTTGCCAATGACGATCTGGGATGGGAAACTACAACTTCACTTAATGCCGGTATTGATTTTGGGCTTTTAGAAGGCCGTATCCAGGGATCATTAGATGTATATGATAAAGACACCCGTGACCTTTTACTGAGAAGAGCTATATCATCCGTTCATGGAGTAAAAACCATTTTTCAGAATATTGGAAAAACCTCAAATAAGGGAATGGAGTTAGGGTTAAACACTACAAATCTGAAATATCATGACTTTTCCTGGTCAAGCAATCTGGCTTTTTCATTTTACAGAAATAAAATAGATGATCTCTATGGAAATGGATTAGATGATATCGAAAACAAATGGTTCATAGGACAGCCCATTTCTGTTAACTATGGCAAAATATATAATGGTGTGTGGCAGTTAACGGACGACCTGACTACATCTCCTCAGCCAGGTGTTAAACCGGGATTTGCTAAAGTGGTTGACCAGAACAGCGATGGAAAAATTGATGCTTTAGACAATGTAGTATATGGAAGCAGGCAGCCTGATTTTATCTATGGTCTGGGTAACAATTTTAAGTATAAAAACTTCTCGCTGTACCTGTTTCTGCAGGGAGTAGCCGGAACCGAAAGAAATAATCCGTTGTTATCGGATGCTGTACAATCAGGGGTTCGTAACAATACAGTTAGAAAAAACTGGTGGAGTCCTACCAATCCAACTAATGATTTTTATGCAAATGCGTTAGGGGTTAATATTCATAATGTGGGCATGCTTGAAAAAGACAGTTATGCAAGACTGAAAGATGTGTCGTTATCGTATGATCTGCCTTCAAAACTGTTAAGCCACATACAGGTTGGCCGGTTAAAGGTTTATGCAAATGCACGCAATCTGTTAACTTTTACTAAATGGACAGGCACCGATCCGGAACTGGACGACCAGGATGCTATTCCGTTACAAAAGGAGTTTGTTTTTGGCTTAAATATTGGCTTATAATTTGAATTATCATGAAAATATATCGTAAACTAATTATATGCCTCCTTACAACAATGGTTGTCGCGGGGTGCTCAAAAGATTTGCTGGACGAAAATTCGCCAAGCATTATACTGGCTGATAACCTGTTTAAAGATAAAGCCGGTTTTGATGCAGGCATCAATGGCCTGTATGACGAGGTACGCAGATCAAGATCAGGCAACACGCTTAATACTGTAGGTACAATGATGACCGGACCTGCTTACGCAGGTACGGATAACGTCTATGCAAACTATCGGGATGTGTTAGAAGATATTTATAACAACTGGGGCGCAATTAATAATCCTTCAGTTTCCCATTTTAATCTGGAATGGGCCTGGCTGTATGAAACTATTAATGCAGCAAACACCATTATTAAAAGGGCAGAAAACCCTGATGTAAAGTGGACCGCTGCTGATAAAAACCTGGCTCTTGCAGAAGCCCGGGCTATACGTGCATGGTCTTACCGCCACCTCACCTACATGTGGGGTGATGTTCCATTAACACTTGATGAATCATCAGGAAGCGCCATTAAAACCGACTGGGTGAGAGCTCCGGTGGCAGAGGTAAGAAATGTGATGGAAGCGGACTGGCTTTTTGCAGAGCTATATCTCCCGGTTACCTCAACCCTGCAAGGCAAAATGCTTAAGGGTGCGGTACAGCATTATTTAGCTGAGCTTTATTTAGCCCAGGGTAAAAATGACAAGGCAAGAGATTATGCTTTAAAAGTGACCACAAACCCAAGTTATAAACTGGTAACTGCCCGCTACGGTGTAAATTCAACTAAGCCGGGTACCCCTTTTACAGATATGTTCCTGGACGGTAACTCTAACCGCAGCCAGGGCAATACCGAGGCTTTATGGGTATTACAATCTGAACTGAATATAATAGGCGGAGAATCTCATAATGTGATGCGCCGTTACTGGGTAAACAGATATTATTCTTTTACAAGGGGCGGGAAAAGTCCGTTTATTGTTAGTGCAGAATATGGTGGCCGCGGTATTGGACGTTACGGACCAACAAAATGGGCGCTCGGTATTTACCCCGCTGGAGATGACCGCGGCTCTGACTTTGCATGGAGATTCTCCTATGCTATAAATAATCCTAACGGGGTGCCCGCGGGCTTAAAGCTTGGAGATGTGATTGCACTTAACAGAACAGCAAATGAAAAAACATTAAACCCCGACTGGCCTTCTACCCGCAAATGGGATTATGCAAGCCCGGTAGATCCTAACGTAGATCGTGCGTATAATGATCAGATCTATATTCGCTCTGCAGAAACTTATCTTTTATTGGCGGAGGCTTACTTAAAGCTTAATGATCCTGGAAGTGCTGCCACCACAATTAATGCATTGCGAACCCGTGCAAATGCCCCTGGCATAGGTGCTGCGGACGTTACCTTGGATTTCATTCTGGACGAGCGCTCGCGGGAGCTTTTTTCTGAAGAAGAGAGAAGATATACACTATTACGTACAGGCAAATTCCTGGAAAGGGTAAGAGCATATAATGTGCTGGCAAAAGCTACAGTGGCAGATCGCGACCTGTTATTCCCGATCCCTCAAAGTGTGATTGATGCAAACCTGACACTCAAAATGCCTCAAAATCCGGGATATTAGGATTTACTTGATTAAAAAGTCCCGGCAATTGCCGGGACTTTCTTTTGTTAGTATTTACCAGCAACTTTCTTAAGTAAATTGCCTGCATGTTGGAGACCGGTACGGAAATGAAATTATGCGCGGACACTCAAAATATGTAATAATACTCTCCTTAATCTGCTTCCCTATAATTGTTAAAGCGCAGACCGACCCTGATTTCCACCTGTACCTGCTCGCTGGCCAGTCTAACATGGCAGGACGGGGCGAGGTAATGGGTAAGTATAAGAATGAGAGTAATGCGAGGGTTTATATGCTTGATAAGAGCAACAAATGGGTTCCGGCTAAACACCCGCTTCATTTTGATAAGCCCGCAGTTACAGGTGTAGGACCCGGACTTACATTCGGCATACAGATGGCTAAAACTAATCCCGCTATTAAAATAGGTTTGGTACCTTGTGCTGTTGGAGGTACATCTATAAACGCCTGGACGGCAGGCGGATATGATGAATCCACCAAAACGCATCCTTATGACGATGCTGTAAAACGAATACATCAAGCCATGAAATCAGGGGTATTCAAAGGTATTATATGGCACCAGGGAGAGTCAGACAGCAATACCAAAGTTACAGAAACATATATCACTACCCTTTCCAGGCTAATTACAGACTTTCGCGACGTTATTAGAGACCCTGAGCTGCCGTTTGTTGCGGGCCAGCTGGGAACCTACAAAGATCAATATGCCGGTATTAACCGGGTGCTTCTCACTCTTCCTGCTCAACTAAAGAATACGGCTGTAGCCTCCTCAAAAGGGCTGAAGCATAAAGGTGATCTAACGCATTTTGATTCTCCCTCAGCAGAAAAACTGGGGAAACGGTATTCGAAAAAGATGAAGAGATTACAAAGAGTAAAAAATTTAAAATAAACCAGCGGCTGTGTATGTGGCAACTTAAAAGCAAAAATGTAAATTCAAACGCATTTTGAATAGTGCCAAGATTCCTGGTTTTTTTAACCTGATTAATTATGAAGAAGTATTTTATAGTAATATGCTGCTTATTCTGTAATATTCCAGTTTTTGCCAGGATCACTTTACCAGCGCTCATTGGCAATAATATGGTGCTGCAGCAACAGTCGCAGGCACCGTTATGGGGTAAAGCGAAAGCTTCATCTGCAGTAAATATCATCACCTCATGGAATAAACGCAGCTATTTAACTAATGCGGATAAAGACGGCAACTGGCGCTTAAAAATTAACACCCCGATCGCTGGCGGGCCCTATCAGATCACGATAAGCGACGGGGAAAAGATCACTTTAAAAAATATTCTGATTGGTGAGGTATGGGTATGTTCAGGTCAGTCGAATATGGGAATGGCTCTCCGGGGCAACTCATCCCCTGTTCTTTATTCAAATGAAATCATTTTTAATGCTGATAACCCGGATCTGAGATTATTTAAAGTAGGCATGGCTACCTCCCTCACCCCTATGTCTGACTGTAAGGGGCAGTGGGATGAATCAACTTCAGTGACGGCCAGGGAATTCAGCGCCCTTGCATTCCAGTTTGGGCAAATGCTGCAAAAGAAATTAAAGGTACCTATAGGCCTTATTCAGTCTGAAGTGGGCGGTACCATGATAGAAACCTGGATGAGCGCCACCAGCCTGAAAGCTTTTCCGCAAGTTAAAATTCCTATCAACCTGGATACTATAAAAGCTCCTCATAAGGAACCGACAACTCTTTTTAACGGAAAGATAGCTCCCTTGATAAATTATGGCATCAAAGGCGTGCTTTGGTTCCAGGGAGAATCTAACCGGCATGAGCCTGAACTGTATGCAAAGCTATTCCCGGTAATGGTAGCCGACTGGCGCAGGCAATGGAATCAGGGAGATTTTCCGTTTTATTACGTACAAATTGCACCGTTCGGCTCTACAGACAAAACCAGGAGCGGAGTGCTTCTGCGGGAAGCCCAGTTGAAGGCGGCCGATATCATCCCAAATTCTGGTATGGCATCTGCCATGGACGTGGGAATAGAAAACGACATCCATTTTTTTGATAAAACGAAGCCTGCACAACGGCTGGCATACCTGGCCCTGGCAAAAACCTATGGAATAAAAGGAATAGCTTACTCCGGCCCGGTTTACCGGTCAATGAAAGTGGATGGAAGCAAAGCTATTTTAAGCTTTGAATTTGCAGGATATCTTACATCTTACCGAAAAACGCTTACGTTGTTTGAAATTGCGGGGGCAGATAGAAAATTTTATCCTGCCAAAGCCGAAATAAATAACGCACAGGTTATAGTTCAAAGTGAACTGGTTCAGAATCCCGTTGCAGTTAGATATGCCTGGCGTGAATGGGTTGTAGGCGAGCTTTACAATAACGATAATCTACCTGCCTCTTCTTTCAGAACAGACAACTGGTAATTATTTAAGCCATGAAAAAAACATTGTTTTTAAATGCTTTCCTGTTTATCGCATTAAGCTGCTTTTCACAGACGGAGGTAATTAAGCTTTGGCCGGGTGAAGTGCCCGGTGAAGCGGAGCCAAAACATGAGCCGGTTCTGTACGTCGCAAAAAACACCGGAAATAATATCAGGCGTATCACCAATATTACTGATCCGCAACTTACACTATATAAACCCACTAAAAATGCGAATGGTGCAGCTATTATTATCAGTCCGGGAGGTGGTAATAAATACCTGGCGATTAACATAGAAGGCCATGAGGTTGCTGCTTATTTCGCAGCAAGAGGATACACTGCATTTGTTCTTGAGTACCGGGTACCATTAAATCCTCAGGGTGCGTTCCAGGATATACAACGTGCCGTACGTATAATGCGCAGCAGGGCCGGTCAATGGAACCTGAAGATCAATAAGATTGGTGTAATGGGGTTTTCTGCCGGAGGGATTCTTTCAGCACGAATTACAACCGGATTCAAAAACAGTTCGTACCCGGCAATTGATAAAGCTGATTCCCTTTCTGCCAGACCTGATTTTGCCCTGCTTATCTACCCCGGATCATTAAGCACCAGTGATAAAACACTTATTCCTGAACTAAAACCTACTGAAGAAACCCCGCCTGTATTTATTTTTTCAACCGGCGACGACCCCATTAATATCCCGTTTACTCTGGGAATTGCTTTAAGAGAACTGAAACTGCCTTTTGAGTTTCATGTTGTCCCCGAAGGCGGTCATGGATATGGTTTACGCAAAGGAAATCCTGCAGCAGAAGCCTGGTCTTCACTGGCCACGCACTGGTTACGAAAAAACATTTTACATTTGGAATAATTATCAGGTGCAACCAATTGATCAGGGTGGATATAGAGTATTCATTTTGGCGAATAAAAAACGATTAAAAATTAATAATATGAGCGAATTCTCTTTAGAAGGTAAAGTAATTATAGTAACCGGGGGTACAGGTATACTCGGAAACTCATTTATAAATGCAATAGCGGAGGCCGGCGGAATAGTAGGTATACTCGGCAGGAATAAGCAAGTAGCAGAGCAGCGTGCCGATGTCATAAACAATAATGGAGGTAAAGCAATAGCCCTGATCGCAGATGTAATGAATGAAGAGCAGCTTGTAGCTGCAAAAAACCGAATATGGGATGAATTTGGAAGGATAGACGGGTTGGTTAACGGTGCCGGAGGTAATATGCCGGGCGGAGTTTTAATGCCGGGAGCCGATATATTTAAAATGAGTATGGACGGAATGCGTCAGGTTCTGGATCTGAATCTTTGGGGCACACTTATTCCTTCTCAGATTTTTGGAGAAGCAATGGTACAAACCGGTAAAGGAAGTATTGTAAATATTTCATCCATGGCTTCACAACGTGTAATAACCCGTGTGTTGGGTTACAGCATGGGTAAATCAGCTGTAGACTGTTATACCAAATGGTTTGCCGTCGAACTGGCTAACCGCTACGGTGATGCAATCAGGATGAACGCCATAGCCCCGGGCTTTTTTCTTACTGAGCAAAACCGGACGCTTCTCACCCAGCCAGACGGAAGCTATACGGAACGTGGTAACCTGGTAGTTAAACAAACTCCCTTTAAACGTTTTGGCGATGCCGATGAGCTTAAGGGAGCTTTAGTGTGGCTGTTAAGCGATGCTTCTAAATTTGTATCAGGTACTATAGTGAATGTGGATGGTGGATTTGCCAGCTTTGGAGGAGTCTAAAACAATATTAAATGTTTAACGATGTGAATATATATGGAGGTCACGCTAAAGGCACCCAAAGCCTTCCCGAATGATGTTCAGGCAGGCTATGTTCAATTTAGGTCTTTGGGAATCTCAGGCTGGGAATTCTGAAATCAACCATTTAATTTTCAAATTAAATACGTTACATTTAAAAAAATTTAACCCCTGTTAATTAATTAGGATGAACATACAAACCAGTTTTCGTCGGAATTTTATAATTCCAGCACTTTATATATTGCTGACTGTACAAGCCTGCAGTAAAAAGGCAGATACTCCTGTACCTGTTGTTGTTAATCCCCCGGCAAAAGTTGTTACCATCAGGAGTCCGTTAACTAAAAAAATTACAGATCAAACTACTTTAATTACAACATTCCAATCAGATACACTTATACAAATTGCCCAGGGGCTATCTCAAACAGTAATAACCTATCTGAACAGTGAAAGTAAACCCATGAAGGTTTTTATTCTGGAAGTAGATTTAAATATCCCTACTCTTCGCTTAAAGGCCGGTACGCCTAATAACAAACCGGCTTTTACAAAGCAGATAATGTCAGAGATTGCCAGAGCACAGGATACTGTGGGAAATCGGGTGCTTGCGGCCTTAAATGGCGATTTTTATGAAGTTGCTACCGGGATTCCATCCAGTGCACTCTATAAGGGTGGAGTGGCTGTAAAACCTGAATTTTGTAATTTGTGCACATTCTTAGCCATTGACGATCAGAACAAAGCATTAATACTAAGTAAAGACAGGACATTTACACCCTCCAAAATAAGAGAGGCTATTGGTGGATTCCATTGGTTGATCAAAAACTCCCAAAAAGTAGTTAACGGCGATTTGTCTATCCATCCCCGTACAGCTGCCGGTGTTACAGCTAGTAATATGGTTTATTTTGTCCTTGCAGATGGCAGACAGCCTGCTTACTCGAATGGAATGTCGTTCAGCCAGTTATCTGATCTATATTTTGCGCTGGGAGTTAAAGACGCTATAAACTTGGATGGAGGCGGATCCAGCACATTGGTTGTTAAAGAAAATTCCAGCTGGATTGTTAAAAATAAACCATCGGATGGCTTTCAAAGAGCCGTTGCAAATGGCTGGACCATTGTTGATGTGAATAAGTAAAACTATCGGGTTACTGGGGAAACGTATTCGGCATCGCTTAAGAAAAGAAACAATCCTGCCATAGTCCTTCCATTCTCTTTTCAATACGTGGATTGAATTCGATCTCTTAACGTGCGTACACTCCATTTTTAGAGTTTGCATATTTCGATGTAAAACTCTCGCTTTGTACCTTGGTGGTGAGGACACCAACAAGGGGATAAAATACAAAAGAACTTTTATGGGAACCGATATTGCTTAAGGCTAAAAGCATGACAGAATAGGTGAGGATGGGTTTAAGGCAGGATTTTGCGACCTTTGGTAAAAACTTAGGAAGATGTAGTGCCTTTTTCCTATTTTAATGTGTATCTACCTAAGAAGATTAAAGGCACATTTCAGAATTTTCCACATACATAAACCGGTTTAAATCATAGAGTTAGTAATTAATCTAGTATCTAGATACAATACACTAACACATTGTGGAAAACTCTCGTTCAATACGGTGGTAGTAACTAATAGCTTTGAAATTAAATCAGCGGCGGCTGATTAAGTGAAACAGCATTCGGCAAAAATGCTGGTAACCAAAGCAAAACATAATACAAGCAAGTTTTATGGAAGCTTGAAAGACCTAGGAACGGCAAATTCTTAGGTCTTTTTTATTAAGTTTCTTTTTCAAAGTTAACAAGTAAAATTTTCTTAAAAACAAAAGTTATCAACTCAATTGGGAAATTAGAGTGTAAATCTTTGTCACAATAGTATATACGTATATACGCTATGAAAAATCTCTTAGTAGCTTTCTTAAGGAAATTTCAATTAAATCCTTAACGGTTGTCTCTTCCTCTACAGCTCTAAGCTTCACCTTTTTCATAAGTTCTTTATTTATCCATAACATATAACTGACTTCTCCATCACGCTTATTAATAATCCTGCTATTCCCTTTTGCCTCTACAATATTCTTTATCGCATCTTGCACTTCTTTCTTCTTATCTTCATTATCTATCATGGTAAATTTTATAACGTATATACATATATACAAAAAATTATGTTGAAATCTAAAGATAGTTTAGGTTTTCTGAAAACTTCCCAATGCTGTCGCACGCGTGTCGCGTGTGCATATAACCATATACATCATTCTTATCCACCATTATAAGTAATCAATTTTTATTAATCCCATTCCTCCCGAATAATCTATAGCACTTGAGTATTTCCAATACCATGCTTCAGATACAAAACCTGCTGTTACGGGATTTAGATGCAGATACTCTGCTCTATTACTTCTAAACTCCATAATTATGAGTGGTCAGTTAATATTAAATGGTCTAGGACTTCTATATCAAATAATTTACCTCCCCATGCTGTCGCACGCGTGTCGCGTGTGCATATAATCATATACATCATTCTTATCCACCATTATAAGTAATCAATTTTTATTAATCCCATTCCTCCCGAATAATTTATAGCACTTGAGTATTTCAAATACCATGCTTCAGATACAAAACCTGACAAAATTTGCTAAGGATAATATCATATCACAATCGAATATTACCGTATCATATCGTATCATATTTAATTATCTTTGATTGATGAAAGACAGCGTTCACACATTTCAAATAACACTTAATTGGCATTTAATGGCTTTAATTAGCCATATAGACCGTTTTGATGCTTCCTGGAATTCGATTGAAAAGCGGGAGGGGCAAAGCTTAAAACAACTGAAATCTATCGCAACGGTAAGAAGTATTGGTGCTTCGACCAGAATTGAAGGATCAAAAATGAGTGATGAAGAAATTGATGTGCTTTTAAAAGATATTGATATTACTAAACTGGATGATAGGGATGCACAGGAAGCTGTCGGGTATTTTAATGTGATGGATTTAATTTCCGAATCTTATAAGGACATTAATATAACAGAAAATGATTTAAAAAATTTGCATAATATTCTTCTAAAATATGGTGAAAAGGATGAGTGGCATAGGGGCGATTACAAAAAACATAGTAATGCAGTTGAAGCTACCTTACCGAATGGACAAAAACAATTAATTTTTCAGACTACACCTCCGGGATTTGCTACAGAGGATGCTATGAGAAATTTAATCAACTGGTATGCTACTGATAACACTACCCACCCGTTGGTAAAATGCGCCCTGTTTGCTTACGATTTTGTTAGCATACACCCATTTCAAGATGGCAATGGTAGGTTGAGCAGGCTGTTATCAACTTTGTTATTATTAAAGCATGGATATAGCTGGATTCATTATGTAAGCCTTGAACATGAGATAGAAAATCGAAAAGCAGAATATTACCAGGAGTTGAGAAAATGTCAATCACAAAGGCCCAACGAAGATGTAACTACATGGGTGCTATTTTTTTTCGATGCTTTAAAAAACATTCAGGAGCAGTTATTGCAAAAACTTTTGATACAGGGAACTCAATCGCAGTTATCACCACGAGAAAAATCTATACTTATATTTATTGGAGATCATGCAGGTAGTAAGTCTGGGGAAATCGCCAAAAAATTAGCTATCCCTAATCCTACAGTGAAACGGATATTGAGTGAGTTAATGGCAAAAAATCTAATCGAAAAACATGGTTTAGGTGCCGGCACAAATTATTCTCTAAAATAAACGCATAATTTTAACGTATCACCATCGTATATTTCAGTATCAAATCGTATCGTTATCGGATTTTACTTTAGATTATAATGGTTCATCGTAGCAATGATAGGTTAATAGCATTTAGGTGTATTAATGAAACGATGCGGGTTTTCTGCAAATTTCCTGCAAATAAAAAAAACCCACCTCTCCAGAGGTGGGTTAAATCATTGATTTTCAGGCTCCCGAGACTGGGCTCGAACCAGTGACCCTCTGATTAACAGTCAGATGCTCTAACCAGCTGAGCTACTCGGGAGTGGGTTTTAGCCTCTATTTTAGGTTCTGTACTATCTATGTACTATCAGGTGATCGGTTAATAATTTATTTTATTTTTCATTATCCATCTATCCACTATATATACTATAATAGATATATGGATATTTGTAAGTATTAATATAGATTGACTAATACCAGTCATCTGGTCCCGTAAATTCCATATAGCTATCATCACACCTACTACAGGCAACAACCATTTTCCTCCAATCTTTAATTACCTCACAATAGGCATCTTCATCTAATATGAACGAACATTGCGTCTGCCAACATTATCATTAGGATCATAAGGATTAATTTGACAGAATTCTCCTATTACTATATCGCTTAATGGAAGTAATGACTCAAAAGGAACCCTTAAACCTCTCCTCTTGCCTTTGCTGAAAGCATCATATCCCCAAGCTATCAGATACTTCTCATTATAACACTCCCCAATATCGAGACCAAAAGTTCGGTTTGTTAAGTTAATAATTTGTGATGATTTTCTTTCATTATGCTGCGATTTTGGATAGAGATTCCGCGTATCTGTTATTGGGCGATTGCTTGGTTGTATGATGTG
>DATLXK010000064.1:0-46183 GCA_035575925.1 Sphingobacteriaceae bacterium
ATACAATGACTTGCCCGAGCGGAGTTGCTCAAGAGCTTTCTTTTTCATTTGCTCGTAATCGAGCGATTCTTCTTTCTTCATTATAAACTGTGTTACTAAGTTAATATTCTAACTCGTGACACAGTTTATTTTACACTCTCTAGAAAAGTAGATAAGTACCGATTTATTCTATTTTATGTTTATAATAAAGCTCCTTAGCTAAATGAAAAGCAATAACCATTTTAATAAGGTAGTCATTTAGAACCATTCCTGCTCTTCATTATAGTCCTCATTCTTGCGGGCTGCCACTCCGATCAGGGTTAGCTATTGGTTGCCTACTTTGCGAACCTGACAGCACTTTTCATTCTTCCAACAGCTATCAGCCCTCCGGGTGCTATGTTCAGGCATTCGCCTGAAAGGCAGTTCTCCATCCGGCTTTCAGACTTTCAAGAAAAGCTTCTTTCCGTCCAACTTCATTCAGCATTTCCAACCCACTGACAACCAAAATCAAAGCGATCATTGATGAAGATTCATTTTGGCTTTTGCTAAGGCAAATTTAAACCTCTTCGGCAGGAAAGGCCAAGCCCTCCGGGTTTGGACAAAAAAATCTCCACACCTCCACTTTCGTTCCGGGTAGTATTTTTTCGCCTCAAAGCCTTGCCTCACCAGGCCCCCGCGCAATTTTTTTGCCTCTATCAAAAGCCAAATGAGGCGAATGCCGAATTGGTGATAACAGATTTTTTAACAATTAATTTTTATCAAAATGAAAGTATCAGAAAAAAGCAACGGCGCAGTGCGCAGCACAGAAGAAAGAAGAGAAGAAGCAAATCAGGTTGTTTCAGTGGCAACTAAGGCAAAAGACGAAAACCCTCTAAAAGAGAAAGTAAAAGAAGAGACTCCAAAAAAAGAGAGCCCAAAAGCTGAAATTTCCAGGTCTGAAACTACCGAAACTAAGCAGGATGAACAATCTGGGCAAAATGCTGTGAGTCCAGTTAACGAAATCCCACCTATCAAACCCGTTTTAAATCTTGAGGCCACTTTAAAAGTAGTCGAAGATTTACACCGCAGAAGTATTCAAAGAGACAATTTACTAAATCGTATCAATCAATTAGATGCTTTTGAAATCGCATTAATCGAAGAAGGGGACGAATTGGAAAGTAACCACTTTCAAGGTTGCAAATTGATGATTGTTGATGATAAGAACAGGCAGTTTATTACCACAACATCAGGCTTAATCAAACTTGTAGCAGAATTTATTCACAATGCTTGCTTAACCAAACTTGGAGAAATCGAAGCAAATATTGTTTTTCCACGTGCTTAAACATAATGCCCTGGCTTTTGTCAGGGCATTTTTTAAATCCTATTTAATTGCAGCTACAAATGATTGAACTATTTATAGAAGTAACAGACCAACTATTTTGGGAGGGTTACGCAGAGCAACTATCAAAAGAGAATCCTGAAAGATTCACTATTGAACTAAACGATTTTCTAAATAATTACAAATCCTATGAATGAAATATTGTACCTGATGGTAAGGGTTGAAGTACAATCTACCTTCAAAAATATCTCTGATACAGTAAACGAAATTGAAACTTTATCAGAGTTCAAGATCACCGACACCGAAAATGTGAAGGTTTTAAAGACAGAATTTTTATTGACAAGAATTAGAAACCCTAAGAAATAATAAGATGGCACACAATATAAATTATAACGAGCAGACCAGTAAACACAGCTTTTTTTCAGTGAAAGAGAAAGCATGGCATGGATTGGGGCAAATTGTAAGTGATTACCCGACCAGCGCAGAGGCATTGAAGTATGCAGGACTAGATTATTTCGTTGAAAAGCGGCCTTTATTTACTTACGATAATGAGAACTTTCACGCGGACGCAGATATTATTATCCCAGAAATTGAAGTTCCAAACTTTTACGCTACTATCCGAACAGATACGGAACAAGTTTTGGGAGTAGTGGGGCGTGAATATCATGTAGTGCAGAATTTAGACGCATTTTCATTCTTTGACGCTATTGTGGGCGGTGAGAATGGAATATTATATGAAACCGCTGGCGCATTGGGGAAAGGTGAAAGAATTTTTATAACTGCAAAACTACCCGATTATATTAGAGTGGGATTTGATGATTTAATTGAGAAGTATTTGTTTCTGACTACTTCGCACGATGGCTCTGGTAGTATTATTGCCGCCTTTACACCTGTCAGAATTGTTTGCAACAATACCCTAAACTGTGCATTAAACAATATGAGTAATTGTGTGAAAATCCGACATACAGAGAGTGCGCAAGATAAGCTAAAACAGGCTCACGAGTTGATGGGTATAACGAGTAAGCTTGCCATTGAGTTAAGTGACATTTTCAATCAATGGTCAAGAATTCGCATAACTGATAGGCAAGTGCTAAACATAGTAAAGCAAGCCATGGCACCGTCAAAGGAGGTCTTAGAAAATGTTCTGAATGGTAAAGAAAATGAGTATTCCACATATTTTAAAAACCTTTGTAATAACGTTTCTGAATATGCTTTTTCAAACGAAACTCAACAAACGACAACAACTAAAGGAACATTATTTGGGGCATATAATGCAATTACAGGCTATTTCCAAAATGTAAAAGAGTACAAGAACGATGAAAGTAAGTTAAAATCTATTCAGTTTGGAAATGGGTTAAATAAAGCTCAAACGGCTTTTAAATTATGCACGCAGTTTGAAAGGGATCCTGCCTTTTTAAACTAATTGGTGGGGGAGAAATCCCCTATATTTTTAATAAGTCGCGGGTAGCCCCGCATTTTCTCTCAATTGATGAAGATTCTGTTAAGTCAGAAAATGCGGGGCTGTGTAATTGATAAGACTACTTTAATCATCACCCGAATATGTTATTGTATTAATCGGTTTACTTTCGGATATTCGTCGACTAACTTTAAATCATGAACAATTACAACAAATTAAAAGACCTTCTTGCTTCGATGGAAGAGGATGCAGACAAATTTTATAACAAAGGTGTTAGCGCTGCTGGCACAAGAGTTCGCAAGGGACTACAGGATATCAAAACGCTTGCTTCTGATATGAGGAAAGAAGTGACCGAGATGAAGAATAAAGCGAAATAGAAAATCAGTACAAGAATCTACAAGGAGCTTCTAAAAGGCTCCTTTTTTTATTTACATATTATTCATTAATCATTAGCACAAAGATAGGCTAGGGGCTGCTGTAGCGGACAAAAGCTTCCGGCATAAACGCTCATAGCCATGGTCGCCCGGCCATTTATTCCTTTTCCTTTTGCCCTTGATTGCCCTCCGCCTGGAGGAGCACCATAATTAATTTTTAACTTTTAAATCACCTAATTATGGAAAAGCGTCAAAATCAGATTTCAATGTTCCAGGTATCAGAAATCAATGTGAGTTACAAACCAAAGTTTAAAGCATCTGAAAGGCCCTCAATATCAACCTCAAAAGATATTTACAACATTTTATCTCAAAGTTGGGATTACAATAAGCTCGAACTGTTAGAACAGTTTAAAATTGTACTGCTAACAAGAGCCAATAAAGTATTAGGAATATTCGAAGTTTCAAGCGGAGGTATGACCGGAACTGTGGCAGATCCGAAACTCATTTTCTCGACAGCGTTAAAAGCCTGTGCCAGCTCGATCATTCTGTGCCACAATCATCCGTCTGGTAGTTTAAAACCCAGTCAGGCAGACCTTAATCTTACAAGAAAGATTAAAGAGGGGGGCATATTATTAGATATTTCGGTACTAGACCACGTGATTATAACATCTGAAAGTTATTACTCCTTTGCAGATGAAGGGCTGATGTAGCCCTTTAATCACATTTCAAAACAATCTTCATAATTCAGACATTGCAGCTTTCCCATGAAATAAAGCCATGCCTCACGTTAGTAGTGCTTCAATTCATTATATCAAAAGGTTTTTCAATGTATCCATCGGCATTACATTCTTTGCAATGGCCTTCAAGTAAAGACCAAAAAGATTTCTTCTCGTCGTCCACTCGATGAATAGCATATTCCAATAGTTGAATGACAAAGTCCATATCCTGTTAATTTAATGTAGCCTGATTTTGAACAAGCCATTTGCGTGTGTTTTTGATCTGATCGTAAGTTTCCTTTTTCCAAAAATCTACTTTTAATTCCTGGTTAGTCTGTGTGTGAAAATCTATCAATGCCAGTACAGCTTTTTCCCAGTTCTTAGTGGCTTCAACAAACGCTGCATTACTAATGCCTTCTTTTTCACTCAACATCTTTAAGTTCCAGACATTATGAAAAAAGTAATCTCCCGCCTTTTTTAATTCCTGCATAGCCCATAGGTTGTTGGCAATATTCAGGCAGGATACAAAGAAAGGAGATGCTACATGCAAATTAAACCGCTCTGCCTCATCTGAGCTACGAACCATAAGTTCACTGTAAAATAAAGCATGATGATAGTGTTTTATAGCCGTTTTATAATTATCTTCCTTGTAAAAATTATTTCCCTTTGTAGTTGCTGATGCCCAATTGTTTTGTACTTGTTTAAAATCTGAATATGACATATTTATATATCTTTAATTAAAAGTAAGTTGAAATTCCAAAACTTAACCCAGCGGTATTTGCTGGAGGATTGCCCAATAAATCCCTTTGCTTTTGGAGACGATAATTTAAACGGAAAACAGTTTGAGAATTGGGTCTGAAACTTATGGCGGGCATCACACTCCAAAGGTCATCGGCAATGTTTCCATTCGTTTCCGTAAACCTTCCCGCATTATAATCTACATATTCCAGACGGCAAGCAAGATTTAAGACTGCATTGTTCCAGCCTAAAATAGACCTATTCAAAACGGGTTGAACAATATCCAGAAAACCGCCTTGCTGTTTATCGCCAAATTGCTGACTGTATGTTTGAGGAACATCAACAAAAACCCACGCCCATTCGCCTATAAAGTTTGTTTTTGTTTTATTAATGGACGTATTCAAATCAACTGCAAATACATTTATTTTTCGTTTATTATCCAGTTGTAAACCATCATCCTGAAATTTATTGTATGCTCCGCCCATGTACGATAAACCAATTTCCCCCACTTTCGTATTTTTTACGGCTATCTTTCCTGTTATTAATGGCTCCCCGCTATTGCTTTCTTCAAAACGTTCCGTATTTTCTTTTGACGCCGGCAAAAAAGTCCTGTTTTGGTTGTTTTCAATAATTGAATTATCAAAGCCGCTGGTAGCATACAATTCATAACCAAACATCCAGTCTTTTTTATAATATTTACCATATAAACCAAAGCCTGCATTGCTCCAGGTTGCAGGCAGCATTTCCGTTGAAGAAACAGGTCGGTCAGTAAATTCCCATTTAGGTCCGTCATGGTTTTGGTTGAAAGCCCCAATCGGGTTTACAATCATGCCGCCCCTTAAATTCAACAGCGGGTGAAACTCTACATCCATAGCGGCAAACTCTATCCCTATTTCTTTTTCAGCCGGTTCAAATTCTATTTCTGATAAAAATTTAATGCGCTTGGAAATAGTGGAAGAAACAAATAAAGTTAGCCTTCTAAACTGGAATTGGTGACCTTCGGAAATACCATCCGTGCCCATCTGTTGGTAATTAGCTTCTACATAACCTCCCAAAGAAATAGGCAATTTATCATACTTCAATGCTGGTCGGTTATAGATAGCATCCATGTTCATTAACTGCTTTGATGTATCTGAAGTTGTACGTTTCAGCAGGCTTTGGTCAATTTGTGCTGTTGCACAAAAACTTATAATTGAAAATAATACAACAGCAAGAAGTTTTAATCTCATTTCAATGATATTTTTAGTTGGTTATTAGTTAGGATTACAGGGAAGGTTCGTAATGAAGTATTTGCAGGTCCGTTATTAACCTCCCCACGATTATTAAACTCACTTCCATGTGCCGGGCATTGCAGTTTATCGCCAAACACCTGCAGTTCTGTCCCCTGATGTGTGCATCTCATTAATAAGGCTTTATAATTATTCTCGTCAAACCGAAATACACAGATAGGGTACTTCAACTTTTCATTTTGCACTACGACGTATTGTTTATAAGATGTTTGCTCACCTTTCTTTGTTGTAAAATCTGCAAGTGGCACAATCATGTCCGATCCTTCAATTATTGCTGTTGCTATTTTTGAAGTACTGCAACCTTCTAAAAGCGATAACATTAAACCGCCACTCATACAACTGATACAGGTACTTGCTATAAATTTTCTTCTTTCCATTTTGTTACAGGCTTTCTAAGAATTTAATCACCCTTTGCTTTTCTGCAGCATTAAGTACATTGAACTTCTTTTTTGATGTGGCAGCTTCACCGCCATGCATTTGAATGGCCTCATCAATACTCTTTGCCCTGCCATCGTGCAGTAAAAAATATTTACCGCCTTGCGAGTTTTTTGATAGCCCTAAACCCCACAGTGGCGGCGTTCTCCATTCACTTGTTTTAGAAGTACCTTCAATCAAGCCATCATCTAAACCCGGTCCCATGTCATGCAGCAACAGATCTGTGTAGGGGTGAAACTCTTTTTTGGAAAGCGCCTCAACCGGTGAAAAGCCTGTTTTTAAAGTTTGCTTATGGCAGCTTTCGCAACCAACCTTAGTGAATAAGGCACCGCCCTGGATAACATCAGCGTCGTTTTGAGTGCGCTGAATAGGCGCTTTAAGCGTTTGAAGGTAAAAAATGACATCTCGTACCGTTTTATCAGAAACCTCAGGGTCAATATCCGCATGTGAATAAACATCACTGGGGTTAAAAGTTGATGTGATACCGATATCCTGGTTGTATGCCTGTACCGTTTGATGAAATAAATTAAAGGTGGCTGCTTTTTTCCCGAAACGAGTAATATACCTGCCGTTTTGTGAATAGCTGTTTGGGTTGGGCGAAACGAATGTTGGAAGAGTAGACCAATTTGGACGCCCCCGTACTCCATCCGGGTTATTATTATTAGCAGCAGCCATTGCTAAAATATCATCCTCACTTACCAGTTCAAGGAAACCTAAGCCCGTATTAGCAGGCGGAGTGAACTTTGCAAAAGGGGTTCCGGGAGGTAATTGCTCTGGCATGTAACCTGGCAATGCTCTGTTTTGCAATTGGGGCCCGTTGTCAAATTCGTTTTTTCCTAAGCTATCATTTATGCCAAACCTTGTTAGCGTGCTAAATGGGTGTCCTTTACCATCACCTGCATGACAGCTACCGCAACTTGTGGCAACAAATATGGGTCCAAGGCCAGTTTCCCTTGTAAAAATCTCATCGTTAAATGCCACATCACCGGCAAGAAATTGTGCTGATTGAGCAGTAGTTAAACCTTCAACGGGGCCATCTAATAACTCATCGTCAGCAGGGGCTGGGGGCAATAATTTTTCGCAGGAAACAATTAAAGTAAATACAGAAATTAGACAGCCAATAATCAGGATGTGATTTTTTTTCATCGCTCTTTAAATTTAATAAGACAAATCTATTAAATAAAGTTTGACTTGCCTAAAATTATTATTAGATAGGTCTAATAATAAAGTTGTGCTGATTGTTTATCTTTTGAAAAAATATTGATAATACTGTGCATTATTTAACAGAAGAAAATTATCAGATAGAAAAATTAAATTAAATTGACCAATGGATGGCCGGATATGGATGACAGGGATATCTTTAAAAAAGTGCATCGTATTGAAATGGATGACAGAGCTAACACCTGCTTATATATATCAACACAGGAAAGGTGCTTCACATGGTTAAGGTCAGGCAATGTGTCCTTGCCTGGCTTGGTCCCATACCGGCAACCGCCGCTCAATTATTATACAAAAAGTAGAAGTTCAATTTTAATCTTACATTTGCATCAATGAAAATTCTAACAATCTTATTGTCAATCTATGTTATGCTGCTTACCGGCGTATCATGTCCTGATGAGATGGAATTTTCAAAAGATCAATATTCCACTGTGCAAACGCATACTACGGATCAGGGCCATTGTCCTGGCGATGTATGTTCTCCTTTTTGCTCATGTGCTTGTTCTGTTGCATTCACAAAGGTTTCTACTGTTAAAATCCAGCGGATCACTCATGAACCGGGTGCTTTGAATTCTTATTATCAACAGAAAGCGTACAGCTCCGAAACCTGTCCACCCTTTTTACCTCCCCGAGCTTAAGTAACATTTATAGCTTCCGCTATTTTTAACGATGTGGCTTCCACGTCAATGTTTACTTAATTCAAATTTTCATGTTAGATAAAATTATACTCTATTCCATAAGGAATAAGATTGTAGTTGGTATTGGCATATTAGTCCTCATTGTTTGGGGAATCTATTCCGCCTTAAAGCTACCTATAGATGCCGTTCCTGATATTACCAATAATCAGGTTCAGATTATTACCACCGCACCAACATTAGCCACTCAAGAAGTAGAGCAATTCATCACCTACCCAATTGAACAGAGCCTTGCAAATATTCCAGGCCTGATAGAAATGCGTTCTATTTCACGTTTTGGGCTATCGGTTATTACTGTGGTTTTCGAAGACGACATAGACATCTATTTCGCAAGGCAGCTTATTAATGAACGTCTAAAGGAGGCAGAAGAACAAATTCCTGATGGTATGGGCGAGCCGGAATTGGCACCTGTAAGTTCTGGCCTTGGGGAAGTTTATCAATATATGCTGCATCCCCGGAAAGGTAGTGAGGGTAAATATTCGCCAGCGGATCTCCGTACAATGCAAGACTGGATTGTTGCACGTCAATTGTTCGGGACACCAGGTGTAGCAGAAATCAATTCTTTTGGTGGAATGGTAAAGCAATACGAAGTTTCGGTTAATCCGAACCAGTTGAAGTCTCTCAATATAAGTATCACTGAAATTTACGAGGCTTTATCAAAGAATAACCAAAATACCGGAGGAGCTTACATTGATAAAAAACCTAATGCCTACTTCATTCGGGGTATTGGTTTAATAACTTCACTAGAAGAGATTGGTCGGATTGTAGTCAAGGAAACCAATGGTGTACCGGTATTGATTGCAGATGTAGCAAAAGTTCAATTTGGAAGTGCGATCCGGTACGGTGCCATGACCCACAATGGCGATGATGAAGTTGTAGGCGGCATAGTGATGATGTTAAAGGGTTCTAATAGTGCGGATGTAGTTAATAGGGTGAAAGAGAAAATGGCTACCATAAAGAAGAGCCTACCTTCTGATATAGAAATTATGCCCTACTTAGACCGTACTTCATTAGTAAACAGAGCTATCTCAACCGTTGAAACCAATCTTATTGAAGGGGCATTGATTGTAATCTTCGTATTGGTTCTCTTTCTTGGAAATTTGAGGGCTGGTTTAATAGTAGCTTCTGCGATACCACTATCCATGCTGTTTGCATTGGGAATGATGCATGTTTTCGGTGTATCGGCAAACCTAATGAGCCTCGGAGCAATTGACTTTGGACTGATTGTCGATGGCGCTGTTATTATCGTTGAGGCCACCATGCATCATCTGGCCTTAAAAACCGTAACCAGGAAACTAACTCAAAAGGAAATGGATGAAGAGGTATTTATTTCTGCTTCTAAAATCCGGCAAAGTGCGGCCTTTGGAGAAATTATCATTCTGATAGTTTACATTCCAATTTTAACACTTGTAGGGGTTGAAGGGAAAATGTTCGGACCTATGGCACAAACTGTTGGTTTCGCCATTTTAGGTGCGTTGATTTTATCGCTTACTTATATTCCTATGATCTCGGCGCTGTTTTTACCAAAGAAGATATCGCAAAAAAGAAACATCTCTGATAAAATGATGGATTTCTTTCAACGTGTTTATACACCTCTTCTTCGTAAATCAATCAAATTGAAATACCTGATTGTTGGTGCATCCGTTGGACTTTTGGCAATTTCAGCATTTATTTTCTCCAGAATGGGCGCTGAGTTTCTCCCACAATTGCAGGAAGGAGACTATGCTTTCCACTGTATCCTTCCCCAGGGTTCCTCGCTTTCGCAAAGTATAGAAACATCAATGCTTGCTTCCAGGATTATTAAAACATTTCCGGAAGTCAAGGAAGTTGTTGGGAAAACGGGTAGTGCTGAGGTTCCTACAGACCCAATGCCGCCGGAAGCTTCGGATTTAATTATTGTTCTGAAAGATAAGAGTGAATGGACTACTACCCATGATTACAACGAACTGGCAAAACTAATGGAGGAAAAGCTTGAAGCAATTCCAGGAGTGTTTTTTGAAGCTAATCAGCCAATTCAAATGCGCTTTAATGAGTTGATGACAGGAATCAGGCAAGATGTTGCTGTTAAAATTTTCGGTGAAAACATTGACACCCTTGCTGCATTAGCACCAAGAGTCGGGCAGATTATTCAATCTGTTGAAGGTGTTAGCTCACCTCAAATTGAACAAACTGCAGGGTTACCTCAAATAACAATTCAATATGACAGAGGCAGAATTGCAAGCTATGGACTAAACATTGAGGACGTAAATACTATGGTAAGTACCGCTTTTGCAGGTGGCACGGCTGGTGTAGTCTTTGAAAATGAAAAGAAATTTGATTTAGTGGTTCGACTCGATTCTACTAGCCGAAATTCAATTGAAGATGTAGCAACTCTTAATATTCCCACAAAAGGAGGTTTACAAATTCCGTTAAGTCAGGTAGCTACAGTATCTTTTAAAGAAGGACCGGCACAAATTAGCCGCGAGGATGCAAAAAGAAGGGTTGTAATTGGCTTCAATGTGGAGGGCCGAGATGTTCAATCTGTTGTACGAGATATACAATCTAAGCTTTCCGGTAGTTCAGTACTTCCAACGGGCTATTATTTTACCTATGGTGGTACGTTTGAAAATCTTGAAAAGGCAACCGCTCGTTTGCAAATTGTAGTTCCGGCAGCACTACTCCTAATCTTTGTGTTGCTTTACTTCACTTTTGGCTCCTTTAAAGAAGCAATTTTAATTTTTACTGCTATACCAATGTCTGCTATAGGTGGGGTTTTTGCTCTCCTATTAAGGGGGATGCCATTCAGTATTTCCGCCGGTGTAGGTTTCATTGCTTTGTTTGGGGTCGCTGTCCTTAACGGTATTGTACTCATAGGAACCTTTAGCCAATTGCAGAAAGACGGAGTAGACAATATTTACAGGCGGGTTATCGTAGGAACAAAAATTCGACTACGCCCAGTATTAATGACAGCTACAGTAGCCTCATTAGGATTTTTACCTATGGCACTATCCAGTGGTGCCGGAGCAGAGGTGCAGAAACCTCTGGCAACAGTTGTAATTGGTGGGCTAATTACAGCAACGATCCTCACACTGATAGTTCTTCCACTATTATACCTCATTTTTATTAAGAATAAAATGCGACCGAATACATTAATCTCTAAGACGGCAATTGTGTGTGGTATACTTTGTTTGTCGCAAATAGCAACGGCTCAGACACAACCATCCTCAGTTAGAGTACCTTTTACCGAAGTTTACAATACAGCTTTGCAGAATAATTTAACTTTAAAAGCTTCCGAGATTCAGGTTCAACAAAGTTTAGCCTTAAGCGAAACATGGCTAAGTTTTCCTAAGACAGGCTTTTTTGTGGAAAATGAAGATATCAATCCACAAGATAAAAATGGATTGCTCAAAATTGGAGTCTCACAAGGCGTTGAGTGGCCTGGGTTATATAAGGCAAGAAGAAATCTGCTGCAACAGCAAACTCAATCTACCCAATTAGCAATGCAGGTTCAAGGGCTTGAGATCAAACGAAACTTACTTAGCGGCTATTATACATTGTGGTATCTGGAGAGTAAGAGAAATATATGGCAACGTTTGGATAGCATGTATCGTTCTATTTCCAAGGCTGCCGTCTTGAGGGTTAAGATGGGAGAAAGTGCTGGCCTGGATAGTATTTCAGCAGTTGCCCGATCACGGGAGGCTTCTATTCAATTAAATGTTATCGCAAGAGAAATTCAAGGGCAACAGGAGATTTTAAAGCGCTGGACAAACTCAAACGTAAATTATCTCCCGGAACTTTCACGTCTTCAAAAGTTTCAGATTGATTTTGAGATTGACTCTTTGTTATCTCACCCTGAAATTAATCTGCAAAGACAGCGCGAGAATATAGCAGAGGCAGAATTATCAGTTCAAAAGCAAACAAATAAACCAACGTTGGATGGCAGGTTCTTTTCACAACGCCTGTACGGTATCCCAAATCCATACTCCGGGTTTTCCGTCTCAGTAGGTATTCCACTTTTTGGAAGAGGCGCTTACAGAAATTCTATCAGAGCTGCGGAGCTGGAGAGAGATTATCAGCGAACATTAGTCAATTCGCAAATAGTAATACTCCAATCAAATTATAGCCAGCTTTTTCAAGATTTTAAGAAGAATGAAGAGTCCTTGCGGTATTATGAATCAGGCGGGCTTAAGCAAGCAGAAGGCATCATTAAGGCTGCTAATTTATCTTATAGAGGTGGAGAAATTAATTTTTCAGACCTAAGTCAATATATAAGCCAGGCATTAGATATTCAGAAGAATTACATAGAGGTTCTTAACCAATATAATCAGTCTGCTATCCAAATAAATTACTTTTTAAACAGATAAGAAAATTCAAATGAAACGACCCATCATATTTTTTACACTTCTAGCGTTTTTAGCCGCATGTCAAAATGCAGAAAAAAGTACAGAAGTTGAAACGACTGAAACCGGACATGAAGAAGCTGAAAGCAACGTTGTGTCTCTTACTCCTGAGCAGTTAAAGACAGGAGGTATTTTAACAGGTTCAATCGAGATGAAAAATCTTAGAAGCTCAATCCGGGCGAATGGAACATTGACCGTACCCAACCAAAATAAGGCCCTGATTACATCATTAAGTAGTGGAGTTTTACGGTCGCTAAACATCCAACCTGGAAGCTATGTGAGAAAAGGTCAGGTTGTGGCTACCATTATTAATCCAGAAGCCGCACAAAGCCAACAGGAATTGCAAGAGGTCAATACTGAAATTAATCTTGCTGAGAAAGAACTTGCCAGACAGAAGGTTTTAGTGGCTGGTGATGCAGCACCACTTAAAAATGTTCAAAGAGCGCAAGCTGAACTTACATCTTTAAGAAGTAAAAGGAATTCTCTGCAAAAACAACTTATTGCGGTAGGAATATCTCCGGGCTCGGTATCCAGAGGAAGAATTAGTACGACCATTAATATCACTGCACCAATCAGCGGAACGATTAGCAATGTCACCGCTCAGATTGGTTCTTCAATTGATCAGAGTACACCGGTTGCAGAAATTGTAAATAACTCACAACTACACCTGGACCTATTCGTATATGAGAAGGACCTTCCTAACCTTCATAAAAACCAAACTATTCATTTCACTTTGACCAATAATCCAGGAAAAGAATACGATGCGAAAATCTATTCAATTGGGACAGCATTTGCAAACGAGTCGAAAACGATTCCTATTCATTCTATTGTCTTAGGAAATCATTCAGAATTAATCGAGGGAATGAGTATAACCGCATTAATCAGTATAGGCCAAAGAATGACCACGGCTGTTCCAACTGATGCGATAGTGTCTGATAAAGGAAAGGATTTCATATTTGTTCAAACTACAGCTCCAAAAGAATCTCATGAAGAGAGTAAATCCAGCCATGAAGAGGGAGAGGAGCATGCAAAAGCTGAAGATCACGAGGAGGAACATGGTAAAGAAGAGGGTTTATATTTTGAGAAGGTACAGGTAGTTAAAGGTGTATCTGATGTTGGTTACACAGAAATTACGGTGATGAAAAGCATTCCTCCAAACTCTGTAGTAATAACAAAAGGAGCATTTTTTGTATTAGCTAAAATGTCGGGAGGCGGTGGACACGCACATTAAATATAAAGTATGGACAAAAATATTGAGGAAAAGCTTTTAGAAAAGAAAATCAACCCGACGGCAATGCGCTTGTTGGTTCTTGACTTTATGCTTCAGCAAAAAGGCGCGTTAAGCTTAACCGATATCGAAAAAGGCCTTGCGCCTGCTGATAGAATTACGATCTACAGGTCTTTAAAAAGTTTTGAAGAGCATGGTTTGGTGCATTCAATAGATGATGGAACAGGTGCGCCCAAGTATGCTTTGTGTGTTGATGATTGTGATACAGTCGCTCATCACGACTTGCATGTCCATTTTCATTTGCAATATTTGCCAAGAGACTTTTTGTCTACCCAATACCACTTTGCCGATTATTCCTTTACCAGACGGATTTCAATCCGACGAAATGAATCTGATAGTTAAAGGAACTTGTAATAAATGCACGTAATCTTTGCAATTCCATTGCATTGACCAGTGATGTAAATTTGTATTGTAATTAATTTAATATACGAATCATGAAAAGACTCAATTGTTGGAAATGTGTAATACTGTTGTCTCCATTACTGTATAAACTGTTATCTGAACTAAGTTTTAGTGTAGGGGGATACTCTTAAAAAAGATATGAGCGAAGATTGCTGTGATAATAATAGTGGAACGCCGACAAAGGCGGTTCCACCTCAAAAGGAAATTAATAAAAGTGAACCCATTTCTCATTCTGAAGACGAGAGTCATGATCATGAAGAAAATGAAGACGAACACAACCATGGTGTAGAAGTGGCTAATAAGCCATGGTGGTTGGAACGCTGGTCTTTATTGACAGCTCTATTAATTTTAGTAACACTTTTGGTATTAGAATATGCCTTTGATATAAAGCTCCAATACCCACTATCGCTTATTGTTAATGGAGCTGCCTATTTACTGGCAGGCTGGAGTGTTTTGGCATTGGCTTTCCGAAAAGCCAGTCGCGGCGATTTCTTTAATGAATTCGTTCTGATGAGTGTTGCCACACTCGGTGCATTTTTAATTGGTGAATACTCAGAAGGTGTTGCTGTAATGGTTTTCTACTCCATCGGTGAATGGTTTCAAGATTCGGCGGTTCGTAGGGCAAAAGCCAGTATTAAAGCACTGCTTGATATTCGCCCGGATTCTGTTACCGTTATCCGTGATGGTCGAGCTTCTGTTATCAGCCCCTCTGAAATTCAGTTAGGGGAAACTATACAAATAAAATCCGGCGAAAAAGTAGCTCTGGATGGAGAGCTGATTTCAGAAACTGCTTCGTTCAATACAGCTGCACTTACGGGAGAAAGCAAGCCTGACACTAAGCGGAAAAGTGAGCAGATTCTTGCGGGGATGATTAATTTGAATACAGTCTCAGAAGTAAAAGTGACTGCTCTGTTTAAAGATAGTAAGCTTAGTAAGATTCTTGAAATGGTGCAGGATGCCACAGCAAGGAAATCTCAAACGCAGCTTTTTATTTCCCGATTCGCTAAGGTTTATACACCCATAGTTTTTTTTCTGGCTTTAGCCGTTGTCGTAGTTCCTTATTTCGTGGTAGACAATTATGATTTTAACGACTGGTTATATCGTGGTTTGGTTTTCTTAGTGATTAGCTGTCCATGTGCTCTGGTGGTATCCATTCCATTAGGATATTTTGGTGGTATTGGCCTGGCCTCTAAAAATGGCATCCTGTTTAAAGGAGGAAATTTTCTGGATGTGATGACAAAAATCAATGCCGTTATTATGGATAAAACCGGCACATTAACCAAAGGCGTTTTTAAGGTTCAAAAAGTTATTGTTCAGGATATTGATGAGAAAGAACTAGTACGGCTCACCGCAGTACTTGAAAAGAGCTCAACTCATCCTGTGGGAAAAGCAGTTGTTGAGCATGCGGGAGACTCTGTCGGAACAACGGCAGCTACAAATGTGGAGGAAATTTCAGGTCATGGTTTGAAAGGGACCGTTGACGGGAAGGAAATTCTTGCAGGGAATGTTAAACTGATGAAGAAATTCAATATAGTTTTCCCTTCCGAAATTGAACAGGTAGTAGATACCATTGTAGTTGTGGCTGTTGATGCCAAGTATGCTGGTTATATCACCATTGCGGATGAAATTAAAGAGGATGCTGCGGAAACGATCAAACAGATGCACGCTCTAAATCTCAAAACGGTAATGCTTTCCGGCGATAAGCAATCTGTTGTGGATAATGTTGCTAAACAAATCGGGATTGATGATGCCTTTGGCGATTTATTACCAGAAGGCAAAGTTGAAAAAGTACAAGGATACAAAGACCAGGGGTTTCGGATTGCCTTTATCGGTGACGGCGTTAATGATGCTCCTGTTGTGGCGTTAGCCGATGCAGGAATTGCGATGGGAGGATTAGGAAGTGATGCTACCATTGAAACTGCGGACGTAGTAATTCAAAATGATCAACCTTCTAAAGTTGTTTCGGCCATTAAAATTGGAAAAATTACGAGAAATATCGTCTGGCAGAATATAATTCTTGCTATGGTGGTTAAGATAATTGTATTGGCATTGGGTGCAGGTGGAATTGCAAGTCTTTGGGAGGCAGTAATTGCGGATGTGGGAGTTGCATTGTTGGCAATACTGAATGCAGTACGGATACAGAGAATGAAAATTTAATCCTTTAATTAAATAATATGAAAATCAACACTTCATGTTTGGACCGATTATGATAATTGTAAGTTTTGCTTCATGTCAAAATAGAACTTCAAATTCGGAAGTGAAGGATCCCTTATGGGTTTAAGTTTTGAGGGTAGTATGAGGAAAATAGATACTACTTCCATGTTGGCAAACATCGACACAACAGGCGCAAGTTATGCCCTAAGAGGTAAGTCTAAATATTCTGTAATATGAAAATTCGTAGAAAAAGTGGTTTGCTCGTTATTAATGTCATTATTTTCGAACACGTATTTTGGAAGATTAACTCCAACCTTCAATCCCCCATTGTTGGTTGCTGGTAATTTAGTGTTTGGGCCAGTGACGAAAAGAAACTCAGCGACATTAATAGCAGCGTTTTACCTGAGGATATGCACAGGATACAAATGACTGTTAATCATTCAAGAAATTATGAGTACAATCAGTTTTTGATTGAATTAATATTTTATTGTGAAAAGTAAAGCACTCCTTCTGTTGACCGTATTCCTTGTTAACACACTGTGAAGGCTGGTATGTGCTTTGCATATTCAAATCATGTCAGTAATAGGATATAAATAAATATAATTATATAATTTATCCTTATAATTATATAAAACTTTTAAAAAGAAGTTACCGTATATTTGTTTAGGTGAAAAGATTAGCAGTCATATTATTACTTACGTTGTATACAATTTCTGTAATGGGAGTTGGTATCACTAAGTTTTATTGCTGTGGTAAACTTACATCAACCAGTTTGCTGAATAACTCTAACTTCAGTAAGGCGGAAAAAAAATCGAAAGCAGGATGTTGTGAGACAACCAGGGCTTCATTTAAAGTCAAAGACAGCCATATGGCCTCTTCGGGTAAGAGCATTGATGTAAATGTTTTTGATTTGCCTCCGATTGTAATCTCATACCTATTACCTCCACCACCCCTCATAAAAGAGAGCGTTGTCGCTTTTGACAGTCAGGCTCCTCCGGGTAGCGATGGAAGCCCCATTTATATCCTAAACTGTACGTATAGAATTTAGTAATCCCCTTTGATCGCTTGAGGATTTATATGAAATCTCTGAAGGCGACATAATACAGTTCTACGTCAAGACCTGTGTCTATATGGTACTGCCATTTTGAATATTCGGCTGTATCATCCAATTATAATTCATTTAATTTTTACTAAAATTTCAAGTCATGAAAATTTTCAATTTCATTGGGCTGGTAATAGCATTTATTGCCAGCTCATCGTCTACTTTTGCTCAACAATCAAATACTAATAGCGGCCTTTTTCTAAGCTCACAAAACTATTTAAGCAATAGAGTTAGTTATCCAGCTAATTCAGGAAATAAGAAGAATGGTATTCATCTTCAAGAACAAACCTTCAGCTGTCCGATGCATCCCGAGGTAAAAACTAATAAGCGTGGAAATTGTCCTAAATGTGGAATGAAATTGGTCAAAAAAGCCCCGGAGAAAATGACTTATGCCTGCCCTATGCATCCGGAAGTTACCAGCAAAGATTTTGGAAAATGTACAAAATGCGGTATGAGCCTGGTAAAAGGTAAACAGCTAAAATCCAGGGATGTTAAGGCCTCTGAAGAAATGGATATGTACAGCTGTCCCATGCATCCAAACGAGGGTAGCAAGGAACCTGGTAAATGCGCAGACTGTGGTATGAAAATGGTCAAGAAGAATAAATAACTATCTGGTATAAAAGACGAAACTTATTTAACTACAATAAATTAAACATAAACAACTAAAAAGATAACAAGATGAAAACTGCATTTTATTACATCGCTCTGCTATTCATGTTTGGATTAACATTTACAGCCTGCAACAATCAAGCCTCCAAAAACACTCAGGAAGGTAGTACAATGGACTCTGGTGCTAATAGGTCAACTTCAACAACCACTTACACTTGCCCAATGCACCCCGAAGTGGTCAGCGATAAACCTGGTAAGTGTCCGAAATGTGGAATGAAGTTGGTCGAAAAGAAGAACTCAGAAACTAACATGGACAATATGAGTAAAGAAGGGATGCAAAATATGAATAAGGACAGCAGCCACACTGGCCACGCGCATTAATCTATTCATATGATACCAAGAATCATAGATTTTTCTTTACATAACAGGTTTATCGTCCTCTTCTTAGCAATTGCACTATTTGCCTGGGGGATATACGCTGTTAAGGAAAACCCGATTGATGCTATACCTGACCTTTCTGAAAATCAAGTAATTGTATTTACTGAATGGATGGGCAGAAGCCCCCAAGTTATGGAGGACCAGGTTACTTACCCTTTGGTAAGTAACCTTCAGGGGATTCCGAAAATTAAGAATGTCCGTGGTACCTCTATGTTCGGAATGAGTTTCGTCTACGTAATCTTTGAAGATAACGTAGATATTTATTGGGCAAGAACCCGTGTTCTTGAACGACTCAACTATGCCCAGAGGCTACTCCCGCAAGGTATAACTCCCACCTTAGGGCCGGACGGTACCGGGGTGGGACATGTTTTCTGGTACACCCTGGATGCAAAGAATATGGACCTTGGTGAGCAGCGCGCATTACAGGATTGGTATGTAAAGTTTGCTCTACAAACAGTGCCCGGAGTGGCGGAAGTTGCGTCCTTCGGTGGCTTTGAAAAACAATACCAGCTAGTTATCGACCCCACTAAATTGCAGTACAATAACATATCCCTGATGGATGTCATGGAAAAAGTTAAAGGAAGTAATAATGACGTAGGGGGGCGAAAGTTCGAGATGAGCGGCATGGCCTATATTATTCGCGGACTTGGTTATATTAAGAATAAAGCTGACCTGGAAAACATTGCCGTTGGTAATTACAATGGAGTACCGGTCCGGGTAACCGATATTGGAAGTGTACAAATGGGCGGAGAGTTGCGGCTGGGGATTTTTGATGAAAATGGACAGGGAGAAGTAGTTGGAGGTATTGTAGTGATGCGCTATGGAGAAAATGCGGACAAGGTTATAAATGCGGTAAAGGCCAAAATGGATGAAGTACAAAAAGGGCTCCCAGAAGGCGTAAGTTTTAATGTAGCATATGACCGAAGTACGCTAATTGAAGCCGCAATTGAAACTATTAAATATAAGCTTCTGGAGGAGATCATGGTAGTAAGTATTATTGTTATGTTATTCCTTTTCCATTGGCGAAGCGCTTTAAGCATTATCATTCAAATTCCTGTAACCATTGCCATCAGCTTTATTCTGTTAAATGCTTTTGGATTATCATCCAATATCATGTCCCTAACAGGCATTGCCTTAGCTATCGGAGTAATTGTTGACAACGGGATTATTATGTCTGAAAACTCCTATAGACAGCTTTCGGAATGGCAAAATGACCCCAAAAACCAAACTCATGAGAAATCCTCTTAAAAATATATTTAAAAGGTCTGCCGGGAAAAGCGCATATACAAAAGTCCCGGAGGATATTCGGATGAACATCATCTCAAATGCAAGTAAGCAGGTATCCAGAGGGGTGTTCTTTTCAACCGTCATTATTATCTCCTCATTTTTGCCGGTGTTTTTACTTACAGGACAGGAAGGAAAGTTGTTCGGCCCCCTGGCATACACTAAAACCTTCATCATGATAGTAGATGCCGTACTGGTCTTAACACTGGCGCCTGTATTAATTTCATTCTTTATGAAAGGCAGATTTCGTTCTGAAAATGAAAATCCAATCAACAGGTCATTGGAGAGATGGTATGAACCCCTTATACGCAGATGCATTACATGGAGGAAAACTACCATAGGAATTAATATCCTGGCCCTTCTGATTAGTATACCAATGGTGCTAAGCTTAGGAAGAGAATTCATGCCCCCTTTGGATGAGGGCACTATTCTCTTTATGCCCGTTACCCTTCCGGATGTTTCCAATTCCGAAGCGAAGCGAATATTGCAGATTCAGGATAAGATTATAAAATCCGTTCCGGAAGTAAGTAATGTGCTGGGTAAAGCAGGAAGGGCTAATACAGCTACAGATAATTCTCCGATCAGTATGATTGAAACGATTTTGATTTTAAAGCCGAAATCTGAATGGCGTGAGGGAATAACCAAAGAGGATCTCGTCGATGAATTGAACGCTAAGCTGCAGTTGCCCGGAGTAACTAATGGATGGACTCAGCCTATTATTAATAGGATTAATATGTTATCAACAGGTATTCGTACCGATGTTGGGGTTAAGGTGTATGGGCAAAACCTGGATACTATAAATGTATTCGCTCAAAAAGTAAAAGAAAGTTTACTGGGAATCGAGGGGGTCAAGGACTTATATGTGGAGCCCATTACCGGCGGAAAGTATTTAGACATTATTATTAAGAGAGAAGAAATAGGGCGTTACGGATTATTAGTTGATGATGTGAATGCTGTGGTAGAAAGTGCACTAGGAGGAATGAAACTAACCACCACTGTAGAAGGCAGGAGACGTTTTTCAGTAAATGCCCGGTTTGGTCAAAACTTCCGGAACAATTTGCAGGCTCTTAAAAGGATGCAGGTGCAAACTATGAATTTCGGTCCGATTCCATTGGAGGCTGTAGCAGATATCAGGTTATCTGAAGGCCCTCCCATGATTAATTCAGAGAATGCCTTATTACGCGGCACCGTCTTATTTAACGTAAGAGAACGTGATTTAGGCAGTACGGTGGAAGAGGCTCAGCAAAAGCTTAATAAAATGCTTACGCAGATGCCTAAAGGATACTTTATTGAATGGAGCGGACAATATGAAAACCTGATACGCGGTGAAAGGACTATGAAGCTTATTATGCCGGTTGTGCTGCTAATTATCTTCATGTCGATGTATTTTGCTTTTCACTCCATCAGAGAAGCTTTCTTTAGTCTGATTTCTATTCCATTTGCCTTAATAGGCGGAGCTTTTATGATCTATTTCTGGGGCGTAAACTTATCAATTGCTGTAGCTGTGGGCTTTATTGCCCTTTTTGGTCTTGCTGTGGAAACCGGAATTGTGATGGTGATCTATTTAAATGATGCTATGCAGCAATTAGTGGCACTAAAGGGTAACTCCAGAGAAACTATTACAAATAAAGACATAGAGGAGTATGTGATTGCAGGAGCTGCGAAAAGGCTTCGGCCTAAATTAATGACGGTTAGTGTTTCTCTTTTTGGGCTTGTACCCATTTTATGGAGCACAGGAGTTGGAAGCGACGTAATGATACCTATAGTACTACCCATGATTGGCGGAGTATTCACCTCCTCTATCCACATACTCCTGGTAACACCTATTATCTTTTTAATGACAAAAGAATACGAATTGAAAAAACATGGAAAGATTGAAGTATTGGATGCAAAACATTAACGAGATGAAAAAAAGAGCCTTACTGTTATTTTTTTCGATAATTTTTCTTCAGTCGGCCTTTGCCCAGGCCCCGCTGACTTTGGAAGACATCTTTCGACAGATAAAACAGGAAAACCCGCAACTTAGAATGAGTGAGGCTGAAATTCGAGCTCTTGACGAGGCAGCTAAAGGAGCCCGTAACTGGGAAGCACCACAATTTGGAACAGGGTTTTGGATGACCCCCTACAATCCATCCCTATGGAGAAGAGGGTCAGATGGAAGAACCGGCATGGGGCAATACATGATTTCAGGGCAGCAAATGATTCCGAATAGAAGCAGGCAAAACGCAAATGCCAGTTACATGAACGCAGCATCTTCAGTTGGAAAATTTCGGAGGAGCGCAACGTTAAATGAGTTGCTTTCAGAAGCCAAAAAAAATGTGCACGAGTGGCAAATCTTACGTAAGAAAATAGCCATTCTCAATCAGAATGAAAAGGTGATTGCCCTTATGATTAAAGACACGGAAATCCGGTATAAAAATAACCAGGGGAACCTGAGCGCTTATTACAAAGTTAAAGCAGCCGTGGGAGAGATTCAGAATATGCGGATTATGCTGGAAAATGAGATACAGCAACGGCAAATACAACTTAATATTCTGATGAACCGCGATAAAGAACTTGATTTCAAAATCGATACCACTTATACCATTAAAGATTATAGCAAGGTTGTATTAGATTCCTCAACGCTTTCTAATTCGAGGAGTGATATCCGGGCGGTAGAACAAGATATAAATCTTGTGCAATTGCAAAGAAATTTGGAACAAACAAGCCTGAAACCGGAATTTGGAATAAAATACGAGCATATGTTTGGACTCGGAGGCTCTACTAATCAATTCACTTTAATGGGTATGGTCAAAATTCCAGCTCCATGGTCAACACAAGCTGCACGAGCGAACATTGAAAGCTTTCGTTGGAGAGCAGAAGCCTTGAATCAACAGAAACGGATGGTGTTAAATGAGGCAACGGGTATGGCAAGTAAAGCAAGAAAAGAGTTTGAACTTAAAAAGAAACAGGTAAAATTGTTTGAGAACAATATAATACCCGCACTACGCAAGAATTACCAAACCATACTCATAGCGTACGGACAGAATACGGAGCAGCTTTTTGAACTATACGATGCCTGGGAAACCTTAAATTCAACACAACTCAATTATCTGGATCAGGTTCAGGATCTTCTTATTATGCAGGATGAGTTTGAGCGCCTTCTGGAAATTAAATAGGTATGAAATATTCTTCATTTTTAAAAATATCCGGCTTTCTATTTTTAACTATCCTGGTGCTTTTTTTAGTCGCCTCCTGCAAAGAAAGGTCTGCAAGGACAGTCTCAAATTCTACTGAGCACACAGAAACATATACCTGCCCCATGCATCCCCAGATCATTCGTGATAAACCGGGAAATTGCCCCATCTGCGGTATGGCACTGGTAAAGAAAGGGGGGCAGGGAAAGGCTGTTGATACTATTGGCCTCGAAACTACGTTGCAAGCTACTGACCGTTTTGTGATTTCCTCAATTCCGGTAACGACTATTACCAAAAGCATTGAGCGTATTGAAGTAGACGCTTTGGGAGTTACGGCATACAATACAAAGTACACCGGTAGCATAGCAGCGAGAACATCAGGGCGGATAGAAAAACTTTATCTAAGGTACAATTTTCAGGACGTGAGTAAGGGCGAGAGGGTATTGGATATTTATAGTCCTGAATTATTAACCTCTCAACAGAATTTGTTATTTGTTCTTAGGAATGACGCTTCAAATGCCTCGCTTATTAATGCGGCAAAACAACGCTTATTACTGTTAGGAGTAACCGAAGAACAGGTTCGTAGAATTGTCAGAACGAGGAAAGCCTCTTTTACAGTCCCTGTATATAGTAATTACTCCGGACATATACATGATATGAAACCAACCGGCCAGGCGGGGGAGATGGCCTCTGCAACACAAGTTAGCCCTACAATTAATATTAAAGAAGGGATGTACGTAGAAAAAGGACAGACGATTTTTAAAGTATTTGACCCTTCACATCTGTGGGTGCTACTAACCATTAATGCAAATGAGCAGGGGCTAATAAAGAAAGGTCAGCGAGTTCAATTAACATCTGAAGCTGAAGCGGGAAGATCCTTTTCGGCAACAATAGATTATGTTGAACCTTTCTTCAGGGAAGGGGCTAAAACGATAACGGCCAGGGTAAACATTGATAATATGCAAATGCGCTTTCCTGTTGGAAGCCAATTTAGGGGCAAAATAGTATCTTATTCAAAAGGTTCAGCATGGTTGCCTGCTGATGCGGTGATCTCTCTTGGAGTAGATCAGGTAGTCTTTATAAAGTCCGGCATTGGTTTTAAGGCGAGAAGGGTGAACACGGGTTATCGAACCACTGAAAAAATTCAAATTTTACAAGGATTGACACCTACCGATAGTGTTGCTTTGAACGCTCAATATCTGACCGACAGTGAAAGTTTCATAAAAATTAACCAATAATCATGAGGATATCTATTATAACTTTTCTGGCCATTTTATTTTTGGTCGCCTGTAGTGGGAAAAAAGAAGAGGCCGCCAAGGATACGGGTTCCTATTATACTTGTTCAATGCATCCGCAAGTGATGGAAAAACAGCCCGGAAAATGCCCCATCTGCCAGATGGATTTAATAGAAGTGAGAAAAAGCAGTTCGGTTGAAAAGGGCGATATCGTATTAACCGAGCAGCAAATTCAGCTGGCTAATATTCAGGTAAATACCATTCGTTCAGGTACCATAGGTGATGAAATGATACTTCCGGCCACACTTGCGATTGACCAGAACAGAACCAGTGCCATAAGTGCAAGGATACGGGGCCGGGTAGAACGTCTATACTTTAATGCAGTAGGCGATTATGTGCCGCGGGGAGCTAAGTTATATGACCTTTATAGTGAAGAACTGAACAATGCCAAGCAGGAGTATGTCACTGCCCTTGAACGGAGGCAACAATTGGGTGATAATTTCTTAATAGATTTTGACCGCGTAATCGAGGCCGCCAGAAACAAATTACTGCTTTGGGGTCTAAAGGAATCTCAGATACGTGCTCTTCCTAAGTCACCCCGAAATAGCCGCTTAACGTCTTTTTACAGCGATGAAGGAGGGTATATTACGGGCACCGATGTCACCGAGGGGGGATACGTAGATGAAGGAGGGGTAATTGTCCGTTTGGCTGACCTATCCTCTTTATGGGCCGAAGCTCAATTATATTCCTCGCAGCTTTCTTATCTGGACCCAAAAGCGGTAGCTACCGTTCGCTTTCCAAGCCTGGAAGGCAAGACCGTAACCGGAAAGATAAGCTTTCAAAATCCTGAGCTTAACCCGGGTAGTCGAATTAACCTGGTTCGGATAGTCATTCCAAATAAGGACAATCAGCTGAAACCCGGGATGGTTGCTTTTGTAAGCCTAAAAGGCCAACCATCAAAGTCACTTACTTTGCCAGGCGATGCCGTTTTAAGAGACAGTAAAGGGGCAACAGTTTGGATAAAAACCGGCAAAAATACTTTTAGAAACAAAATGGTTACGATAGGAACTGAAACAGATGACCGCATAGAAATACAATCAGGGCTACAGGAAGGAGACCAGGTGGTTACTTTTGGAGCTTATTTAATCAACAGCGAATACATTTTTAAGCAAGGTTCAGACCCAATGGCTGGCATGGGAATGTAAATTAAGAATCTATCTCTAATTTTTCGCGTTTTGTCTTTCTTCTGATTTTTGTTTCAGAAACTCATCTTCCAGTACTCTCTTTCGTTCTTCAAATTCCTGTGTAGTGATCTTTCCCTCCGCATAGGTTTTCCGCAGTGTATGCAGAAGGCTGCTTTTGGATGATCTTTTAGACGAGCCCAAAGGTCCAAGAATAATATAGCCAATAAGAAAATCCAGAAGAACCACCAATAGTTGTGCATCCCCCACCAGTGCATATTTGCTAATTCCATAGTCTTTTATTTTTAAGGTTAAAAAAATCGTGTTTTGATATGCTTCTTTAAAATTCGAAAGCTTGTATAATAAGTCAGAACAGGTAAAAGCATAAATTGTAAAACCGGAGACAATCCGGCATTCACAAGCGGAATAAGTGGCATTGCATCAGCATAAGCCCAGTCCCCTTCTGAGGTATATCGCATTTCAGCGAGAATAGCACCTACTGCTCCAACTAAAATTAACATGACCATTCGTTGTATTGTTAAGGTTTGAATCCAAAAAGGAGTTTTATAGGCAAAAGCAAAAACATAATAAAGAAGGATAACCATTATAGCATCTGCCACCGACGCCAGAACGCAAAAAGCAATACTTTTTAAATTAGGTGTGCCAATTTTATATAATGGCATTTGAAACACTTCCCATATAAAATTGGACAAGAACCCAAGAACCAGCACAAGGAAAGTAAAGTGTTTGAAGCAAGTCTTATCTGAGGCTCTTGTTCTTAATAGAAAATAAGAAACTACTACCACTATAAAGGCAACAACAGGCACAACAAATACCAACGGCTTCAGGTTATTCATGGTTTAAAACTTTTATCAGAAAATGTTCTTATAGTAAAAACAGCAACATATTAGATAATGAGGGCTGAAAGAATTTTCAGACCTCATTACTATCACTTTTACGCCGCCATGGATCGGCATTCCTCCTCACATCTTCTGCACTCTTCAGCGCATTTTTTGCACATTTGGTCATCGTGTTTTTCGCATTCTTCGGCACATGCACGGCAGGCATCGGCGCATTGCTGTGCAGATTGAGCAACATTGCCACTGTTGCTTCTGCATTCTTCTGCACATTTACGACAGGCCTCAGCGCAGGTTCTGCATAAACTTTCGCATTGTTCCATTCCTGGATTTCCTTTACAGTTTTCTGCACATTTTTCACATGCTTCGGCACATGCCTCACAGGCATCAATGCAGCTTTGCATTTTTTGATTATCCATTTTTGATAGTTTAATTGTTTCTTCAGTTCCGCTGTTGCCCGATTTTAATATATGGGTTTAGAACGCTCAGATAAAAGGGAATAAAGTTTCAGACCATTTAAAAATGGCTTATGGAAAAACTTTAAAAAGATTTCAGATTAATAGAGATCGGTAGAGGATAAAAATGGGAGATGGCCCAGGTGGAGAAATATTACTGTAACTAAAATTTAGCTTTGTAACTACATAAGAAGGTGTAGTAAGGTCAAAAGAGGGGGTTTCAAGAATTATGAATGTAGCAGTAATTAATTCTACTTTCTTACTAATAGAGTAAGCATCTTTTATTTCTACTTGCTTACTGTGATTTTTGCAACAGCCTTCGGGCATAGTTTTATCGCTGTTGCAACAAGATTCTTTTACTTTATTAAATGAGATTGAAGATCCCATATAAGGACAATAGTGAAAATAAATGGTGACACCCAGAGAACTGATTAGAATTAGGACGGAAAGGAAGATTGCTGGCGCACGTTTCATTATAAATTATAATGTGTTGAAAAGTATTGCTATTTCATCTATCTTTTTGTTCATATACAACATCGAAATTTTGAGAAGGTTTACCTTATTTAAATTTTGATGTTAGAGTCAAAATAGTATTGGTATGCTGAATGCCCTTTGTAATTGTATCAGAAAACTTCGTGGCCTTTTTATTGCTATTTAATTTCTAACATCTAAATATTGAAGTGAATGTCCATTAAATGAGTTATATTTGTATAACCAAACAGGATGAGAACCATAAGGTGACCTCGGTTTGGATAGTTACGGTAACACGGCCGCTTTAAATCTATTAAGAGGCAAAGCTTATTTAAACTTCTTGAAGTTTTTAATCTCTGCCTTTAAAATTATATCCGCCCATACTTTATTTCGGTGATGAACTCCGCAAACAGCTTGTAAAGCATTTAAAGCACCTACTGCCTGGAAGCTGTTAATATCCTCAATCTTACCGGTAAAAATTAGATCCTCGCTATTTTCTTTCATGGTGAAATGGATTTGTTCTGAAATTCCATTCATGGTTATTTTAACCATAGCCTTGCCTTGAGAGGGGTTAACATCTATAACTTTACAATAGATAGTAGGGGTGAAATATTTAAAGAAATGATTTTGCAGATTTGTGTTTTTTAAAGCGTCGTTACCAATATTGACAGAACTTGAATTAATCAAAATTTCGGCATCTTGTAGGTAATCATAAATATTATCAGCAGTTGTATTTTTGTACAATATAAATATCTCATCAAACGTGCCGCTTACACCAACTCTGTCACTAAATCCCGGGAACTTAAATGCTGTCCATAAAAGAGAAACTTTATATGTTGCTGATTGCTTTTTACCTTCTACCATTTCCAGAAACTGATAGAATGCCTGCTTTTCGTCTTCTGTTAACCGATTAGCCGATGGTACGGGCATTACTTCGTTTGGATTGGAAGACGAAATTCTTCTAACCATTTCATTTGCATTGCCTGCAGCTTTTGCGTAAGTGTCGTATTTGCTTGCCGAAGAAGAATGATAGTTATGACAGGAAAAACATTTTTGTGTCAATATTTGCTTTAGCTTGGTATTATAGTGGACTACAGCATCATCCGAGCCTGCGAAATATTTTTCCTCTACGTTTTCTTTCGTGCAGCTCAGCCCCAGAAAGAGAAGGTACATACTTAGCGAACTCATTAAAAAAATCACACGTCCGTTTTTCATTCACTCCTCCTGTTTTCAATTTTACATTTTACCAATAGCACCTCTTCAAAAAGTTCGTCGTAACCAGCAAATAAGCCTGTTATTTTTACATGTCCCAGCTCTTTTGGCAGGCGGAAATCTTTCAAAAATTCGCAGCGAACCGAAGAGTCGATCAACAATGTAGTGGTATTCTCTGCCGTCTCAAAGGAGGAAATTTTCCCTTCTATCGAGATCGCTTTGTTACTGAATTTACTTTCTAAAGAAGGGTCATTGGATAATTGTTTCTTCAGCTCAGAAGCAGACAAAGACCATTCAGGTTGCACATTAATAACCGTGGATGCAGGTCTCGAATATTGATATAGGCCAAAGCTTACAGCTACAATCAGAATAAAAAGCAGAATTAATGCAGTTCTTTTCATAGGAGCACTTATTTTGACGGCTTATAAACTACATCCACAGTTACAAAAATATTTTTGGAGATTTTCTCGCTTACTAATTTTGGAACGGTAATATTATAATCCTCGGGTATTATAGCAAAAGTGGAAATACCTTTTATCTCCCTATTTTCTTTTACTTCGATATCTGCCAGGATGGTAAGTGGTTTGGTAACTCCGTGAAGGCTAAGGTTACCTTTGATGTTAATTCCTTTGTAAATGCCCGGTTTCGAAAAGTTAACATTTTTTTCAATTTCTCCTACAAACTTAGCGGATGGATATTTTTCGGAATGCACATACTTCTCGTTGAAATGCTCTTCCATTAATGCCTTCTCAAACTTAAAAGAGCGCATAATTACCTGAAAGGCAAGCGTTTTTTTGTCGCCATCAACTTTAAGAATACTCGCTGCCTGGTGGTTTGTGGACGAAAACTCTTCTATCGGAGTTTTGGATTTAAATGTAACTTTTCCGGTTCTAGTCTCCCACTTAGACTGGGCCATTAACTGAAACTGAGGAGCAAAAATCATTGCTAAAGCGAAGATAAAAATGGTCTTTTTCATAGTTTATTGTTATTATTTATAGATTAAATTCTCTCAAAATGCTGAACCCAAACTGTATGTTCCCTTTAAAAAAGTTGTCATTTTGGTTTAGCAGAAATCTTCCCGGATAGAGCGCTTGCGCATTGGAAAAGAATAGCTGAAATACATGACCTCCCGTCTCTATGTCAAAGCCTAATGACAGAGGGTTTTTACTTAACTGAATGGTTTTGACCGATGGGTAGTTATAGAAATATTCGAAATTTGTGGAAACGTGATCATTTAACATATACCTTCCTGAGAATCCCACACCATATAGGTTATTAGGCTCTGAAAGGGCTTCAGTAAGGTTTCGATGGATGAAAAAGGGGCTAAGTTGTAAAGAAAGATGTGAATTAAACTTCCTGCCAAGCAAGAGCATATTTACGTAATCAAGCCTCCCCAGAAAGTTGTCATTTCTTTCTTTGTCCGAATATCTGTTGGTTTTCCAGTCCAGACTGCCAAAATAAGAGACATATAAGGGAAAAGGCTTTTTCCCTGTGGATTGTCTCGCCAGACTGATCTTCATATTTGGCATTAGAGTTTTATCTATCTTGTTTGATCGCGAAAGTCCTATTTGAATATCGTCGGTGAGCCCATAATCAAAAATTAGATTCATGTTGACCAACTGGTCTAAACCGAACAGATTTCTGTATCCTGAATTGATCCTGAAAAATAGGTGAGATATTCTGAAGTGTAACTGGTTGTTTTTCACCCGCTCAATTGATGGTGCCAGGATAACACGGGTGGATTTAAAAGCAGCAATTACTTCTTGCCGGTCTATTTCTACCATCGTGTCCAACTCGTTAAATAAAGAGTCATCTTGTGCTCTTGCCGTGTAATTCGGCCATGCATAAATTATGAACAGGCAAAGAATGTATGTAAATTTCATATTTATCCACTGAATTGCTGATGTAATTTTAGGCAAATCTAAATATTTAATTATATTAACCTAATAATAAAATTAGATTAGACTAATTCATTTAAATATTTATTTAATCCTGTGATTTGCCATAAACCTTAGCGAAGGGATTAAGCTTGCCGTTATTGCATTGGGAAAATATATTGCAATATTGAGTTGGTGTGCTAGTTAAAATCCAAGTGGACCTTTCCAGCCGGGGTTTTAAAGATATGAAAGTGAGCCCAATGTAAGAATTCAAGAGAGCATAATCGAGTTTAAATCTCGTTCAGAAACGGCGTATATTATTATTAAATAGTTAAGTAAACTTTCTTAAAACTTAACATAGTGTTTTTTCGTAGCTCTAAAAAAAGACATATATGTATTTATTTAACCGAGAAAATTTAACGAGAATAGAGGCTTGGAAGGCCCGAAATGGAATGACCATATTGCGAATATCATTAGGGCTGGTGTTCTTTTGGTTTGGATTCCTTAAATTTTTTCCAGGATTAAGTTCTGCCGAAATGCTTGCTGGTCGTACAATTCACAAATTAAGTCTGGGCTTTATTTCCCCTCAGTTTTCCATGCCCCTTCTGGCAGTTTGGGAGTGTTTAATTGGTTTGGGCTTGATAACCGCTTACAGATTACGGATAACCTTACTATTGTTATACATGCAAATGATAGGAACTTTTCTTCCTTTAGTCTTTTTTTATTCCGAAACATGGACCGACAACATATTCGTTCCCACACTTTTGGGACAATATATCATCAAAAACATAGTGCTCATCTCGGCGGCAATTGTTATTGGGGCAACTTGCGGTGGGGGAGCATTGATTTCCAATCCTATTGTTGCTAAAAAAGCTAAACATCAGGAAAAATTAGCTTCTCGTTTTCAGAGACGATTTCACATAGACCCAGACCTAAAATAAATTATTAAATCTCCAGGTATATTTTAAAGCAACGGGATTATAGAGTTCTTCTTGAGAACAGTACATCTATTATGATATAAAAGATGCACTGTACCTGCTCATTTATTTCGGGTCCATAGGAGACAGTCTCAATAATTCTCCATCTTTATAATCAGTTAATAACCATATCGAACCATCTGGAGCTTGGATGACATCCCGAATACGACGATGCAACACAATACGTTCTTCAGCACTCACATTAGTCTCATCTAGGCTTAACCGAACTAAGGCCTCGGAATTAAAACTACCAATAAGGGCGTTGTTTAACCATCCTTTAAAGAGAGAGCCGGTATAAAAAGCAAAGCCAGAAGGAGAAATTGAAGGGTGCCAGTAATAAATTGGACCAGCCATTTTTGGCATTGTTTCATGGTCGGGTATTCGGGTTTCATTGTAATGATCACCGTTACTCACAAGTGGCCAGCCATAATTCTTTCCCGCAGCTGGAATATTGAGTTCATCGCCATGTACGGCTCCCATTTCATGTATCCAAAGATTTTTAGATTTTGGATGTAAGGCTGCACCCAAAGAATTCCGATGCCCGTACGACCAAATCTCAGGCCGAACATCTTTTCTGTTGATAAATGGGTTGTCCTTTGGTATTGAACCATCAGGATTAATGCGGATAATCTTTCCAAGATTTCCAGTCAGATCTTGCGCCGGTTCTAAACGTTGTCGATCAGAAGAGGTAATAAATAACTTTCCATCTGGTGCAAATACTAAACGTCCTCCAAAATGTCCTCGACCAATGGTTTTTGGAAACTGGCGCCAAATTACTTCAACGTTCTTTAATTCATTGTTAACTAATTTACCCCGGGCAACCGCTGCACCTTTAAGTACCGCATCGGTATGATCATTAAATTTACCCAATCGAGGATCACCTGCATCACGGGTGATATTGGGCTGTATTAGGGCAGCCTCTGAATAGGAGATATAAATAAAGTTATTTTGAGAAAAATCCGGATCAATTTCCACGTCGAGCAGGCCACCTTGTCCGTGATATTCGATTTTAGGCAATCCGGTAATCGGCTCAGAGAGGTTTCCTTGTGAATAAATACGCAGGTAACCTGGCTTTTCTGTAATAAGTAAACTACCATTTGGAAGCCAAGCCATTCCCCAGGGCTCGCTTAAAGATGCCAAACGCTCAACTTTTATAGGACCGGATTTACTCTGCACCATATCAGGCAATTTAATAGGTGCCTGTTGTGCCGAAACTTTTAAGGATAAAAATAATAACAACAATAGACTTGCCCTGGTGCCACAGCCCATCATTTTTTTCTTGTTGTAAAAATTATTTCTAAGATCTACAAATAGGTCTTTAGAAGGTTCAGTATTTTTCATTATAGGTTTATTTTTGGATGTATAATATATAAGATTATATGCTAAGTAATTGTTTCAAAACAATTTATTCCTTTTTATCGAAAGTAATTCAGCCATAATTTGCCTTTTACAACCGCTTGCTCAAGTGTTTTCGAATTGATAAACCTTCAACTTGGGAAGTTAACTCATCAGGACATTGGTCAAATGCAGAAGGTGATTGGATCAGTGTTAGGAATAATGTATTTGAAACTTTTATTCCTTTAGGTAATAAAGGGGGAGATTCGAACGATGCAGTTTTTAACCCTTTATATAGCCGGGGGGTTGGCTAGCGCGCGTGATGCCTATTGCTATAATTCATCAAAGGATAGCTTATCTAATACCATCCATGAGTTCATTGGTTTCTACGAAAAACAGCGTAATGATTTCCAACTCGCAAAAAGAGAAAATAAGGATTTAAAACTAGAAGAGTATTTAGATTTTGAAACCGTAAAAGTAACTTGGAATAGAGGTTTAAAAAATGATATACTGAGAAACAAGACGATCACTTTCCACAATCAGTCAGTCGTAAAAAGTCTATATAGGCCATTCTTTAAACAACAACTGTATTTTGCACAGGAGTTGAATGATATGGTTTATCAAATTCCTAAACTCTTCCCAACCTCCACTGAAAAGAATAAGTAACCCAGATTAAAAAGATAATTCATTCGCATGATAAACTAAGTTTATTCTCATTAGATACATGTCCTTATTGTTTAAGGCTAGTTGAAAGAGTAAAAGGTCACTGTGTATGTGGGTCAGAAGTTGAGGAAAGCCAGTATGAACGATTTTTCTATAATTCAGACGAGTATTCCCGGATTTTTAAAGCAAAGCAAAAAACAGTAGAAACTATCCAGATTGCGATCGACACTTCAATTGAAGAAGAGAAAGCAGTTAATAGCGAAATAGCTTCGATTATTCATTGACTGAACAGTTTAAAGATAAAATAAAGACATATATAAGCGATGTTGATAGTGGCTTTGATTCAAGCCAGTTAAATAAAGTCGATGATGAAATATTGAAAGTTCGAGAGCAGATAAACTCATTTGGGTATAGAATCGAAGTTGAAAAGAAACTAGAGACTTTGCAAACTAATTATGATACTGCATCGCGGTTGCTTGATGAATTAAAAGATCAAGCAAGAGCTTTAGAGATCTCAGCTAACAATGACATTAGAGCTAAGGTGGACGAATTTAATATGGTGTACAATGATTTTATGATCAACACTTTGAAAAGCTGCCGATCAGCTAAATTAGACATAGATGATTATATGCCGATTATAAATAATGGGGAGTATCGTGAAGCTATATGATGATTTAATTGAGAAATATTTATTCCTTACTACTTCTCACGATGGTTCGGGAAGTATTACCGCTGCATTTACTCCCGTCCGAATCGTGTGCAATAACACGTTGAACGCAGCTTTAAATAATATGACCAATTGCATTAAAATCCGGCACACGCAAAGCGCACAGGATAAATTGAGGCAGGCACACACGGTTATGGGTATATCGAACAGTTTATCAGATGAATTGAGCCAGATTTTCAACCATTGGACAAAAGTCCGGATTACAGATAAGGAAGTTTTAAAGCTCATTCAGAAAGCGATGGCACCATCAAAGGAGGTATTGCAAAATGTACTGGCTGGTAAAGAAGATGAATATTCGGCCTACTTTAATAACGTTTGTTCAGATGTTTGCGAATACGCTTTTACAAGTCACGCCCAACAGACGGTAACTACTAAAGGGACTTTATTTGGAGCGTATAATGCTATTACAGGATATTTCCAGAATGTAAAGGAGTATAAAAATGAGGAGAGCAAACTAAAGACAATCCAATTTGGTACAGGCTTAAACAGAACTCATACTGCTTTTAAACTGTGTCAGAGCTTCGCAAAGGATGAAAATGGCATCTATTTAAATAATTGAAGGAAGGGCGAAAGCCCTTTTTTCTTTTAAAATCGCGGCGAGCACCGCATTTTCCCTATTTCGCGAGATTATCTAGTCCGAAAAATGCGGCGCTGGTTACTGTTTAAGATGGAATCTGAAACTACTAAGCGAAAGTTAAGCATCAATTAATGTACAAATTTAGCCCCGTATCCCGCACACAGGTACGCTATCGCCAAGGTAGTATTTGAAAAACGGGTATCCGCTAGGGGCGGAGCCTCCGCATTTTTAAAACCTCCACCTTGCCTTTAGTGCGGTATAGAAGCTCTGAGAGCACCATAATTAAATTTTAACACTTAAAAACTTAAGATTATGGAAAAGCTACAGCATCAGATGTCATTGTATCAGGTATCAGAAATCAACGTGACATACAGACCAAAGTTTAAAGCCTCTGAAAGACCACAGGTCTCAACATCTCAGGAAGTTTATAATATCTTATTCAATAATTGGGATCTCGATAGAATTGAGCTGCAAGAACAGTTTAAAGTTCTTTTATTAAACAGATCTAATAAAGTAATAGGAATTTACGAGGTTTCCTCCGGTGGAATGTGCGGAACAGTGGCAGATCCCAAGCTCATTTTTTCTACTGCACTAAAAGCCTGCGCAAGCTCCATAATTTTAAGCCACAATCATCCTTCGGGAAACTTAAAACCGAGCCAGGCAGACCTTAATCTTACAAAAAAGATTAAAGAGGGTGGCATATTATTAGATATTTCGGTACTAGACCACGTGATTATAACATCTGAAAGTTATTACTCCTTTGCTGATGAAGGGCTGATATAGCCCTTTTAAGGGAATTAAAACTTCATCAGTTCAGAAGGCTCAACATTTAAGCCTTTTGCCAATTCTAAAAGAGTAGTGAAAGTTATATTTATCTGACCTTGTTCAATCTTTGAAATTTTACTGTTATCTATGTTGCAGCTAATTGATACATCTCTGAGGCTAAGTTTCTGAGCATCCCTCAACTTCCGGAGATTTTGACCGAATTTCTTTAATGCTTCTTTGTCGCTGTTTTTAATCATCTATGCCTCATACAAAATCATGAGAAAGGTGATAGAAATATTTTAAAAATCTGCGGTCTACTTAGTCCGCAATTCTGTGACTATTCTTATATTTGAATATTAAACTATAACTAATGTATGGCCCACAGAGAAGATTTACCGTTTGAATATTACCCTCGTCGCCTCAATGAAGCAGAAATGAGTAATCCCTATTTTTTATTACAGAGTTTTTCGACTACTATAAGCTTCCTGATTGCAGAAAGACATTACGCAATTGGCTTCATGCGGGGTTATCGGAACCAGTTGTACAAGATAATATCTGCCCTGCCAACTTATTCAGCTTCTATGAGCAGGTCGAAAAACTAATTGAAACGGCACATATGCTAAAAGAGCAGGAAGCCCAATTTCAGGCTAAAGGGTAAGGGACTACATACGGCCTTACCCTCTAGTTACATAAATGCTGGTTTATAAGACACCTCACCCTCATTAAACTTCCAATAGACACCTCTATTATCTTTATAACTAGTTGTATGTTTTAACATGTGCATAAATTTCAATATTAAATCTTCGGAACGTGGTGGGGCATTTTTATTAATGCAGAGATTGGCTATACTATCATAGTTTTTTTTAACTATTAAGATTTCCTCCAAATCGAAAACGTTTAATAGTGCTTCGAGAAACCGGAATTTGCCATTTCTTTTATCATAGGAAGAGGTACTTGTTATAATTTCACCATTTCTTCGAAAATGGAAACCTAATTTAATCGGTTTTCCATTATGATAATCTATTACTCGCTGAGAGTACCCTTTGTGTTCGGCTTCAGCCAGGATCATATTACATTCATCAACTGGTAAACCGGAAACCATATAACCATTGGCATCTTTTACAAAATATTCTGCCTCACCTAATCCGCGGGATTCGGCATGAGCATATAGCGTTTGGATTAATAGTACCTTATCTATTTTTGTTATATTGAATTCCATAGATTTAGGTAAGCTGGCAACTAAACTTTGCTAACTGAGCTTTTGGTTTCATTCTTCTCTCAAGCATCTTAAATGTAATTAAGTGAAATAGATTAAATGCAACTTGTATATCAACAGTAGTAGTAACCTTCTTTTCCTTTATATAAAAATCACCGTTTACTAAAGAAACTATATGATTGCCCTTCACATATCTTTCTTTTTGTCTTTTTGAATTAGGCAAAAACTTAAATCCTAAGCCATCCAAAGCCAAGGGCAGTTGTGCTTTCTCTATTTCATCAGTATCACACTCAAAGTTTTTAAACCCATCATATAGAGTTATACTATCGTCGGTTGATTTAATAAACTGCGCCCAAGTATCATTTCCCTTATAAAGCACTATTTCACCAGATAAAAATTCAGTTTCCATCATATTGAATTGCAGGATGCAATCTACAAGGATTTAAATTTTAATACAAAACATAAATTAAGTAATTTGGATGAATACATGTTTATCTCATTATTAATCTTTGGGAGGCCTGTTTTTATAGCTATCATCAGGCGACTCAAGACCTGGTATCTTTTGCAGATGAAGGTTTAACCTCCACTCGTAAAATCGGAGGAAAGAATCAAAATAATATAGTGGTATTTACAGGCTAATAAGCTTTGAAGTAACCATTCTGTCGGACAGTTTACACCAGGCCCGGTATTTTCTTCGGCAACTTTTATCGGCTACCAGATCAGAGGTATTCCAGGAGCAATTGGAGCAACTGTGGGTATATTCCTACCTTCTTTTTTATTCGTTACTTTGCTTAATCGTATCATTCCGGCAGTCCGAAAATCAAGACTTATGTCTGCGTTTTTAGATGCCGTTAATGCAGCCTCAGTAGCCTTGATTCTGGCCGTGTGTATTGAAATGGGAAAGGAAGCTATAACAGATTGGAGAACAATCGTAATCGCCATACTCGGGTTCCTTATAGCTTTTAAATTCCCAAAATTGAATTCTGCTTTTATAGTACTTGGAGGTGCTTTTTCAGGATGGATATTGAGCTTAGTGAATTGCTGTTGATGAGATAGGTTCTGCTTCTTATCGGCTAATCTATTTTCATTTTATGAATACGTCGAAAAGTTGATTGAGGTCGTCTACATGATTAGGGCTACAGGAGTCAAAATTTCAGGCAAATAAATAGATCGCTGAGTCCTTTCAGACCCACTTATTCAAACTGACCCCATTCATGAAAATTAGGTTATCGGCATTATACGAAGGCGATCCATAGCCTAAGGACGGACAGGAAGAGCCAAAGTTACAAAGCGAACCGGATAACAGCGCTTTGATATTTCTAGTGGATTGGTTTATTTACATCTAAATTAACTTTATCTAGAAGTATTTATTAGTATGTAAATACTTTCCTTCTTGTTCCAAAGACCATTTACTATAGATTTGCATTGCACCATATGCTCCTAACTAATTATCATGGACGGAAATTTAAAGCTAATGGGTGAGTCTTTAGAATCATCGGTTGCTAAAGATAATTTATTGGAGATCATAGGCGATATGTCTGACTATACTCTGGACAAATTGCTTGATCTTGGGGATTTAGTACCAATTTTTTCTTACCTCACTAAAGGTTTAAAAGCTACGATCGCCATAAGAGACGCATTCTTTTTGGAAAAAATCGTTGCCTTCTTACAGAATGTTGGCAAGGTACCCAATAGCGCTAGAATGGAAATGATTGCTAAAATTCAAAATGACGAAAGGTATAGATATAAATTTGGCAAGTTTTCCCTTATAGCATTGGACCGCTTCAACGATGAATATAAGGCGAAATATTTGGGAATAGCTGCCCAGTATCTTTCTAGAGACGAAATCTCATTTGACTTTTACCAAAGATTTAGCCATGTGTTGGATAGTTTGACAGTCGCTGACTTACATGATTTAACAGGTGCAACCTTTTTAAATTTCGGCCGCAACACATTTCATGCATTTCAATCCCTGGGACTGATTTCAATTTCGCTTAAACTACCTACCGAAAGTGATCGAAAATTGGCTTGGAAGCAAGATCCGAATATTATAAAAGTAAGTCATCAGCGTTTGACCGACTGGGGCCAACTCACCAAAAACATTTTATTAGAATTACCCATTGACTCAAGTGACTAGAAGCGTTGAACGTACTTTGAAGATAAGTTTTCATATTCCGCTGTGACGAGATCCTATAGTAACATGCCTGGTTTACATTGACAGCCAATGCTTTGCAATTGGCGAACGGTTAAGGGTTACGTTGATCAGATTTAGTAAAAACGGTAGTTATAGCATTATTATGATATATTCAGAATGAATTCTATGGCAAATTGTTGAAATCGACTTCTGCTTCATCTCCTTTTCTCCAAACGATACTGTTGTTAATTACCTCACCAACTCTGCCTGTTTTTAAGACAAGACTTAAGTCGGAATTTACTTCAACAACTTCAAATCGAATTACTTTTTTAAATGTTAAATATTGATCTACGATGTTTGGATGTATTGCAAAATTACAGTAGTGCGAGTTTGATGCGACACTTGGATAAAGCACTAGGTCATTAGCATTCTCTTTATAAAGGGCGTCGTGAGACACGTAGGAGGTTAGTGAGTAAGGATATCTTTCTTCTACAAACTGCTCGAGAGAGTGTAAAATAAACTGTGTCACAAGTTAGAATATTAACTTAGTAACACAGTTTATATGAAGAAAGAAGAAACGCTCGAGTACGAGCAAATGAAACACAAGGCCCTTGAGCAACTCCGCTCGGGCAAATCACTTTATGGGAAGGATGGCGCTTTTGCACCGTTGTTAAAGAGTTTCCTGGACACTGCTTTAGAAGCAGAGATGGAAACTCATTTAAATGAAGCCGAGCGCAGCACAGGCAATCGCAGGAATGGCAAAACAAGCAAAGATATTCGTACCTCATTGGGTACAATTTCGATTGAAACGCCACGCGATCGTGCTTCAAGCTTTGAGCCTGAACTGATCCGGAAGCGGGAAACGATATTGGCAGAAAGTCTGGAAAGTAAGATTCTGGGGATGTATGGTTTAGGAATGAGCCTGCGTGATATCTCCAAACATATCAAGGACATGTACGATACAGATATCAGTCATGCCACCTTATCTGCTATTACAGACAAGATCATACCCGAGGTTAAAGAATGGCAGTCACGTCCTTTGGAAGAACTGTACACTATTGTATGGCTGGATGCGATGCATTATAAAGTGAAGGAAGATCACCGGATGGTTTCGCATGCTGTTTATAATATTCTTGGCATAGACCGTCATGGACGTAAAGAACTTATAGGTATGTATGTGTCCCAAAGTGAGGGGGCTAACTTTTGGTTATCCGTGTTAACCGATTTACAAAATCGTGGAGTACAGGATATTCTAATAGCCTGCATTGATAACCTGAATGGCTTTCAGCAAGCAATCAATACGGTATTTCCCCAAACTGAAGTCCAGAGCTGCATCGTACACCAGATCCGAAACAGCCTGAAGTATGTTGCTTCTAAAGATCAGAAAGAATTCATGCGGGATCTAAAGCCTGTTTATCGTGCTGAAAACTTGGATATAGCTGAACTTCGATTAGAAGAACTTGAAGCCAAATGGGGAAAGAAATATGAAAAAGTTATCGAATCATGGCAGAATAACTGGACCAAGCTAACGACTTATTTCCGCTTTGATGCTGCCATCCGAAAGCTTATTTATACAACAAATGCCATTGAAGGATATCACAGACAGATTCGCAAAGTGACTAAAACGAAAGGAGCGTTTACCTCTGATATGGCCTTATTGAAACTCATGTACCTGGCTCATAATAATATTAAGCAAAAATGGACCATGCCTTTAGCGAACTGGGGACAGACGGCTCAAAAACTAGCCATTTGGTTTCCTGAAAGAATGAAGCTAGATTTGAATTGACAGGCACCGCCCCCTAAGCCTTGGAGGGCTGGGGGCTTGAAGCAAATGACACAGTTTATTTTACAGACCCCTGCTCGACAATAAAATCGTTCAGTGCCATAAAGTGCTCAAACTTATCCTTGCCATTTTCTTGGAAATAATTTGATATAAACTCATGAGCATTGTTCGCTATCTGTTGAAATTCATTCGAATTGTCAAACCTCTTCGGCAAATAAGCTGCGCATTTTAATGGCCTGGTAATATCATTCTGCCAAACACTTAGATAACCAATAGCTCCAACTGTTGGTTTGCTTTCATAAATAGCAGCAAAAGCTTTATTTGAGCAGTAGAATACACTCTTACCACGTCGATTTGCTCGTCCATTTCTCATGCAGTGGCTCCCGGACGGATAAGAATACGTTCTAATTAAAGATAAATCTTCGAGTTCGGGATTAATATTCATCCGTACCCTATATAGAGGTTGCTGCCGAGCTTCATTGAAATGAATATAGCAGAGCATTCTCGGTAAAAATGGCAAGTGTGAAAGATATGCCTCTTCAATTTCAATTAGAGTTGCATTTTCGAGATCTAATTGCTTCAACGCTTTAAGCTGGCGTTTAAAGTCGTCTAATGAAGGTAGATTTTTAAAGTCATTACGAATTAACATCTCTAACGACTTTTTTTTGGGTTTTGCTATTGTAAACCTCTAAGGGCTTGACCTCTCTAGTACTGGCTTTTAGTGGAATTTTCCAACGTATAATGGTTATATCGTTAATTCGGTCGTTATACTTTAAATAGCTTATCCCGGGATCGAAATGCTGTTCAAAAACAAAAACGAAATCTTCATTCGCTCTAAATGCTGCCTCATGTTCTCCTGGTATATTACTCTTACTTAAATCAATAGAGTCAACCTGCGAATGACAATATTCTTTAATGTTTGTCTCCCTGCCAGACACAAAAAATCGTGCGTTAATCCTCTCGTCTTCTGACCATTCTTCACTAAGCTCCATTTTCGTGGAAAAGGTTTTAACAAATAGCTCAGAAAAATAGGTTTTCCATATTATTTTGCCCTTCTGTACTTCCCCAAAATATTGGCTAACCGTTTGGGCTCCCTCATCTGTAAATTCTTCAAAAGACAATTTTCTAATTGATTCAAGCCTCAAGTTTTTGTCAACGAAGTCTGGATGTAGAGCGCAGTTAATGGAACGGAAATTATTTGAAAAACTTGGGTATAGTATTCCATCAATCTTTACCCCCTGAACTTCTGGAGTTTTATATAAAATCTGGTGTGCCAAAATCCCACTTTGAATGTAAGAACCCGACAAAAAGATTTTACTGGCTTGTTGGTATAAAAACTTTTGTTCCTCGGCAAAAACTGCCGATTCGCTATCGAAGATTCTGTTTATTTCAGAGTAAACCTTCTTTGTCAAATCTCCATACAGCTGCTCTTCTTCTGAAATTTCAGGAAGTGTTAGTTGCGCCAAGTTATATTGAGAGCCTTCCTTTATAGTCCACTCAGATAAGAAAATTATGTCGCCACGTTTGATAGTTTGATTACCATTCAGTTTAAGTTCTTCGAATGCAGTCTTTCCATCGAATGCTCCGTAAAACACTGTATGATAAGGAATATTCGCACGTTGAAAGGTTTTTACTTTTTCGTTTGGGGGATAGGAAAATGTTCTAGGGTCTGATATATCCTCAGCACTTTCTTGCGAGAAAGCTCTGACCCTGTAGAGTTTTAAAGAATGTGTTATGTTGTGTATAACTAACCTCGGAATTCTAATGTCGAATTTCTTTAACAAGCTATGAGCTGTCTCCCACGATATATTATCATAGGTTTGCAAAAGCGCGTTCCACTTTTTAAAGTTTGCTTTTACTTTTCGCAGCTCTTTGGACATGTAAGCATTTAAATTATTTTAAATTAGGGCAGTTTCACCTCTGATTGATGCTGGTTTGAACATTAAAGATAAATAATTCCCCAGTATATGCTCTTTAAAGATATTCTCGACAAAAAAACTAAGTTACTATATCCAGTATTTGATGAGCTTCATAACATAGCGGGCCAGAATCAAACACATCCAAGTGATTTGCTCCTTATACATGAAAATGCCTTTTATAATCCTGAAGCTCATACTTGGGATAATATGAAAAAGAAAGTGAGTCCCTATATGATTGGACCAAACCACGAAGGGCATTCAGCGTATACCCATCACGATTTTATTGGAGAATACATTAGTCGAAACTTGATAATCTCATCATATGAACAATATCTGGAAAGTCTTGTATATGCGGACTCCAGGCGGCAGGAAATTGATAACTTACAATTCCAAGAATCTATTTCAATTCAGTTTGAAATGCTGATCTACTTGAAGATCTGGGAATCGGATAACTTTATAAAACAGTTTTATCAGTTAGCTTTGCTAGCTAATGGACAACCATATGATTGGCACTTTGAAATAAAAGAGTCGAACAGAGGTCCAAAAGGTACTGGCACCCGCGAAACGATCTTACGTAAAAAAACCAGAGATAGTGTGGAGTTTATTCTTCCAGAGCTTTATAGCTCGATCAAGAGATCGTATATCACCCAAGTCCGAAATTCGATCGCTCATTCCCAGTATTCAATTTTAGGACGAAATATAAACCTAAATAATCAGGTTGAAGGTGACGAAGCTAATTTGTTAAGAAATCTAACTTTTGATCAATGGATAGGAATTTTTCATGAGACCCTGGTTATCTATACCCAATTGCAAAGATTAATGAATGAAGTAAATTTAAATTATGGTTCTATGGCGTTACAAAACGAAGGACAAATGGAAGTTCGCATTAATAGAACCGATCCCAAGAAAGAATTCCAGTATCTAAATTTATATTATAGAGCGGATTGGCAAGATTGGGGATGGCAGAAGGAATAGCTTGTCGAGAGCTACCATAGTCGCATGCATTACAGATATGAAAGAAGTTGATCCATCCGGACAAACAGTTAAATAATAATGTAACAAATGATTATTATAAAGATATAGGTAAGTCATGGGGAAAACAAGGAACACCCTTTTATTTGGTGCAGGAGCCGTAATTGACTGGAGCGGACCTACTACTAGCGAACTCACCGACTTGACTAGGAGTAGTGGCTTTAATACAAAGGACGGAGTAACAAAGATTACGGAATTTATTTATACCACTCTTAAAGACACTTCAGGCTATTCAGGGAATGATATCAATTTTGAAACCATTATCAACGTTATTGAAGAACTGATAGTATACTATGCTGAGCATGGTTTGAAAAATAAGTTGCCGTCACTTCTTAAGGCGTTCTTCATCCCTTCTTTTGATGACAAATTGCTTAACTTTTCTATTATTGGAGAGAGGGATAAACATTTCAAGCTGCATATTCCAGGGATTGATGACGAATTTGCAATAAGAAGCCGCAGTAATGAATCCCCAGAGCAATTTTTTTTCCAGCAGTTACTTGCACACCTGCTTACAGATATTACAATCGCGATTGAACCTTATAGCTATCATACAGCAAGCAAATCACTTGTCTTAACTAATGCTAAGCAGGCTTTGAACCAAACCTTCGAAGATTGGGCCTATAAAATCAATGGCGATAATATCCTTCGAATGTATACCTTAAACTATGACCGAAACTTCAAAATAATATTATCTAGGTCAAAATACAAGTACAATATTTTCGAAGGATTTGAATGTACAGACGTTGTGGGTTATAACGATATGATAAAGCCCAATATCAAAAGAATAATCGACGACCAAGACACAAATGTGCATTACAATTTACATGGAAGTGTATTTTGGAGAGTCGAGGCTTTGAATCAGTATCAGTTAGAATTACCGGAATTTTATCTGGCGTGCGGGGCGTACCTCGAGCAGAATACAGATGAATTCCCCACGTTTCAAAGTGAGAAGGGTAAGACAGTGTTCTTGACAAATTTCATCACTGGTCATCAGAAAACTCAAAGAGCTATATTTTCTCCCTTTAAGCAAATGCAGGCATGTTTCGACAGGGATTGTGTTTTCAGCAATCAGCTTATAATAGTAGGTTATTCATTCGGTGACGAACACATCAATTCAAGTATAAGAACGGCTTTGAGTGAAAATAATGATATAAAGATTGTAATTATAGACCCTTTATTTAAAATCGAGGAATTTGATTTTTATGTAATGCTGAGAATCTTTGCAGCATCAAATAACATGCATGCTGGATCTCCAACAAATCTAGCTAAGGACGTTCATGGCTTTTTAGGAGGAAGGGTGATAGTACATGCTAAAACTTTTAAGGCGTATATGCAGGATTGTTTGAACGAAGTAAGCCACTTTTAAACTGTAATTAGTATATTTGTATACCAACAGTTCCCGCGAACAAAAAGGTGAACAAGGTTGAATAGTTTATATAACTTACTGAAAATTAATTATTTAGAGCATAGGGTTCGGCTCCTGCCACCCCGACAAATACCAGTTCATCTGGATGCAAAAGCCTCTAAATATCATTATTTAGAGGCTTTTCTGCTTTTAAACAGTTCATATTAATCCGTTTCAATCCATACTTTCTGAGAACCATTAGGTGACCTAAATTAATTTTTAACTTAGGTCACCAGAATGGGTTTAATTAATTGATTATAAGATATATACATCAATATAATTTAAACTCAGATAGATCGAAAAGGATCACTTTTATGTTTTTCTGGTGACCTGTTTGGACTTAAATAGTTCAAATCAGTTTATGTTAAACTTTAAATTAAAGTGTATGAGATCAAGTAACACATTCTTTGTTCATTTCATATTGAGAATGAACAAAGAAAAAAATGGCAGTGCCCCGGTTTATGTCAGAATAAACGTGAATGGAGCAAGAATTGAAATCTCTTTAAAAAAATCCGTAAAAATTGCAGATTGGAATCCTTTAAAGGGCCTTGCGAAGTCAAAAAATACCGACCTCAAAATCCTGAACAACTACCTGGAAGAGGTAAGAGGGTTACTATCTGGTTACTACCGGGAAATGGTTTTATCAAAAAAATTAGTAACCCCCGAAGCAATCAAAAATCAGTTCCTTGGTATACAGGAACAGAATAACACTCTCCTATCGCTTATCAGTTATCACAACCTCCAAATGAAGGAAGTTCTTGCTTATGGGACGATCAAAAATTATTATACCACAGCGAAGTATCTGAAGGAGTTCGTTTTGGAACAATTCAAAAAACAAGATATCTATCTTGCTGAGCTGGATTACCAGTTTATTACACAATTCGAATATTTTTTAAGAACCTACGTCCCGACAGACCATCACAAAGGAATGGAAAACAATGGGGTGATGAAGCATTTGGAACGTTTCCGGAAAATAGTCCGGTTAGGCGCCAAGCTGGGATGGATAGAAAAAAATCCCTTTGAGCTGTTCAAGCTTAAGATGCAAAAGGTAGAAAGAGGCTATTTGACAAATGAAGAGCTTATATCTATCGAGGAAAAAACATTCAGCCTTCAGAGGATCCAATATGCCAAAGACCTTTTTGTATTTAGCTGCTACACTGGAATAGCTTGTATAGATGTCGTTCAGTTAACTCCCGATAATATCATATTGACCTGAGTTCGATTAATAATTAGGGATAAAAAGGCAAAAAACATACAAAAAAGGAGAGTAAAAAAGGTAATATCCAGCATTATTTTATATATTTAAGTATCTGAAATTCAAATATATAGATAAATAAAACATGAATATTAC
>DATLXK010000065.1:0-30022 GCA_035575925.1 Sphingobacteriaceae bacterium
ATTCTTTACATTTATCATCGTTTGGAAATCGGGCCTGAAACTCGAATAAGGATAAACTTTTAAATCTTTTCTCCATACAAATGCTCATTTTCTTAGCAATTTAAGCATAATTATAATATTAAAAAAGTGCCTAATTCAATATATGAAATAAGACTGAATATTACCTTTTTTACTCTCCTTTTTTTTTATGTTTTTTGCCTTTTTATCCCTAATTATTAATCGAACTCAGGTTAATAGAAAAGCTGGGTGTGCGTAATTCAGTAGAACTGCATTACGACAGCGACTAAGCATGTGGTTCGGGCTTTCAGCTTTGCTTCGTCTAAGCTTTAGGCATATTTATCTGAGCCTTGGTTTTTTGCCGGTAAGCATTCCGAAAATTCCTCTCACAATTTCACGGCCAATCTGCCGGGTTATTGGCGCATTGATTATCTCTTCAAACGCACTTTTTTCAGGCTTGGCACTGGTGCGTGTTACCATTTTTTCGTCCTCCATTTTTTTATTGACCCTTTCGGTAAGGATTTCATAGGCGCTTTCAGAGTCAATAGTATCTTTATATTTTTCATAAATACTACTTTCCTGGAGTAGATTATCCATTTCGACCTGTGATAACGGCCCCATAACTGCTCGTGGAGGGGTTAAATGTGTAGCTACAACTTCTGTTGGAATACCCTTTTCATTTAATACGGTTATTAAAGCCTGTCCCGTTCCCAGAGAGGTTAAGATCTTATCTATTTCATAAAACTCAGATTTGGGGTAGGTATTTACAGTTTTCCTCAGCGCCTCGGCATCATTCGGTGTAAAGGCACGCAATGCATGCTGAACACGGTTACCTAATTGAGCCAATACCGTTTCAGGAATATCCGTTGGAGACTGCGTGCAGAAAAACACGCCTATTCCTTTTGACCGGATCAGGCGTATTACAGTTTCAATTTGTTCAAGAAAAGCCTTTGGAGAATCTTTAAATAAAAGGTGAGCTTCATCCATGAAAAAAACCAGTTTTGGTTTGTCCAGGTCTCCGGCTTCAGGCATGCTGCTGAATATCTCGGCAAGCAGACTAAGCAGGAATGTTGAGAATAGGACAGGTTGTGACTGAACATCAGATATGTTAAGAAGGCTGATAACCCCCCGGCCGTCTATTCTGTTAAACAGATCATCAATATCGAAAGAAGGCTCTCCGAACAAATGTTCCAGGCCCTGTTGTTCTATGGCTACAATCTTTCTTACAATAGTACCTGCCGTAACAGAAGAAATTGTGCCGTAATCTGCTTTTATTTCTGCAGCACCTTGCCCTTCTGATAAGTAGGAAACTACTTTTTTCAGATCATTAAGATCTACAAGAGGCAGTTTTTTATCATCCGCGTACTTGAAAATTACCGATAAAACCCCTGCCTGGGTTACATTCAACTGCAGGATCTTGGAAAGCAATACGGGGCCAAATTCCAGGACACTTGCCCGCATCTGTGCACCCAACTTGCCTGAAAGTGAATATAATTCAACCGGAAATCCGGAAGGCACATATTCAATCCCAAGAATATCTGCCCGCTCTTTGAGTTTAGGATTTTCTTCTGCAGGCTTGTAAAGCCCGGACAGATCTCCTTTTACATCCAGCATAAATACAGGCACTCCTGCTTCAGAAAGCTGTTCTGCAATAAGCTGCAGCGTGCGTGTTTTACCTGTGCCTGTAGCCCCGGCAACCAAGCCATGCCTGTTCATCATTTTTAAAGGCAGGTTTACTTTCGCATCAGCTATTATTTCGCCTTCTATAATACCCGCCCCTAAATAAATGTAGGAGCCTGTCGGGGCATAGGATGTTTTAACCTTTTGAACGAAATCTTCTTTTTTATTCATCTTAATTTTTTACTTCAACACGTTCCAGATCTGTTGATGCAGGACCGTTTATTACCTTACCCTCACAGGTAAATCTGGAACCGTGGCAAGGACAGTCAAATGATTTCTCTTCGTTGTTCCATTGCACTATGCAGCCCAAATGCGGGCAAACTGCGGTATATGAATTGATCTGACCCTGCTCGTTTCGATAAACAGCGACCTTTTTTAAACCTGAATTAATTATGGCACCTTCACCCGGACTTAATTCTTCCAGTTTTTCAATATCTCCGGCAGATAGCCAGTCTGCGAACTGTTTGCCTACATTTGTATTTTCAGATACCCAGTCATTGGTGGCCTTTAATGTAATACGTGATGGTGAGTAGAGTTTCTCCCATGAGTTTTCACGTCCGTTTATGAGGTCGGTTAATAAGATTCCTGCAATTGTGCCATGTGTCATCCCGTTTCCAGAATCTCCGGTTACGATATAGATGTTATCATCGCCGGGGTTTTTGCCAATATATCCCATCATATCCACCGGTTCCATTACCTGGCCAGACCATCTGTAGATGATTTCTTCCATTTCCGGAAAACGTTTTTTAAGCCATTCTTCTAACGCCTTATACCTGTTCTCTTCGGGAATATTCTCATCATCTGCCTGCCCTGTTTTATGATCGGCACCGCCATGTATCAGCAGATAATATTGGTCGTCCAAATCATGCGTGCGTACATAGTTATACGGCATGGTAATCCATTTGGAGTCGTGATCTCCGGTATCCCACCACAAAGCAGGCTCAATATGCTCTTTTTTAATCTTAGCCCCAATAACATAGGTTCGGTAAGGGCCTTGCTTGGTATGCATGGCAAAAAGATTATTTACCGGCGTGTTTGTAGCTACCACCACATGTTCTGCGGTCACATTAAATTCATTTGCTTTAACACTGCCTGATTTTATTTCATTAGCACGCGATTCAGTATACACGCTTCCACCCAACTTAATAAATGCCCGGGTAAGGCCATTAAGATATTTCATCGCATGAAATTGCCCCTGACCGGGATATTTAAGGCAGGGTCCGTTTTCAAGTGAAATACCGGGAACTCCCTGGATTAGCTCGGTGGCAATACCCACCTTATTTGTTGCCTCCAGTTCATCATCCAGAGTTTTTTTCTTATCGGTTGGATGAAGGAATAAATATCCATCCAATCGTTTAAAATCACAATCGATATTTTCCTCATTTATTACCGTCCCTACAAAATCAATAGCGGCGGTATGGCTTTCTGCAGCATATTTTGCTCCTTCTTTACCATGATACTTTTCAATTTCATGATAAAAATCATCCAGGGCATTCACAACATGCGCTGTGGTCCTTCCGGTTTCTCCGCTGCCTACGTACCCATCTTCAAGAACTACGACAGATTTGCCGCTTTTTATGAGACAATAGGCCGTGGTAATACCCGATATGCCGGCACCGATAACAACCACATCAGTAGTAATATCCTGTGAAAGTTTATCGAATTTTAATTGTTCAGTTGAATCCAGCCAGTAAGAGAGGTTTTTACCCGATGTTTCAACACCTGAACTGGTTGCAGAATTAGGATTATTCGGATTTGAATTGGGCGTTTCCATAGTAAATACGTTACACTATAAACCGAAACCCGGGCATGTAGTTTTACCTGAATAGAAATGCAGGAAAATCAGCTAAAAATTTCGAATTTATCCCAGAAACCATCTGATGGGAGGGGAGCAAATATGTGCACCTCCTCTTTTTTTACAGGATGAACAAACTCAAGTCTGCGTGCATGAAGACAGATGCTTTTTTTAAGGCTGCCCCGGGGATATCCATATTTATTATCTCCTACAATCGGGCAACCCAGTGTTGAAAGCTGTACCCGGATCTGGTGAGGCCTGCCCGTAAGCGGATTAACCTCAATAAGGTAATAACCATTTAGTTCGCCGATGACTTTGTAATTTAATTCTGCACGCTGGCTGCCCGGAACTTCCGTATCATAGGGTTTGGTGACGTTCTTTTGAGGATTTTTTATCAGCCAGTGCACGAGGGTACCCTGCAGGTTTTGAGGTTTTTTTCTTACAACCGCCCAATAGGTTTTTTTCATTTCCCGGTTTTTAAACATCAGGTTTATCCGCTCTAATGCTTTGCTTGTTTTGGCAAATAAAATTATACCGCTAACCGGACGGTCTATACGGTGGACAACACCAAGAAATGCACCATTGGGTTTATCATATTTTTTGGCGATGTATTTTTTAACTTTTTCATCCAGCGACTCATCTCCTGTATCATCAACCTGCACAATGTCTCCCGCACGCTTATTAACCGCTATCAGATGATTATCCTCAAACAGGATATCCTTATCAGTTATTTCTAATTTGAGGTCGGGGATTTTAAAATTCGGCATGCTATATAAATTTTTCAGCCATCACAGGAAAGTTTAAGTCTTCGATATCTCAGATTTCACCTCGGCAGTATGACGTTTACCCGGTAGTTAATACTGCTCCTGATCGTTAGGGAAATTATTCCCTTTAACATCTTTTACATATGATTTAACGGCACCATTTATATCTTCATACAAATTCAGGTATTGGCGCAGAAAGCGGGGCTTAAATCCCTTTGTTAATCCGATCATGTCATTTATTACCAATACCTGGCCATCACAGCCTGCACCTGCGCCAATTCCAATGGTTGGAATTTTTAATGTCGCGGTAGCTTCAGAAGCAAGCTTTGCAGGAATTTTCTCTAATACAACTGCAAAACAGCCTGCCGCTTCAAGGGTAAGTACATCTTCCTTTAATTTTTGCGCTTCAGCCTTTTCTTTAGCACGTACGGTATACGTGCCAAATTTATAAATAGATTGAGGTGTAAGTCCCAGGTGCCCCATAACCGGGATGCCTGCTGTAATGATTCTGTCCACAGACTCGCGCACTTCTGATCCGCCCTCTAATTTTACTGCATGTGCCCCGGATTCTTTCATAATACGGATGGCAGAATTAAGCGCTTCTTTGGAGTTTCCCTGGTAAGAACCAAAAGGAAGGTCGACTACTACTAAAGCCCGTTTTACTGCACGTATAACGGAAGCAGCATGATAGATCATTTGTTCTAAGGTGATAGGCAGGGTGGTTTCGTGTCCTGCCATAACATTAGAAGCCGAATCACCAACCAGTATAACATCTATGCCCCCGTCGTCTACAATGGTAGCCATAGAATAATCGTAGGCCGTAAGCATGGCTATCTTCTCACCCTTTTGCTTCATCTCCTGCAGGGTATGGGTAGTAATTCGCTTAATTTCTTTATTAACAGACATATTTTTAAATAAACATCAGACAAAGCTAAACTTTCAGTTTATAAAAATGATTACAATAAAGCTTTTCAAAAATCTTAATTTTCCCTACCTTTGGCTCCCGTGAAATTTGAAGTAATCTGCTTCAGTTATAGAAACATATTCACCGGAAAATATTCCGAGTTATCAAACTTTTTTCAAATATTTTCTGATCGGAATTGCGATTTACTGAAAAAGGTTTATCCTAAAATAACACTATTTCATACTCATTCAGTTAACAATTTAATCATCCCGTATAAATGACTAATTACATTAAGCTGCCTGCAATACTTCTTTTAGAGGATGGTACAGTTTACCATGGCAAAGCTGCCGGAAAAATTGGAACCACTACCGGGGAGATCTGCTTTAATACGGGGATGACAGGTTACCAGGAGATCTTTACTGATCCATCCTACTTTGGGCAGATCATGGTCGCAACCAATTCTCACATTGGCAATTATGGCATTCATCACGATGAAACTGAATCGGCAACTATAAAAATTGCAGGGCTGGTTTGTAAAAATTTTAATATTGCGTACAGCCGCAAACAGTCAGATCTTTCCATCCAGGATTATTTTCAGGAACAAAATATCGTAGGGATATCTGATGTGGATACACGGTCGCTGGTTCGTCACATACGTGATAAAGGGGCAATGAATGCAATAATTTCGTCAGAGATACTCGATTTGGAGGAGCTTAAACAAAAACTTGCTAATGTGCCGTCTATGGATGGTCTGGAACTATCATCTGTCGTGTCAACCAATGAACCATATTATTATGGCGAAGAATCAGGGAAATACCGGGTAGCCGTGCTTGACCTGGGCGTAAAAAAGAATATTCTCCGCAATTTTGACGACAGGGACGTATATGCCAAAGTGTTTCCGGCGAAAACATCGTTTGAGGAAATGGAAAAGTGGAATCCTGACGGATATTTTATTTCCAATGGTCCCGGCGATCCGGCCGCAATGCCGTATGCAGTAGAAACTGTTAAGGAAGTGCTGAAGTCAGATAAGCCTATGTTTGGGATATGCCTGGGGCATCAGCTTCTTGCATTGGCTAATGATATCCACACTATGAAAATGTTCAACGGTCATCGTGGTTTAAATCATCCCGTTAAGAATATTATAAAAGACCATTGCGAGGTAACTTCACAAAACCATGGATTTGGTGTTGTAGAGGAAGATGTACGGAAATCAGATAAAGTAGAGATTACGCATATCAACCTGAATGACAACTCCATTGAGGGTATTCGTGTAAAAGGGAAGAAGGCGTTCTCGGTTCAATATCACCCGGAATCATCACCCGGCCCGCATGATTCACGTTACTTGTTTGATGATTTTGTAGAAATGATAAAAGAAAAATAAACTGCTGAAGATCAGATTTTCAAAACTTCATGTTTTGATAAAAAATCTTAGTTTTGAAGAACCAATTACTTAGTGTTTTAAATACACTAACATAACCATTGAATTTAAATAATATATGAGCTTAATTTTAGACGTACATGCCCGCCAGATCCTTGATTCCAGGGGAAATCCTACTGTAGAGGTAGATGTAATTACAGAAAACGGTATTATTGGCCGTGCAGCGGTTCCTTCGGGAGCATCAACAGGAACCCATGAGGCAGTTGAGCTTCGTGATGAGGATAAAGGCGCTTACATGGGTAAAGGTGTATTAAAGGCGGTAGAAAATGTAAACGAAAAATTAGCAAAAGAGCTTCAGGGTATTGATGTGTTTGAGCAAAACAGCATTGACAAACTGATGATTGATATTGATGGAACTGAGAACAAGGCAAAAATTGGAGCTAATGCCATACTTGGTGTTTCATTAGCGGTAGCAAAAGCTGCTGCACAAGAAAGTCGCCAGCCTTTGTACAGGTATATAGGAGGTGTAAACGCAAATATGCTTCCGATACCGATGATGAACATTCTTAACGGGGGAGCGCATGCCGATAATAAAATAGATTTCCAGGAATTTATGGTAATGCCTGTAGGAGCAGCTACATTTTCAGAAGCTTTACGTATGGGTGTGGAGGTTTTCCATCACCTTAAAACTGTTCTTAAAAAGCAAGGCTATTCTACCAATGTGGGTGACGAAGGCGGGTTTGCTCCGGATATCCAAAGTAATGAAGAAGCCATTGAAATAGTTCTTACAGCGATTGAAGCTGCTGGTTACAAGCCAGGGGAAGACATTTTTATTGCAATGGATGCAGCAGTTTCTGAGCTTTATGACGCGGATAAAAAATTATATAAGTTTCATAAATCAGATGGTAAAACATTCACTTCTGATGAACTGGTAAATTACTGGGTAGAATGGTCTAATAAATATCCGATCATCTCGTTAGAAGATGCATTAGCAGAAGATGACTGGGATGGCTGGGCGTCGCTGACCAGGTCTATTGGTGACCGTGTACAATTGGTTGGTGATGATTTGTTTGTAACTAATGTTAAGCGTCTTCAACAAGGAATTGATAACAATATTGCTAACTCCATTCTGGTAAAAGTAAACCAGATCGGTTCGTTAACAGAAACGATTAATGCGGTTTCTTTAGCGCAAAATAATGGTTACACATCAGTAATGAGTCACAGATCTGGTGAAACCGAGGATTATACCATTGCAGATCTTTCAGTAGCATTAAACTGCGGCCAGATAAAAACCGGTTCTGCATCACGTTCAGACAGGATTGCTAAATATAACCAGCTATTACGTATTGAAGAGGAACTGGGTTCGTCGGCCAGGTTTATTGGCAAAGATTTTAAGTATCTTAAAAAATAGCCTTCCATAATTCCTCATTTGCAGTAGAGGATTTTTTAAATGGGCTGTTAATAAGTTGATAACATTATGCGTAAAACATCCGGCGGTTTAACAACTTCGGATGTTTTTAGTTACCTTGCTGTATGGATCGTATTTTCAGTGTGTTAAGAAACAAGTATTTAATTGCAACCGTAGCATTTATTGCCTGGATGTTGTTTTTTGACCGTAATGATTTTATGTCTCAGTATGAATATCAAACCCAGCTTAATAAGCTGGAAAAGGAAAAAGAATTCTACTTAAAGGAAACGGAACAGGTTCGAAGTGATCTGGAGGGTTTAACCTTTAATAAAGAAAAACTGGAGAAGCTGGCCCGCGAAAAGTACCTGATGAAAAGGGAAAATGAAGATGTGTTTGTAATAGTAAAAGAAGAACAGAAGAAAGAAAAATCTTTGTTCTAATTATATTTCCCCGTTTCTTTTCCTTAGAAACCATTCTGCACTTAGCAATCCCAAAAGCAGGAAAAATATTAATTTCAAGTCGATAATCTCTTCATACCTACGGTTCGCGTAAGAAATAGTTTTAATATTTTCATTCGCTTTAATAAGTCCGGGAAGTTGGTTTAATTGGTTTGGAAAGATCATTTTCCCCCCGCTTTGGTTGGCTAATGAATATAATAACTGATGATTTGCAGTGGTTTGTCTTAATTCCGGAGATTGTCCTGATATGATAAATCGTCCTCCTGCAGCATGTTTTTTATTTCCTAACTCCGTGGCGGCTGCAAACTGGTATTCTCCTGCAGGAAGAATTCCGGCATCCAGCACATACGCGTTTCCGGTCTTTGAGAAAATATATGAATACCCTTTGCCACGTTGATTTTTTAAATTAACCCTTACATCCGGGGTATTAACCAGCTCATAAGCGTCATTATAAAGCTCGGCATTTAAAATAACGCGTTCATTTTCATCAAAAGCATTTTTAGCAGCATAGGCTCTGAACTTTCGTTTATCATCAGTTGAAGAAAGGTATTGTATAGATTTACTGATCAGTTCATTAACAGCATCATGGTTGCCATTCTCCTGAAATTCTTCCAGCCTCCATCTCCAGATACCTTCTCCTGCAAGAATTCCGATTTTATTCGAACCATTTTCGCCAAATACTAATAGAGGCATAGCCGTAGAAACTTTACCAATTTGCTGACCTAATAGTACAGATGAATTACCTTTAAGAACGTAATTTCCAAATGGTGATAACAACGGAGCGAAATTGCCAAGTCTGTTAGTGGTTTGTGCCGATAGTGTGAAGCCGTAAAAATCTTTCCTTACATTAGCTATTGCCTCCTGAGTTGCACCGGAAGACGTAATTCCTAGAACGGATTGATTTTCAGAAAATACTTCCGTACTGGTCTGACTTCCTAGTATGAAAAACTGGGGTTTTGCTTCCAGTTGTTTTATTAAAGCCTGTGCATTATTTGTTGACGATGGTAGCTGGTGCAGAATAACCAGGCCGGTTTCATTAATGTCAGGTTGTTGGACTTCAGTGCCCAGAACTACCTGTAACTCATAATTTTTATTAATCTCTATGATCTGTTTTAATGCAGAGATATCCGGATGTGGCGCATTAGCTATGAGAAGGATCTTTTTTCTTCCGTCAACTACTTCAACATAAATGGTTTGGGAATTATTTTGCCTGGAAAGCTCACCTGGGACAGGAGAAACAGATATGGTATATTTTTGGATCCCTTTAGCTTTCGCTGGCAATGAAAAAGAAATGGATTTTCTGTATTCGTCTGATCTGATGCTTACAGGCTTGGAATATAGCAAACCTGACTTGTCTGATACAGAAACCACAGTGTTTACACCTTTGCTTAAAAAGGCTTCCAGACTAACTTCTATCTGGAATTCATTACCCAGGTAAGCAATATTGTTGTAATTTACATTAGATATAATTAGGTCCTTTTTTGGTACGGTATCCCCCAGCGCAATGGTATAAACAGGAGCCTTTATACTCTGTATTTCGTATTGGGGATTTCCCCCGCTATTATAAATTCCATCAGTGGCCATTATAATAGCCCCGATGTTCCGGTTAGCGAATTTATCAGTCACCTGGCGGAAGAGGGCAGTGATATTGGTTAGTTTTGCATTATAATTAAAATTCAGTCCTTCTGTAATAGCTTCACCAAAGCTAAACGAACGTATTTCATAATCCTGTGAAAGCTGTTTCTCCAGATCTTTATATTGTTGTGAATAGGCTGCTGGACTAAAGTTCCGGGGACGTGCAATTCTAATCGAAGCCGACTTATCCTGGGCTATTATGATTATGGGTTTATCCAAACTGGTGCTAATGGATTTTACCAAGGGCGCAATTAATAGAAATGATAGAATGGCTACGATTAATGTGCGGGAGGCAAATAGGATCCTTCGCAGGTTTACGCTTAAGTTAGCAGATGAGCGGTATAAAAACCAGGCATATCCTAAACCCAACATCAGGCAACCTATAAACCAAATAAAGGTAGTAGTTGTAAATTGGAGCATTATAACATTTGCGTGGTGTGCAGTGATATCCTCAAGCCCAAATTATCATATTAAATTATATGAAACCTGTATTAATACAACGCTTAGCTGTATCGTTATAGCATGCCGCCATCCACCGGAATTACCTGCCCGGTAATGTATGCGCTCATATCTGAAGCAAGAAATACACAAACATTGGCTACATCTTCAGTTTCTCCGGCACGTTTTAAAGGGATGGCCTGAGCCCATCCTTCAACAACTTTCGGATCAAGGCTTTCTGTCATTTCTGTGCGGATAAATCCCGGTGCTACTACATTTGTACGGATATTCCGTGATCCTAATTCTTTAGCAATGGATTTAGAGAAACCGATAATACCGGCTTTTGATGCCGAGTAATTAGCCTGACCGGCGTTACCCTGAACGCCAACTACCGAGCTCATATTAATGAAAACACCTTTTCGGTTTTTAATCATAATTTTTGAAGCAGCCTTGGTTACATTGAATATAGATTTCAGATTGATATCCATTACCTCATCCCAGTTCTCTTCGCTCATTCGCATCAGAAGTCCGTCCTTCGTAATACCGGCGTTATTAACGACAATATCAATAGTTCCGAAATCTGAAACAATATCATTAATCAGTTTTTCAGCTTCGTCAAATTTTGAGGCATCAGACCGGTAGCCTTTAACCTTTGTTTCTGATTGCTGTAACTCATGCTCCAGTGCCTCACCTTTTTCTACTGATGATAAATATGTAAAAGCCACATTGGCTCCGTGTTCAGCAAATTTTTCTGCTATTTTACGACCAATTCCTTTCGATGCACCGGTAATCAGTGCAGTTTTACCTTCGAGTAGTTTCATTATTAAGTATTGTGTTTAATCATGTCGAAGGTAAAAAAAAATCTCACTGGTATTATTAACCGGTTACGTTCTTTAACGTAACATTATATTTTTTTCTTAAATATTCCCGGTCTGTTCCGGATTTTGCATCAAGTTTGAACTTGTTGTCTTTTATGGTGTAGGTGTATACGGAATCGGTGGTAACCGTTTCAGCTATATTATTTATATTCTTGGGTTTAGTGATGTTTTTTACGACAAGTATTTTAGGATTGTTTTTTTCAAGATCCAGCATCCATGATTGTATAAAAACCAGGTCACCCGCATCTCCCCACCATTCTGCAACCTGAAGTTGGTCTACGGCTTTGTTAAGTTTATTATTCCAGAGCAATAAATACATAGCACTTTCCCAATAAATTGATGGTGTGCGCAAGAGTAATCCGGTATGATCTTTACCCAGTGGGATGTTATAGGAGGCATAAAACCTCATTTTCCGTTTTACCGGGTGTTCAAAACGGGAGGAATCAATTTCTTTAAAATTTACAGATTTCAGTACTTTTCCGGAAAAGGGATACCCCGGCTCATCAGAAGCATTACTGCTCATTCTGGGATATACTAATATGGAATCCCTGTTTAACGAGTCGAAATTGCTTATAAAGGGTTTTGGCGGTTGTTTTATAGATTTGAATAGTGTATCTGCTTTTATAACCGGCATTCTGTTATTATCTCCGCATGCAATAACAATAATTGATAAAAAAGAAAGAACTAAGTATTTCATAAACTAGTGCAAAACAAAAACCCCGCCGTTGTAAAGAATCATCCGTTAATATTATAATAATTCTTTGGTACTCCGTTTAAAATAAATTGTAGATTTAAAACGCATCCAATAGTTTTTTGTTAATCGATTTCACTCTTAATTATATGACCATAGCGAAAATTATCCGGCACAGGCACAAATACCATCATTACGTGAATGAAGATCTGAAGGATGTAAGGGAGGAAACATACTTTAAGATCGTATTTTCGGATCCGGTAGAATTTAAATTATGGAAAGAATGGTGTATTAAGAACGATGGGGAGTACGATTATGATAAAGATCAAAGCTGCCAGCGGGGCTCGCTGCCAAAAATTGAGGCTTTTAAAGATGAGATATGCTGGTGCGATATAATGACATTTTACCTGATACACATAGCGGGATACCAGTTTCACTCTACTATACATCCGTATAAAGGTGAGGTGTATGTTAAGGAAATAAGCAGAAAAAAGGCAAAATAATAAAGCAAGGATAGGAATAATAACTATCTTTTTAGCTTGAATTATTGGTCTTCGTAATCCTCAAACTAATTTTTCTTAGCCGGAATAAAATTCATAGACACTGAATTGACACAATGACGTGTGTTTTTCGCGGTGAAACCTTCTCCTACAAAAACATGACCCAAATGGGCCTTGCAATTAGCACAAACAATTTCAGTACGCATACCATCAGAATCAGCAATCTTTGTAACAGAACCTTTAATTTCATCATCAAAACTTGGCCATCCACAATTAGATTCAAATTTACTTTCTGATGTGTAAAGGTGCGCATCGCATCGCTTACAGATATAAACCCCAGCAGACTTATTATTCAGAAGGGTTCCGGTTCCGGGATATTCAGTTCCTTTATTAACAATAACCCGTTCTTCTTCAGGTGTAAGTTTATTCCAATCCATATGGGTAGCTGTTAATTTTTAGTCTTGTTGTTTTGCCTGATTTTGGGCGCAAGCCGTTATGTTTAATATAAAGATGGCCGCAAGTGGTACAGAAAAGTAGTTAAGGATCTTTCTCATAAAATAACATACGATGATTTATTCTGTTCTGTTTAACAGAAGGATATTTTTATATATCTCAGACAATTTACTAGTTATCCAACTTATATTTCATCTCCACTTTTCCAATCCCATTTTCATAAATCCCGATTTCTTTTGCTGCTGACTGCGAAAGATCAATTATAAATCGCTTGGTATGAGGTCCCCGATCGTTAATGCGTACTTTTACAGATTTCCCATTGGCGATGTTGGTTACCGTTACCTTAGTTCCAAACGGCAATGTCATGTGCGCTGCTGTAAATTTTTTATGCTTATAAACTTCGCCACTGGTAGTAGTTCTGCCCTCAAAAAATGAAGCATAGTAGCTTGCTATTCCTTTTTTTACAATGGTAGTATCAGGGCCGTCTTTTATTGACGAAATCGGAGAAAACCAAAAGTAAAGCGGCAGTAAGTAAATAATTAGCTTCATAATATGATGGATTTGAAGTATAAATATCTGATTATCTTATGGAAAAGAAAAATCAGGGCAATAAAAAACCCCGGATAGGCGTCCGGGATATATAATAATTATGCTTTTTGAGCAAGAGCGTTAGCCATTGCCTCTCCGATATCCGCAGGAGATTCAACAACGGTAATGCCGCATTCCCGCATGATTTTCATTTTAGCAGCAGCTGTATCATCTGCGCCACCTACAATAGCACCTGCATGGCCCATGCGGCGTCCCGGAGGAGCTGTTTGACCTGCAATAAAACCAACTACAGGTTTAGTGCTATTTTCCTTTATCCATAGGGCAGCCTCTGCTTCCATGCCACCGCCAATCTCACCTATCATAATGATACCCTCGGTTTCAGGGTCGTTCATTAAAAGCTCAACTGCCTCTTTCGTAGTAGTACCTATTATCGGATCACCACCAATACCGATGGCTGTAGTAATTCCCAGACCGGCTTTTACTACCTGGTCCACTGCTTCATAAGTTAATGTACCGGATTTAGATACAACACCAACGGTTCCTTTCTTAAAAATAAAGCCCGGCATAATGCCTATTTTGGTTTCATCGGCAGTGATAATACCCGGACAGTTAGGCCCGATAAGACGGCAATCCCTGCCACTTATATATTCCTTTACCTGGATCATATCCTTTGTCGGGATACCCTCTGTAATACAAACAATTACTTTTATTCCTCCTTCCGCAGCTTCCATAATGGCATCTGCTGCAAAAGCCGGTGGCACGAAAATGATAGAAACATCAGCTCCGGTTTTGTCTACTGCTTCTTTAACAGAGTTAAAAACCGGTTTATCCAGATGCGTTTGTCCGCCTTTCCCGGGAGTAACACCACCAACAAGGTCCGTTCCGTACTCAATCATTTGCGAAGCATGATAGGTGCCTTCATTGCCGGTAAATCCCTGAACGATAACTTTCGAAGCTTTATTTACTAATACACTCATGGTCAGATTTTAAGTAGCGCAAAGCTAAAAGATTACCGTTAAAAGGCAAATTAAAGTTATAGGTGTCGTTACCTACGTGGCTTACTGCATGATTGGTCATTCTTTATTCATCTTTTCTATCCCGCCTGAGTTAAACTGCAGATCGTATAAACGCTTGTAATAACCACTCAGCTTCAGCAGTTCCTGATGCGACCCGGTTTCTTTAATCTCTCCGTGATCCAGTACAATTATCCGGTCTGCATTCTGAATAGTTGAAAGCCGGTGGGCGATCACAATTGATGTTCTGCCTTCCATCAATTTAACAATTGCATTTTGAATCAGGTGTTCTGTCCCCGTATCTACAGAGGAGGTCGCCTCATCAAGTATCAATATTTTGGGATCATAGACAAGGGCTCTGATAAATGAGATTAGTTGAGCCTGACCTGCTGATAAAGTTGCACCGCGCTCCATTACATTATAATCGTAACCGCCCGGAAGGCGGCTTATAAATTCATGTGCACCCACTTCTTTTGCAGCCGCAATAAATTTCTCACGGACAATGGCGGGGTTATTCAGCGTAATATTGTTAGCGATAGATTCCGAAAAGAGGAACACGTCCTGCAATACTGTGGCGATGCGGGAGCGGAGATAACTTAATTCATATTCTTTTATATCCCTCCCGTCGATATTTACAGAGCCTTTATCAATCTCGTAAAAGCGGTTAAGAATATTAATGGTTGAAGATTTACCGGCTCCTGTTGCGCCAACCAGCGCGAGGGTTTCACCCGGATTTACTTTAAATGAAATGTCTTTTAATACCCAATTATGCTCTTTTACAGAGCCATGTTCCTGTAAATATGAAAACCAGACATTTTTAAATTCAATTTCACCTTTAAGCTGATCAGGTGTGTATGATCCGGTATTTTCTGTTACTTCCTTGGTATCTAAAACCTGGAAAACCCGCTCGGCACCCACCATACCCATTTGCAGGGTGTTGAACTTGTCAGCAAGCTCGCGTATAGGTCTGAACAGCATATTAATAAACATGATGAAAGCTATTATAAGACCCGGACCGGCTTTTACCTCTTTAAAAAAAGTAGTAACTGCTTCTTCATTAAGAATCATTTTTGAGCCATACCATATAAGCAAGCCTAAAGAAATAGCTGAAATTATCTCTACTACAGGGAAAAATATGGAGTAATACCAGTTAGACCGGATGTTTGCATCCCTATGTTTGGCATTGATGCTCTTAAATTTGTTTAGTTCCTGTACTTCACGGGAAAAATATTGAATGACACTCACACCTGTTATGTGTTCTTGTAAAAAAGTATTTAAATTGGAAACCTGGGCACGCACATCCTGAAAAGCTGATTTTATCGCTTCTTTAAAAACATAGCTCGCCACTATGAGCAAAGGCATCGGCAGTAAAACAATAATGGTCAGTTTCCAGCTGTATAAAAGCATACAAATAATAATGGTGACGATCTGAAGAACATCGCCAATGATAACAATTAACCCTTCCGAAAAAATTTCAGAAATGGTTTCCATGTCCGAGACTGTACGTGTAATAAGCTGGCCGATAGGTGTTTTATCGAAATATTTAAGCCGCAGTGTAGTGATATGATTAAATACATCAATCCTTAAATCCCGTATTACGGATTGGCCGAGGATATTGGTAAGTGAAGTGTGAAAGTATTGAATAATGGTCTGAAAAATTAGCAGGATAACCATAAGAATGGTCATGTTAAGCAGGCCTTCTGAATTATTTGAAAGGATATATTTATCAAAAGTATGTTCAATCAGCAAGGGACGGGCCGGGGCTAGGAGTGCCAGACTGACAGTAAGAGCTACAGACCATATAAGCGTATTTTTATACGGTTTTACGTACTTGAAAACACGTCGTAATAAATTGATATCAACAGCCTTCCCAGCTACCTGCGCCATTATTTAATATATGAATAATTTACTCGAGTTAGGTATAAACCGCAGGCAGGTACTGATGCCCCGGCGTTCGATCTGTTTTTGCTTTCTATAATCTTGCCAAAGTCTTCCATACTTATTTCCTGATAGCCTATCCTGAGCAGAGTCCCAACAATAGCACGCACCATATTTCTTAAAAACCGGTCAGCACTAATGTTGAAGACCAATCCATTAACAGTTTTTTTCCATTCAGCTTCTGAAATTATGCAGTTATTGGTAAATGTTTGCGTGTGAGCCTTGCTAAAACAACTAAAATCGCGATATTTCATCATGATCAGGGCAGCTTCATTCATTAATTCGATATCTGGTATATCTCTTAATAACCAGGAATAGCCATATTTGAAAGGATCTTTTTCCTGATGAATATGATATTCGTAGGACCTTATCGTGGCATCAAACCGGGCATGAGCATCCGCATGTACTGGTATGATCCGCTTAACTGCAATATCATGCGGCAGTAAGGCATTCAGACTTTGCATTGCTGTTAAGTTTTGAATTTTATTATCTGACGAATCGAAGTGTACAAAAAATTGGTTCGCGTGAACACCCGTATCTGTCCGGCCGCAACCTATGGTATCAACTTCTTCTCTTAAATAAGTTTTTAAAGCCTTATTAACAACTTCCTGTACCGAAATAGCATTTTTCTGAATTTGCCATCCGTGATAAGATGTTCCTTTGTAAAGAATTTCCAGGAAATATCTGCTTTTTTCAATCACTGGTCAAAGGTAATAGATGACTTCATTATCTTTACCACATAAATTTGAATAACTATGTTACAACGAATACAATCTGTTTGGTTATTTCTTTCAACCTTATCATTATTGGCACTATTTATTTTTCCTTATATCCAGATATTAAATAGTGACGGGGCAGGAAGATCAGTTATGATAACAGGTATCCACGAAAATGTTAACGGACAAGGTGTACAAACACAGTCTTATACCGCTCTTACCATTGCTGCAGTTATTATTGCCCTGGTGCCATTAGTTACTATATTCCTATACAGTAATAGAAAGAGACAAATAGCTATGTGCTATCTGGGGATAGTTCTGATACTGGGATTTTCTTTCTGGATGCTTCAAGTTGCTAAAAATGCTGCCCAGGGCATTACACTTGGCTTTCAGAACTATGGATTAGGAATTATCTTACCATCATTGGGAATATTTTTTATAATTCTTGCTCTCAGGGGAATACGGCGCGACGAGAAGCTGATTAAATCGGTAGACAGGTTGAGATAATGACCACATAAAAAACTAATACTTATAAGTTTACCGAACGTTCCTATAGCAATAGGTTTTACCACAGGGCGACTTTTAGGTGCGTTTTCTTATATCTTTCTGCGGGTAACGTAGGGAGGATAAAAATCAGTAATGATAATTTATAACCAGGTTTTCCGGAAAACTTAGAGTGAAAGTGTTGATTAAGAAATTCAGAATAAAAAGTTGAATAATGATTGCATAAAACATTCTGTATAAAGGAGCTTTACGTATAAATTCGGCTGAGAGTTGCGTATATTTACGAGTTAGGCCTAATGCTAAAAACCGAGCAATCTGAACTTACATGTGGCGTCAGACGACAATTTTCGTAAATTAGCATAGTGAAAAAGCAATTTGAAATAGGACTTGACTTTATAGTAGATAAACTGACCAACTCTATTGAGAATGTGATTACAGGCGATAGCTTTACGACAGAAATATCTATCCTCACTTCCAACGACCTTAAATCTATCACTAAAGCAAAAGGTTGGCTATTCAACTGGCGAGAGGAATTTAAAAACCCGATGAGAGATATTTACAAACTCACTATAGTAAATAATCCGACCATTGTTCAAGGACTAATCAGCTTAGAAGTTAAAGCTGACCATGTGTATATGCATTTGGTAGAGAGTTCACCTTTTAATAAAGGACAAACCAAAGTATATTCCGGCGTGGCTGGAAATTTAGTTGCCTTTGCCTGTAAGCTTTCTTTTCAGCGTGGGCATGAAGGCAATGTTTCATTTCTTTCAAAGACTCAATTGGTGGCTCATTACGAAAAAACACTTGGAGCGTTTCATTTCGGCGGACGAGGTAATGATTATTGAGACTCAGTCGGCACTTAAACTCATTAATAAATACTTTCAAAATCACTGATTATGAGGACTAGCAAAATTGAATTAGATGTAGACTTCATTGGTGGACAAGGCTCATTGACGACCGAAGAAGAAAAGGCACTTAGCGACTTTTTTAAACAACGAAAATCGGCCGCCAAAACCGATAAAAAAACTAAAGTAACCAGCCGAGCAAAACAACTGCCTGACTAGGAAGCACTAGGGCATAACACATAGTTTGCGCTATTTTCCATACCCACATTGGCGTGACACACTGCGCAAACTATCACCGTTAGGCGTCATTGTAAAATCCAACCCGATCGACCCGATCATTTGGGTTTACTGTGGGATACTAAAATGAAAATCCTGTCTGATCCATGAATAAATTATTAGATATCGTGTTCACCCTACTTCACCTGGTGATTATCGGATTTAACCTGGTGGGCTGGATATGGCCTTCCACAAGAAAGCTCCATTTATTTGTAGTGGGTATAACCATTGCATCCTGGGTTGTATTAGGTATTTGGTACGGGCTGGGTTATTGTCCGTTAACGGATTGGCACTGGCAGGTAAAAGAAAAATTGGGAGAGCAAAACCTTCCGAATTCATTCATCAAATATTTTGCAGATAAAATTATAGGGCAAAGTATCGACTCCGGCTTAATAGATGCAGTAACTGCATCCGGTTTCGCATTAGCAATTGGATTTGCTGTTTACTATAATTTTATCCGGAAGAACCCCGTTTAAGATGATGATACAGTCAGGCTTTGCCTCATTCATTAAACAGCCTTGTTTTCTGACAAATAAACCTTAACTTTGCGGCGCTTAAAAGCAATGTAGCTTATAAGCTTATAAATTATCATGAACCCATTTAGTACATTGGGTATCCGTCATGATATTGTTAATGCCATTACTGAACTGGGATTTGAAAATCCCACACCGATCCAGGAACAATCTATCCCGGTATTACTTTCAGGCAGCAACGATTTTGTCGGATTAGCTCAAACAGGAACCGGAAAGACGGCAGCATTTGGCCTGCCTCTATTAGAATTACTGAACTTCGAAGAAAAACACCCTCAGGCACTTATTCTTTGCCCAACCCGTGAACTGTGCTTGCAGATCACAAGCGACATCAAAAAATATTCTAAGAATGTTAAAGGTGTAAATGTTGTGGCTGTTTATGGCGGCGCAAGTATTTCTGATCAGCTTCGCGAAATTAAGCGCGGTGTTCAGATTGTAGTTGCAACCCCCGGCCGTATGCTGGATATCATTAATCGTAAAGCGATTGATTTCACCAGGGTGCAATTTGTAGTATTAGACGAGGCTGATGAAATGCTTAACATGGGCTTTCAGGAAGATATCGATCTGATATTATCAACTACTCCTGAAACCAAAAAAACATGGCTTTTCTCGGCTACTATGCCCGGAGAAGTTCGCCGGATCGCTAAAAAATACATGACCGATCCGTTTGAACTGACCATGGGCACCAAAAATACCGGTAACGTAAACATTGATCACGAATACTATATTGTAAAAGCTCGTGATAAATATGCAGCATTCAAGCGTATTGTAGATTTTAATCCTGAGATTTTTGGTATTGTATTTTGCCGTACCAAGATAGAAACGCAGGAAATTGCTGAATCCCTTATAAAAGATGGTTACAATGCGGATTCATTGCATGGTGATCTGTCTCAGCAGCAACGTGATAAGGTAATGAAACGTTACCGGGACCGTAGCTTACAGCTTTTAATTGCAACAGATGTAGCTGCACGTGGTATTGATGTGAATGACGTGACTCACGTAATTAACTACTCACTGCCTGATGAGATTGAAAATTATACCCACCGTAGCGGACGTACTGCCCGTGCAGGAAAAACCGGTGTATCTATTGCCATAATTAACTCGAAAGAAGTTGGTAAAATCCGTCAGATTGAGCGGGGTATAGGTAAGCAGTTTACCAAGGCAGAGATCCCCAATGGGTTTGATGTGTGTGAAAAACAATTATTCGCACTGGTTCACAAAGTGCATAACGTAAATGTGAACGAAGAGCAGATTGAACAATACATTCCGCGTATTATGGATGAGTTCAAAGATCTTTCAAAAGAAGAAGTAATTAAAAAGTTTGCTTCTATTGAGTTTAACCGGTTTCTTGAATATTACAAGAATGCTCCTGACCTCAATGCTTCGGCAGACGACAGAGGCGGTGACCGTGATCGCGGCGAGCGTGGCATGCGTGGAGCGAAATCAGACTTTACCCGTTTATTTATTAACCTGGGTTCTGTGGATGATTTTACTCGCGGCGATATGCTTGGATTTATTTGCAATCATGCAAAGATCAGCGGACGTGCAATTGGTAAAATAGATTTGAAAGGTGTTTATACTTTCTTTGAAGTGGAGAATGATGTATCAGAAGCTGTTCAGCAGAATTTTAAAAACGTAGAATTTCAGGGCAGGGCAGTTCGTATAGAATTGGCCGGCGATCGCGGTGAATCACCTTCACGTGAGCGCAGCGGTGGAAACCGTGAACGCAGCACGGGCGGAAGTTTTCGTGAGCGTCGCGAGCGTACCGGCGGTAGCGGCAGCGGTGCTGGTGGTTTCAGGGATTTTTCTGGCAAGCGCAAGGAAGACCGAAGCAGTGGCAGTGGCGGAAGACGCGAAGGCGGAGATCGCAAAAAGAAATACTAAACTAATGAAACAGGCCGCATAAAGCGGCCTGTTTCATTTAAAAGTGTCTGACTTAATTCTTTCGGATTTAACGTTGATTTAATTTACCGTAATAATTTCCGGTCCGGATACTTTCCCAATATGGCAGGCATCAATACCTCCGCTAATAACATATGATGCGGTAACGGTCTGGTTCGTTTTTGGGTTACGGGCAGAAACCTGTATGGGATCTCCCTTTACAGAAAGCGTATTCAAATCTGCATCGCTTGCCACTATATAATATCCGGGAAGTCCTTCATTAGTTTGAACCATAGGTTTATTAAGTCTTTTATTTATTGTCTGAAAATCAGCCACGGGAACAGTAGCGCCATTAACATCTTTGAACTGCACACTGATCATTTTAAATTCCTGTGTGCATATTTTGTCTGCCTTCGGATCTTTATTGCTCATAGCGGAGCATGATCCCAAAAGCGAAAGGAGAGCAATAAAATATAGTTTCATAATTTATACCTGATCAAGGTAAGTGCGTTCACCGTTATCGTCTTCATAAAAATTCCTGTCATACATATCTGCATAAACCGGTTCGCCGTTGGGGCCTTTTACATCGGGCATTAACCTGTCCTTTAGTTTGTTAGCATAAGTTCCCAAGTTGTTTCCAAAATCTTTGGTGCAATCAAGCAAATAATTTCCAACGGTTTGTCCGTCTTTGCGTTTAAACATCATTAATGCCCCTAAAACTGCAGCACCTGCAACTACACCTATTAATCCTTTTGCGTTATTTTTCATAGCTTATATTTTTTATTACAACAAGCTTTAAAAGAGTAAGTTTTTAGAAATATAAAAGGGGCAGTTGCTGATAGGAAATTGCGGTAAGTTTATCCGGTATTCGATCAAGACAATTCTTCGGAAAGCAGCTTCATCTCAATATGCGGAGAATGCTTTTCATATAAAATGGCATAAACGGCTCTGCAAATAGGCATATGTACTTTATATTGTTTATTAATCTGGTGCAGACAGTTTACGGCATAAAATCCTTCTGCAATCATATTCATTTCCAGCTGTGCCGATTTCACGGTATAACCTTTGCCAATCATATTTCCAAAGGTTCTGTTCCGGCTAAACTGTGAGTAGGCCGTTACTAAAAGATCACCTAGATAAGCCGATTCCATGATATCCCGGTTAATGGGGTGAACCTCATCAACAAAACGTTTGATCTCGCGTATCGCATTGGAAATTAACACAGACTGAAAATTATCCCCATATCCTATTCCGTGACAAATACCACTGGCTACAGCATAAATATTTTTAAGTACTGCTGCATACTCTGTACCATAAATATCATCCGAAACTGTAGTTTTAATGTATCGGGTGGATATCATATTTGCAAACATACAGGCAGTTGCCTGATCAGGAGAAGCAATAGTTAAGTAAGATAATTTTTCCAGGGCAACTTCTTCTGCATGGCATGGTCCGCTAATAACCAGTACATCATTAAACGGAACCCCATACTTCTGATTTAGAAACTCGCCGATGATCAGGTTTTCGTCAGGAACGATGCCTTTTATAGCAGATACGATCTTTTTACCTTTTAGGGCATCGGGAGCAAGCCCTTCAAGCGCGCTTTTTAAAAATGCTGCCGGTACACTTAATAATACAAAATCTGCAGCGTTGATTATTTGATCTATATGGTTCGAAATATTTTGTGGATTGACCCTGATCTCAACCGAGCTTAAATAGGTGGGATTATGGTGGTATTTGCAAATATGGTCAATAGCCTCAGTATTCCGCATCCACCAAAAGATCTCCTTTTGCTGCACGTTATCTGAAAGCATTTTAACAATAGCCGTAGCCCAGCTTCCGCCGCCAATAACGGCGATCTTCTTCACAGGTTGTTCCATAAAGTAAAAATCCCGGTAGTGTAATTAAAGCACAACCAGGACAAGTTTACTTATTTTTTAAGAAATTCTTATTTTTTCTCGCCGGCGAACAGCTTTTCTTTATCTACTTTATTAACAGCGGATCCATCTTTAAGCGTTTTTGAAATTGCCGTAAAAGGCTGTGATATAATTTCTTCTCCGCCTTTTAAACCCTTAGTAACCAGAATATAGGTATCGTCCTGAATTCCTGTAGTAACTTCAACCTGTTTCACTTTTCCTTTGTCAAAAATAAATACGTACTCTTTTACAGGAGCTTTAATTTTTTTCTTTTCATCTTTCTTTTCACCAGGCTTGCCATCTTTCTCATTTTCCGGTTTCTTTTCTTCACGGGTAGTTACAGACTGGATAGGAATAGCTATACCCGAAACATTTTCTGTATGAATATCTACCGTTGCTGATAAACCCGGACGGAATGGTGATTTTCCAACGCCTACCTGTGCATATGATTCCGGTAAGATCCTCACTTTTACAGTAAAATTGGTTACCTGCTCGGCACTTGATCCGACTACGTTTGCAGAGCTTCCGATTTCCGTAACGCTCCCTTTAAACTTTCGCCCCTGGAAAGCATCTACTTCAATTTCAGCCTCATCCCCAATAGATACCCTGTTAATATCACTCTCGTTCACATCCACACTAACTTCCATAGAATTAAGGTTTGATATCCGCATAAGCTCTGTGCCGGCCATTTGCGCTGTTCCTACTACACGCTCTCCCAACTCAATGGAAAGCTTGGACACAACCCCGTCAACAGGAGAGTAGATGGTTGTCTTTGCCAGGTTATCTGCCGCTTCTTTTACAACAGCTGAGGATTGGGCCACACCAAACCGGGAGCCAATCACATTCTGGCGCATGGATTCCAAACTGGCTCTTGATCCTTCGTATTCAGCCCGTATTGATTCAAATTCGGATGTTGAAATCACTTTTTTATTAAAAAGTTCCAGGTTTCGTTTGTAACGGGCTTCGGTATTTCTAAAGCTTGCCTCTGATTGTTTAAGCTGCTGCTGTGTGCCTGCCAGGCTTGCACGCTGCCCGTTTAGTGAGGCAACGGCACGGGTATATCCGGATTGAAGAATATCCGGCCTTACTTTGGAAAGAAGCTGCCCTTTTTTTACCAGATCCCCTTCTTTTACCATCAGCTCAACTATCTCACCAGACACTTCAGAACTTAGTTTAACTTCAGTTTCCGGCTGCACCTTCCCACTCGCCGAAACAGTTTCTGTGATGGTTCTTTTTTCAATCTTTTCAGTAGCAACCTGTATTTTGTCCCCCTGGCCGTACCATCCGAGCTTATTGCCTGCAATGGCAGCAATTACAAGCACACCGGCGCTTATAAGAATATATTTTATTGTGTTTTTCTTTTTTGCCATGGTTAAAGAATGTTAAAAAGTTAATGGGTTACCCAGATAAAAATCAATTACTTTACTTCTGAATATCACATCATATTTAGCTTGTATCAAATCAAACTGGGCACGGTTTAAATTTGTTTGCGCCTGATTAAAATCTAAAGAATTTACCAAACCCACGCCGTATCGCTGCTCGATGGCAGAAAATGCGGTACGTGAAGATTCAAATGCCGACTGCGCGGAATTATATCTTTTTTCGGCTGCTCTGAGATCATAAACCGATTGGTTAACAATTTTATTAAGATTGTTTTTTGCAAGCTGAACGGATATTTCTGCGTTTTGTAAGCCTATTTTAGCCCTTCTTACTGAACTGCGTGCCTGGTATCCATTAAAAATGGGAAAGGAAAGGCTTAATCCGATGGATCTGTTAATATTTTCATTTAACTGATCGGCAAAATTAATACGTTCAAATACCGGGGGATTTGTACCCTGAACATATTGCTGCCGGCTGGTAGAATATCCTGTACCCAGGTTGCCGCCCAGCGTTAGCCTGGGATAATGATTTCCTTTAGCAATTTCCACACCTTTCTCACTGGCCAAACGCCTGAACTCTGCAAATTTAACTTCGGGATAATTGTTCAGAGAGGATTTAAAAACTTCACTGGCGGTATACTGAGCAATTTTACCAGGATCGTCCGTTACCGGACGTACAACATCGATCGGAGCCGCTGGATCTAATTCAAGTAACTGCGCCAGGTTTAAAAATGCCAGATCCGATTGATTTTGAGCATCAGTTAAATTGAGTTCGGCAGCTGCTAGCTGGGCTTTACTTTGTGAAAGATCTGCGATAGTTTTTTCTCCTACATCAAAAAACTTTTGCTCCCGGTCTAATTGTTGGGTTGCTAAAGTTACCTGCTGTTTTGCAGCCTCAACCAAATCCTGACCGCTTAATATCTGAAGATAAGTGGTTACCACTGCAAGCATAAGATCATTTTTTATTCTGGCAGTATTGCTTTTATCAGCCTCAAGCTCAAATTTATTCTGAGCGATCTGGTTAATCTTTTGATAACCCTGAAATAAGGTAACCGATGAATTTACGCCGGTGTTTAATGAGGTTATTCCCTTTTCTACCAATTGTCCGGACAGCTGATCAAAAGAGCGGCCAATGCTGTAATTAGTATTGGTACTTCCATTGAATGATGGGTAAATAGCATAACGCGACTGGCTAAGGGTTTCACTCGATAATGCTTCATTAAGCTGCGCCTGTTTAATTTGCAGGTTATTCTGCAATGCAAGCTCAATAGCGCGTTGTAAAGAGATTTTTTCCTGCGCCTCTGCGTTAAACGGAGTTAGAATAAAAATACCAAAGAAGCACAATAGAAATGGCGATAAGGCATTTTTAGTAGTTTTATAAATCATAATAGTATGCAGTATTCAAATATTTTGGAGATCGCATCAGCTAAGATACCTTTGCTATCTGATTAATTATGTTTTTTGTAAAATCTCCTTTTTGGCTTAGATGGATTTATCCTTCACTTATCTGGCATAAACCCAGAGGTGATAAATCCATTTACCTTACATTTGACGATGGACCTGTACCGGTTGTTACACCATTTGTTCTGCATACGTTAAAAAATTTCAATGCCAAGGCCACTTTTTTTTGTATTGGCGAAAATGCAGAAAAAAATTCCGGAATATATGAACAGGTTTTGCAGGCGGGCCATGCTGTAGGGAACCATACATATAATCACTTAAAGGGATGGCATACCGGTGATAAAGAATACATTCAGAATGTAGACCGATGCAGTAATGTGGTGCACTCGAATCTCTTTCGTCCGCCTTACGGCCGGGGCACCAGATCTCAATACTCCATACTCAAATCTCAATACTCCATAATCATGTGGGATGTTCTGAGCGGTGATTTTTATGAAAACTTAACTCCGGAAAATTGTTTAAAAAATGTGATTAAAAACACCCGCAGCGGATCAATAGTAGTATTTCATGATAGTCTTAAAGCTTATCCGCGTTTAAAATACGTATTGCCATTAGCATTGGCATACTGGCAGAAGGAAGGATACAGCTTTGAAGTCCTTTGACCTCTAAGCAATAAATTACCATTCTTATGAGCCCTTATTGCATGTTTTTTTGTAGTTTCGCGTGAACTTGTAAAAGTTTAAATATTTTATTTTTTTTATTCGATTAAACCCAATAAAATCAAACTATGGCATTTGATTTAGAAATGATCAGAAAGGTTTACGCAAACTACGCAAGCCGCACCAGTGCAGCACGTGAAGTTGTTGGAAAACCCCTTACGTTAACTGAAAAGATATTATACGCGCATTTGTGGAAAGGAAATGCCACGCAGGGCTTTGAACGCGGAATAACATATGTTGATTTTGCCCCGGACCGGGTTGCCATGCAGGATGCGACGGCACAGATGGCTCTCTTGCAATTTATGCAAGCTGGCAGGCCTACAGTAGCAGTGCCCTCAACAGTACATTGTGACCACCTGATCCAGGCTAAAACAGGTGCTGTAGAAGATTTAGAGAATGCAAATAACCAGAACAGCGAAGTGTTTTCATTTCTTTCTTCGGTATCAAATAAATATGGTATTGGTTTCTGGAAACCGGGTGCCGGTATAATACACCAGGTAGTTCTGGAGAATTATGCATTTCCTGGCGGAATGATGATCGGAACAGATTCTCATACACCAAATGCAGGCGGATTGGGAATGATCGCAATTGGCGTGGGTGGTGCCGATGCTTGTGATGTAATGGCGGGATTGGCGTGGGAACTTAAATTTCCGCGGCTTATTGGGGTGAAACTAACGGGTAAGTTATCCGGTTGGGCAAGTGCGAAAGATGTTATTCTTAAAGTTGCCGGTATCCTTACGGTTAAAGGTGGTACGGGACATATTGTTGAATATTTTGGTGAGGGAGCTAAATCCTTATCAGCCACAGGAAAGGCTACTATTTGTAATATGGGAGCCGAAATTGGTGCAACTACCTCCATTTTCGGATATGATGATAAAATGTCTGTATACCTCAGGGGCACAGAACGTACAGATGTAGCAGAGCTCGCTGATGCTGTGCGTGAGCATTTAACAGGCGATGACGAGGTGTACTCAAATCCTGAAGCATACTTTGATCAGGTGATTGAAATTGATCTGGATGTGCTTGAGCCTCATGTAAACGGACCCTTTACTCCTGACCTTGCGTGGCCGCTTTCACAGTTTGCCAACGCAGTTCGCGAAAATGGATGGCCTGCTAAACTGGAAGTGGGATTGATAGGGTCATGTACAAACTCTTCGTATGAAGACATTACCCGTGCAGCATCTTTAGCTGAACAAGCCATCAGTAAAAATTTAAAAACACAATCGGAATATACTGTTACCCCAGGATCAGAGCTTGTGCGTTACACGGTGGAGCGTGATGGTTACCTGGATACTTTTGAGAAGATCGGCGGCGTAGTATTAGCGAACGCTTGTGGCCCGTGTATTGGCCAGTGGGCACGCCATACCGATGATCCGTCCAGGAAAAATTCAATCATCACCTCATTTAACAGGAATTTTAAAGCGCGGAATGACGGCAACCCCAATACGCATGCCTTTGTGGCATCGCCAGAAATAGTTACTGCTTTTGCAATTGCCGGTGATCTTACTTTTAACCCGATGACTGATACCCTCACCAATGAAAATGGAGAGCAGGTTCGGTTTGATGAGCCACAGGGAATTGAGATGCCTGTGAATGGGTACGCAGTTTTAGATGCAGGATATCAAAAACCGGCAGAGGACGGTAGCCGTGTGGAAGTGATCGTTGATCCTAAGTCGGCACGCTTACAACTCCTTGATCCTTTCCGGGCATGGGAGGGTACCGATCTTAAGAACCTTCGTCTGCTTATCAAAGCTAAAGGAAAATGTACAACCGACCATATTTCTATGGCAGGCCCATGGTTAAAGTTTCGGGGACACATCGATAACATATCCAATAATATGCTCATCGGGGCAACAAATTTTTTCAATGATACAGCCGATTTTGTAAAGAACCAGCTTACCGGTGTATATGGTCCGGTACCTGCCACACAGCGGGCTTATAAAGCAGCAGGTGTAGGAACCATTGTGGTCGGCGATGAGAATTATGGAGAGGGCTCATCACGTGAACATGCCGCTATGGAACCCCGTCATTTGGGTGTAAGGGCTATACTTGTAAAATCATTTGCACGTATCCATGAAACCAACCTGAAAAAACAGGGGATGCTTGGAATTACTTTTGCGGATGTGCATGATTATGATCTGATCCGCGAGGATGATGTTATTGATATTAATGGCTTAACCGATTTTGCTCCGGGCAGCCAGCTGACTATCGTATTGCATCATGCGGACGACACCACTGATTCGTTTCTTGTAAATCATACCTATAACGAGCCTCAGATAGAATGGTTTAAGGCCGGTGCTGCATTGAATATTATACGTATGAAGCAAAGTGTTTAAGTTTTTCTAAACTTACTTAAGCCCTGTAGTACTTCTGCAGGGCTTTTTTTGTTATATTGGAATATCTATAAAAGAATCTGGATGTGGAGGCGGGAGACAAAATAGTGTAGTTAAGTTATGGATATGAACAGTGACAGGCTCAGTAACTATTTTGCGTTAACGCGATGGTAAAAAGTGCAGCATAACTAACAAATCAATTACCTGTATTGTTAACCTTTAATACTCTACGCTGGAATGAAAATAACCATATTAACCATTGGGAAAACAGAAGATAATTACCTGCGTGATGGTATGGAAAAATATATTAAACGATTAAAGCATTACATAAAATTAAACGTAATTGAGATTCCTGATATTAAAAACACAAAAAGTTTATCAGTCGAACAGCAGAAAGCAAAAGAGGCTGAACTTATAACTAAGAAAATTACAAATACTGATCATGTTATTTTATTGGATGAAAGAGGGCAGGAGCTGAGTTCGGTTCAATTTTCGGGATTGTTTAATAAAAAAATGGTGGCTAGTATTCAGCACCTGGTTTTTGTTATTGGCGGGCCATATGGTTTTGACCCGTCGTTGCAAAACCGGGCAGATGAAAAACTCTCTTTATCGAAAATGACCTTTTCACACCAAATGGTGAGATTGTTTTTTTTGGAGCAGGTGTACAGGGCTTTTACAATTATTAACGGAGAACCTTATCATCATGATTAGAGTACAATGCAGTTAAATCTTATTCTGAATATTATGTTGAAACCAAGAAATTACAGGTATAAAGGGGTTAACCCGGGATCAGAGAAGAAAAATTTCTGGATAATGCTTTTAATAGCACTGGCGATTGTTGCAGGTATTTCGTGGTTCTTTTAAGTAACCAATTATCTTATACGTGCATACGGCTCGTAGCGAATATAATACTCCCCTAAAATAAGACCATTGGTTTAGTTAAAAAAACTTTTAAATTAACTAAACAATGAGCAAGCAAACCCGTCGTAAATTTACGTCTGTATTCAAGGCCAAAGTGGCATTGGAAGCCGTTAAGAATCAGC
>DATLXK010000066.1:0-5739 GCA_035575925.1 Sphingobacteriaceae bacterium
CGTTCTTTTGGAAACTTCATCACCAACATGCTTTCCGGGTTAATCGCCTACAGTTTCTTTCCCAAAAAGCCTGCTATCAAGTTTCAGGTAGAGCAAACTTCGCAGGTTGGCTTGTTTTTATAATCGAACTCAGGTTATTAGTTTTTTGCGATGGGTATCTATCGTTAAGATTTCCAGGTCGTTCCAGCGTGTATTTTGCATTCAAAGCCTTTATATCGGTTGCCGCTGGTTATTAAATTTAAAGACTTCTTCCAAAACAATATCATATTAGGCACAAGCTAAACAGCCCTCCTTTCCGCCCTTAAGCTTGCGCCAGCGGGGCCTGTGTCTGTATGCATTCAAAGAAGCCGATACTTTAAAAACTACTCCGGTGTAATAGAAAGCACTGACTTTTCAAAATGCACCAAGCACCCCACTTGAGGGTATGCAGTGTTACCGCCAGTGGTTCTTTGTCTTACCGCGTCAAAGTGCTTGTCTACTGTGAATTTCCGTGTCATTGTCAAGTTGCGTTATTGTCTGCCTGTGCGATAGAAAGATTTAATTTTGCGAAGCAGGGCAATTTTTATTTTTTCTTTTTTTCGTGCGTTGGGAGTGCAAGCGCTTTTGCAATTTTTGGTTTGTGTATTGGCTTGTGCGAATTGCAAATGGGCTTGCATAGTAGGACTTATTTATTTCGGAGTCAATTTTTGTGATAAATCAAAACAGTTGCATATCTTATTCCATTTTCCGTTCTTTAAGTTTTTACCAATAATCTGAAAAACTCCTTCTTTTAATTCTAAATTCAATAAACCGTAATCTGTTCCCCATTCTAGATTTTCAAACAATATCTTCATTGTTTTACTGCCAAAACTGATAATAATTTTATGCTCTCCCTTTCCTTTATTAAGAGCTATTAAAGGCTTGTTTTTAGGATTTATATTTAAAGAATCAATTAATATAAAAGTATCATCAATCATTACATAAACAGATATTTTTATTTCACCTTTTTGTCTATCTGAATATTTTATTTGCTTAAAATATATTTGACCTGACCCAGGCTGAGCGACTAGGGAATTATTAAATAAAAAAAAGCATAATAAAATAAATCCGATGAAACTAAAGAGCCGACAATGCATCTTGTAAAATAATTTTGACATTAGAAATTAAATTTTTTGTCTTGATATAATCAATATCAACTTGGCCCTTGCTAGCGCACGCGTGTCGCGTGTGCTTCTTTATAAATAATCAATTTCTATCATACCCTTCCCTCCCGAGTAATCTATAGCACTTGAATACCTCCAATGCCATGCTTCTGACACAAACCCAGAAACAACTGGATTGTTATGAATATATTCTGCCTTCTGCTCTATCACTTCAGGGCTCCAAAGCTCTACCGGCCTGTTATTATGTTGCCAAAGCTGGTTTGACTTGACATTGCTACTCTTTGCTCCTGCACGCCCGAACATCCAAAGCATCCACTCTCGTCTTGATTCATGCAAATTGGCACTTATCTCCGTGACAAGAGTTTTGGATGTATGCTCTTTAAAGCGACCCAGAACTTTTTCAGGATTGTTTTCTTTCGCTCTAAAAATCAGGTGAACATGGCTTGACATAATACACCAACAATATATCTCCATCCCAAGATTGTTTCGGCAGTATTTAAGACTTTCAAGAATAAAATCGCTATATTCCATACGAACGAATACATCTATCCAGTTTACAGTAGCAAAGCTTACAAAGTACAGTCCCTCCTTGTTTAAGAATTTATATTTACGGCTCAATTTAGTAGCTTAAACAAGGATAAAGCTAAGAAAATTCTACAAATGCACACGCGTGCGCCAGCATAGGCCAATAACCCGGCAGATTGGCCGTGAAATTGTGAGAGGAATTTTCGGGATGCTTACCGGTAAAAAACCAAGGCTCAGATAAACGTATTCGAAGTTCCAAGGAGAGTTAGGAAGATGCCCGACCATATAATAAGGCCCTGGCGTAATGCCTTGCTTACCAATTCTACCGAATTACGTACCTCCAGTTTTTCTATTAATTTTTTACGGTGGGAGTTAACGGTTTGCGCTGATATAAATATCTGTTTGGCAATTTCTGCGGCTGTAAACCCTTCTGCAATTAGTTTAAGTATCTGTATCTCCCGGGTGGTTAAATGTATCTCATCCTGATCCCAGTCTAATTCAATTTTGTTATGCTCGATACTATTATACATGTGACTGCCGTCACTTACATTTTTAATAGTACTCACTAAGTTTTCTAAATTACAGCTGCTTTCCAAATATCCTTGTATACCCGAATTTTTTAACTGTCTTATTAAAGATGTATTAACGTACAAAGACAGTATAATAATCTTTGCATTTGGAAAGTCTCTCATTATTTTTCTTGCAGCCTGTATACCGTTTAAATTAGGCATATTCAAATCTACAAGAGCCACGTCGGGTTGTTCAGTACTGTATTCATCAACAAGTTGATTACCACAGTTAACTACTTTACAAACGGTAACTCCGTCAACATCGTTAAGCAATCTGCTCAAACCATCTGCAAATAAATTATGGTCTATGGCAACCAAAATTTTTAACTGACCATTTGACATACATCAAGTGATAAACATAAGAAGCCCCACTATATTCCTAAATAATTCTACAAAATAGTTAATCTTTTTGATTTAAAAACTGGTAAAAGAATTAAAGCTGTTTACTTTTACATTTCACCGGTTGTTTAACAGGGCGTCCAATCCTTCTGCTATGCCCTATCTTTATGAATAATTTTCATATTTCTCAAAACAACCTATGTATTTTTAAATACATTATCATTTTGCTGGAGCAAGTTCCTACTAACCTGCCCGGAATTTTATGGCGTTAACCGTACACTGAGACAGTTTATTTACTTTCGTAACAATCTTAGTAATATTCATACAATTCACAGGCACATCTGAACGATACAGCCAGTATTTTTTATTGTATTATCAATTAGTATTACGCAATAAAAACTATTTAAAAATCAATCAATATTTAAACTAAAGTAAAGCTTATGAAACAATTTTACCCACAAACAAGATGGTTATTGACAATTTTCCTGGTTGGACTATTCCAGATTAATCTTTTTGCAACCACTTATTATGTAAGCACTACAGGAAGCGATTCTAATAATGGAACATCTACTGCTAGCCCATGGCAAACGCTAAGTAAGGTTAATGCTTCGGCATTTAGCCCCGGCGATCAGATCCTTTTTAATTCGGGCAATACATTTACCGGTCAGTTAATTATAAGTTCAAGCGGTACTGCCGGACTTCCTATTATTTATGGCAAATATGGGATCGGTGCCTTACCACTAATACAAGGTCAGGGTCTTTTTCCAACTACTATTTCCTCAATAAATAAAGGTTACTTAGAAGTGAATGATCTGAAAGTAACTAATTTCTTGCCGGGTAACAATATAAATGATCAAAATGCAGCCAGATTAAGAGGTGTGCATTTTATAAATAATAATGCCGGAACCCTTAATTATATACACCTGAACAGATTAGAAGTATCAGATGTTAATGGCGAACACATTTCAGGTGTGAGCAGATATTATGGTGGTGTATATTTTGAAGTAACGGGTTCGGCTACACCAAGTAAATGGAACGATATACTGGTGGCAAATTGCTTTTTTCATCATATAAGCAGAACAGGATTGGGTTGGGAATCTACATGGGAAATCCGCAGCTCAAGCTCAACCTTTGGACAGGCTCTTCCTAACGGATATGTTGACAATTTTGTTGCAAGCACCAATATTATTATAAAAGACAACAGGTTTGAGCACATCAGTGGAAACGGATTCATTATAAGAACTGCTGCTTCATCTCTCGCAGAAGGTAATTACTTTGACTTTTGTGGTGAGCTAATATCAGGTAATGCAGCTTTTTGCTTTAACACCGATAATTTCGTTTATCAATATAACGAAGCTAAAAATACTGTTTATAATACTGACGATACAGACGCCCGCGGTTTTGATAGTGATTTCAGGAATAAAAACACTTTGGTACAATATAATTACTTCCATGACAATGGCAAGGGAGGGTTTGTAGCTACAGGTGGGCCTCAGGATGGAACAGCCTATGAAAGATTTAACGTAGGTCTGTTAGTTAGATATAATATTTTCGAGGATAATGCACGGGAAGGAATTTACCTTTCAGGAAATCTTTGGAATGCTACCATACACAATAATGTTTTTTTCGCTAATTCTACAATCAATGATGTAGGCATAGTTACTTTTAGTGATTGGATCGTATATCCTCATGATGTTAGTTTTTATAATAACGTATTCTGGGCAAAAGGAACCGGAACCAAATTTATTTATGGCGATTCCAGAAATATTACGTTCAGGCACAATCTATATAATTTTACAACTGTTCCAACAGGGCTACCGGTTGTTGGCTACAACAGTTTTGCACATATCAATGAGGATTCTTTTTCGGTTATAAACAACCCATTATTTAGCAATCCATCAAGTGGAGGTTATAAACTTCTTGCCGGATCTCCGGCGTTTAATGTGGGAATAAGGGGACAAACACAACCAAATTTAGATTATTACAATACTGTTATTGGAAATACCCGGAACATTGGTATAGATCAAACAAAGGGCGTATCAACAACCGTTTATAAAATTGACATTAATGATATAGGTAATGGATCAGTCCCAGCCGGCTGGGTAGGATTAGTAGGTACACAAGGTAACAATTTAGCAATTGATGGTGTAAGATTCTCTATGGTTGGAGGAGTACAAGGCACCGTAGACCGGGGAACTGGTGGAGATGTTACACGAGACTTTGCATATAGTGCAGGTGCGAACAGCATAGTTGGAGTACGGATGGAGTACCTTCCTGCCGGAACTTATAATGTAGAAAGTTATCATTACGATTCTAATTTTAATGGTTTAGTAAATGTCGAATTCAGAGAAGTAGGCGGTACTTCGCAAGTTAAGGTGGCTGGCAAATCTATAACCTCTACAACGCCTGCCTCTTTTCAAATTACAATTGCCGATGGGAAAGATTATGAGATCATTGCCCGCGAGGCCAGCACACAAGACAGAACCCGTTTCAATGGAATAACCATTACACCGGTTGCGGGTACAACTGCAGCCACAATGTCTACTCCGGAGGCGCAACAATCACTTGCAATTACTAGCGATATATCTCCTACAGACAACTCAGGCTTAATTATTTATCCAAATCCTGTTGCAGATGATTTCACTATCTCTAAAGAACTGGAACAGGATGAAGTGCTAACCATATCTGTTTTAGAGATAAACGGAAAAACAGTGTATTCAAGTGAACAAATTGCAAAAGCCGGAAACTGGAAATTGCAATTGAATAAGGATGCGCTTGGCCTGGCACGTGGTATATATCGTGTTTCTATTATTTCAAAACATCACGGAGTTTTAGCAGGTAAAATACTGGTATTATAATGCCGATTTAACTAACCAATAAATCATTGGATAAACCAGAATCCCCGGAAAAAATTTCCGGGGATTTTTTTATTCGATACATCAAATCCCTTATGGAGTAGTGAATAGCTATTTATATAGTTATGAGCATGAAAAAAGGCCCAATTACTGAAGCAAGAATTTCAGAAAGTGTACCGACCCCTTATTAGTTGGACAAAAGTTGTGAATTAGTTGTGTAGTAATCGTTCGAATTTAGCTGTAATTTTTCATTTGAATATTCTGCATCCTGATTATTTTTGATTGCCGATATTGGTACTGCATCCTGTT
>DATLXK010000067.1:0-72798 GCA_035575925.1 Sphingobacteriaceae bacterium
GCTGATTCTTAACGGCTTCCAATGCCACTTTGGCCTTGAATACAGACGTAAATTTACGACGGGTTTGCTTGCTCATTGTTTAGTTAATTTAAAAGTTTTTTTAACTAAACCAATGGTCTTATTTTAGGGGAGTATTATATAAGGACTGAAAATGGTCATGTGTGATTTGCAGATTCTTTAATACACCTTCTCGTATAGCTACAGACGGAACTACTATTACAAACTTTTTGAAACCATATAGCTTTTCTAATTCATATATCGTCCTGAGATAAACGTAAGTTTTTCCGGTGCCCGTTTCCATTTCGATGGAAAAATTCATTCCCTGAAGTTCTACATGTGAGCTGTTTATTTCGTTACGTTGCTGGATAATTTGGGTGTTATGCCAAATCTGGTCTTCGGATAAGTTAAGTTTGTTACCGAAACCATTTTCAGAATGCAATGTGCCGGGTATTGCTATCGAAAACTCAAAATCATTGCCGCTTAAAGGCTGGCCTTCAAATATATCGGTAACAGATTTTATGGCGTCTAACTGGTATTCCTGGTTGCTGTCAAAGTGGAGTTTCATGGAGAGAGATTTGAGATATGAGACTTGAGAGAATGGCGTTACACTTTATCCAGATCAAAAAAATTATAATAAATATCGGTTATTTCATCCTCAAAACCCCAACCGATGCCATTGCAATTACCCAGTATCTTTTCTACCCGTTCCTTAACTGTTTTTTCTAAATCATTTGCCTGAACCAGTTTACCGGTATCAGCAAACATACTTGCAATACTATTGTAAAACGGCTCATCTATGTCGCCAAAAGTGTTTGCATACTCTACACCGCATTCTACATAATATAACATTACATCAACCAATGCTTCGGGAGTGGGTCCAAGCTTTTTAAAATCGGAAATAGCTTTTCGGGCATCTTTTAAACGCAATTTGTAACCCCGTCGGGGAAAAAAACAATCGTACAAAACAAATTTCACTTCCTTGCTTTTTAGTGAAAGGTCGGGATTGATAGAAAATTCGTAGTATGCTTTTACGTCTTTATACTTCTTGTCCAGCTCAAGGATTTGAGAAATGAGCTGCTCTTTAGAAAATTGGGACAGATATTTTTTAAGAGTCATTGCTTCTTACTTCTGTTGTTTGGCTGCACTCAAAGGCATAGGTATCGTTTTCCTGATGTCGGGAAAATGATCGGATATATTTTCGCCCGCATTTATGCAAGAATCTTTTCATTATAATTGTAACTGGCATTTTCAAATTGCTTAAAGAGGTGTTGTATTTGTTCTCTTTTCATAGCGATCGAATAGATTAAATCTTTGCAGGTCTTGGAATTATTACTTTAAATTGCTCACCTTCTACATCATTTATTAAATCAAGATCAGGCTGGCTTTCTATTGCGCGGGTAATTCCCGAACCAAAACCGCGATACAGCATCAGTTTTGAGCAATAAGAAACAAGGAGATTGTTTCTAACAACAGCATTACCCATCTTAATATTTTCTATTGTTAAGCTATTGGGCAAAGAACCTGGGCTAACTATTTCAACCCGATTATCAAAAATCATTATTCTAATAGGTGCGTTCTTTGAATAATCACGATGCACAAGTGCATTTTGCAGCAATTCGTCCAACGCTATTTGAGAAATTTCAAGTTTTCCAACAGAATTAAAATTTTGACCAGCTTGAATGTGATTTAAATTTGATATTAAAAAGTCAATCCCCTGATTAAATAACTCAGGTATTGTGCCTTCAATATCCCTACTGCTTCGATAATCATTTCCCCCTATGCTGTTCCCAAAAAAAGAAACTGCTTTTATACAAAAAGCGGGTCTGTACTTTTGAGGGTTATTAGAAAAAAATAGTAATCCTCCCAAAGTTAAACGGTTATCATTTATTATATTCAGATTATTTAATAACGCATTGGTTATACCAATATCCTCATCGCTTTTGCTTTTTTGCACTACTTTGATATATTGTCTCACTTTAGTATCATCAATGTCATTCACAGAAGTTTGAGGAACAATCATTTCGTCTAAATACAATATTCCGCTTTGCTGAAACAGTCTTACCTGTTCATTATTATCTGTTAACCTTCTTTTGTCTGATCCCTGCTTTATCCAAATAGCACCATTTTTATCTTTATAAGGTTTACTTGTTCCTTCGGAAACATGAACCACTAAAATTTTCTTTTCGTAATCGCCAGATGTAATTGAAACAACTTCAGTAAAAATGAATATTTGAGGTTTTATTTTGTCGTTCGCGATTGTTGCAAGCCGGTTATTGAAAGATTGTAATTTCTGATAATCTAAACCTGTTACTTCACCTGTTTTGTCTTCAACACCCAAAAGAATTATTCCCCCTTTTGAATTAGACATAGCAATCATCTCAGCAGCGATGGAATCATCATTGTCAATCTCCCTTTTAAATTGAACCCTGCTTGTTTCTCCCGTGCTTATTATATCTAATAATTCTATTGCAGTCATACTACTTAATTTTATCAATATTCCAGATGCTGTAAATATTTTTTCTACGATTAAACGCCTCATCCCCGCCTTCCATTATATCTACAATGAAGCGTTGCGTCTGGTGATTATCAATCGTACCAGAATGAACCGAAATTTTCCTTTCATCATAGCTGCAGGATACTACTTTTTCGCTGTCTCCTAAAACTGGAATATTTGCATTGTGGGTTGCAAAGATAAATTGCATGTTGCCTTTTATCTTTTTTAGTTCTTTTATAACTTCATCATAAATGGTCTGATTATCCAAATCGTCTTCTGGTTGATCGATTATCAGCACATTAGTTTCCTTTTGAGCTAACAGAAACAAAATCAAGGCAGAGGCGCGTTGACCCAATGAATGTTTATCTAGCGATTTACCATTATATTCAATAACAATCTTATTGTCTACTTTAAAAGTTAAGAGTTCTTCCTGATAGTCAGAAAATCTCCTTTTAAAATCTACTACCTGATTTTCGTTTAAAATTGCAGTAAGCTTTGAGCTGTCTTTATAAATTTCAATAAAATCATTATAAACCTCTGAGATTTTTAGATAGGATGTTTCGTAAATTCCGGTTCCTTTAAATATTTGTTTTATTTTCTCCAAATATTTATTCTTTCTTCCTTTAAAAGATACTTCAATCTTAAGCTTATTCTCAGCCTCATTAATTCGGTCGACCTCCGTTTTTAGCAGCTTATATTCGTCCAGCCATAAATTATTTAAATCAGATAGTTTTTCCAGTAAAGTACCTTGCAACTCTTTACGTCGGTTCTCAGACTTTTCTATTTCTCTCAGTTTTAACTGAGCTGTTTCAATCTGTCTGTTGAGATTTAAAAAGTTGTCCGGGTTAATAGTATCTGTATTTATTTCACGTTTAATCTTTGCGAATTCCTCTTTCAAGCTATCCTTCTTTATATTTATTTTAGAAAAAATATCCTTCAATTTTTCATGTGCCAGAGACGAATTCTTTTGTACCTGTTTCAACTTTTCAAATTCAGCCTTTAATTCAATCAGTAAATTTGTAGCAGCTTCAAAAAATTCTTTGTTTAATTCTGAACCAGCGATTTGCTGCTGGAAGTAATATTCATGATTCGAAATGACTGAACTCAATTCCTCTAGATAGTTTTTTACTGATTTCTCTGTTTGCGATATCTTTGAAACGTCAGAATCAAACAGAGTTTGTTGTTTAAGCTTGTCCTCAACACCCTTACGCTTGAATATCTCCAACTGATGTTTAGAGTTCTCAATAAGGATATCGGTTTCCTTTTTTAACTCCTTTAGGTTTCGAAGTTTTTTAATTTCAACTATAACACTTTCTATCTCGTTTCTTTTGCTTAAGATTTTAGATTGGATAGATTTTAATCTGCCACCAATTAGTCGGTGTATTAAGTCTGCTTCAAAATCTGCGTCTTTATTAGACAAGTCTTTCTGACCAAAATACACAGGATGATCAAATACTGCATCGATAGATATTTCAGGCTTAAGAGCCCCATCTTTATAAATATCTTCTTTTTGCCCGTAGATCTTTTCTATTCTATATTCCTCATTATGTTTATCCACTACAGTTACAATCGATTTCCCTCCGCTTTTTAAAACGTGCTCAATTAAGCCATCTTTATAGCGGGGATCAACAGCGGTATTTGACAAAGGAATTCCCAATGTATACCGGATAATCTCGAGAATGGATGACTTACCACTTCCCCTAATGCCAATAAGGGTATTTAATTCTGCAGAAAAATTTATTTCTGTGCCATCTAACAGCCCTCCTTCTAATCGAATACTTTTTATGTATGAGTTCTTAATCTCTGGTTTGTCCTTTGGCGAAATTCTGTAGCCACAGTCTGTTAAAGCATATTTTAATGCTTCAAAATTAAAATCGCCAATTTTCAAAAAAGATGCTCTTCCTTGCCCTATTGTAGCAATTCCACCTTGTGCATGATCTGAACCTTCAACACATGCAATTTTTCGTCCTGTTAGAGAGCATATACATTTATAATTTTCTAAGTTACCGCTTTTTTGCACAGCCAAAACTTTACTAAAAGCATCATGCTGAATAAATGTTTCTTTTGTTCTGCCTGCAAGCACCTTAAATAAACCATTTGTATCATCCGGATGGGGAAGTACAAAAAAGTAATCATATCCTATATGATTTAGGGCTTCGACCGTTTCCGCCATATCAAACTTGGAGTTCGGATATGGTGGGATATCATAATTACGGATGCCATAAAAAGCATTTCTAAGAAATTCATTAATATTATCAACCTCCCCCTGGTACCATTTATCATCAAATACAATTAAAACATGTATTCCTTCTTTCAATGAAAACTCCACTCCGGCAAACAATCCAATCCCCTCTTTTCTCGCTCTTTTGCACAAAATCACAAATTCTTCTTTATTGAATTTGTTATGATTTGTAATTACACCTAAGTGTATTTTCTGACTTTTTAGCTGGTTGATATAGGCTTCAAAAAAATCACTATCAGTACCTGTATAAGGAAGAAATTCTTTATCAGCTTTAGTATGTAAATGAAAATCACCTCGAAGCCAGGTTGCTCCGTTTTCAAATATATTTTTGGTTTCGTTTTCCATTGTACTATCTATTATATCGTTTTAAACTCCACACCCGCATCCCGCATCTGCAAAACTGTATTTGTTTTTAACTGATCATTACCTGCGAATAGATTATCGAGCGTAATTACTTTCTTCGGGTTAACTGCAATGATACTATGGATCACAGACTGGCTCATTTCTGCCAAAGCAATGACCAGTTCGCCGTCATTTATTGAATAAAAAGCCCCCTCCCGGCCTTCCACGATTGGGGAGGAGATAACTTCCACCTTATCTGTAAGCTGATAACCGGCCTTAATCATTAATTCATATAGCATGTTTAGCTCCTGGCTGCCTTCGCTCACTGGGTTAGTAAAAGCATCTAATTGCTGTACCAGATTTTCTTCGGTGATTTCATTGCCACGCCAGATTTTAAAATTGGAAGGGGAAAGTTTGAATACTTTAAAGCCTAAATCGAGTTTGACATTATCAAATAAGCCAGATTTCTCTCTTATTTCTTTTCCAATCTTCTTTATTGCCCTACGAATACGTTCTTTGGATATGTCTGCTATAGTTTGATAACCGGCTTTATTAGCTTCGCTGTTTTCATCAGTTATTTCCGGCAATTGAACTAAAATGAATTTTCGATTTCCGCTATCTTCTTTATTAAGTTCCAAAACGGCTTGTGCAGTTGTGCCGGAGCCAGCAAAGAAATCAAGAATAATGTCGTTCTCATCTGTTGAGCCCACTAAGAAATTCTTTATCACCTCAGGATTCTTAGGATAATCAAATAATCCTTCTACTTCTTCACTGGTTTTGGATGCAAATAAATCTGTCCAATTTGTATTTCTGAGTTTACCTTTCGAAGGTGAAATCCAATTTTCGACTCCTTTATTTTTTCCTTTTCCTTCAGAGATTCGTCTAATAAATTCTAATTTCTTTTCTGTCTTTTCCCAATATTCTTCCAAAGTTATTTTTTCAGAAAATTCTTCGATAAAGGTTTTATAATTTTCAATTGCCCTCAATGACCTTTCTTTACTCCATTTCCATTGTCCATTTTCAGGTTCATATCCTAAAATATCAAATCGCATTGTTGGTCTATTTGCATCATTCCAAAATCCTTTCCAATAGCCAAAATTTTGTCTTTCTTCACCACTTTCTTTTAAAATTGGATTAAATGAAAAGCCATTTCCTTTAGAGTAACAAATAACATATTCAAATCCTACATTAAAAGTTTGAAGCCCCGTTTCTATAAATTGTCTATTTAAATTTTTATCATATCGTCTTACTGTAAAAATATTTCTAAAATTCTCCTCCCCGAAAATCTCATTCATCAACAGCCGAAGGTTATGTACTTCATTATCATCGATATGAACAAAGATCACCCCATCATCTTTTAAAAGATTTTTTGCCAGAAACAACCTCGGGTACATCATACTTAACCAATTGCTATGATAATGTCCGCTGTCTTTACTGTTCCTTCTGAATAAGCCCTCTTTCATCAAAAAGCCTTCTTCATCCTTATCGCCTACCCGTTTTTCGTAATCGGCTTTATTTTCCTTGAAACTGTCAGGGTAAATAAAACTGTCGTTTCCTGTATTATAAGGCGGGTCGATGATGATACATTTTATTTTACCATAGTAGGCTTTTTGCAATACTTTTAGTACCTCAAGGTTCTCACCCTCAATAAAAATATGTTGTGTAGAATCAAAATTTACAGATTCTTCCGGTACCGGTTTTAAAGTTGCCGTGGTTGGTATTTGTAGGCACTTAAAAGCATCGGCTTTACCTGCCCAGTTTAAAACATATCGTTCGTTCGAGAAATTAATATTATCACTAAAAGCCGCGTTAAACTTTTCCATATCAATTTTTCCTTCCGAAAAAATATCAGGAAAAAGCTGTTTAAGTTTTTCTAAATTATCCTGCTGTATGTTTAAAGACTCTCCGTTCATATTATTCAATACTACTAATTATGTTAGTACCATCACTGTTAATTCACCAAATTAAGTAATTCTTCCCTGCTTATATTCATCCTTAATTTCCAGCCTGAAACAAACTCACCCTTCTCTAATCCCTGAGGATCTATTAGGTTATACTTTTCATTTGCTTGCTGCTTTGCAAAATCAATAAATCCCTTTAGTTCCGATTTACCTCTGCCAGAAAACCAATGCATTTAGTTACTGCGGTATTACCAACAGCTTTGCAATAAAACGAAAAATGCAGGAAATTAAAAGAAATTTCTATGCGCGTTTATTATTTTCCGATACAAAACCGCGAAAATATATTCTCTAAAAGGTCATCCGTGGTTACAGTTCCGGTAATCTCGCCCAGGTAATGCAGCGCCTGTTTAATATCCATGGAAAGAAAGTCGGAAGTGACGGGGTTATCAATTCCATGCAATACCCTTAGCAGGGCATCCTCCGTTTGCTGCAGTGCTTCCAGGTGCCTGATGTTGCTCACCAATACATCATCGGTGTTTATTTTATGAAGGTTTACTTTTTCTAAGATGGCCAGTTTAAGTTCCTCTATGCCTTCGGCATTTTTGGCCGATATATAACTCAGGTTAAAAGACTTGAGTTTCTCCGTGGCTTCAGCTGTGATCAGATCGGCCTTGTTTACCACGGCTAAAAAAGGGATATCCAACCCTTCGAGGTAATTTAATTGCTTTTCAATATCCTCAACCGTTTCATGCGGATCGAGCAGGTAAATGATCAGCTTGGCCTGGCTGATCTTTTCGTGCGTACGCTCCACACCGATGGCTTCTATGGTGTCCTGCGTTTCCCTGATCCCTGCCGTATCAATAAACCGGAAGTTTATACCGTGGATGATCATTTCATCTTCTATGGTATCCCGTGTGGTTCCAGCAACCTCCGATACGATGGCCCGCTCTTCGTTCAGCAGGATGTTCAATAAGGTAGATTTGCCTACATTGGGTTTCCCGGCAATAACTACCGGCACCCCGTTTTTCATTACATTTCCCTGCTCGAAAGATTGAATAAGCCTGCTCACCACCTTATTTATTTGCAGTATTAATGCTTTTAACTGGTCGCGATTGGCAAATTCTACATCCTCTTCTCCAAAATCAAGCTCCAGCTCAATCATAGATGCAAAATGAATGAGCTGCTCCCGCAGGTTTTTTAGCTCTTGGGAAAAGCCGCCGCGCATTTGCTGTAAAGCCACCTGGTGCGAAGCTTGTGAGTTGGAAGCAATGAGATCAGCCACAGCCTCGGCCTGCGAAAGATCCATCGCCCCGTTCAGGAATGCCCTTAGCGTAAATTCGCCGGGCTTAGCAGCTTTTGCTCCTTCCCTTATCATCAGCTTAATAATGCTTTCAATAATATATTTGGACCCATGGGTGGATATCTCCACCACATTTTCTTTGGTATAAGACTGCGGAGCTATAAATAATGACACCAGTACTTCATCCAGGATGGTTTCGCCGTCGCGGATGGTACCATAATGAATAGTATGAGAGGTTTGTTTTTTCAGGCTTTTACCCAGGAAAACTTTATCTGTTATGGTGATCGCATCCGGACCTGAAAGCCGGATTACCCCTATAGCTCCGGGACCCGACGGGGTGGCAAGCGCAACGATGGTATCTGCATGATATACCGCTTTGGATTCACTCTTATTCATCCCGCAAAGGTAGGTATCGTAACTAAAAATCAGCGGTACACCGCTACCTGGCTATTTAAAAGTATAGGATATTTGCGTTCCGCGGTACCCGGGAGCAATAACCGGATTGATGCTTAATGAAGAATTGGTTGTCTTTTTATGAAGATGCGGCACTAATATCCCTGCCGAAGCGCCCAAAGCATAACCTAACAAGTTATCCGTTAAAAAGTGCTTACCTGCTTTCAACCGGTAATAACCCACTACAGCGGGCACAACAGCGGCTGCGGCCCAGACGTACGGCTTTGCACGCGAATCCGGATTAAAATCACTGTAAACCTTTGCAGCAAAAAACATGGCCGACGCGGTTGCTGCGGTATGTCCGGCATAAAATGAGCGTTGCGCATCATTATCGGTACGTTCATTAATAGGTACTGAAGTATTATATACCAATGGCCTGCTTCGTTCTATCCCCCCGGCAGCCAGGGTAAAAAGACCTCCGGTTATAGCCATGGTTTCTATATACAGTGCCATTACTTGGCCTGCTTTTCTTCCTTCATTTTTATTTAAAAGCATGGCAACAGGTAAAGCAAAAGAAGCGTAGAAAGGGTAATAGCTAATTCGATCTGCACTTTCGGAATGGTAACCTGCGGAAAACCGGTCGATGGAATTGATATCTGATTTGGACAGAGCGGCTACCTCCGCCAAAGTAAGTTCATCTTTATTCCTTATCATGGTAAATCCCAGCACATTAAGCCCGATACCTGCAGCTATTACTGGTCCGTCTACTTTTAAACTGGTTTTATAAGGCGAGTCGTTTTGTGCGAATGCTGTACCTGAAACTAAAAACAAAAAAACTAAGATCTTTATACTATTCATAAAATGTGTTTTGTATTTCCTGAACAACGCTTGTTTTAAAAGGTTTTATCCTAACTTTAATTACAGGAAACCTGCACAAACTTACCAACTGATTGTATATTGCAGGCTTAAGAATAAAATAATTAAACCATGAGTGAATTACCGCTAACCGTTAAAAGGTCCATTGAGTTATTAGGATTATTTCTTATCGGGGCGCTGATTGTGATCGGCCAAAATATTATTATGCCGGTGTTAATGGCTTTCTTCATCAGTATTATGCTTCTGCCGGTATATCGTTTTTTCAAAAAAAAGAAATTTCCAAATTCATTAGCCATTTTTCTATCCATATTGCTGGTAGCCATATTAGTGGCGGGTATTGTATGGTTTTTTTCCTCGCAGGTTGGAAATTTGGTATCTGATTTTCCCCAGATACAAAAAAACGTATCCCTTCATCTGTCTTCTTTAAGCAACTGGATAAATAAGGTGAGCGATTTCTCTACTCAGGAACAGCTAAAGTTTCTTAATAAGCAGAATGCCAAATTAATGAATACGGCTGCTTCTATGGCAAGCGGTGCCGCCCTGTCGTTAACAGGGGCACTGGTTTTCATAGGTTTATTACCCATCTATATTTACCTGATGCTGTTTTACAAAAATCTGCTTATCCGGTTTATTTTTATGTGGTTTGAACAACCTCAGCATAAAAAAGTGGAAGAAGTAATGCGCGAAAGTGAATCAATAATCAAAAGCTACCTCCTCGGACTGCTGATACAGATCGCGTATGTTACTATTTTATTAGGCGGAATTCTTATGATCATCGATATAAAACATGCACTATTAATCGGGGCTATTTTTGCCATTTTGAACCTGATACCTTATGTAGGGGCATTGATAGGAAATGTTATAGGCGTGGCATTAACACTCACTTCATCACAGGAATTATGGCCTATTTTTACCGTGCTTGGCGTGATTGCCCTTGTTCAGTTTTTGGATAATAATATTCTTATGCCGTATATAGTTGGATCAAAAATAAAAATCAATGCGCTCAGTGCCATATTAGGTGTATTTATAGGTGGCAGCCTTGCGGGAATTCCGGGCATGTTTCTTTCTCTACCCATGATTGCTGTTTTAAAGATCATTTTCGACCGGTCGGACATGTTCAGACACTGGGGCGTGTTGCTTGGTGATGATGTACCCCGCAGAAGTCCAATAAGTTTTCCTTACCTGAGGCGTAAAGATAAAAGTGTTACTGCGAGTATTAAAATGGAGAATGAGTTGACGAATAAATAGTTGGGAAGGCACGCCGTCATTTCGATCCGAAGCGCGGATTATGCGCAGGAGGAGAGAAATCTCAGACATAGCAGCACTGCCGTTCGTTAACCTTGTGCAATTAGGTCCGGGATTTCTCCTCGTTCCTCGTCGAAATGACGTGGTTTACCAAGCTTTTATTTCCTCAAACAGATCCTTCCAATCAGGATTAATCGAATTAATGAGTGTTTCCTTCTTTTCTCTCCTCCATTTCTTAATTTCCTTTTCTCTGAGAATTGCCTCTTCGATACTGAAGAATACTTCATAATAAATACACAATTCAAGATTATAACGAGCTGTGAAGCTATTTTTATAGGTGTGATCTTTATGCTGATAAATGCGTGAATACAAATCGGCCGTAACCCCTACATACAGAGTTGTCTTCCTTTTATTTGTCATGATATATATACATCCTCCACGTTCCATAAGCTAAGATCAGGATTACTCCCACAAATATATCACTGTCATGTGACGTAGTTATTTTAAGTTACAACTCACACACGCCGTCATTTCGATCCGAAGCGCGGATTATGCGCATGAGGAGAGAAATCTCAGACATAGCAGCATTGCCAATCGTTAAACTTGTGCAATTAAGTCCGGGATTTCTCCTCGTTCCTCGTCGAAATGACGTGGTTTTACCAAGACTTTATTTACTTAACCACGCCGTCATTTCGATCCAAAGCTTGAGCCATGCGCAGGAGGAGAGAAATCTCAGACATAGCAGCACTGCCAATCGTTAAACTTGTGCAATAAGTCCGGAATTTCTCCTCGTTCCTCGTCGAAATGATGTGGTGTTACCACCCCTCCTCAATCCCTAATCCGAATAACGCAAAATCATATTTTACAGGATCTGCCGGATCAAACTCCCGGAGACGTTCAGTAAGTTCTGTAGCGGTTTTCCAGTTTACCTGTGTGCGTGTAATCAAACCAAGTTTTCGTGCTACACGGTCTACATGAACATCTGTAGGACAAATAAGATCAGCTGGTTGAAGTGATTTCCAGATCCCAAAATCGACGCCCTTACTATCACAGCGCACCATCCAGCGAAGAAACATGTTAAGCCGTTTGCATCCAGACTTTTGAGCCGGCGACGACACGTGCTTAATGGTGCGGCGTGGAAAATCAGGCAGGGAAAAGAAATACGAGCGAAAATAATTAAGCGCAATTTCCACTTTCAGACGATGACTGTCACCCTGAGCACCCGCCTTAATGACAAAGTCGGGCAGGAAGTTGAAGGGCTTGCTGCTTTTTAAGGAATCCGCCACAAAAGCAGTTTCCAGCGTATCACTCTTACGATAATGCTGCCTGAAGAACTCCAAAAAGTATAAGGTATCGGTATCATTAAAGGTGCGATGCTTAAACCCAAGAAAACGTTTCAGATCACCATCCTGATGATTAATTATAAAATCATAAGGAGCCCCATCCATTAACCTGATCAGTTCTCGGCATTTGTTGATAATTGTTTTACGCTGTCCCCATGCCAGCATCGCCGCCCAAAAACCCATGATCTCGATATCCTGCTTTTTTGTAAACTGGTGCGGAATCACGATCGGATCGTTCTCAATAAACCGGGGATTATTATACTGGTCGGATTTAAGATCGAGGAAGTGTTTTAGATCTTCATATTGAGTATGCGGTATTAAGTTTGCTGGCATGTTAGAGATATTACTTTATTCGCATTTCCTTTTCCCTCATATGGCACGGCATAGTAATCCGGGGGAGCATTTCACTTCGCTCAAATATGACAGTACTTTTTAACCTCTACGGTAATATTAATTACTCCGTACTCAATACTAACTACTCGGTACTAAATACTATTTCAATGCCTGCTCCAGGTCCTCTAACAGGTCTTCAATATCTTCTACTCCTACACTTAAGCGAAGCAAACTATCGGTAACTCCTACCTTTTCGCGTTCTTCCCTTGGTATGGAAGCATGGGTCATGGTAGCGGGGTGATTAATCAATGATTCTACCCCGCCCAGCGATTCGGCAAGTGCAAATACTTTAAATGATGAAGCCGCCTTAAACGTCTCTTCCACTCCCGCACCTTTAATTGTAAAGGAGATCATTCCGCCAAAATCACGCATTTGTTTTTTTGCTACTTCATGGTTTGGATGATCGGGAAAGCCCGGCCAGTACAGCTTATCTACTTTAGGATGATTTTTTAAGAATTCGGCAACCTTCCGCCCATTTTCGCAGTGTGCTTTCATTCGCAGGTGCAGGGTTTTAATTCCGCGAAGCACCAGGAAGCTGTCCATAGGACCCGGTGTGGCACCGCAAGAATTATAAATGAACCATAAGCGCTTGTACAGGTCATCATCATTAACCATCAGCGCACCCATCACCACATCCGAATGGCCGCCAAGATATTTAGTTACCGAATGCATCACAATATCAGCACCCAGATCCATGGGGTTTTGCAGATAGGGTGAGGCAAATGTGTTATCAACTGCAAGCAGCACTTTATTGGCCTGCGCAACCTGCTGTACAGCAGAAATATCCACGATCTGCATAGTTGGATTGGTTGGCGTTTCGATCCAGATCAGCTTTGTTTTTTCATTAATATACCTGCTGACATTAGCTGCATCATACAGATCAATAAAATGAAATTTAATACCATAATTGGCAAATATCTTAGTAAACATGCGATAGGATCCGCCATACAGATCATTCCCGGTAATTACTTCATCTCCCGGCGACAATAATTTCATCACAGCATCCGTAGCACCCATTCCGCTTGAAAATGCAAGGCCATACTTCGCGTTCTCGAGGGCAGCCAGGCAATTTTCCAGGGCTTTCCGGGTTGGATTTGTCCCCCGGGAATATTCATACCCTTTATGTTCTCCGGGAGATTTTTGCCAGTATGTGGAAGTTTGATATATGGGGGTCATTACTGCTCCGGTTACAGGGTCTGGTTCCTGACCGGCATGTATTGCTTTGGTTCCGAATTTCATATTGTATGTTTTTATCAAAATTATAAATCTCTTTAATCTTTCTTTAATGGAATAGGTCAGTTAGTTGTAAAAACAATCCAAACGTATTTCGGGTTTAATAAGCGCTTAACCGTATACATGCTATTAAACTCGTATCAACAGGTTCGGAACCGAAGTGTTCAAATTTGTTCCCCGCTTAAAACAGAAGACTATGTGGTACAGCCTGTTGCAGATGTAAGCCCTCCTAAATGGCATTTGGGACATACGACCTGGTTCTTTGAAACTTTCTTTCTTAAACCCTACATTAAAGGATATAAGGAATTTGATCCCGACTATAATTATGTTTTTAACAGTTATTATGAAACCCTGGGCACACGGGTTATCCGTACAGATCGTGGAAATTTAAGCAGGCCGGCTGTTGAAGATGTTTATCGTTACCGGGAATATGTGGACAAGGCTATGGAAGCAGCGCTAAATCATGAGCTTACGATTGAACAATCTGAGTTACTGGTAATGGGACTGAACCATGAACAACAGCACCAGGAATTACTGTATACTGATATTAAATATATTCTTGGACACAATCCGCTGTTTCCGGCATACTCAGAAATAAAACATGACGAACCGGATAATACTTCCTCCCAATTCATTACTATCCCGTCAGGCAATTATCAAATTGGTTTTCACGGACAAGGTTTTTGCTTTGATAATGAGCTAAATGCGCATACGGTATATCTGAATGAATTTGAAATAAGAAAAGGGCTGGTGACCAACGCAGAATATATGGAATTTATTAGCGAAGGGGGATATACTAATTTTCGTTATTGGCATTCGGAAGCGTGGGACTGGGTTAAGACAAACCATGTGCAGGCACCCTTATACTGGCATTTGATAGACGGGCAGTGGCATAATTATACGTTTAACGGTCTTCAGCCTGTAAACCCCGATCTTGCGTTATGTCACATCAGTTACTATGAAGCCTGCGCGTTTGCAGAATGGACGGGGATGCGCTTACCAACCGAGTTTGAATGGGAAATTGCCTCAGAGCAATTAAACTGGGGAACCCGCTGGGAATGGACCAACAGTGCATACCTGGCCTACCCGGGTTATAAAAAGGCTGAAGGTGCGCTCGGAGAATATAACGGTAAATTCATGGTGAACCAGATGGTGCTGCGGGGTGCCTCATCGGTAACCTCCCCCGGTCATAGCAGGAAAACATACCGCAATTTTTTTCACCCCTATTTACGCTGGCAGTTTACAGGTATCAGGCTTGTAAAATAATATGATGAACAACTTTTTAAACGACGTGCTGGAGGGACTATCTTCAGAACCTAAAAAACTGCAATCCAAGTATTTATATGATGAGCAGGGAGGTATCCTCTTCCAGAAGATCATGCATTCAGAAGAGTATTACTTAACTGACTGTGAGCTGGAAATATTTAAAACCCGATGTTTGGAGATCAGAGATATAGTCAGCGGGTTTAAAGACGGTTTTGACCTTATTGAGCTTGGTGCAGGCGATGCATTCAAATCTTCCTGGCTGATAAAATGCTTTCTGGACAATAACCTGGATATTACTTATTACCCGATAGATATATCAGATCATGTAATTGAGTTGCTTGAAAATAAATTACCATCGAAATTTCCGGAACTAAAGCTCACCGGATTGAACGGAGAATATTTCCAGATGCTGGAACATGCTACGCAGCTTTCTGACCGGCCGAAATTAGTGTTACTTCTAGGCGCAAACATCGGGAACATGACACCCGATGAAGCACAGAATTTCTGTACAGCGTTATGCAGTCACATGAAAAAAGGTGACCTGGTGTTGATCGGGTTTGACCTGATAAAAAACCCGTGGATTATTTTTAATGCTTATAATGATAGAAGAGGAATAACGAAAGAATTTAACCTGAATTTGCTTACCCGAATAAACAGGGAGCTGAATGCTACCTTCGATACAGAGCAATTTGAGCATTTTGAAAATTACGATCCTGAAACTGGAGCATGTAAAAGCTACCTCATCAGCCTGCAGCAGCAGTCGGTAACTATTAATGGACATACGCTGCTATTTGCCGAGAATGAATGCATTTATATGGAAACTTCCCATAAATATTCCATAAAAGAGATTAATAGCTTAGCTGAAAAAACGGGTTTCAAACCAGTTATCTCTCTTTACGATTCTAAAAAGTGGTTTACTGATGTGATATGGGAACGTGTATAAATCTTTTTTCCAGACCAGCAACCTTCTGGGAAGCTATAAAACAGATATAAGCAAATACCGGTGCACTAATTACATCAACAGTATAATGCACATGCTGAACCAGAACCAAAACCCCCATTAAAACAGTTGCAAACACGGCGTATAACTTGTCTTGTTTCTTTTGAAGGCATAAAAAGCAAAGAAACTGTGTAGCAGTGTGGCCTGAAAAGAAAAGGTCTTTGGTTACATAACTATCTCCGTAGAAAATATTGCTTATGGGGTCTGTAATAGGAATAAGATCGTGCGGGGGATCAAAATGAATTAAAGATATAGAAACAAACCGGGCCAGATTTAGAATGATAAAGCCATAAAGAAAAGTTATAAATACTGAAGGGTTCTGTATCGATCTGAGAATCATTAATATAGCAATGAACCACGTAACTATAAAAATAGGCATAGACATATCATAAGCAGGTAAATACTGCAAGACTATATCATTGTTCATAAACCCGTTTCTCTTTTGAATATACTGATAGAATATAGGAAATATTGATAAGAGGGTAATAAAGCAGGACAAGCCAAATAAAAGTTTTTGCTTAAACCACGGCTCTACCCACGCCTGCCCCCAACGCTGCACTAAAAGCACACGTTCTCTTTTAATTTTATAAACCATAAAGTTTTAACTCATCAGAAATTGCAGGAACAAAGATACAATTTCTGTTAACTAAATGTTACCCCAGCATTAACTTTAATGAACAAGCCGGCTTTACAATGTGCAGGATAAGGAGGTTGTATTCCTGAAGAGTTCAAAGATAAATATTCAAATATAGATTGGCATCGAATTCGTGGTTTTCGGAACCGCATTGTACATGCCTATTTCGGAATAGATTATGCAATAGTATAGCAGATTAAAAAAACCTTTCTTACCGATATGATTGCCAGACTTCAGGAAATTAATGAATAAGCGCTAATCATTTTGCACAGTAGTGTTATCTTCCAGGATGAAAACGCCTAATATGCTTTTGCAAACAACACTCGTTGGGATGAAGGATTTCCGGTAAGAATGCAGGAGCCTGCTTCCTGCTTAATATTTAAAGGAATACACCGGATGGTTGCTTTGGTTTCGTCCTTAATCCTTTTTTCGGTTTCAGGTGTTCCATCCCAGTGTGCCGATACAAATCCACCCTTTTCATCTAAAACCTTTTTAAGTTCGTCATATGAGTCCACTTCCGTAGTCATTTCCCCTCTGAAGTCAAGTGCTTTTTTATAAATATTATCCTGTATTTCATTAAGAAGATTTTCAATATAAACATCTAACCCTTCCAATGAAACGGTAGTCTTTTCTTTAGTGTCTCGTCGTGCAATTTCTGCTGTATTACTTTGCAGATCACGGGCACCCATTGCAATGCGTATGGGTACGCCTTTCAATTCATATTCTGCAAATTTAAAACCAGGGCGCTGTGTATCCCGATTGTCATATTTTACTGAAATATTCTTAGCCTTGAGTTTCGCACTAAGCCCATTAACGATTTCTGATATCTGGTTTAACTCATCATCAGTTTTATAGATTGGAATTATCACCACCTGTATGGGGGCGAGCATTGGAGGAAGAACCAAACCCGAATCATCTGAATGGGCCATGATCAAAGCACCCATTAAGCGAGTGGAAACTCCCCAGGAACTTGCCCAAACATGTTCGATCTTACCTTCTTTATTAGTAAATTTAACATCAAATGCCTTAGCGAAATTTTGTCCCAGAAAATGTGAAGTTCCTGCTTGTAAGGCTTTGCCATCTTGCATAAGGGCTTCAATACAATAGGTATCAAGGGCACCTGCAAATCGCTCGGTGGCTGTTTTACGTCCTTTTATCACCGGAACCGCCATCCAGTTCTCAGCAAAATCAGCATACACATCCAGCATTCGCTCTGTTTCTTCTACCGCTTCTGCAGCAGTAGCATGGGCAGTATGGCCTTCCTGCCATAAAAATTCTGCAGTACGTAAGAATAGCCTGGTGCGCATTTCCCATCTCACCACATTTGCCCACTGGTTGACTAATATCGGTAGATCCCGGTAGGATTGGATCCAGCCCCGATAGGTGTTCCAGATGATAGTTTCTGATGTTGGTCTGACTATAAGTTCTTCTTCCAGTTTTGCATCTTCATCCACAACAATATTACCGTTTCCATCGTTCTTTAAACGATAATGGGTAACTACAGCACATTCCGTTGCAAAACCCTCTACATGAGAGGCTTCTTTAGTAAAAAATGACTTGGGTATGAGTAATGGAAAATAAGCATTGGAATGACCGGTATCTTTAAACATTTTATCAAGGGCGGCCTGCATTTTTTCCCAAATGGAGTATCCATAGGGTTTTATAACCATACATCCCCGCACTGCGGAGTGTTCTGCAAGATCTGCTTTGGTAACAAGTTCATTATACCACTGTGAATAATCTTCCTTTCTGCTTGTTAAACCCTTGCTCATAGTTTATTTAAAAAATAATAGTGTATATTTAACATACTGTTAAAATAGCATACAAAGTTATAAAAGTACCCGACGAAATATAATTAAGATGCAACCATTTTATCAATCTATTCGTCTATAAATGATAACATAACCCATACTAAATATCATGATAAATAAATTACTCACACCATTCGCAGCAGCTTCGCTGTTAATGTTTGTAGCTTGCTCAACAAGCAAGTTGGCTCAAACCGATAATAATGATGACGTTTACTATTCAGTTGCCCAGGCAAAAGAAGCAGAAGTGGTTACTGTTGTGCAGCAGGAAAAGAAATACGTAACAGAAAGTGAAATTTATGCCGATGAAGAGTCGGGTGCCAGGTATTATGATGACTATTCAGTAAGGATTAACCGTTTTTACCGGTATACTCCCTGGAGAAATTATTATGACACTTATTCATATAATGATCCGTATTATTCATACAATCCATACACGTATAACCGCTTTAACAACCGGGACTTGAGAATGAACGTGTATATAGGCCATGGATATGGTTACGTTTACAGACCGTATGATATTTATTCGGGATATTATGCCCCCCGTTACAATAATAATTATTGGGGACTACAATCATACTATAATACTTCTCCTTATTACGGTAATAATTATGGCAGCGGGAGTTATTATGGAGGTATGGGACGTGATGTACAATCGTCTCCGGATTACCGTCCCCGTCCGGTAAGAGGATTTGACAATATTCCAAATGGTCAGGGTACAACAACCAATCCGGGCACTGCAGGAAGAGATGCTTCAGGAACTTTAACAACTCCCAGAAGCCGCGCACAACGTTATGGCGATGACAACAGCGTAACAGCTCCATCATCCGGCACCAGCAACCGGCCGGCAGAAAAATCATCCAGACCAACACGTACTGATGAGCCAAGACCGGCACGCACAAGTTCAATGCCAACTGAGCGGACTGATCAATCTCGAGGGAACACCGAATCCCGGCCTACTCGGGCAGAAACCTATACCCCACCCCCGTCAAATTCGGGATCTTCTTCATCATCAGGACGTGATAATGACGGATCATCATCACCAGCAAGACCTAACCGGGGAAATTAAAAACGATAAATGAAATTCAAAATATTACTATCTATAGCAGCCATAGTGGCTGCTACAGGAAATTTACATGCCCAGTATGCCGCAGATGCTTTACGCTTTTCTCAAACAACTTATGGCAGTACAGCTAGATTTAAAGCACTTTCAGGTACTCAAATAGGTGTTGGCGGCGATCTTAGTTCATTGGGGGGAAATCCGGCGGGTATAGGATTGTTTACTCGCTCAGAATTAAGTATTACTCCGGGGTTTAATAGCTTCAATACAAATTCGGTTTACCTTAATGGAACTAATACATCCTCCAAAGATAATCTTAACCTGGCCCATGCAGGTGTAGTTTGGCATCGCCCTACGTACAAAAAAGCGGGTTCTGATCTTAATAGTGGCTTTATAAGCAGCAACTTCGGAATTGGATACAACCGTACCAATGATTTGGGGAATAGCATCCTATTCTCAGGTATTAATCCGGCCAGTTCCATCGGTGATAGTTTTGCCGGTTTGGCAAATGATTTTACCAATCCTACAAATCTTCCTGATGGCTCATTGGAGAGTATGGCGTATGAAGATTACTTGCTTGATTATGATAAGAAATTTATTCCAGTAACTCGGTTTAATAATAACCAATCCAGATCAGACATCCGAACAGGCTCTCAATCAGAATTAAATTTTGTTTTCGGTATCAATCAAAGTAACAAATTTTATATAGGTGCAAGTATAAACTTAACCAGTTTGAATTATATGTCTGGTGTAGAATATAAAGAACTTGGAATAGCTGATATAAAATTTAACAATACATTTAAAGCGTATAATTACGATCTGGCTTACCGTCAGGATCAAACCACAAAGGGAAGCGGGTTTAATGGAAAGTTAGGTATGATATTCCGTCCGGTTGAAATGGTAAGAATAGGTGTAACTTTTGAAACGCCAACGTATTATAGTATTGAGGATAGTTATTCAGAAGTTCTGAATACCAAATATTCCCCTAATCTACCTACTCCTCCTCTTGGAAATTCTCCGTCTGTTTACGATTTTAATTACCAATTACGTACGCCATCAAAACTAAGCGGGGGAGCCAGTTATTTCTTTGGAAACCAAGGTTTTATCAGTGCTGATATTGACTATGTTGATTATACTAAAATAAATTTTTCATCCAGTGACAATGGTGATGCTACAACTATATCCTCAAATAACAGGGAAGTATTTAATAATTATAAAAGTGCTATAAATTATCGCCTTGGAGCTGAATACAAAATAGATCGTGTAATGTTAAGGGCAGGGTATGCTATACAGGGCAGTCCTTACCAGGATGTGAACTATGATTTAAGCACTTATAGTGGAGGTTTGGGATACCGTTTTGACAGGATGTATGTAGACCTCAGCTATCAAAACGTTAGCTACAATACAAATATGAGGCCTTATCCGGATAATACCGGACCAACGGCTATGGTGGATAACTCGAGAAGCAATGTATTCTTTACTATAGGAACACGGTTTTAAAGGCAAGATTGTTACAAGTCAGCTTGCAGGTTCCTTACGTGAAGTCGTAAAGATTAAAACCCCGTCATACTTTAAGATTTTGGTATGACGGGGTTAATGTATGACGGGTTTATTACTAATTTTTTCCTAAGAAAGCCCTGAACATCCAGTTGTTCTTTTCCTGAAACTGGATAAATTTGTTAATCATGTCATTGGTGCCGTCATCGCCGGCCTCAGACGTGGTTTCCATGATCTCTCTTTCGATTTCTATAAGCGTAGTGAAATCATCCATTATGGCATCGACCATCGCCGTATCGGCCAGTTTAATAGTATTTGTTTCTTTAATTCTTGAGTGTTTTAAATAATCGCTAAATGTGCTGTGGGGAGCTTTGCCAAGTGTAAGTATCCGCTCCGCAAGTTCATCAATTGATAATACAGCGTTATCATACAGCTCTTCAAATTTTACATGAAGCGCAAAGAAGTGTGATCCCTTAACGTTCCAATGACACCCTCTGAGTTTTTGATAATGAATATGATAATTTGCCAGCAAATCATTCAGCTGATCTACAATAGGTTTAACCTGTTTTTCTTCTAGTCCTATTTCGTTTGCATTCATTGTTGAGTTTTTATTGGTAACCGCCAAAAAACCTCTTTGTTTCTATCATGTTTTTTTCCGGACGAAAAGATTGTAATTTTCCTGCTTTTCAATAAAAATCCTACTCCCTTTTTCAATATATCCATCCATAGCCACCGCATCATAATATTTTCCTTCAATCTCTACTTTCCCTGATGGGCGTAAGTCAGTATATGCAATTCCGATTTTTGCCTCCAATTCCGGATTAGATCTGGAAACCGAATAACCCATTTGTGAGCGTTGCTCATCCTGCAGTACAAGACGCTGGAAAACACTGGTTTTCAATATAGCCCGTCCGAATATCACACATAATACTATAGAAGCTATAATGGAGCCAACTACTAAAAGGAATGCGCCTGAAAGCCTTTCAGAACCCGTAACCGTGAAATCAAAAAAGTTGTTCATAACCAGACTTAATGTTAATGCTGAAATAATAAATATCAATCCTAATATACCCACTACGCCAAACCCGGGGATGACAAAGATCTCAAGTGCTATCAATAGAACCCCAATAATAAACAGTGCTATTTCCCAATTAGCTGCTAATCCTTCAAGGTATAGCGGAGCGAAAAACAATAACGCAGCTACTACAGCTACAAGCAATGCAAATCCAATTCCGGGACTTTGCATTTCAAAATATATGCCTCCGATGATCAGCAAAATTAGTAAACCGCTGATTGCGGGACTGATAAGAAGGGAGATCATCCTGTCGGCCCAGGATACCTGGTGGTTAGTTACAATATAATCAATGTAGCCTTCTGCTTTTAACACATCATCAATATTATCAGCCATCCCTGCACAATAACCTGTTTTAATGGCCTCTAATGTAGTTAATGTTAATACTTTGCCTTTTGGCTTCAGGCTGTCAATATTAACATCCGGATCAACAAATGCTTCGGCAATTCGCGGATCGCGACCTTTAGTTTCAGCAGTTGTTCTCATTAAACCCCGCATATACGACTGATATTTTTCGGGCATGATCTCCCCCTTTGGATTTACTACACTTGCCGCACCTATACTTGCACCCTTCCGCATATAGATCTTATCGCAGGCTATTGCAATAAGCGCCCCGGCAGAAGCAGCATTATTGTCTATAAATACAATGGTTTTTATCTTCGTTCCAAGTAAGGCCGTCCGTATGGAATCTGCATAATCCACCATGCCCCCAAACGTGTTCATCTTTAACAATATCACCTGTGCCTTTCCAGCTTCTGCATTGGCTAGGGCCTTTTTTGTAGTTCTCCAAGCAGAAGGACCAATTTCTTCTTTCAGGCTAAAAGTATATACCGTTTTTTTATTCTGTGCATATAATACATTAGCTACCAAACTAATAATAACGAAAAGAAAAACTGCGCTTCTGCGTTGCAAAATCATAATTAGTATTTTTACTTCCAATGAATGAAACTAAAGGTACACTAAAACCAACGCTTTCTGAAAATGTACATGGGCTTATATGGAAAATAGTATTGAACGAGAAAAATTATTTATTAGGCGCAGAGAGTCGTGATGCGGAGAATAAGCAGGTTTATTTTTCGGTTTTTAACTATTCCAATGGTCAGAAATATTTTATAAACAAGCCGTTATATGAGCGGTGGAACCTGAATATGGTTCATTTATCCGAAAGTTCTCTGCTTATTAAAGTATATCCGGATGAAGGCAAACCTGTAAATAAAGGAATTATTGCCTTGGATTGTAAAACAGGAGATGTTAAATGGGAGAAGCATAATATTGCTTTTCATAACGTATGGGAAGAAGGCCTGGAAGTGTATAATCCTGATCTTCTACCAAAAAGGTTATTGCTTTTAGAAATAGAAACCGGAGATGAGATACATAATAATGACCGCTCTCCTTTAAATTCTTCCATAATTTTTCCAGATCAACATGATCAAAACATTATTCCTGAATGGTTAATTCATTCTGAAATTGTGGGAAGCGTTTTTTATGTTAAAATAAATGAAAGGAACTTTCTTTCGTTTCATGAAAACTATCCAAACGGGCTTCAACTCAGATTAGTTGTTTATGAAGGTGTTGAGATACTTCTGGACGATATTTTATTGGAAGGCATACAAAAATTGCAACCTGAAACGTTCTTTATTGTGCAAAACCACTTGTTTTGCATGAAGGGGAACAATAAAATTATATCATATTTAGTATAATTGCAGCTTTAAAAGGGGGTTATATGCATATTCGGGCTATTTTAACTTTGTTTTACATATCGTGTTCAACATCTTTATTTGCAGGCGTTTTGCCTGATTCTATAGGTGTTGAAAATCTAAACGGAAAAAAAATCATCATTCATAAAATTGATCCCAGGGATACTTATTATTCTATCAGCAGGCGGTATAGGGTAAATCCGGGAACTATTATGGAGTTTAATATTAATAAGGCCTTACATCCCGGCGAGCAGGTTAAAGTTCCAACTACATTGGAATTTATTCAATCCCAGAAAGTAACAGTTACAACTGCCAGGCCTGCAACATATTCCCAGCTCGCCCCTGTAAAAACGCAAACTATTATTGACTATAAAGTAGGGCCGAAAGAAACGTTATTTTCCATTTCGCAACGTTTTAACACCTCTGTTGATGATATAAAAATGCTTAATAGATTAACTTCTGATGCCCTGGTTGTCGGCAGAATCATTAAAGTGCGTCAAGGCTCTCCTCCTCCGGCTGCGCCACCTGTTCAACCCGTGGTTGCACTGGTTATACCTCAGGTACCTGATACCAGCTCTATAGATTCATCCGCAAATAATACGAATCGTTCAAAAAACCCCGCTACAAAATATGGCCTGCGTGAAATTACAGAAAAGGGTGTAGCTGCGTCCATTATTGATGCCGGATTAGATAACACCAGAATGCTTGCTCTACACCGTACAGCACCGGTAGGCACAATTATTAAGATCACCAATCCGATGACCGGCAAAACGACATTTGCTAAGGTAGTAGGAAAAATTACTGACAATGACGCTTCCAGAGATGCTATCGTTCTAGTAAACAAAGCTACAGCTGATCTTATCGGCGCGTTAGATCGACGTTTCCAGGTTACATTAGTATACGGACTGCCCAATGAACAGTAAACCGTATGTTCTGGGTATAGCAGGAAGCAGTGGTTCTGGGAAAACCTTTTTTTTAAATTGTTTTTTAAAGCATTTCAATGAAGACGAAATATGTCTGGTATCCCAGGATGATTATTATATCCCGGTAGGTAAGCTGTCTGACGAAGATAATAAGCTGTATAATTTTGATCTTCCGTCTACTATTGATAATGATCAGTTTTTAAAAGATATTAATAATTTATTATCCGGCCAAACGGTATATAAAAAAGAATATCTCTTTAATAATCCCACTGCTGAACCCCAAATACTGGAGATTAAACCGGCGCCTGTGATTATTGTGGAAGGTCTTTTCATTTTACATTTCGAGCAAATTTCAGGTTTGCTGGATTATACGATCTTTATTAATACCGATGAAGAAGTAGCACTACAAAGGCGGTTAAAAAGAGATCTTCATGAGCGTGGATACCCCGAAGATTCTATTCGCTACAAATGGATTAATCATGTGGTACCAGCTTATAAAGAATTTCTGCTGCCATACAAAGATAAATGTGATAAGGAAATAACTAACAACACCCAGGTGGAGGAAGATATTATCAGCATATCAGAAGAAATATCAAAAGAGCTCAGGCTAAAATTATAGAATCATTTCAGAAATTTCCCCTTCAATAATTAATTTTCCAGAGGTAGCCGATTTTATCTGATCTACAGATACACCGGGGGCGCGTTCAAGTAACCTGAAACCTCCTTCTAGCAATACGTCAAATACGCCCAGCTCGGTAACTATTTTTTTCACACAGCTTATGCCTGTTAATGGCAGCGTACAATGCGGTAATAGTTTACTTTCGCCGGCTTTATTTACGTGCTGCATAGCAACAATTATATTTTTAGCCGAAGCAACCAGATCCATTGCACCTCCCATTCCTTTAACCATCTTGCCCGGGATCTTCCAATTAGCAATATCTCCTCGCTCGGATACTTCCATTGCACCTAATATAGTGAGGTCTACTTTTTGGGAACGGATCATACCAAAGCTAGTTGCAGAATCGAAAATCGCTGAACCAGGTAATGTGGTGATGGTTTGCTTACCGGCATTAATGAGATCAGGATCTTCATCACCCTCATAGGGGAACGGGCCCATTCCTAATAATCCGTTTTCAGATTGCAGTACCACGTTAAATCCCTCGGGAATATAATTTGCAACCAGCGTGGGAATGCCGATACCAAGATTAACATATGAACCATCTTTTATTTCTTTAGCAATGCGTTTTGCTATTCCGTTTTTATCAAGCATTGATTCTTATTAAGTTTCGTAACGTCATGCGAAGCCGAAGTGCAACAACTTCGGAAGTCTTATATATAATACTTACAAGTTTCTATCAGACACAAGTTAAGGGTAAAAACCACAGATTAGCAAAATGAATATTAAACTTACGAAGTTTTTAAAACTTCGTAAGTTTAATACTTAGTATTTTCTGTAAAAATCCGCGATAGCCAGGTTCCTTCTGATCACGTTTCATACTACCACTCCGGCTTACTGCCTGTACAAGCCTGTAAGTGGTGAAGCCCGAGTCGGGCAGCAGCGTGCAGCGTTATAGAATTGTGAAAAGCGTAATCCTTTATTTGCGAGATAATCCAGATTAGGCGTTGATCTCACCTGTTCGTATAAATTTAGCTCAGTTAAAGCAATTTAAATGACTATTTTATCAACTTTCAAGAGCGGTTATAAATAAGCACATTTACCATGTATATCTGATCGAATCATCATGGCCATGTGTTCGTTCGCGGTTTTATCTTGCAGCTTCATAATTGTATCCTAAAGTATATGAGAAAAATTAATTTATTTTTCGGCCTTATTCTTTTATCGCTAGCAAGCTTCGGTCAAGCCGTCCCCCGGCCTGAATATCCGCGGCCACAGTTTGAGCGGAATGAATGGATCAATCTGAACGGCGAATGGAGCTATACATTTGACAGCGGAAATTCCGGCAAAGAACGGGGTTTAATAAACAGCAAGGGATTTGATGAAAAGATCATTGTCCCCTTCTGTCCTGAAAGTAAATTATCCGGAGTCGGATATACAGATTTTATCCGCACCATGTGGTATCAGCGAAAGCTTAACATCCCTGCTGACTGGGATGGGAAAAACGTGCTGCTTAATTTTGGCGGTGTGGATTATACCTGCGAAGCCTATATTGATAGCCAGTTTGTCGGATCACATTCAGGCGGAACTTCTACTTTTTCGCTTGACATTACAAGTTTTGTAAAGTCCGGTTCGGCGCACAATCTGGTTCTGTATGTGAAAGACGATGTGCTTTCAATGGTTCAGCCCTTAGGCAAACAGTCATTTCGATACCAGTCAAGCGGCGCGCGCTATACCCGCACAACCGGTATCTGGCAAACCGTTTGGATGGAACCGGTGAGTAAGACAGGCTTGAAATCTTGCAGGATCGTTCCATCCCCCGATCAAAAGCAGTTCATCATTACACCGGAATATTTCTCCCTTGCGGGGGATGAAGAACTAACCGTGAAGGTAAAGGATGGCGACAGAGTGGTTAGTCAGACCACTATACCGGCAGGAAATTCGACAGTTGCTGTTTTACCCTTGAAGACCATCAAAACATGGTCGCCAGAAGATCCATTTTTATATAATATCTCATTTGAAGTAACCGATAAAAATAAGCGGGTCATAGACCGGGTAAATTCGTATGCCGGAATGCGTAAAATTGAAGTTAAAGGAAACCGGGTCTATCTGAATAACAAACCCTATTATCTTCGTTTTGTACTTGATCAGGGATTTTATCCGGATGGGATATGGACAGCTCCCTCAGATGAGGCTCTTAAAAAAGATATTGAGTTATCCATGCAGGCCGGCTTCAATGGCGCAAGACTTCATGAAAAAGTATTTGAGGGACGCTTTCATTACTGGGCAGACAAATTGGGTTATTTGACATGGGCAGAAGCTTCAGACTGGGGGCCCGACAGGAGCAAGCCGGAAACCATACGCAACATTACCGATGAATGGGTTGAAACGGTTAAACAGCGAATTAATCATCCGTCAATCATTGGCTGGACGCCGCTCAACGAGCTCTGGAATACCGAGGGAACCGATTATCTGCGCTTCAACAGCTCAATATACCGCCTTACCCAAATGCTTGATCCCACGCGGCCAGTCATTACGGCAGCAGGCGGGGACCTTTACCAGTCTGATATCTGGACTGTCCACGATTATGCACAGAACGATTCATTGCTCGCAGCAAACCTGAAACAGGTAAACGAAAAGCCCAACTTCACTCCCTATCGTATCACCAAAGCAGCCAGATATTCCGGGCAGCCATTTATGGTCAGCGAGTATGGCGGTATCAAATGGGCAACTGACCCGGCTTATAAGAATTCGTGGGGATATGGAAATGGTCCGAAAAGCCTTGCAGAACTTTACACACGTACCGAAAAGCTGACCAATACGATACTTAGTTTTGATCATATCAGCGGATATTGCTTCACCCAGCTAACGAATGTTGAGCAGGAGCAAAACGGCATCTACAATTATGACCGGACACCAAAGTTTGACATGAATATCATCAGGCCTATCTTCAGCAAAAACCCGGCATGGGCAAAGCATCAGAAATAAAATGGTAGAAGATGCCTCAAAACCTGGCTGTTAAAAGAAACGATGGAAAGCTCAAGAAGACAATTTATAAAAAAGACTGGTTACGCAGCTTTAGCGGCAGGTTTTTTTTCACATGTGCCTGCTGAATTATATTCCATAGGGAAATCATATAAACGCGAGGATCTGCAGCTTTATAATAACCTGCTGCAAGAATGGTGTAACGGTATGATCAGTGTACAGGGAAAAGATAAAAGTAATCCTGCAACGTACGGAGGTTTTATGTGCCCTTCCTGTGGATTTATACATGGTCGTTGTGGGGAAGCTGCATTTCCACTTTTGTATATGGCTGATCAGACTAAAGACCAAAGGTATCTTGATGCAGCTCTGCAGGTTTATAACTGGGGTGATCGGAACGTGAGCCGCAATGATGGATCCTGGGGAAATGAGATAGCTCCCAATTCATGGAAGGGGATTACTGTTTTTGGAGGATCAGCATTGTGTGAATCTCTAAAATATCATTCTCATCTTCTTGACAGCAATACCAGAGAGCAGTGGATGGCTCGTCTCAGGAAAGCTTGCGACTTTTTATATGATTTCATTACTGTTGAAACTTCGAACATTAATTATCCGCTTTGCGCTTCCTATCCTTTAGGCCTGGGCGGAAAGCTTCTTAAAGAACAAAAGTTTATTGACCGCGCACATGAATTGGCTCATACGGTTTACCAGTATTTAACCCCGCAGTCTAATTTTATTTATGGAGAATTAAAGCCCCGAACCCGAAGCTCCAGGGGATACTGGCCAGTTGATCTTAGTTACAATGTAGAGGAAACCCTACCAACTCTCACTTTGTACGCATTGGAAATGGGTGACGGCAAGCTGCTTAATACGATAATAGATTCATGGAAAACTCATCTCGAATTTATGCTGCCTGATGGCGCCTGGGACGATTCATTCGGTACCCGGAATCATAAATGGACCTATTGGGGAAGCCGGAATAGTGACGGCTGTCAAGCTGGTTTGGCTCTATTAGGCAACAAGGTGCCGCTATTTGCTGAAGGCGCGTACCGTAATGCTTTGATGCTTGAGAAATGCACTTACAAAGGGATGTTATACGGTGGACCACATTATGTGTCTCATGGCGTAAAACCATGCATTCATCATAATTTTGCCCATGCAAAATCTCTGGCATCCTTACTTAATGAAAAAGACCATGTTGGTGACAAATTTACACGCACCAAATTGCCGACTGAAAAGATGCAAGGCATTAAAACGTTTACCGATATAGGCACACACTTAATTAAAGTCGGGAAATGGAGAGCAACGGTTACCGCAAATGATACCGAATATCGGGTAAGTCCTCATGCGAGTGGGGGATGTATCTCCCTGCTCTATCATCAGGATATGGGGCTTCTTTTAACTGACAGTTTGTTCCCCGAACTTCCGCCCCGGGAACGCGCTAATATGCAGAAGAACGATGATTCTTTACAACTATTACTAACTCCGCGTATCGAAATGATGGTTGGAGGCTTTCCATACAGAAGCAGCCGTGATATTAATGCAATAGTCACTTCTAAACCGATCCCTAATGGTGTACACCTGAATGTACAGTGTAAGCTGGTTTCCCTTAATGTTGAAGATGCTCCTGGAGGCGCAGCTAATTTTGAACTGGATTATTTTTTTACTGATTCCGGAGTTGAGATACGAGCAATTGCTAAAAATGTCCCGGTTAATCAGGGTATTGCATTCTACCTGCCAGTGGTTTCTCCTAACAGCGAAAAACTAAGTTTAACTTCTGCACAAAGCATGACTGTGAATAAAGAAAAAGGGAAGTTAAAAATCAAAACATCCGGGAAGCTTAATATTATTCCATCTGATAAAAATCGTGTGTTTTCCCAATCTCCGGGGGTAGAAGCCATACCGCTTAAAATTGACTGGGATGTAGAAGCCACAGCGGAATTAAAGATCAGTATAACAGCGTGAGATTATAAAGGATCTTTTCAAACTTATCCCTGTCAACCAGACCCGAATACTTTTACCCACTGCATAATATATTTATCTTACTGAATAATCTCTCATGAAGCCAGTGATAAAACTTACGTAGTTTTTATCAAAATGCAAAAACTTCGGAAGTCTCAAAGTTATTATTTGCTTATACCTCTTAGAAATTACGGCATTTGTCTTACCGTCCGTTGTTCAATTCTTTTCTCATATTTTTCTCCCTGAAAAATACGATGAACATAAATACCAGGTGTATGTATATGATCAGGATCAAGCTCGCCGATTTCAACAAGCTCCTCTACTTCCGCAATTGTAATCTTGCCTGCCATTGCCATAACCGGATTAAAATTACGGGAAGTTAGCCGGTATATTAAATTTCCTGCCGTATCCCCTTTCCAGGCTTTCACAATGGCAAAATCAGCATTAAATGCCAGCTCCATCAGGTAATCCTTACCATCAAAGTTCCGTATTTCTTTACCTTCGGCTACTTCGGTACCTACCCCGGCCGGAGTAAATATTGCCGGCATACCATAGCCCGCAGCCATACAGCGGGTAGCTAATGTTCCCTGGGGGATAAGCTCAACCTCCAATTCGCCGCTTAACAGCTGACGTTCAAATTCCGCATTCTCACCTACGTAAGACGATATCATTTTCTTAACCTGATGATTGTGGAGCATTAACCCAATGCCGAAATCATCAACCCCTGCATTATTAGATATGCAGGTTAGATTTTTAACTCCTTTTTTTACAAGTGCTGCAATACAATTTTCAGGAATGCCGCTTAAACCGAAACCACCAAACATAATGGTCATACCATCTTGAATGTCATTTATAGCCGATTCGGCATCAAGCACAACTTTATTAATCATATATTAAAATACTATAAAAAAGAACGAAATGGTTATAGAATCGTTTTTGATTATCTCTAAAGGAAATTATTAATTCTTCCTTGTTATTGCTACTATTTTATCCCCAGATCCGTTACTGGTTATCATATAAACTTTGCCATCTGGACTTATACAAACATCTCTCAACCTACCAAAATTTCCTTTAAAATAGGTAGCTACGGTTTCTACCTTATCTCCCGTTTCATTTAGTTTTAGCTGATAAAGTGTATTATCTTTTAACGTAGTCATAATCAGCGAGTTTTTCCATTGCGGTATCAGATCGCTGTTATAATAATCCATTCCGCAAACCGCAAGAGTTGGTGTCCATGTGTAAATAGGTACTGCAACATTATTAGTACTGCAAAACGATATTTCATTGCTTTGGTCGCAAGCACCCATTACAGTCGGCCAGCCATAATTCCGCCCTTTTTCAATAATATTAACTTCATCATCGGCACTGGGCCCATGTTCAGAGCTGTATAACCTGCCTTTTGCAAACACCAGCCCCTGCGCATTCCGGTGTCCGTTTGACCACACAGGACTGGTGGATACAGGATTATCTGACGGAATACTTCCATCCAGATTTATACGGAGAATTTTGCCGCTTAATGATGAATTATTTTGCGCACTCGCAGGGTTTGCAGCATCGCCTGTGGTGATAAACAGTTTTTTATCGGCGGAGATCAGCAACCTGGAACCATTATGAATATTGGCTGCGGGAATATTATCAATTATAACAACAGGGTTAATCAGTGTTCCCCCTGTGTAATTATATCGAACAACTTTCTCTGTGTAACTGCCGCTCTTATCATAATTGTAAACAACAAAAACTTGAGGTGTAATATTAAAATCCGGGTGCAAAACCATCCCCAATAAACCACCTTCGCCCATAGATTTTACATCTGATATAGTTATTACAGAAGATATCTGCCCGTCCGCAGGATTGACCCGGCTAACTCTGCCACCTTTTTCCGTGATCCATAGCATGTTATCCGGCCCCCAGATGATTTCCCATGGAAGTGATAGCTTATCGGTTATAACGTTAGTTGCAAGCTCTGCATCGTTTACAGATGGGTTATTGGCTACAGAATTTAATTTTTTTTTACATCCCGAAAAGGCACAATTAAATAGCAGTAAAATAAATATTATATTGAATGTTTTCATTACAAGATAATCGTTTTATGAAGAACTCGAGCCTTTGCATTAGGTTTTAACTCATCGCAAATACACATAAGTAATTCCATCGCCTCCACGGTCAGCATGTTCATCTTCCATACGGTCTACCTCGGAATATTTTTTCATATACTCCCTGATCAGCTTCCGCAAAATGCCGTCCCCTTTTCCATGAATAATTTTCAGGCTTGGAAATCCCATCATTACTGCCCGGTCAAGGTATTTTTCAATTTCATACAAAGCTTCTTCCCCTCTTTTCCCACGAACATCTATTTCAGGGTTAAACTGTGCAACCTGATCTGTAAGCTGTGATGAATACGATTTTATGATCTCTTTAGGTACGCTTTTATTAGATACTTTTGTAACCCGGTTTCGCTTCACAACAGATCTGAGATCGCCCATTGCCAGGATAACATTTCCCCTGGCTACATCAACAACCTGTGCCATGGTTTCAGAATCATCCAGCTTAATCCAGTCGCCGGCTTTTAATTCGGGTTCTTCTGCAATTGCTTTTATTTTATCCGCCGATTTTTCTTTACGATCATCTGTTGTAACTTTTAATAGTTCAGATTGAATATTTCGGCGGAGTGCCTGTGTCTTGTCCTTGTCCGCATTGTTCTCCTTTATTTCAGATATTGTATTTTCTATCAGCTTATTTGCATTCTTTATGATATTCTGGGCTTCGAGCTTAGCATCTTTTAAAATGATTTTTTTATTTTCATCCAGATATATTTTAAGCTTTTGATTTTCATCCAGCAATACCCTGGCTTGTCTTTCTCTCTTTTCAGCCTCTAACCGGATATCTAAAAGCTGCTTTTTATCCCGCTCCAGGTCAACCAATAAAGTATCTACCCGCTTTTGATGTACGCCTATCTTATTTTTTGCTGCCTGTAAAATATGCTGCGGCAACCCTATCTTTTGAGCTATTTCAAAAGCGTATGAACTACCTGGTTTTCCCATCTCCAATATATAAAGGGGCTTCATATCTACATTATCAAAAAGCATGGAAGCGTTTTCCAGCCCTGGGGCTGTATTTGCAAATACCTTTAAATTAGAATAATGTGTTGTTATTACTCCGCGGATTTCCTTTTGATTAAGCGTTTCAAGCACAGCCTCAGCAATTGGGCCGCCAAATTGGGGATCAGTACCAGTACCAAACTCATCGATCAGCACCAGGGTTTTACTCGTGGAATTTTGGGTAAAGTATTTCATTTTGGTAAGATGGGCGCTATACGTACTTAAATCACTTTCAATAGACTGATCATCACCAATATCTGCAAATACTTTATTGAACACCCCGACTTTTGAATGAGGATCAACAGGAATTAATAACCCCGATTGAACCATAAGTTGTAAGAGTCCAACAGTTTTCATGCACACCGATTTTCCACCCGCATTGGGTCCCGAAACCACAATTACACGCTGATTCTCATTGATCCGGATATTCAGCGGAACCACAGTCTGCTTTTCCTTCCTGAAGTTAAGAAGCAGCAACGGATGCCGTGCATTTATGAGATCAATCTCGGCATTATGTATGAGTAGAGGCATATCGCCTTCCATATCTGCCGCCAGTAACGCTTTTGCTCTAACGAAATCAATTTTAGTCAGTAATCCATGATAAGATAGCAATAACGGGGCATACAGGCGTAATTCATCTGTAAGTCCGATTAGAATTTTAATGATCTCCCGCCGTTTGTCAAACTCCAGATCCCTGACCTGATTATTTAGTTGGAACACCTCTTCAGGTTCTAAATAAACGGTCTGACCGGATGCCGATTCATCATGCACAAAACCTTTAAGCTTGCGCTTGTTTTCGGCTAAAACCGGAATACACATTCTGCCGTCCCTGATGGTAAGGTTTCCATCAGCAGTCCAGCCATTATTTTGAGCGCTTTTAAACACCTGATCAATCTTTTTGCGGGCTTCCTGCTCTGCTTTAGAAATAGATGCAATAATCAATTGAAGTTCCGGGGAAGCATTGGATTTAATTTTACCCTTTGGATCAATAACGGTTTCTATTTTTTTTATAATAGATTTTTCTATAGGCAAGTGTTCAAACAGCGCTTCCAGGTTAGGATATTGTCCTTCCCTTTCATTAAAATAATTTATAACAGCAAATACGGTTTGAAGAGAAATAAGTACCCGGAAAAACTCTTCTTCAGAAAGATAAGTGCCTTCAATACGAATTTTTTCAGCCAGGCTTTTAATGTCATAAAAATTCTGAAGCGGTAAGGGAGAATCATTTTCCAGGATGCTTTTAAATTCATGGGCCTGGCGTAAAAACTTATTGATCAGATCAAAACTGGTCATCATCTGCATTTTATCAACCAGCGATTGACCCATAGGACTTATGCAGTAACTTTTAAGAAGTTCTTTTATTTCGGTAAACCCGAGTTTGTCGACTGCATTTGGTGGATATATCATTTTTTTTGTACGCTGCTCTTATTTGTGTCCTTTTTAACCACATACTTATATGCTTTAAAATTGCTCCATATAATCGGCACCATTGGCTTTAATAAACTTATAGAGGAATCCTGCTTTAATTCGTTCAATCTCTGCTGCTCCAGGTCAAGTTGCCGCTTTTCAATCTCTTCAAGTTTTGTCAGTTCTTTTACTTTCACTTCAAGATCTTTCACAATTTTCTCATACATATTGGCTAATAACGTAGGATCTTTGCTATAATATTGTAAGCTTTCTCTAAATAGTGCCGTATCTATATTATGCTTACGATAAACCATATTTAAATAGGTCGAAATAGTTTGAATAACAGAATCCCCATTAGCCGAAGTAGTTCCGCTGGCTAAATGAACATCTGTAAGTACACTGATCATTTTATCTTCAGGAATTAAATTTTCTGGAACAGTTTTGGCGCACGACAAGAAAAAAATCACTAAGAAAACACAGGGTTTTAATCGCTTCATTTTGTTAATTTTGCATTTTAAACTCCTTCAAAAATACAGAATTAATGACCATCAAAGCCAATATATCAGTTATTAAAGAAGAACTGGAACGCGTTGGTGTCAGGCTGGTTGCAATCTCTAAGACCAAACCTGCACAAGATGTTTTGGAAGCCTATCATGCAGGCCAGCGGATTTTTGGAGAAAATATGGTTCAGGAACTAATAGAGAAGCAAGAACAATTACCAAAAGACATCGAGTGGCATCTGGTAGGTCATTTACAAACTAATAAAGTAAAATATATTGCATCCTTTATAGGTTTGATACATTCTGTTGACAGTTTAAAGCTGTTACAGGAAATAAATAAACAGGCCGTTAAAAATAATCGGGTTATTGACTGCCTGTTGCAAATCTATATTGCTGATGAAGAAACCAAGTATGGATTAGGTTTTGATGAAGCTATTGAATTGCTTCGGTCTGCTGAATTTGCGATGTTGAAGAACGTACGTCTGGTTGGTGTAATGGGAATTGCAACCAATACGGATAATATCAAGCAAATTGGTGATGAGTTTTACGAGTTAAAAACATTTTTTGATGGAATAAAACAAAGTTTTTTCAGGAAAGAAGAGTCATTTAAAGAGATCTCTATGGGAATGTCTGATGATTATAAAATCGCTGTTGAAAAAGGCAGTACACTGGTTCGGCTTGGAAGTACCATTTTTGGTAAGCGTGTACTTAAAGATTGGTCGGCCAATTAAAATGCATCTGATATAAATTTTAATGGATATTACTATTCGCACCGCAGTTAAACAGGATTGCACCAGATTGCTGGAACTTGTTAATGAACTTGCTCTGTTTGAGAGAGCACCCAAAGAAGTGACAGTAACTTTAAAAGAATTTGAAGATGCAGGATTTGGTGACACACCCGTTTGGAAAGCTTTTGTTGCAGAAGCTGAAGGTATAATTCAGGGTTTTGCATTATATTATATCCGATATTCTACCTGGAAAGGCTGCCGCTTATATCTTGAAGATTTTATTGTTACAGAAGCTATGCGCAGCAAAGGTATAGGTAAACGGCTGTTCGACAGAATAATTACAGAAGCCAGGGAATCAGGGTTTAATGGAATTACATTTCAGGTGCTGGATTGGAATGAACCTGCTATTAACTTTTATAATAAGTATAACACATCGATTGAAAGCGGTTGGCTTAATGCTTCCTTAAGTAAGGAACAAATTAATTCCTGATCTAGCAGAAGTTTTTATTGATCGCTTTAACACGTAATAGGTTATATATTTATCCTCCAATTAAAAACTTACTAAGCAGCAATAGCGTTATTTCAACTTATATCAATAGTATGCAGGTTTTTAAATTCGGGGGAGCTTCAGTTAAAGACGCTGCAGGCGTAAAAAATCTCGCTGGGATTATTGAACTTAATCAGGATCAGAAGCTTCTGATAGTGGTCTCTGCGATGGGAAAAATCACTAACGCACTCGAAAAGTTAACCGAGGCATACGTAAACCGTGACCATAACGTACATCAACTGTTTTCCGAAATTATAAACTACCATAATCTGATCATTCAGGATCTGTTTCCTGATAACTCCCACCCTGTTTATGATGATATAGCCAATGCGTTTGTTGAAATTGACTGGATGCTGGAAGATGAGCCGCCTGAAGATTATGACTTTAATTATGACCAGATCGTATCAATTGGCGAAATTATATCTACAAAGATTGTAAGTGCATATCTTAATTATAAGGGATTAAAAAACCAATGGATAGACGTCAGAAGTTTCATTCATACCGATAATACGTACCGGGAAGGGGTTGTGATTTGGGATAGAACTTCCTCCAGTATACAAAATAGAATTCCCAAAATATTAGAAGATCAGTTTATTGTAACGCAGGGATTTCTTGGCGGAACTTCTGAAAACTTTACAACAACCCTGGGACGCGAAGGATCAGACTATACCGCTGCTATTTTCGCCTCATGTTTAAATGCAGAAAATGTTACCATTTGGAAAGATGTGCCGGGTATATTAAATGCTGATCCGAAACTTTTTAATGAAACCAAAAAATACAATGAGCTACCCTATTCGGAAGCCCTGGAAATGACATTTTATGGTGCCTGCGTAATACACCCTAAAACTATAAAACCTCTGCAAAACGCTAATATTCCGCTACATGTGCGCCCATTTATGGCGCCTGAGGAAACCGGCACAGTGGTCAGACAATCGGCTTCAATGAATGTAGAGCATCCTGCAATTATAGTTAAGCAAAATCAGGCGTTGGTTTCTATTGCCTCAAAAGACTATTCATTTATATCCGAGATCCATTTAAGTCAAATCTTTAAAGCATTTGCAGATTCTCATCTAAAGATTAATATGATGCAGGTTTCGGCGTTAAGCTTTTCCTTATGTTTCGATTGGGACGAAAGACGCTTTAAAAGGCTTTCAGAATTCCTTGATACCGATTTTAAGCTCCGATATAATTCCGGACTTGAACTTTTAACGGTACGTCATTACAAGCGAAATTTGCTTGATGATATGGCAAAAGACAGAACGGTTCTGATTGAGCAGTTTAGCCGCAATACCGCGCAGTTGGTTGTAAGTAATTGAACTCTGCAATTTTAGATCCCGAAGTACAAGATTTCATCAACCGGAATTTACAGGATGATGTTACCCGTATTCTTTTTAAAAAAAGTCCTTTCAAAGCAATTACAACTAAAGAACTGGCTGAACAAATTGAAAGTAAATACAAATCTGAAAAAAAACTTCCTACCTGGTTTAACTCACCTGCCATATTCTATCCTCCTAAGATGTCCATAGAACAGGCCTCATCAGAACAAACGGCAAAATATAAATCTACCCTCATTAAAGGGGAAAAAGTGATAGATATTACCGGGGGCTTCGGGATTGATAGTTTCTATTTTTCAAAGATTGCTAAGGAGGTTGTTCATTGCGAACATAATATTGATCTTTCAGAAATTGCAGCTAACAATGCTGCTGTGCTTGGAGCGACGAATATTAAATTTGTGCCAAAAGATGGCATAAGCTATCTGTTGCAAACAAAAGAAAGTTTCGACACGATCTATATTGATCCTTCGCGGAGAGTGAATTCGCAAAAAGTGTTCAAACTGGCTGATTGCGAACCGGATGTGATCACATCCCTGGATATGTTGCTCAAAAAATGTTCAAGGATTTTAATTAAAACGTCTCCCCTTTTAGACATACAGGCGGGCATGAATGAACTAAAGCAGGTAAGTGAAATACAAATAATAAGCTTAAAAAATGATTGCAAGGAATTATTGTGGATTCTTGATAAAGATGTGCCCGCCGCAAGCGTACAGTTAACCTGTATTACTTTAGAACCATTTAAAAAATATCGGTTTTCTTTAGCGGAAGAACGCGCTTTTAAGCTAAACGACTTTTCGTACCCGCTTAAATATCTGTATGAGCCTGATGTTGCATTACTTAAAGCAGGTTGCTTTAAATTGATTACCAGGGATTTTGGTCTTAAAAAATTGCATGTTAACACCCATTTATACACTTCTGATCGTTTAAATCCGGCATTTATAGGGAGAACGTTCAGGGTAAAAAAAAAGTGGATATATAAAGATTTCCTTTCTTCAAATTCTGTTATAAAAGCCAACATTATTTGCAGAAATTTTCCCTTACGTGTGGAAGAAGTAAAACGGAAGAGCAAGCTGAAAGACGGAGGTCAGGAATATCTGATATTCGCTACAGGACCGTTGGAGGAACTGCTGGTTTTACATTGCGAGCGGCTTTAAACAAAAAATTCCCCGCCAGTAAGCAGGGAAATTTTAAATTTATGGTTAATACAGTTTAAACTTTCCTCACCTGTATCGCCTGTAATCCTTTATTCCCTTCCTCAACTTCATATTCCACATCATCATTATCACGCAAGCCGTTTACGCCGCCTTCAACATCTTTAAAATGTACAAAGATATCCTGACCATCTTCTTGTACGATAAAACCATAACCTTTTTGGGTGTTAAACCATTTTACTTTTCCAGTTTTCATATTCTTATTAGTATTAAATTCAGCTTTTACGCTGTTATTACAGGCCCACTTTTATAAGCCTGTATCAAATATATATGAAAAAAATTAAAAAGGTTTTATTTATTTGGTTGAGGTGTCATACGTAAATACGGCTTGATCTCGCGAAACCCTTTTGGAAATTTTGCAGGAATATCCTCCGTTTTTATTGCAGGCACCACCACCACATCTTCACCTTCTTTCCAGTCGGCAGGCGTAGCTACACTATAATTAGCTGTTAACTGTAATGAATCAATAACGCGTAATATTTCCTGAAAATTACGTCCTGTAGATGCAGGATAAGTTATAATCAGCTTAATGGTTTTATCTGGTGCGATGACGAACAAAGAGCGCACTGTAACGGTAAGGGAAGCATTAGGATGGATCATATCATATGCTTCTGAGATCTTGCGGTCTTCATCAGCAATTAAAGGAAAATTAACCTCCACGTTTTGAGTTTCATTAATATCCTGTATCCAACCCTGATGTTTATCTACTGGATCAACACTTAATGCGATTACCTTAACATTTCGCTTATCAAATTCATCTTTTAATGATGCCGTTCTGCCTAATTCAGTAGTACAAACGGGGGTATAATCTGCCGGATGTGAAAACAACACTACCCAGCTGTCTCCTGCGTATTCATAAAAATCCAGTTCACCCTGTGAAGTCTGGGCTCTGAAATTGGGGGCTAAATCTCCTAAACGTAAGCTCATAATGATATTTTTTAATTATTATCTACTAAGTTAGTAGAATTAATTTTCTAAAAGTGAAGCTTTTTTTAAAAATTGCGGTGGGGTGATATTTGAGCCCAGCACTTCATTCATTTTCCTGATGGTATAATCAGCCAGTATGGGTGTGTCTTTTTCATCATGCTGATGCAGGAAGAAATAAATAGATTTTAATCCGTGTTCCTGCCATGTTTTTAGCCTATCGATCCACTCATCAATACGATGATAATCTGTGGGATGCAAACCATTGCCTACAAAGCGAATAAATGCGTGTGGTGTTGGCATCTCCATATGTACACAATCTCTCCTGCCCGAAGCATCTGTAATCACAGCGCCTTTATTTAACTTATGAAGCAGATCAAAAAGATTTTTCCTTGCTGTCTCATCCGAAAACCATTCCGGGTGTCTAACTTCCGTAAAAAGGTCAAAATCCACAGGAAGAGCTTCCAGGTAAGATTTTAGGATTTCGAAATTCTTAGGGCCGAAATTATCGCTTAACTGCAAAAAACAAGGTCCAAGTGTAGCCCCCAGCTCTGATATATTTTCGAGGTAAGTAGAGGTTTCCTCATCAGCATTCTTTAATCTCTTCAGATGGCTGATTGACCTGATGATCTTGGGGAAAAACTTGAAATCACTCCGTGCATCCTCTGCCTTTTGCCGCCATCCCAGCATCTGTTCTTTGCGGGGCATTTGGTAAAATACGGCATTCAGCTCAATGCTGTTAAAGTGCTTTACATATTCATCCAGAAATTTAGCCTCTTTTGTCTTTTCAGGATAGATCATTCCCACCCATTCCTTCCGACCCCATTTGGCGCATCCGACATAAATTTCAGGCTTAGCTGTCGCTTTTGTATTCAATACAGTCCTGGTCAATTCCGGATCAGCAGGTAATGTAAAATCTACATCAGTTAACTGGGTTAACGGTACTTTTCCGAAATCCATAGGAATTAATTTAAATGATTGAATGACCTAAAAGTATGCTTTTTTCAAATCAGGATTTTATACATTGTTAATTTCTTTAAATTTTTCCATATCATTTTAAATATTCGATCATCTTTTTAAATACCTGATTGTTCTGTATTAAAACTATATATTATTTTATTTTTAAACATATTGTATATTTGTAATACGAAATATAACCTGATATGAATACAAACCTGTCACAAAAACAAATTGGCCGAAGGATAGCTGACCTTCGTAAAATGAAAGGGTTATCTCAGGAAGATCTGTCTAAAAGCATCGAAATATCACGCCCGTCCCTGGCACAGATAGAGCTTGGAAACCGTTGCGTTAATGTTCTGGAATTGCAAAGATTATCTATGGTATTAGGTTTTTCTTTGGATGACTTCATGTCTGAAGATTTTGCAGCTAATACAAATGCTGAAAGTAAAGCTGACATAAAATCAAAAACAACAAATGAACGCATTTCTGTACCTGTTTTAAAAATAAATAAGTTTAAGAATGTATTACTGTATATTTTAGAAAGATGCGCAGGCAAACCTAATATAGGAGAAACTGTACTTTATAAGCTGCTTTACTTTTCTGATTTCAATTACTACGAATTATACGAGGAGCATTTAACAGGTGCTAAATACCGCAAGTTGCCTTTCGGGCCAGTTCCGCAAAAGTTAAATACTATTATTACTCAGATGATGGAAAGCGGACAGATACAACGAATTAAAACTCAGTATTTTGATAAAATTCAAACCCGCTACATTCCGCTTACCAAAGCTGATTTAACTGAATTGAAAGCCAGTGAAAAGGAAGTTATCGATAAAGTTATCGAGCAATTGTCTGATTGGTCGGCTGCTGCAATAAGCCATTATTCCCATAAGGATATGCCATGGCTGGCTTCAAAGGAAGGAGAAGAAATAAATTATGAACTAGTTTTTTACAGAGATGCTCCCTTTTCTGTAAGAAACTATGGAGACGAAATGGAAGAGCAATGATCTTTGAAGAGCTTGGAGAGTTTAAAAAGGATTTGAAAAGTCTTTTAAAAAAATACAAAACACTGAATGATGATTTGGATGTAGTGAAAAAAGTGTTAAGTACGGCACCGGATGAAAGACCGCCTTTTAGTTTTCGCATAGATAATCTTGGCCTGGAAACCTGCATTATTAAAGTAAAAAAAATTGCTTGTAAAGCATTAAAAGGGCGTGGTGTAAACTCAGGCTTACGATTGGTTTATGCACACTTTCAGGGGGAAAATAAAATAATTTTTATTGAACTTTACCATAAGAACGATAAAGAAACTGAAGACAGACAAAGAGTTCTTGACAATTTTAAATAACAGCAATGTAGTCCGTATGTACCGCGGAATACTAAGCCCAACAAAAAGGGAACCGCTTCCGGTTCCCTGTATATTTTTAGTAACTAAAAGTATTACTTTACTGCTTCGATAATGGCCTTGAAAGCTGCCGGCTCATTCATAGCCAGATCCGCAAGAACTTTACGGTTAATACCAATATCACTTTTAGTTAATTTACCCATTAACTGCGAGTAAGATAACCCGTGGTGACGTGCGCCTGCATTTATACGCTGAATCCACAAAGCCCTGAATTCCCTCTTTTTTGCTTTCCGGTCGCGGTAAGCATATTGCAAACCTTTTTCAACTGTGTTTTTCGCAACGGTATAAACCTTGCTTCTTGATCCCCAATAACCTTTGGCTAAATCTAAGATCTTTTTTCTTCTTCTTCTGGACGCTACTGAATTAACCGAACGTGGCATATTTTTTTGTTTTTTGACAGACGGTGTCGTGTTTTACAACGAGCTTACAACCGAAAGCCTGGTTAAATATTTAATTAATTTATCCGTTTATCATGGGCTGGATAGGCCGCACATTGGGTTTCTTACTTCCCGATACAAAGCATACGCTTTACATTACCCAGATCAGCATTAGAAACTAAACTGGTGTTACTTAAATTACGCTTGCGTTTTGTAGACATCTTGGTTAAGATGTGGCTCATGTATGCATTTTTACGTGCAATTTTACCTGTTCCAGTAAGCTTAAAACGCTTTTTAGCACTGGAATTGGTTTTCATCTTTGGCATAACTCTATTTTTTTACGATTTTTGATTTAGGATTTACGACTGAATTGTTTCAACGCAAATTTCTTTACTTTTTACCTGAAGATTTTGGCGCAACGGTAAGGAACATTCGTTTTCCTTCCAGTTTCGGCAATTGTTCTACTTTTCCAACTTCTTCCAAAGCCTGAGCAAACTTTAATAAAAGAATCTCGCCCTGTTCTTTATAAACAATCGCTCTTCCTTTAAAATGCACATAGGCACGAACCTTTTCACCGCTTTCCAAAAAGCTGATTGCATGCTTCAGTTTAAACTGAAAATCATGATCATTCGTATTAGGCCCGAAACGGATCTCTTTAATTACCGTTTGCTTTGCATTCGCCTTTATTTCTTTTAACTTTTTCTTCTGCTCGTATATAAACTTATTGTAATCAATAACTTTACAAACTGGCGGAGTTGCATTCGGTGATATCTCAACCAGATCAAGTTCCTGCTCATCGGCCATTGCCAATGCATCTTTGAGCGGATATACCCCGGTTTCTATATTATCACCAACCAATCGCACTTCCTGTGCCCTGATATATTGATTAATATTATGCTCGGCCTCTTTCTTTTTAAACGGAGGTCTGGGGCCGCGGGGCCCTTTGTTAAAACCTGGTCTTCCTAATGCCAAATTAAAGTTGTTAAACGGTTATTTCTTTAATTAATTGATCTTCAAAATCTTTAACTGTCATAGTTCCCAAATCACCCTGGCCATGTTTCCTTACGGACACCATGTTTTCGTCCATTTCCTTTTCACCTATAACAATCATGTAAGGTATTTTCTTTACTTCCGCGTCTCTTATCTTTCTGCCGATCTTCTCATCTCTCAAGTCAATCAGGCCGCGAATATCGGAATTATTAAGCGATTCCAAAAGTTTTTTTGCATATTCTTCGTACTTCTCAGATATGGGAAGTATGATGAATTGCTCCGGCGAAAGCCACAATGGAAAGTTGCCTGCGCAATGTTCAATCAGCACGGCAACGAATCGTTCCAACGATCCAAAAGGCGCTCTGTGTATCATAACGGGCCGATGCTTCTGATTATCACTGCCTGTGTATTCCAATTCAAAACGCTCCGGCAAATTATAATCTACCTGAATAGTTCCCAATTGCCACTTGCGGCCAAGGGCATCTTTTACCATAAAATCCAGCTTAGGGCCGTAAAATGCCGCCTCACCTAATTCTACAACAGTTTCAAGCCCTTTTTCTGCTGCTGCTTCTATAATAGCCTGTTCAGCGAGCTGCCAGTTTTCATCCGATCCTATGTACTTTACTTTATTCTCCGGATCACGAAGGGATATCTGGGCCGTAAAATGGTCAAACCCAAGTGCTTTAAATACATACAGTACCAGGTCAATCACCTTTTTAAACTCGTCTTTTACCTGATCGGGACGGCAAAATAAGTGTGCGTCATCCTGAGTAAACCCTCTTACCCGGGTCAGGCCGTGAAGTTCACCGCTTTGTTCATACCGGTAAACTGTTCCAAACTCCGCAAAACGTACGGGAAGATCTTTATATGACCTGGGCTTAATTTTATATATCTCGCAATGGTGCGGGCAGTTCATCGGTTTCAGGAAAAACTCCTCTCCTTCCTGCGGGGTTTTTATCGGCTGAAAAGAGTCTGCGCCATACTTTTCATAATGGCCTGAAGTAACATACAGGTTTTTGTGCCCGATATGCGGGGTAATCACCTGCTCGTATCCTGCCCGTGTTTGTGCACGCTGCAGGAAATTAACCAGTCGTTCCCGAAGCGCAGCACCTTTTGGAAGCCATAAAGGCAAACCCATACCTACTTTTTCAGAAAACGCAAAAAGCTCCAGTTCCTTTCCAAGTTTACGGTGATCGCGTTTTTTAGCTTCTTCAAGCACTTGCAGGTATTCAGTCAGCTCGCTTTGTTTTGGAAACGTTACCCCATAAATCCGGGTTAACTGCTTCCGTTTTTCATCGCCGCGCCAGTAAGCGCCTGCAACATTCATCAGTTTAACAGCCTTAATAAAACCTGTATTTGGAATATGCGGACCACGGCACAGATCCGTAAAGTTACCCTGTGTATAAAATGTTATTGATCCGTCAGGCAGGTCTTTAAGCAGATCCAGCTTATATTCATCGTCCTTTTCAGTAAAATATTCTATTGCATTTGCTTTAGAAACCGGTTTGCGAACAAATTCAGCTTTTGTCCTCGCCAGCTCGATGACCTTATCCTCGATCTGCTTAAAATTCTCCGAAGAAAATTCCCGTTCCCCAAAATCCACATCATAATAAAAACCTGTTTCAATTGCCGGGCCGATACCAAATTTAGTTCCGGGATAAAGCGCCTCAAGTGCTTCAGCTAATAAATGTGCCGATGAATGCCAGAAGGTAGATTTACCCTGAGTATCATTCCACGTGAGTAGTTTTACACATGCATCGGCTTCTATGGCACGGTTGGCATCCCAAACCTCTCCGTTTACTTCGGCGCCTAATACGTTTCGTGCTAATCCTTCAGAAATAGATTGTGCAATTTGCATGGATGAAATCCCCTTTTCGTATTCACGAACGGAACCATCAGGAAGAGTGATTTTAATCATCTACAACTATGATTTTTGCCTCTCGGCGATTGTTAATTATTCAGTTTACCAAATCACTTACAACGTGATTTCATTCGGGAAGCAAAATTATATTTTAAATCAGATTAAAACAGAGTTGATTTAATAAAAACGAAACAGGCAGTTAAAAAATTTGAATTAATAATTGAATTGATTTAGAAGCAGGTTTTTGTACGGGATTTTGATAAAACCAATATCTGTCTGCTTAGCTCTTAATCAGATCCTTAAACACACAGCACACCAATTCAAAAAGTTTTAATTATTTCCTGGGGACATGAACAAAGGCGTAGCGGTCGTGCTTGAATTACCAAACAAAATTATTCAGCTAATCACTAATTATTTTTCCAGGTATTTAAAAAGATGTTTTGCAGCTTCTTCTAACAGAGGAAAATCCAAAAATGGTTCTTCGCAACGTTTCGTATCAAAATGACAAAGCGTTCCAAATGGGTTTCCTTCTGCATCTCTTATAAGAACTCCACAATAAGATACAACAGGAGTTATTATTATTCCTTTAACTCGCTTATCTTCTTGTGCATCATTTATTTCTACCTTTTCCTGAGTTTGAACTAATGAGCAATAGGTAGCAGCCATAGGGGCATCTTCACCTTTTATCAATTTCGGGTCATAGCCATCATAAAGAACTAGATTACGCAATGTCTCGCCATCAAATTTGTAAACTCCTGTATAACGATGAGGGGTTCTACGACTTAAAAATCCTAAGGCATCATGCAAGCCTGAATTTTTAAGTAAACTTTTAAAACTTTCTAGTGAGGAATCGAACCCGGGAGTATTATCCATTTTTTCAATAACTTTAAACTAAAATATTATCTCCATAATTTTATACTGCTGCTAGCATTCTGACTAACGTTTTTATTCAGCATTTAAAATCAACTATTTTCAAAAACCGATATTTTCTTTAGTCAGGTCAAATATAATTGAAAAACAAAATTCAATTTGCAGAATGCAGCAATTTCCTGTAGCCAGTGTTATAGGTTGGCCGAATTTAGAAACTTAAAGATAATTCATCAGGAGTTAAAATTTTTATTTCACTTCCTTTGAAATCTTTGACATTTCTTGTGATGATGCTGTCGATTTTTTCTACTGAAGATGCGCAAAATATCTGAATTGAATCTTCAAAATCTTTATGGTTTGAGCGTAGTCCTTTTTTTAGTATATCAATGTCAACTGCAATAACAGTGAGGTAGTCCAAAAGATTATATAACACATCACGTAAATCTTTCTCCTCCATGTATTTCTTTAGTAAATAATGAGTTGTAGCAATAGAATGTGAAGATGTGAAAAGTTCCAATTTACCTTCTTCTGCTTTTTGAAAAATTTCTATAGCAAATTTACTGAAAGGCTTTCTGTCGGAAATTAAGTCAACAATTATATTTGTGTCTAAAAAAACTTTTCTCATAAGTGTTTTGCCTCTAAGGCAGACCTTAATTCATCTTTTTCATTGAAATCACCCGGCAACCGAACCGCACCAACTATTTTTGTCAATTTTGGAGATAGGTTATTTGATGAACCTTCTTGCGTGATTGTAGCAAGATAGTTTTCAATTATTTCTGACAAGCTTCTACCAGTATTTTTAGCATAGGATTTAGCCCGCTCGATAATGGACTTTTCAACCGTTAATGTGAGTTTAGTAGTCATGATACGTATTTTTTTCTCAAAGGTACGTAGTTGCGTTCGGATTTCCAAACGGCTTGCCTATAACGGTTACAGGCATATTGTGCCCGATTATAAAAGTCGTTCTGTAAAATTTGGTCGGAATTTTTATTGATAAGGTCGGATAAAACAAATTTTAGATTATTGACCACGCCTTGGTTCGTGTCCCCACGAACTCAATCACTAAACTTCCACAACCCTATCCACTTTATTACATTTACAAAATGAATTCAGCCTTGTTCGTACAAAAACGAAAATCTCATATGGAGCTTGGAGAAATTTACTTTTGGACCGCAACCATTAATCAGTGGATGAAACTTTTAGAAGGGCACGATTACAAACAGGTAATAATAAAATGTCTGGAGCATTTGAGTATGCAGAATAAGATCGAAGTATTTGCAGTTGTAATTATGCCCAATCATATTCATTTAATCTGGCGTATAAAAGAAATCAACGGAAAGGAAAAGCCTCACATTTCTTTCCTTAAACACACAGCACACCAATTCAAAAAGCTATTATTCCAAGAGAGTGCCAGCCGACTTGATGCATACCAGGTTAGCGCAGCAAATAAACAATATGAGTTTTGGCAAAGAGATTCTTTGGCAGTACATTTATATTCAAGAGAAGTGGCATTTCAAAAGTTAGACTATATTCATAATAATCCATTATCAGAACGTTGGCAATTAGCTAAAAATCCAGGTGAATATTTGCATTCGTCTGCTGCTTTTTATGAGGAAGATAATTGTAATTATTCGTTTTTAAAGGACTTACGCGCAGAGTTTTAGTTTTACTCCACTTTGAACACAAACATTTCTTTCTTGTCAATGCGAAGGTCGGTAGAGCCAAGTTCACCGCCCCTTGATTGTGGCGGAATGGATAGCCAAACATCTTTGTTACAATCAGCTAAATCAAATGTGAACTTGAATGTCGAATAGGGGGAAGTCAACTTGTTCGGGCAGGGTGAAACATCACCATGTGGCTCAATGGAGTATACACCCGTCTTTTTTGGCACAAAACCAACTCTGAAAAAATACGGATCGTTCCTGCAATCTGTTTTGAAGTTTAAAACATTATAGCGACTGTCCAAGGGTCTGAAACTTACATCCAAGCCATTATCAACCTTTATATCACTAAATAATTCACCCGCATTGTTAGGGTAACGCCTATGGAAATTAAATTTCACCCGTAGAAATGTTGTATCAGTTGAAATCCTGTTACCACTCAATTTATCAAACAGCGTTTTATTAATGGTTTGGAATTGTACCCAAATGGTGTCATTAACAGCATACGTTTTTCTATAGGGCGTCAAAGAGAGCTTTTCAGTGTACTCATAGGCCGGGTTCGGTAAAGTATAATCTTTATTGCATTGAAAACTCATAGTTAATAACGCAACACCTAAAAACGTCAATATAAAAATGCACGGTTGTTTCATTCAAGATTGCTTATAACTCGTAAATATACGCAACTCCTATTTATTTAGGAATACGAGTAAATATAAATAACTTATTGATAAGCAGCATGGTATAGTTTCGTTTTTAAATTGTTAAACAAGTTAACCAGAATCAAAGTCAATATAAAAACCGTAATCATATCCAATTTATCCAACGGCCTTCAATTTTTCTTTTAATTGTTTCGTGGGGACACGAACCAAGGCGTAGGCATTTATTCTACTTTGCATTTGAAGCTGATATTTTTCTTCCTGCGTCAATCAGTATGATATTCGGCTTATTTTCAAGTTTGAGTTCTTTCAGTATTTTGGTTACTTTTCTATATTCAGTTGAATCAAAGTACAAAATTACCTTTATAGACTTTTGAGTGTTATTCGCCTTCTCATAAATTTCAACTTGATTTTCAAGGTTCTGTTTTAATTTAGAATTGGATGAAAGTTTGAATTCTATGAGAGTTTTGTCTTGAGCCCCTTTTGAAACCGCATAGTCAACAGGACCTCTTCCATTATTAACTTCTCTATTCACATCATAGTCGGAAGCATACCAAGTAAGTCGGTAAATAATTTGCAAGTCTTCTTCTCTTTTGATGGGTTTTTGGTCTATGTAAAAAAGTCTGTAGCCATCATTGTTTTCAATAACATCCTTAAGATAGCTTACTCTTTTCAATGCCTCTTCATAGGAGCTGTTAGGAGTGATTTTATAGAAATCGGTGTCGCTTAGTAGACGCTCGACAAACTTTGTAATGTGAAGTATAAATAAAGTTTCAACTTCCTCAACTTTCTGCTTAGAAATATTCTTTGCTCCTTCTTTATTTTCTTCCTTCTTCTGTATATAGTATTTTATAATTTCGGGAAATTGTTTAATTGTCTCGTGAACTGCCAGTGTAATTTCTTTTTGAGTATTCTTTTTGTTTTTTGGCGGCTTTGGAAGTTTCTTTTGAAAATAATTAAATATTTCGTGGCGAAGCTGGTCGTTAGGTATAGCGCTACATATCCTTGTAAAATCACCCCTCAAATCATTGCCATTTATCCAATTATCATCTTTAGTTAATATATCTCTTGGCGTAAGGATTACAAAGTCGTTAAACAGGTATGGCAATGTGTATTCCTTGGGCATCCACCTTTCCATTTCATAATCAAAAAAGACTTTGTCAACCGTTACTTTTTTTAATAATGAATAATCAACATTGGCCAATGCAAAAGTTTCTGTATAGTTCAACAAAAATTCTTTGGTAAGATTTGTTGTGAAATCGCTGATGTTATCTTTGCCAACCCCAATTTCAAAAAGTCCTGCCTTTTCAAGATGTGATGTTTGTGTAATTCTTTCTTTTCCTAAATCATCAAATACAATGTGCATTGAGGAAGACATCGCTCTACCAAATTTTTCGCCTAATCCACTTCCGCCATTCCCGACTTTACTATAACCAAACCAATTTTGTTTTACCTCAGGGAATAAATACCAAGACTTTACCTGTGATATGTCAGTAACCCCCAGTTCAGCTTTTGATTTTAAAAAAGTTAAATATTGAAGTATGTTGCTATGCAATTGCTGATAGTCAGTATTCTTGCTGCCAAATAATAAAAACGGATCAATAAAAAGCGGCAGGTCGTTAATCAAGGATATATTAAATGCACCGTAGTCTTCAAGAACTGATGGGTCAATGTCAAAAAAGTCAGTGAAGTATATTTTCATTATTCTGTCGTCTTAATACTACCGCTAACTCGTAAATATACGCAACTGCTATTTATTTATAACACGAATAAATATAACTTACTTACTGATAGACAGCATGGTATAGTTTCGTTTTTAAATTATTAAACAAGTTAACCAAAGTCAATATAAAAACCGTGATCATATATCCAGTTTATCTAACGGACTTTCGATTTTTCCGATCATTTTCCGGCATATTCCACGCCTTGGTTCGTGTCCCCACGAACTCAATCACTAAACTTCCACAACCCTATCCACTTTATTACATTTACAAAATGAATTCAGCCTTATTCGTACAAAAACGAAAATCTTTTAAGTTCTCCACCGCACAGCAACCAAATCTAATTGAGCTCAACTAAACATTTCCCCAACCATGGGCCAAAACATCAGCCAGGTGCATGGTTTTCATTGGAATATTATGCTTGTCTATATACCCCTGCAATTGCAACAGACAGGAGGCATCAGTTGAAATAATATATTCAGCTTCTACTTCCATTGCATTTTGCACTTTCTGCTCGGCCATTGCGCTGGAGATGCCATGAAATTTTACTGTAAATGTTCCGCCAAACCCACAACACATATCGCCGTCTTTCATTTCCACCAGGTCGAGCCCGTGAACTTTGCTGAGTAATTGCCGGGGCTCTGCTTTAATACCACATTCGCGTAACCCCGCGCAGGAGTCATGATAAACTGCTTTGCCTTCCAGCTCTGCTCCGAAATAATCTTTCTTAACTACATTGATCAGAAAATCAGAAAGTTCCCGGATATTTCCCTGAATACCCCGGCACTTATTATGATCAATGGTATTGGTGAACAGTTCATTATAATAATTTTTCACCATCCCGGTACAGGAAGCTGAAGGAGAAACAATATAATTTTCTCCTGAAAAATCGCTTAAAAATTTACTCCCTACCGTTTTGGCTTCGTCCCAGAAACCGGCGTTAAATGCAGGCTGACCGCAACAGGTTTGGTCTCCGTTATAATTAACAGTACAGCCTGCTTTTTCCAATACTTTTACTGTATTGAAAGCAGTTTGCGGATAAAGCTGGTCTATAAAACAGGGGATGAAAAGTTCGATATTCATGAGAGTAACTGGAATAGCTAAGCACGCAAATTTATCTATTCCGGCTGAAATTCAGGCTTTGAGTTCCTAACATACACAATGGAAACCAGCACCAGCATCCCGATAATGAAAAACACAGTGAGAGAAACCGCTGAATTTCGCATATTGCCTGTAAGTTCTTCGATAAATGCGAAGGTGAATAAACCTATAACGACCGCCAGCTTTTCAGTTACATCATAAAAACTAAAGTAGGATGCAGTATCCGGAGTATTTTGGGGCATAAATTTGGAATAGGTAGACCTTGAAAGGGATTGAATACCACCCATAACCAGTCCCACTATGGCTGCAAGCGCATAAAACTGATATTCATTAGTAATATAATATGCCGAGATACATACTCCTATCCAAACAAAAAGCACCCCGATGAGCACCGGGATATTTCCTTTTTTATTTGCAAAATATGACATGACAAAGGCTCCTAATATGGCCACAATTTGAATAATTAAAATGATCCCGATCAGCTTTGCTGTTCCCAGATGGAGTATCTTTTCACCAAAGTTAGCCGCTACCAGCATGATAGTTTGCACTCCCATAGAATAAAAGAAAAATGCCAGTAAAAACCGTTTCAGGATTTTATTCTCACTTAACTGGCGCCACACTTTCTGAAGCTCATGGAAGCCGTTACTTGCAGGCCGCTTATTAACTTTATCAGGATTCTGACTTCCCTCTGGCAATTTATGGAAAGGAATCTGGGCAAACCCTATCCACCATAAACCAACGAGTAAAAAAGATAAACGGGCGGGAAATGATTTATCATCAAACCATTGATCATTTAATACAAATACAAAACAAATGATTTGCAAAATAACGCTGCCAACATATCCGTATGCAAACCCTTTTGCGCTCACCCTGTCCTGCTGATCGGGTGTGGCAATTTCGGGCAGGTATGAATTATTAAACATTACACCGCCAATGTAACCCATTGCTGCGATGGTAAAGCAAATGATCCCTATCTCAAGGGTCTCCAATTTAAAAAAGAACAACCCCATACAGGCAATACCTCCCATGTAGGTAAATATTTTCATGTAGGTTTTTTTATTGCCTCTATAATCTGCCCGGGATGATAGAACAGGGAGCAAGACGGCCATGATTAAATATGCTGCAGAGAGCGCATAATTTGAAAGCGCAGTATTTATAAACTGGAGTCCAAAAAATGAAACCTTATCCCCATGCTCCTTTGTAGTGGTAATTATGGTATAGTAAGCAGGGAAAATAGTAGAGGTAATAACCAGGTTATATGCAGAATTTGCCCAGTCGAACATGGCCCACGACCTGATAAGACTTTTATTGTTTTTACCTTCCATATACAACTAATGTAGATAAAAAGCGGCAAACGCAAAATAGTAATTAAGGGTCACAGCAGTGATAATTCTGCCCAATTAAAAGCTTCTTAATTAATCCGTTTAATGCTTGATGAGCCGGAATTATCGTTGGTTACACGTGTGGGGTTTCCTCGATAAGTTAACCGACTTGAGCCACTGGATTTTACATTTAGTTCATTCAAGGCATTGACATTTAGTTCACTGGCACCGGATGTGTTGATATTGTATTTCCCCACTATGAATTCAAAGGCATCCAATTCAGCAGAACCGCTCATTTTTATATCATGGGCTCCGGCTTGCCCTTTAAGAGTGACTTTTGATGAACCACTGGTTTCTGTGTTCAACTCCCCGCAGCTAATATCCAATCTCACATTTGATGATCCGCTCAGGTCAAGGTTAAAATTGGTAGAGTTAATCCTGCCTTCACCTATTACTTCTACAGCACCAGAGGCCTCTATTCCATCCAGGTTTCTGGTAGTTGCATATATGGTGATGAGCCCTGTTTCGCAAAAATTATCTTCCATCTTTATAATGAGCTGATTGCTCCGTACACTGGTAGTAATTCCCTTTTGTATATTATCGTCGGCAATAATGCGAAGCTGTTGTACCGGCCCCTGCTTCACGATAAGCTTAACCGATCCCCCTACATCAATTGAAGAGAACTGATCCACACTGCGAACCTGCGAAACCTGGTTTCCTGAGCCGTTCACACAACTTCCGGAACTGCACCCCATCAGCATAGCCAAACCAATTATTGAGGTACTAAAAAAAGCAAGATATTTCATTTTATATGTTTGATTAAGGGTTTGAATATCAAATGTAATAAACTGCCCCATCAGTTTTAATCTTTCCGGCATCTAACAGTTCGCGAATTACTTCTATTTTTTCCTTTTCTGAACCATTCGGTAGTTTATTAACAAGAGCATCCAATGATAAGGGTGTACCATTTAAAACCGCTACTAAATCATTTGTAATCTGCCAAACAATGGTTTCCTTTAAATTTTCCCTCTTTTTTTCAAGACAAACATCGCACACCCCGCATTCTCCGGTTGCTGGTTGATTGAAATACTTCAGAATTTGACTATTTCTGCATATACTTTGAGTAGCATAAGAAATTACAGAGTTTACCTGGATTTTTTGAATGGCATAACGCTCCCGGAGGTAACTACCGTTAATCACTACATGGGATGTATTTTCACGTGCCTTTAAAAACTGAAGTTGGGGTTTGTCTGTTTGCTTAAGGTAACTTAACAGTTCCAAATCCTGAAGTTTATTTAAAATTTGTTCCACATCTTCCCGACTAATGGCTAATCTTTTTGCCAGGTCGAATTCTTTTACAGGAATAAAATGATCAAATATTCCTCCGTAAGAGCGTAATATGGTTTTTATAAATGCATCATATTGCTGATGCTCGACCTGGAAACGATAGATATCTTCGTTATCGATCAGCATTTTAACCCGTGACGGTAAAAAAACCGTCTCACTCAATGCTACATATTCATCCCGCTCCAAAAACTTTAATGCATTTAATGTTTTAATTGCGTTCAGTTTAAACCGACTGCAAAATTCGGCCACATCAAATGGCAATGACAGCCCTTCTCCCGCACCATAGGCAAGCTGATAATAGTTGCCTAAATAGTGGTACACTTGTTTAATCTCTTCAACAGATGGATAGCTTTGTTCTAATTTTTTTTTTATGAATAAAATATCCGCCTGGTTATAAAGCAGAACTGCATAAGCCTTTTTTTCATCTCTTCCGGCGCGTCCCGCCTCCTGGTAGTATGCTTCAAGGCTTTCAGGAAGATCCATGTGGATCACAAGCCGCACATCAGGCTTATCTATCCCCATACCAAAAGCATTCGTTGCAACTATAATACGTATGGCCCCCGTTTTCCACGCATGCTGCTTTTTCATCCGTAAGGGAGTATCCAAACCGGCATGATAAAAATCAGCAGAAATATTTTCCCGAATTAACAAGCGGGCTACTTCCTGGGTTTCTCTCCTATTCCTGACATACACAATACCGGTTCCTTTTACTTTTTTTATTACTGTGAGCAGTTTTCTGATCTTATTTTCTTCATCAAAAACTACATAGCTCAGGTTTTTTCGTTCAAAGGACTTAGTAAAAATATTGTTTTTTTTAAACTTTAGTTTTTCCTGTATATCTATAGCAACCTTATCAGTTGCAGTTGCGGTTAGCGCCAGAACAGGTACGTTTGGATGCAGCTCCCTTATATCTGCCACATGGAGGTAAGGCGGTCTGAAGTCATATCCCCATTGGGAAATGCAATGGGCTTCGTCTACTGCTATCAGATTAACGTTCATGTACCTGATCCGCTCACGCACCAGATCAGAAAGCAGTCTTTCTGGCGACAGGTAAAGAAATTTAATCTCCCCGTAAATACAATTATCAAGCAGGATATCGATCTCCCGTTTTCCCATTCCTGAAATTATAGCAATCGCTGAAATGCCACGGGATTTAAGGTTTTCAACCTGATCTTTCATCAGCGCGATTAATGGTGAAATAACGATACATATTCCGGGATTGAGCAATGCCGGCACCTGGAAACATACCGATTTACCACCACCTGTAGGCATAAGTGCCAGCGTATCGTTTCCTTCAAGTACTGATCTGATGATATCTTCTTGCGGCGGCCTGAAGGCAGAATATCCCCAATACTGTTTAAGAACGCTGTATATGCTCATAAAGTTGCTCTCAAATCTATGAAATAATGCTAAATTGCAGCTTAATATTATAGGTTAATGAAGAGGATTATATGTGCTGTATTTACGTTTATTCTATATACTCAAATCCAGGCTCAGCAAGCAGCTAAATGGAATGTTGAAAAAACCTCAGCACCGTCAAAAAGCATCCGTTTTACCACAAATGAAGGCACATGGATGAATCTTGATATTAGCCCTGACGGAAAAGATATCATATTCGACTTATTGGGTGATATCTATAAAATTCCTGTTTCAGGTGGGCAGGCCACTCTTCTTGCCGGCGGCATGGCATATGAGGTCCAGCCCAGGTACAGTCCAAACGGAAAACACATATCTTTTACGAGTGATAAGGAAGGTGGTGATAACATTTGGTTGATGAACGTTGACGGCACCAATAAAAGAGCTGTTACAAAAGAAACTTTCAGACTATTAAATAACGCAGTCTGGACACCTGACAATCAATACCTTATTGCAAGAAAACACTTTACAAGCAGCCGTTCATTAGGAGCCGGCGAAATGTGGCTGTATCATATTTCCGGTGGCGAAGGTGTGCAGTTAACCAAACGTAAAAACGATCAGCAGGATGCCGGTGAACCGGAAGTCTCTCCCGATGGGAAATATATTTATTTTAGTGAGGATGTAAGTCCTGGCCCACTGTTTCAATACAACAAGAACCCAAACGGCGAAATATACAATATCCGAAAACTTAACCGGGAAACAGGTGATTTTGAAACGGTTGCCGGAGGGCAGGGAGGTGCGGTACGGCCGCAAATTTCTCCGGATGGAAAACAGATGGCTTTTGTTAAACGGGTTAGGTTAAAATCGGTATTATTTATCCAGGACCTGGAAACAGGCGAAGAATGGCCTGTTTATGACGACCTTTCGCGGGATCAGCAGGAGGCATGGGCTATATTTGGTTTATACCCCAATTTTACGTGGACACCAGACAATAAAAGCCTTATTTTTTATGCTAAGGGTAAGATAAGAAAGTTAGATGTCTCTTCATTAAATGTAACAGAAATTCCATTTGAAGTAAATGTGCAGCAAAATATAGTGGATGCATTGCATTTCGATCAAAAAACATTTCAGGATGAATTTGATGTTAAAATGCTTCGGCATACCACTACATCGCCCGATGGAAAGAGAGTTGCCTATAATGCTGCGGGATATATTTATTTAAAAGACCTTCCCAACGGACAACAAGTTCGTGCTACAACAGGTGCAGATTTTGAATTTGAACCTGAGTTTAGTCCGGACGGAAAAGTGTTGATTTATGTAAGCTGGAGTGATGAAAATAAGGGCACTATCAATAAACTGGAACTTAAATCCGGAAAAATAACAAAACTAATTTCCGAAAAAGGGTTTTATTACTCTCCCAGGTTTTCCAATAAAGGAGATAAGATTGTATTTAGAAAAGGTTCAGGGAATGATGTTTTGGGATATGCTTATGGAAAAAATCCCGGTGTTTATACTATATCTTCTGTTGGTGGAATACCTCAGCTAATATCTAAAACAGGTATCCGACCCAGTTTCAATACTGATGATACCCGGATATTTTTCCAGGGAAATGAAGGTGGTAAGAAGGCATTTAAGAGCATTGATCTGAATGGGGGAAACCTGCGTACACATTATACTTCAACCTATGCAAATGTTTTTATCCCAAGTCCGGATGGTAAATGGCTTGCCTTTACAGAGTTGTTTAATGCCTATATAACTCCGTTAATCACGACAGGAAATGGTCAGGAATTATCCTCAACCAACAAATCACTACCATTAACACGGGTTACTCGTGATGCCGGCAACTATTTACATTGGAGCAGGGACGGACAAAAACTTAACTGGAACTTAGGTCCGCAATACTTTAGCCGCGAAGTTAAAAATGCATTCACCTTTCTGGACGGATCTCCTAATAAACTCCCTGTTGCCGATAGTGTGGGTATTAATATTGGCTTTAAATTATTAAGCGACATTCCTTCAGGGAAAATTGCTTTTACCGGGGCCAGGATCATCACCATGAATGGAGATGAGGTTATTGAAAACGGCACCATCCTGATTGATAAAAATAAAATTGTTTCTATTGGATCAGCATCATCGGTTACGATCCCTCCTGAAGCAAAAATTATAGCAGCAGATGGTAAAACCATTATGCCAGGTATAATTGATGTACACGCACATCTTCGTCCCAGCCCGGACGGGATCTCTCCACAGCAAGATTGGAGCTACTATACTAACCTTGCTTACGGGGTAACCACAGCTCATGATCCATCCAGTAATACTGAAATGGTATTCAGTCAATCAGAAATGCTTAAATCGGGACGAATGGTTGGTCCGCGGGTTTACTCTACCGGAACAATTTTGTATGGTGCTGATGGGGATTTCAAGGCGGTTATAAACAGTATAGATGATGCCCGCTCCCATTTACGCAGAATGAAAGCTGTAGGCGCGTTTTCTGTTAAATCATATAATCAGCCCCGGCGCGACCAGCGCCAGCAGGTACTCCAGGCTGCCAGGGAACTGCAGATGTTGGTTGTCCCTGAAGGGGGATCGACTCTTTTTGCAAACATGAGTATGATTATTGACGGACATACCGGTATTGAGCATAACGTACCCGTTGTTCCTCTTTATAAGGATGTGAAATCGATATGGAACAGGAGTAAAACCGCCTATACTCCCACCCTCATTGTAAGTTATGGCTCACAGTCGGGTGAGAATTTTTGGTATGATCGTACCAACGTGTGGGAGAATGAACGCCTATTAACCTTTACTCCCCGGCATATTATTGATGAACGTTCGAGGAGAAGAACCACATCTGAGTTTGGCGACTACGGACATATTGAAGTATCAAAAGCAGCAAAACAGCTTGCCGATGGCGGGACAAAAGTAAATCTGGGAGCTCATGGACAAATTCAGGGCCTTGGTGCACATTGGGAACTTTGGATGCTCGCCCAGGGGGGAATGGCACCTTTAGAAGCGATACGAAGTGCTACACTAAATGGTGCAGAATATCTTGGAATGAGTAAAGAATTAGGTTCGTTACAGGCAGGTAAGTTAGCCGATCTCATTGTGCTTGATGAAAATCCTTTGGAAGATATTCGTAATTCTGAAAAGATTAAATATGTAATGGTAAATGGCCGGTTGTATGATGCCAATACTATGAATGAAGTTGGAAACTTAGAAAAAATTCGAAATAAATTTTGGTGGCAGACAGGCCGGGGTGAAAATTTTAGTTTCGGCTCATTAAACACTGAAACACATATTTTTACTACTCCTGTTTGTGATTAAAACAAAACCGAGGACTGTTTAGTTCCGGTTTTAATTATCTTTTAAACGTTAAGAGCAGGTTTGCTTCTCCATACAGATAGAGTTTATCTGCCTTAATTTCATAGCGCTTAATTTTGCGTAAATGTGTCATTATATCCTGTTCAATATCCATAAGACCATCACAGAACATTTTTGTTGACGTTACATTGACGAAGCTTATGCGGCTATCTGTTAATGGTTCATAATCAGCTGAAAAGCCATTGCAGGCCGCTTTCCCTTTGGCAGTATGTTCTTTGATATCAAACTCAATAGTTGTTTTATCACCCAGATTATACATTTTTCCTTCAATAGCTGATAATGTCCACTTGATGCCGCCTAAAACGGGTCGGTCTGCAGTCTGATCTAAAACAGTGCATGAAAATGAAAGAAACGGTATTAATAATAAAAGGTATTTATGTTTCATAAAGCAAATTTTAAAGTTTTATTATAGCTATGGTGATTTCGCCAATCTTTAACTTAATGGTATTAAAATACTAAACAATCTATAAGCAACTATGTTTCAATCAGATATTTTGGGCAATTACAAATCCGCTTGCCCACGCCCACTGAAAATTATAACCGCCAAGCCAACCGGTTACATCCACACATTCGCCTCCGAAAAATAGTCCGGATACTTTTTTACTTTCCAGGGTTTTAGAGGATAACTCTCCGGTATCCACACCGCCCCGCATAACTTCTGCCTTATCGTATCCTTTATTTCCGGCAGGTTTAACTTTAAAGGAGTGTATAAACGTTTCAATTAATTCCATTTCAGCTTTAGAAAGAGATGCCAGATTTTTATTAACCGGAAGATATTTGCTTAAAGCCTCCGCAAATTTCCGGGTGTAAATTCCAGCAAATAAATTAAGCAGTTGCTTTTTCCCATTTATACTACGTTCTTTTTCAATTATACCGCTAATAGACTGATTTGGAAGAAGATCAATTATGATATATTCTCCCGGGTTCCAATAAGACGAGATCTGTAGGATAGCCGGACCACTTAATCCCCAATGAGTAAACAGAATATTTTCTTCAAAACTGATACGTTCATTAAATACCCGGGAAAAAACAGTATTACCTGATAACTGCGTATACCATTCAGTATCTTTTCCGGTGATGGTAAGCGGGACCAGTGCAGGAGCTGTTTCAATAATTTTTATTCCGAATTGCCTGGCTATTTTTATACCCAGATCTGACGCACCCATTTTTTGTATGGGCAATCCCCCTGAAGCAACTACTAATTGGGGTGCGCTGATTTGATGAACTTTACCGTTGTTGTTATAGTTAACTACAAATTGTTCATCCTCCTTGCTTACAGAGATGACTTCAGCATTACACCTGATCTCCTGTCCCAAATCTCTGCACAGACCTGTAAAAACGTTAACAACATCTTTAGCTCTGTCACTCACAGGAAATAACTGCCCTAACGTTTTTTCCTTTCCAGATATTCCATACGCTTCAAAAAAACTGATCGTATCATCCACCGACCATTGTGAAAATGCCGATTTGCTGAAATGTTCATTTTGAGAAATAAAATTCTGGTGGGATGAATAGAGATTGGTGTAATTACATCGTCCCCCACCAGAAATCAGGATTTTGGCCCCGGGTTGCGCATTTTTTTCCAGGATCAATACTTTTTTACCTAAAAATCCGGCCTGAACAGCACACATTAATCCGCAGGCACCTCCCCCAATTATTATAGCGTCTGGATTTATCATTCAAAAAGTAAAGGTAGAACACATTTATTTTCTTACCCGCAAAATGATCATTAATGATATAATAATCATCATCTAACCCCAAATTTTTTATAGTTTTGTTCAATGGAAACTGTTTCTCAGTTATCTGAATTCGGTAAAATATTCCTGTTCATGATTATGGGAATCATGTTGGTATCACTAACACTTCTGATATCGCGTATCGTTGCCCCAAGAAAGCCAAACCCTGAAAAATTGTTATCGTATGAGTGTGGTGAAGATCCTACAGGTAATTCATGGATCCAGTTTAATTCGCGCTTTTATGTAATTGCGCTGGTCTTTTTATTGTTTGATGTAGAGCTGGTATTTATTTTTCCGTGGGCTACCATTTTTTCCCAGGAGGTTCTGATAAATGCCGATCCCAGATGGGGTTGGCTAACTTTAACCGAAATGTTTATTTTCGTTGGAATACTGATACTGGGATTAGTATATGTATGGAGAAAAGGCGACTTGGAATGGGTAAGGCCAAATATTAAAATACCGGATGCAGGAACCAATATTCCGATGACGTTATATGATAAGATCAATGAAGAACAATATAAAATCAGGCCTTTTTCGATGGAGAGTAATTTAACTGTTCCGGTTACAGATGTAAAACCAACAATGGAAGCTCCTAAATCCACCTTTAAACCCACTTTCAGAAAGCCTAAAGTATGAGTTTAGATAAGCAGCCTGAAAATGGGGGAATAATAGTTACCAAGCTGGATGACCTGTTCAACTGGGCAAGAATGTCGTCTTTATGGCCCATGGGTTTTGGAATTGCATGCTGCGCTATTGAAATGATGGGATCCTATGCATCTACTTACGATCTGGATCGGTTTGGTGTATTTCCAAGACCCTCACCCAGGCAATCGGACGTGATCATTATTGCCGGAACGGTTACTTTTAAAATGGCCGAACGCATTAAAAGATTGTATGAGCAAATGCCGGAGCCAAAATATGTTATCTCCATGGGTTCCTGCTCAAATTGCGGCGGGCCATACTGGGAGCATGGCTATCACGTAGTTAAAGGTGTAGATCGCATTATTCCCGTTGATATTTATGTACAGGGTTGTCCGCCAAGGCCCGAGGCGCTAATTGGTGCCATACTGGAGCTTCAGAAAAAAATTGGGGAAGAAAGTTTATTAACCAGTTCATAACCGTATGAAAGCATTTTACGGAGATTTAAAATTAGGGATTTTAGGCGGTGGCCAGCTAGGCCGTATGCTCATTCAGGAAGCCATAAATCTGAATGTAACTACCTATGTACTAGATCCGGACGATAACGCCCCCTGCAAAAATATTTGCGATCAGTTTACATTAGGTTCACTAACCGACTATGAAACGGTATATAATTTTGGTAAAACGGCAGACCTTATCACCATAGAAATTGAAAAAGTAAATGTTGATGCACTTCAAAAACTAGAAGATGAAGGAGTTTTGGTTTATCCTCAGGCCCGGGTTATACGTTTAATACAAGACAAGGGCCTACAAAAGGAGTTTTTTAAACAAAATAACATCCCTAGTGCCCCGTTTCAATTAATTACTTCGCCGGAAGCCTTAAAGCAATCATCCATTCCTTTGCCATACATCCAGAAATTACGTAAAAATGGTTATGATGGACGCGGAGTTTGTAAGATCACAACAGAGGAAGATTTTGCCAAAGCTTTTACCGATCCCAGCTTAATTGAGCAGTGGATAGATTTTGAGATAGAACTTGCCGTTATTGTAGCCCGGAATGAAAAGGGGGAAATTAAAGCTTTTCCATGTGCCGAGATGGAGTTTAATCCGGATGTAAACTTGGTAGAATACCTGATATCTCCTTCTACGCTTGATTTTGAAATTTTACAACGGGCGGAAGCGCTTGCCATTAAAGTGGCTGATAACCTGAAAATAATCGGGGTGCTGGCAGTAGAAATGTTTTTGACTAAAAGCGGCGAAATATTAGTAAATGAAGTAGCTCCAAGGCCGCATAACAGCGGACATCATACCATAGAAGGAAATTACACTTCGCAATTTGCGCAGCACTTAAAGGCAATTTTTAACCTTCCGCTGGGGGATACAAAATCTATAAGCAATGCCGTGATGATCAATTTGCTGGGCGAGCCCGGCTATGAAGGATTAGCAGAATACGAAGGATTAGAAGCTATTTTAAAATTAGACGGGGTATATGTTCATCTCTATGGAAAAAGCTTTACCAAACCTTTCCGGAAAATGGGGCATGTAACCATTATTGATGACAATCGTGAAAATGCAATTGCAAAGGCCAGGGAAGTACAAAAAACCATAAAAGTTAAAATTTAATCGATGAGCCAGTCAACTATCAGGGTAGGAATAATCATGGGAAGCAAATCAGATCTGAATATTATGCAGGATGCTGCTGATATTCTGAAAGAATTTGATATAGAATATGAAATTACGGTGGTATCCGCCCATCGCACGCCTGAACGGATGTTCGATTATGCCAAAACAGCTGCCAACCGGGGCTTAAAGGTAATTATTGCAGGTGCAGGCGGTGCCGCTCATCTTCCCGGAATGGTTGCCTCTATTACTCATTTACCGGTTATCGGGGTTCCTGTTAAATCATCAAACTCCCTGGACGGGTGGGATTCAATTTTATCTATTCTGCAAATGCCAAATGGAATTCCAGTGGCAACTGTTGCGCTGAATGCCGCTAAAAATGCCGGGTTGTTAGCCGCCCAGATCCTTGGAACATCTGATCAGAAGATAGCTGAGAAACTGATGGACTATAAAGAAGCATTAAAGAAAAAGATCGAAGAATCTGCTAAAGAAGTGGAAGGGTGAAGGCAATAGTTAAAAGGATAAAGGCTAAGGTTACTTGTTCCCGCAAACTTAAGCTCAGCGCTCAGTAAGTGGGCAGACTTAACTAACACTGTAAAATTTACGCGTAAAATAATAGGAGTTGCGTATATTTAAGAGTTAGTGGCAAGCGTACCGAACCGACACAACAACCTTAAACCGACAAAAAAAGAACTAATAAAATATGGCAGATTTACACGTAAGTAAAAAGACAGTTGGAAAATTATTCAGTGAAATGCAAAATAGAAAATTTGTAATTCCTGACTATCAAAGACCTTACAAATGGAATATTGAAAAATGCGAAACTCTTTGGAACGACATTGAAAACTTTGCGCAAACAGACGCAAAAAACGGTGCAGATTATTTTTTAGGTACTATTGTTTCCTATGTCAATGACGACAAAAATCAAGAAATAATTGACGGACAACAACGTATTACTTCATTTATGTTATTGTTAAGGTCGTTTTTTAAGAAACTTGACGATATGGTTGAAGATGAAGATGTAGTTGGTTTGAAAAATCAACTTGCACCTTGTATTTGGGACATAAATCCAATTTCACAGAAAGTTACTGACAAAACAAAAATTCATATTGTTTCCGAAGTTGCAACAGAGGAAGATAATGAAACCTTTCATAAAATTTTAGAGACAGGAATTATAGTAGAAGACAGAACTGATAATTACTCAAAAAACTATAAGTTTTTCAAAGAAAAATGTGATGAATATGCAACATTAAATCCAATGCAATGGAAAGAACTTTGTGTAACTATCTTACAAAAATGTATTATTCTGCCAATTGAATGTGATGCACAGGATACTGCATTGACCATTTTTTCAACACTTAACGACAGAGGAATGCCATTAGCTGACTCTGATATTTTCAAAGCACAGATTTATCGCAGTTGCAATTCAGAAGAAAAGAGAAAAGAGTTTACAGAAACTTGGAAGGAACTAACTCAAATTTGTAAACAAGGATTTTTAACAATTGACGATGTTTTTCGTTATTATACTCACATTTTAAGAGCAAGAAAAAATGATAAAACAAAGGAAGTTGGTTTAAGGAAATTCTATGCTGAAAATAAATATGAACGCTTGAAGGACGAAAATCTAATAGCAGAAATTATGGACTTAGCCTACTTTTGGCGTTACATAAATAATGATATTGAGCCAGACATCGATTACACATATTCATTTTCAAACAAGGCAAATGCTCATTTGCATTGTTTAAGTTGTTACCCAAATGAATTTTGGAAATATGCAACAAGTGTTTTCTTTATGAAAAATAAAGACAGTAACACTTTTGAGGTAGACTTAGAAAATATGTTGCAAAAATTAATAGCATTTTTATTTGTTAAGTTTATTGACAAACCCTCAGTAAATGCCATCAAAGATGATATTTACAATTCTTGTATTTCACTTAATACAAACAATGAATTGCAATATAAATTTACATTGAATGAAGAACTATTAAGTCAGCAAATTGAAGGACATTCTTCTTCAAGAATTTCAAGAGCTTTGTTGTTGTTATTTGCTTATCAAAATCCCAATCAAAAAGAGTTTATACCATACAGTTTTGACATTGAACATATTTTTCCTAAAAAATGGCAAGACACAAATTACAATGGTTGGACAAAAACTGATGCAGATTTATATTTAGACAAATTCGGAAACAAAACAGTTTTTGAGAAGAAATTAAACATACAAGCAGGAAATGGTTACTTTGGAATAAAAAAAGAAAGATATAAAATTTCAAGTATTGCTACTGTTGTGGAGTTAGCAAATTATCATAAAAACGAATGGGTAAAAGAAGATATTGAAAACCGTGAAATCGATTTTAAGAACAAAATAATCGAATATTTCAGAACAAACTTGGCAAACCATAACGACTAAAAAAACCCCTATTTGGCGCAAGTCTTGTGCGGTTGCTTTGAGCGCAGATGACTTGTGACCTGGTTAAGTTAACTCAAATATCAACTTTTAACGCGTCCCTAATATCCACATAATCTCTTGCACTGCAAATGACACAAAATATTTACCATCCGGGTTTAAGAATTTGTATTTGGTACTCATTCCTAAATATATTAATCTTTTATTCTATGAAACACAAGTCAGCCCTTGCTTAAGTCCATAGCACTAAGACTTGCGCCAAAACGGGACTATAAAGAAGCATTAAAGAAAAAGGTGGAAGAATCTGCTAAAGAAGTTGAAGGGTGAAGGCAAAGGTTAAAGGCTAAAGTTACTTGTTCCCGCAAACTTAAGCTCAGCGCTCAGTAAGTGGGCAGACTTACGAAGTTTAAAAACTTCGTAAGTCTAAATGGCAATGAAAATGCATAGGTAATTTACTATTTATCAAATACTTAACTAACAGTGTAAAATGTACGCGTAAAATAACGGGAGTTACGTATATTTAAGAGTTAGCAGCAATGGTAAAACGACCACAACACATTAAAACACGAGCAAACAAATTTTGACTGATAATGAAACTTATAATATGCTTTTTATTCATTTCATTAAACTTAGCCGCCCAGCCGGGTTACTATGGATACACAAAAAGGCGTTTTGCAGAATTGACTGAAAAATTGAAAGCAGACCCCAATAATTATGAATTGATTTGGGAACGTATTGGTGTAAGTGGTTTCAATAACACATATTTTGATTTCTATAAAAAAGGCGGAGATCTAAGAGGCCAGCTATCTTCTTTCAAAAACTCAACTGAATTATTTGACGACTTAAATAAATTGATTAACAACAATGTCGTAATTGACCATCATAACATTGCTGAATTCAAAATGCTTAGAGGCAGATTGTATTATTATTCAGACGAGCCTGACAAAGCGTTGGAGGATTATTTATCTGCACTGAAAAATAATGCTTCCTTTAGTAACTCTGAACTAGATGACGACATTTATATTTCCATTGCAGAATATTATTATCATGTAGAAGAAAAACTTACGGAAGAAAATGCAAGGCAAGCTTTAAAATATATTAATATGGTAAAGCCTGATCATTGTCATAGTAACCAAACGCCAGATTGTTTGGAGAGAGAGAAGGTTGAACTGCTAAAATTTCTTAAGGAGGAAAAGCAGTTAGAAAGCTATTACAAAAAACTTCTTTTATCCGAATATAATAGTTTTGAAGAAATAGAAGTTGGTAGTTTCATTACAACAGACTATATTTTTAATAAAAACGAATTTTATTTTCGCGCATTAAGAAGAATTAATGATTTAGCTGAATTTTATAATGAAATAGGAAATTACCAAAAATCAAAAAGCCTTACAGAAAAATTAATAAGATTTCTTCCGCCTGATAATAACGGACAACCATATAAAACTTTTCCCAAAGAAAAACTATATGGAATTTCGAGTGAGGAGTATAGTAAAAGGTTTTTTAATCTACATCATAAAGACAAGTACAAAGAATTAACTTGGGATTATCAAGACATATCAGATTTTATAAAAAGCATAAATAATTAGTAAATTCATAACAGACAATACAAAACACAACGAACTGACAGAAAACCACAGCTGCCAACAGCAGCTACCCAAAATGCGGGGTTTCGTGTTCCAAAGACAGTTTTGTGGTTAATGGAAGTTTAGCTTTTCAAATCAAGTTTTGTGGTAAAAGGCCCGCCCTTCGGGTAGCTGCAAACCGTGTCGGCATAAAGGATGTGAGACTATTTATCGTTGTAAATATTTAAATTAACCTATTATGAAAATTATTTTAATGGCAATTTTTTAAGGCTCTAAAGGAGAGAACATACCAACTTTCAGTTTAAAAGAATATATTTACTTCCCAAACCTTACAATTAATAACCATTTTATGAAAACACCTTCAGCACCTAAACAAATTACCTGGATTATTGGCCTGATATTAGGCCTGTTAGGCATAATCGGCCATTATGCTGATGTAGCAGTTTTAAAAGAACACAATTATATATTACTTCTTCTCGGATTTATTGCCCTTGCACTGGGTACTACCTTCAGGGATTTATAAATTTTTATCCATGTGAAGAACACTTGTGCATGGAAAGAATCAGGAATCCGACCTTTCAGTTTTTTTAAGGGCTTCACGAATTGGGTTATGATTAAAGCAAAATTTTAAGCGTTCTGTCATCTTTTATTCCCTGAAAGTATTTATCAAGTACTTCCTGAAAAACCGGATGAGCAGCTTTTACGCAACTAAATAAGGTCATACATGATCTTAGCTTTAAATCATCAGGACTTCCCATTATTTCGTAGGCTGATCTTTCTTTATCTTCTAATAAAAGTTTCGATATGTCAATCAGTCTTTCTCCCAAAATAACATGTTCTAAATACAGTCGTGCTTCTTCTAAATCCCTGATAGCATATCGCTTTGCTGTTTCACTGCTGCCTAAACCGGCTATCTGAGGGAATATATACCACATCCAGTGACTTTCCTTTTTTCCATTACTAATTTCCATATAAGCACGCCGGTATGTATTTTCCTGAGCTTCTGTAAAGCGCTTTAACCCGGTTGGCATGATTATAAGTTATTGTTGCTAATGTGGGCTTGCAGGCTAATCTGTTAAAGCGAACATTTTCGGTAAGTGTGACTGTTATTTTATTATTTATACATATAAACTTCAACTTTCCCATCCTCACTAATCATCCCCCTGTACATTCCGGAAGTGTTAAAAGGCGTTGCGACATTTCCATTTTTATCAAGTGCAATTAAACCGCCGGTACCCCCAAGTTTTTGTATTTTCCCCAGAACCGTTTTTGATGCCGCTGCCACCTTCATGCGACTATATTCCATTAATGCAGAAACATCATACGCTGCCACACTTCTGATATAAAATTCTCCCCAGCCGGTACATGATATTGCTGCGGTTTTATTGTTAGCATAAGTTCCTGCTCCAATTATAGGGGCGTCTCCTATTCGTCCGAATTTTTTATTCGTCATTCCGCCTGTCGAAGTTCCTGCGGCCAGGTTTCCGGCCTTATCCAGAGCAACCGCACCAACAGTACCGAATTTTGAATCGTTGTTGACCGCTCCCCTATTCATCGACTTCATGTTTCCTTGCGCTTGTTTAACAGAATCAGCCTTCAGCACACCCTGAAATGAGTCCCAGCTTTCTTTCGTCCAGAAGTAACTGGGGTCAACAATCTCCAATCCGGCCGCAGCAGCAAATTTATCCGCTCCGGATCCAGCCAGCATCACATGACCCGATTTTTCCATCACCAATCTCGCGGCACTGATCGGATTTTTCACTATGGTGACGCCGGCGACAGCTCCTGCTGCTAGCGTACTTCCATACATAATAGCTGCATCCAACTCATTGCGGCCTTCATGAGTAAACACGGCACCTTTTCCTGCATTAAATAATGGGGAATCCTCCAAAATTATTATAGCTGCCTGTATTGCATCTACGCTGGTTTTTCCCGACATAATCTGCTCGTAGCCCTTTTGAAGTGCCAGGGTTAATGCCTGTGTATATGCGGCTTCTTTAACCGCCGTCATATTTTTCTTTAATATATTTCCGGCTCCGCCATGGATTACCATCACATATTTTTTACCTGTAGTTTGAGCCTGGCCAAACAAGGCTATACAAGCCAGCAGTGTAGTTGTAACAAGTATGATGGTTTTGTTTTTCATTGATAACAATATATGTTACAATATAACAATACTTCAAACCACATGTTGCAAATTATTTTTTTCATACTTATATAAATACGTAGCCTTCCAGGTATATTAATGCATTTTGAATAAGGTTAATGAAAGGAATATTCCAGGAAGTAAACTCAGATAAAAAATAGACTTACACCTTAATCTCCTATATAATTCTATACCTTTAGAAGGCAATAAAACGATTCATATGTTTTTAATTATAAGGCAGGAAGCTGAGCGTAAGCGCGTAGAGGCGCAGGGTATTGCAGATTACCAGCAAATATTATCTACCGGGTTAAGTGATAAACAATTACAATATGAAACTATAAAGGCCCAAAAAGAGATCGCACTTTCACCCAATACCAAGATAATATTATGGGAAATGGTAAAATACTCCTGTTATAATAGGTAGGAACTAATTCTTTAAAATGCATCTGCTATATCTTAAAACAATTGAAGATTATTTATTGGGACATTCCGATTAAATAAACTAAACATAGCAAGTTTCGGATTTTATGACGGCAAATTTCTTTCGACCTTTGTTTTATAAAATTTGGAACTAAATGACTGAACAACAAAACATAAATTACAAGCGCATTGCAGATGCAATAGATTATCTCAAAATAAACTTTAAAGAACAACCCAGTCTTGATGAAGTTGCAGAGAAAGTTCATTTAAGTCCATTTCATTTTCAACGGCTTTTTAGCGAATGGGCAGGCACAATTCCAAAGAAATTTTTGCAATACACCACCTTAGAACATGCCAAGACTTTATTAAAAGAAAATCAGGCAACACTTTTTGAAACGGCCTGCGAAACAGGCCTTTCAGGCACAGGGCGACTTCACGATTTGTTTATCAGTATAGAAAGCATGACGCCTGCCGAATACAAAAATGGAGGAAAAGACCTGGGTATTAATTACAGTTTTGCTGAAAGCCCTTTTGGAAACATTATTGTGGCATCGACCATAAAAGGAATTTGTTATATGGCATTTGCGGATGACGAGTCAATAGGCTTTCTAACCCTGCAAAACCATTTTCCAAATGCTCATTTTAAACAAATACTTGATCTGGCTCAACAAAATGCCCTTTATATTTTCACTCGTGACTGGTCAGAACTGAGCCAAATAAAATTGCACTTAAAAGGCACTGCTTTTCAATTAAAGGTCTGGGAAGCACTTTTAAAAATCCCAATGGGGCAACTTACAACTTATGGAGCTGTTGCAAATAAAATCAAAAATCCAAGTGCTTCAAGGGCAATAGGAACGGCCATCGGTAGCAATCCGGTTGCTTTCTTAATTCCCTGTCATCGTGTTATTCAATCTACCGGAGTATTTGGTGGTTATATGTGGGGCAATACGCGAAAAACAGTGATGATTGGCTGGGAAGGCGCTAAAATGCATTCAGAATAGTAAATTAAATAAAGCTCACGAATGTAATCCGGTAAACGGGAAAACAGGGTTCTTTAATTCAAAGAATGAAACTATTAAAACTAATTTTCGATTTTGTGGAAATTGCATGAGAAATGCATATCAACAATGAATTTATTCACCAACAAAATAGACGAATCTAAGAATTTATTATCCAAAGATGGAACGGTAAATTATTATGGAAACGTTTTGAACGACCAAGAAGCAAATCAGTATTTTGAATGCTTGCTGAATACTATTGAATGGAAAAATGACCAGGCTTTTATATATGGAAAATTGTTAATTACCAAACGAAAAGTGGCCTGGTATGGCGATAGTGATTATGAATACACTTATTCCAACACCAGTAAACGTGCATTACCGTGGACAAAAGAATTATTAGAATTAAAATCAATCACTGAAAGCAAAACCGGGGAAACATTTAATTCCTGCTTGCTTAATTTATATCATAATGGCGATGAGGGAATGGCCTGGCATAGCGATAATGAAAAAGATTTGAAGAAAAATGGAGCAATCGGCTCCATGAGCTTTGGCGCAGAACGCAAATTTTTTTTTAAGCACAGGGAAACCAAAGAAACTATTTCATTAATTTTAGAACACGGTAGTTTGTTGGTAATGAAGGGCACCACCCAAACTAATTGGTTACACAGGCTTCCACCAACAAAGCTAATAACCAGGCCCAGGATTAACCTAACTTTCAGAACTATCGATTTATAATGATCGGTAAGATATAAAGAACGCTTTAAGAAACCTTCAGGATATCCTCAATTTGAGTCAATTCTTCTGTACTGAAGTCAGTATTATCCAAACATTTTAAAGAGTCTTGTAACTGCTCAGGCCTGCTTGCACCTATAAGCACAGAAGTAATTCTGGGATCTTTTAAAAGCCACGCAAGTGCCATTTGTGCTAAGGTTTGATTACGATTTTCCGCTATAGTATTTAATAACCCTATTTGTTTAATTATTTCAGGAGTTATCTGGGTCTCTTTTAAAAAACCAGATGGTTTAGCAGCTCTTGAATCAGACGGTATTCCCTTTAGATATTTATCTGTTAACAGGCCCTGTGCCAATGGCGAAAAAGGAATACAACCCACTCCTTCATCTTCTAATACACTTAAGAGACCATCTTCTACCCACCGCTCAAACATAGAATATTTAGGCTGGTGTATAAGACATGGTGTACCAAGTTCACGTAATATTTTTATAGCTTTTGCAGCTTCTTCGGGTTCATAATTTGAAATCCCGGCATATAACGCCTTGCCTTGTTTAACCAATAAATCAAGGGCTCCCATGGTTTCCTCTAGCGGAGTGTCCGGATCGGGCCTGTGATGATAGAATATATCTACATACTCAATTTTCATCCTTTTTAAGCTTTGATCCAGGCTGGATACCAGATACTTTTTAGATCCCCATTCACCGTATGGACCTTGCCACATATAATATCCCGCTTTAGTAGATAGTATGATCTCATCCCGATAAGATCTAAAATCATCAAAAAAGATCCTCCCAAAATTTTCTTCCGCAGAGCCGGGAGGCGGACCATAGTTGTTAGCCAGGTCAAAGTGAGTTACGCCAGCATCAAATGCCATACGTAATATCTTTCTGCCATTCTCAGAATCGTCAATATGACCGAAGTTATGCCATAAGCCAAGGGAAATAGCCGGAAGTTTAATTCCGCTTCGGCCGCATCGCCGGTATTTCATGGACTGGTATCGGGAAGAATTTGGAGTATACATCATGTATTGCTAAACCGTAAAAATAGCACAAAAACATCAACGATGCCATACCTCTAAACTTCCTGTCTTTTAAAGGTCTAAGATAATAGGGATTTCATTCCCCAGTATTTCCCCAAAAACGTGTTACATTCCCCAATTCGTGTCTTTCCACTTACTTTAATTAGCCTATACGCCACTCTGTTACTCTTTTTGCTAACTGGCACAGCTATTGGATATATGTTTGTATATAAGATTTTAAGTTAACGCTCTCTTTTAACCCAAATCTTAAACAAAAAAATTAGAACCATGAAAAAAGTAATTTTCGCCGCCTCTTTCATCATCACATCATTTATCTTTTCTGATGCAAATGCCCAGCTGGGTACTGCTGCTCCTACCGGAACATTTGCAGTAAAAATCTCTGAAGTACTTGACCTGGCTGTTACCAGCGGTGCCTCTAACACTTTTGATTTTAACACCATTGCTA
>DATLXK010000068.1:0-56509 GCA_035575925.1 Sphingobacteriaceae bacterium
AGACACCGATCAATGGGAAACTTTATCACCAATCTACTTTCCGGATTGATTGCATACAGCTTCTTTCCTAAAAAACCGGCCATCAAATATGATACTGATTCCTCAATACAAATTGCCCTGTTTTAAATCGAACTCAGGTTAGTAACAATTCTGTCAATGTCTTTTTGACGCAACGTATTTTGAGTACCACGTTCAAAATGTTCCGCTGCATTAATAAACAAAACATCATTCGGATTTTCTTTACACTTTTTGAAAACCATAATGCAAGTTGGTATTGGCGTGCCATAAAACAAGTTGGCTGGCAAACCAATAACAGTATCTAGATAATTTCTATCTTCAATTAAGTATTTACGAATGTGTTGTTCTGCACCGCTTCTAAACAAAGCACCGTGAGGCAATACAATTGCCATCGTTCCATTTTCTGCCAAATGATAAATCATATGTTGTACAAAAGCAAAATCAGCCTTGCTTTTTGGTGCTAATTTTCCGTATTGACTAAACCTATCATCACTTGTAAACAACGGGTTGGCACTCCATTCAGCGGAAAATGGTGGATTGGCTACAATCGCTTCAAATTGCTTGTCCAAATGTTGCGGATGCTCCAATGTATCTTCTTGCTTGATGTTGAATTTTCGATAATGCACACCGTGCAAAATCATATTCATTCGGGCAAGGTTGTAGGTGGTACGGTTCATTTCTTGTCCGTAGAAGTTGCTTACCTCCTTTACTTCCTTTGACACACGCAACAACAGCGATCCCGAACCACAGGTAGGGTCATAAACCGATTTGAGTTTGCTTTTTCCTGTGGTTACAATTTTTGCTAATACTTTACTTACTTCTTGTGGTGTGTAAAACTCCCCTGCTTTTTTGCCTGCACCACTGGCAAACTGCCCTATCAGGTATTCGTAAGCATCACCCAATACATCGAGTTCGGTTTGCTCCAGTTTAAAATCAATTTTATCGAGGTGCGAAAGCACCTTTGCAATAATTTCATTTCTTGCTTCGGGAGTTTTGCCCAGCTTGGTGCTGTTCAAATCCATATCCTCAAAAAGGTGGTCAAAATCCTCTTCGCTATCCGTTCCCATTGTAGAGAGCTGAATGTTATTCAGGATTTTTTGCAGATCTCCGAGAATAAAATTGTTTTCGCCTTCCACATCGCTGTTGCCACGTTTGGCAACTTCACTAAACAGTTCAGAAGGTTTTAGGAAGTAGCCCAGTTTTTCTAAAGATTCCTCTTTGATGGCTTCAATGTATTCTTTGCCTTGCTTTGTATTTTCCTTTATGGTTTTGTATTTGATGCCGTCGGATTTCAAAATGGTGTTGGCATAAATTTCCATTTTCTCGGCAAGGTATTTATAGAAAATAAAGCCCAAAATATAGTCACGAAACTCGTCCGCATTCATTTTTCCTCTAAGTGTATTGGCTATATTCCAAAGTTGTTGTTCTAATTGTTTTTTTTGGTCTTCTGACATTAGAATTCTCTTTATTTATTAGTTCGCTAATTTATATTATTAAGTCGGTGCGGTGGCTAAAAAATGCCTCTTAGGGTTTTGCCGAAGGTCGGCTTTGTTTGGTGGGGCAAAATCAAATGTGCCAATGTAAGCAGGCACAAAATTATTTTTAAAAGTGCGGCTGGAAAAATAAAAAACATAGGGTCGGCAATGAGTGTCGACTTACTCGTTGTCCGTTGTGATATTGTTTCTATGCCTTGGAGCTGTTAAAATGGTTTGTCCTTGCGTTTATGTTTAAATTTTGGTCGGTTGGTCGTCTTAGGAACGGTCGTCCTACCATTGGCTATAGCAGCTGCTTTAACGTATCTAATGTATCTGCTTCTTCAATTTTTTTATCATGGCGCCATCTTAATATCCTTGGAAAACGTAATGCAACACCTGATTTATGGCGTGCAGAGCGATTTATTCCTTCAAAACCTATCTCAAAAACCAACTCGGGTTTCACCGTACGAACCGGGCCGAACTTTTCTAATGTATTACGCTTAACAAAATAATCTACCTGTTTAATCTCGTTATCGGTTAACCCAGAGTATGCTTTTGCAAAGGCCACCAGCTTATCCCCATCCCAAACTGCAAAGGTATAATCTGTATACAGATCTGCCCGCCGCCCGTGCCCTTTCTGAGCATAGATCATTACTGCGTCAACAGACAAAGGGTCTACTTTCCATTTCCACCAATCGCCTCGTTTGCGTCCTGTTAAATAGGGTGAATCCAGCCTTTTCAGCATAAACCCTTCAGCGCAATTTTCTCTTGATTTTTCACGAAGGGCGTATAGTTCATCCCAACTTTTAAAATTTACAATGGCAGATAACCGAAAAATATCTTTAAACAAATTATACTGATATAACTTCTCTAAAACTTTTCTTCGTTCAAACAGCTTCAGATGCCTGATATCTTCTCCGTTATACTCCAGACAGTCATACGCGATAAAAGCCATAGGACTATCAGTCAGTATTTTTTTTGTGAGATTCTTTCTGCCGATGCGGGTTTGGAGAATATTAAACGGCAAGGGGTAATTATCTGCAAAACAAATAGCTTCGCCATCAAGAACCGTTCCCGATGGTAAATCGAGCAGGAATGGATGTAATTCAGGAAATTTATCGGTTGCAAGGTCTTCCCCCCGTGACCATATAAACAGCTGACCATTTCTATGAATAACCTGTGCCCTAATGCCGTCCCATTTCCATTCGGCCTGCCATAAAGCTGAGTCGCCTAAAGCGGTTTCAATTTCTACTGCTGACTTGACCTTATCTGATGTTTCTTGTATGGCATAGGCCAGATAGAATGGGTAAGGTCGTGAGGCATCATCTGACCCATCTTCCGGCTGAGTTAGTTGATGGTAACTGAAGGTTTTCGGATCCCAATTTCCCATTATACGATGAGTGATTACAGCGTGTTCCAGTCCGGAAAGTTCTGCTAATGCTTTTACAATCAAGCTTTGGGAAACACCAATTCGGAAACTGCCACCAAGAATTTTATTAAGCACAAAACGCTCCTGCAATTCCATTGAATTCCATGAGCTCACCAGCCATTCTTTCCGTTCCTGTTCAGATAAATCATTTAAATTATTGATCTCAGCCATCCATTCAGAAAGCGGCTTATCCTGAACTCCGGTAGCATTTGGAAGTAATAAAGCGATAGTTTCCCCCAGGTCGCCAACCACCTGATAACTTTCTTCAAATAACCAAATTGGAATACCCGCAAGCTCCATGGCATATAATTTTACCAGAGTTGAGTTAATCTGTCTGCGGGGCTTTCGTCCGGTAAATAACGCCAGAGTATGTATTTTGTCTTCATCTGATACACGTAGGAAATACTCTTTTAAAACCCTGACCTTTTCGTTGGTTTTATTGGTTTCATCCAATTCTGTAAATAGCCGGGCGAATTCTTTCATAGATTTTCATCTCCCTCTATAGAACTTTCCGGTTGATTTACTATTACTTCGCCTTCTTCATTAACAAGCTCCACAGGAAGTTCATCCTGTTCATCAGCCTCATCGCCACCGTACAATGTTTTTGCTTCATGGGCATCAAATCCTATGCCCGATAAGTAACGTGCAAAAGATGCAGTATAGCCATGAGTAAGATAAACCGACTCGCATTCTGTGGCTTTGATTGCACTGATCAGTCCGTTCCAATCCGCATGATCTGAAATTACAAAACCGGGGTCTGCCGCCATTCTTTTTTTTGCCCCGCGTAATGCCATCCATCCCGAACAATATCCAAAACTAAACGGCTGAAATTTTCGAATCCAGGGAGTGCCGATAGCTGATGGAGGGCAAATAATAATTCCCTTACGCACTTTATCTTTATTAGTATCAGCAACAATTCGGGTTGTGTCAGGAAGAGCCACATTGTTTCTCCTCAAGGCTTCATTTGTATTTTCAATAGCTCCGTGAGTATAAATATCGCCTAAAGAATTATCAAGATTATGCATAATCCGTTGAGCTTTGCCTAACGAATAACCCGCTAGAACAGTGGTCTTCCCTTCAGAAATGTTTTGTGACCACCATCGGTTAATGTTTTCAAATATTTCATTTTGAGATTCCCATGTATACACAGGCATTCCAAATGTACATTCTGAAATAAAAGAGTGACATTTAATGGATTCAAAAGGGGTTGATAATCCATCATTTTCTAATTTATAATCGCCTGATACTACCCACACCTCACCTTTATATTCAACCCGGATTTGAGCCGAACCAATAATATGCCCGGCGGGATGAAATGATATTTCTACTCCATTGAGCATAATCGTTTCATTGTAACCTATAGTTTGGATGTCTATATCGCCCAGGCGATGTTTCATGACTTCCAGAGATAACGTATGCGCCAGGTAATGTTGATGCCCCCAGCGGGCATGATCAGAGTGGGCATGAGTGATTACGGCATATTTCACTGGTTTCCAGGGATCAATATAAAAATCGCCTGAAGCACAATAGATTCCGCAGTCATTAAATTCAAGTAGCGGCTTACGCATACTTAATCAACGGGTAACATTATCAATGGTTTTTAATGGGGATTTAATACCGTAGAATATATAATTTATGCTTTGAAAATAGAGAGTTAAGTCCAAGGAATTTACAAGGAGCATAGTGAAAAAAAGCCCCGGCTTTTGCCGGGGTTTTCCTAAAATTTGAATGTAAGCTGGCTGCTTTTTCCAAGCTTGATGAAATCGGCCATCACCTGCAGACTTTCATCCTGAATAAAGTCTACATCACTTTTAGGCTTGGCTTCGCCTTTCTTTAAAGCGGCTAACCCTGCTAAAGTTCTGCGTTGATTCTCACGGGCAAGGGTTTTTGTTTCCTGCTCTGCACGTTCATTTTTAAGCTGAACCTCATTAAGTGGAACCGAAGTTTCATTCTCACGCTTTTTATATTGCTCAATATCCTCTAAAAGGTATTTATATTCCGGAGAAGCCATCATACGTTTGGTATGTAATGGTATTAATTGTTGTTTTATTGAAGACAGGTCTGCCACAGACTTGAAGCTACTGGCCTTTATTATATCCCAAGGTAATGCTGCAGGTTCGGAACTTTCGCCATATTTATCAGCAGGAAATACCATAGGAAACTCAATATCAGGCATTACCCCTTTATGCTGAGTGCTGCTACCATTAACACGATAAAATTTGCCGATAGTAAGGTTAATTTGCCCATATCCTTTTGCAGCTGATGTAACCTCCCCTTCTTTGTTAGTAATTTTATCTATCATATTCTGTAAAGGCTTGATAACCCTGTCTAAACTGATAGCTGATTGAACCGTACCCTTACCATAAGTTTGTGTACCCATAATAATGCCCCGGCCATAATCCTGAATAGCGCCTGCAAAAATTTCTGAAGCTGAGGCACTGAAACGATCAATTATTACACCAAAAGGGCCGTCCCAGGCAATCGCAGGATTGTCATCGCTGTTAATCTCAATACGTCCACGAGTGTCTTTAACCTGAACAACCGGGCCATTTTTTATAAACAAACCTGTTAGTTCTATGGCTTCAATTAATGAACCGCCACCGTTCTGGCGCAAATCTATAACAACTCCATCCACTTTCTCCTGCTTCAGGGTGTCTAATAACCTTCTAACATCCCTTGTTGTGCTCTGATAATTAGGATCATTTGCCTGATAGGCTTTAAAATCCAAATAAAAATCCGGGATTTCGATTACACCTATTTTATAAGTGCGATCTCCTGAAGTAACCGTTTTGATAGTTCTTTTCGCTAATTGGTCCTGAAGAACAACTTTATCTCTTACCAGCTCCACAATTTTTGGCTGTGATGAAAGTTCCTGCCCAGCAGGGATAATTTTTAAACGAACCACAGTTCCTTTGGGGCCTTTAATTTTGGCTACGGCAGCATCAATGCGCCAGCCAATAATGTCTTCAAACTCACCGTTTTTACCCTGGGCTACACCAATAATCCTATCATCTACTTTTAATGTTTTTGCCCGGAATGCCGGCCCTCCAGTAATAATGGCGGAGACCTTTACTATTTCATTTTCCGGCACTAAACCCGCTCCTATACCTTCAAAGTTTTTAGACATTTGCTCATTGAAGCTTTGAGCATTGGTAGGATTAAAATAATTTGTATGCGGATCAATAGCTTCTGTAAATGAATTCATTATACGCTGGAATACATCCTGATTATTTACCTTGCCAGATTGCGATAGTAAATTCTCATACCGCTGTTTCAGGGTTTGAATGTTTTTAACAGGATCAGTACCGGCAATTTTTAAATTAACCAACTCGTACTTAATCCGTTTTCGCCACAGTTCATCAGCTTCGCTGGAAGAGGCAAGCCAGGGAAGTTTTGCCCGGTTATATATGTAGGTCTCATTTTGGGCAAAATTAAACGGACTATTTAAAGCGTTTAAAGAATATTTAATGCGTTCATCGTATCTCTTTTGAAACACATTATACATGTAAAAGGGTGCACTAAGATCTCCTTCACGTAAATCATCATCAAGCGTTTTACGGTATTTTTCAAAATCTTTAATATCAGATTTTAACAGGTAGTTATGACCTCCGTCCAGGCTTTCAAGATATTTGTCAAATATGACTGATGAAAGTGAATCATTAATTAAAACCTTTTTGAAATGATGGGTCTCAATCATCGTAACAATTTCTTTAGCAACTAATGATTGCTTTTGGTCCGGCTTAAGATCTGTTGTACCTACTTTAGCTGAAACGCGGATGTCAGCTTTACAAGCTAATGTTGCTGCGATAAATAAGATCAGATATATATTTTTGAGCATTTCTTTGAATGATTTAAGATCCATTTAAATTAAGTAGAGAGAAACAGTTTAATTTGCTGCGTGGTTTTTATAACACCTTTGATTGAAAAATAGTATTATTTATTTTCAAATAAATTTTTATGTCACTTTCTTTATAGCCAAAGGTTGGTTTACTGGCTTTAAAATTGCGTTTTTAAATTTGGTATACTCGTCTATTTCCTTGCCTGCGGCTTTTATATTGCCCATTTTGTAGTAAAGATCGCTGAGTCCGCTTTTAACCTCAACTAATTTTCCGATATTCTTATTCTTTGATGCAATCAGATCTGCCTCCTGATAGTCTTTTAAAGCCAGGGGGTAATGGCCAATAGCAAACTTCACTTTTGCCAGGCTGATTAAAGAGGAGATAATATTGTTTTTATCATCTAATTTTCTTGCAAGTGTATTCGCTTGAATATAAAACCATTTGGCTTCTGAATAACGGTTTTGCCTGTGATACACATTCCCCAGCGCTTGAAAACTATTAATTCGCCCCATTTTATCTCCTATACGTGTAAACAACGGCAAAGCTTTTCTAAGGATAAGTGTTTCGGCCTCGCCGTTTTTAATCTGCAGGGTTTTTATTTTAGCGATCTCCAAATATGCCATGGGAATTATGGGAGTGCTCTTTATACTGGTAGCATTAAGAATTGCACACTCGTAAAAATAGATTGCCTCCGCATAGTTTCCTTTGTATTTAGATATTGCTCCTAATCTGTAATTGGTTTTTATAATTTCAGCCTTATCATTTAATTGTTCTGTTATTAACAACGCCTGCTTATAGTAATTTATAGATTTATCCAATTCACCACTTAATGCGTGAAAATTACCGTACGCTCTAAGAATATCAGATTCCTTTTTTTTATCTCCAAGTTTTTGGCTTGCGAGTAATGAATTGTTGTAGGTGTTTAATGAATTAACATCCGCTTTACCATTTTTAAAAACAGCATTTGGAAAAACACGCAGGATATCTGAATTTTTATTTAGCTGCTCCTTAAAAAAAAGATCACTAAGATAGTTTTGCAGGGTTATTGATTCTGCGGCTTTAATTTTAAACTTCTCCTGAAGTGTTGGAACCTTTGATATGGTTTTGGTTGTGTCTGAAGCAGTTCTTTCAACTAACATATTCCATTCGGGGATGGATATCGCGCCAAAGGAAGTTGAAGTGTATAAAAAAAAAAGTAATAGGTGCGTTACTCTCGTCATAATTATCAATAACGGCTTTTAAAAATAAAAAGTGTATTTTTTATAAATCGAACTTTATTCCCTGCGCTAAAGGTAATTTATCAGAGTAATTAATCGTGTTGGTTTGCCTGCGCATATACACTTTCCAGGCATCAGAACCTGATTCCCGGCCACCGCCGGTTTCTTTTTCACCCCCAAATGCACCACCTATCTCTGCTCCCGAAGTTCCGATGTTTACATTCGCTATTCCACAATCTGAACCCGCTTGAGATAAAAACAATTCCGCATCGCGCATGCTTAATGTCATAATGGCAGAAGATAATCCTTGCGGGACACCATTTTGTAAAGCAATTGCCTCATTTAATGATTTATATTTAATAAGGTATAAAATCGGTGCAAACGTTTCATGTTGAACGATTTCAAAATGGTTTTCCACTTCTGCAATACATGGTTTCACATAGCAACCAGACTCAAACCCTTGGCCTTCAAGTACTCCACCTTCAACAACAAAATTTCCTCCCTGCGCCTTACATTTTTCAATTGATTGGAGGTAAGCAATTACGGCCTCTTTATCAATTAAAGGTCCCACATGATTTTTCTCCTCAAGCGGATCACCTATTTTTACATGACCATAAGCCTTAATTAATTTTTCTTTAAATACATCATAGATGGCTTCATGAATAATTAATCTGCGGGTTGAGGTGCATCGCTGACCCGCAGTTCCAACAGCTCCAAATACACATCCTATTAATGACATATCCAGATCCGCATCTTTAGTTATAATGATTGCGTTATTGCCTCCAAGTTCCAATAAACTGCGGCCAAGTCTGGCTCCTACCGCTCCACCAACAGCTTTCCCCATTTTGGTAGAGCCTGTAGCAGATATAAGAGGAACTCGCTTATCGTTGCTCATTAACTCGCCAATATGACGATCACCAATAATCAGGCATGATACCCCTTCAGGCACATCATTATCTTTTAAAACCTGTTGAATTATATTTTGGCAGGCAATTGCAGTTAAAGGCGTCTTTTCTGATGGTTTCCATATACAAACATTACCGCATACCCAGGCCAGTGCTGCATTCCAGCTCCAAACAGCTACCGGAAAATTAAATGCTGAAATAATTCCCACTATACCAAGTGGGTGCCACTGCTCATACATCCGATGCAGAGGGCGTTCCGAGTGCATGGTTAAACCATATAATTGGCGCGATAATCCTACGGCAAAATCACAGATATCAATCATCTCCTGTACCTCACCGTATCCTTCTTGCAAACTTTTCCCCATTTCATAAGACACTAATTGTCCCAGACTCTCTTTGTTGATTCGAAGAGCCTCTCCAATCTGACGTACAACTTCACCACGTTTCGGAGAAGGAACCATTCTCCATGAAATGAAGGCTTCCCGTGCTTTTAAAATTAATTGATCATAGTTTTGCTTATCAGCAAATTTCACAGAGGCAATTTTTGCCCCATCCACCGGGCTAACAATAGGCTGGATGACCGCATTTGGGGAACTACCGGAAATCAGGCCTGTACTCCAGGCATCATTTATTTCGTTTATATGGAGTTGGCTTAATACAGATTGAATATTTGAACGCATATAAATGTATGTTTTTTACAAAGATAAGTATTTCCATGAGCCACTTCAACAGTAAAGAATAACCACAATGGATACATTATATATTAACTATCAATGCATTAAACCTTTCAATGTTAGGTTGTTGATAAATTTTATGAACTCTTGCACATTTTCAAACTATTTTGTACTGTTTAAAGATGGCAGGGTTTTTGGCAATTACTACTTGTTGATGGGATTAACCAAGTTCTTAACTCTATAGAATGGAAGAAGATGATGAATATAACTTTTCCGAGGATCCCAAATTTTCGGTAGAACGATATGAAGAAATGATCCGTAACCAGGATCAGTACTTTTTTGATGCGCACGCATTTGAAAATATAATTGACTTTTATATAGAAAAAAATGATCCGATTAAAGCTTTGCAGGTTATTGATTATGCGGTAACCCAACATCCATTTGCAGCTATATTTCACATTAAACAAGCTCAGCTATATGTAGCTACAAGCCAATTTGATCATGCCTTTAACTCGTTGAATAAAGCTGAAACCCTTGAGCCCTCAGAGGCCGATATTTATATTATCCGGGGTAATGTTTATGAAGCATTGGAGCGGCATGAAGAGGCTCTGGAAAGCTATAAAAAAGCCTTAGAGCTGGCAGAAGTTAAAGACGATATATTACTGCACATGGCTTATGTGCATCAATCAATGGTTGACTATGAACGCGCAGTTCATTATCTAAAGCTTTGCCTTGAGCAAAATATGGAGAATCAGGATGCCTTATATGAGCTTGCATTTTGTTATGATGTGCTTGATAAACAGGAAGAAAGCATTCAGTTTTATGAGCAATATATAGATAATGAACCTTATTCTTATGCCGCATGGTATAATCTGGGTAATTCATTCAATAAAATGGAGCTGCATGAAAAAGCTATAGATGCTTATGACTACGCTATACTAATCAAAGACAATTTTGCATCCGCCTATTTTAATAAAGGAAATTCCTTAGTCCACCTGGATCGTTTTACAGAAGCAATTGAAGTTTACAAGCAAACCTTTGAGTATGAGCCGCCAAGCGGGGATACTTATTGTGCAATTGGGGAATGTTACGAAAAGCTTGATCAGATGGATGAAGCCCGCGGATACTATAAAAAAGCGGTGAAAATGGATCCTGAGCTGGCTGATGCCTGGTTTGGAATTGGAGTTACACTTGATTTTGAGGAACGCTATTTTGAATCGCTGCATTTTTATCGTAAAGCGTTGGAGATTGATGATAAAAGTGCCGATTACTGGTTTGCTGTAGCAGATGCGCAATATAAATTAGGCAATCTCGAAGAATCCGAAAAAGCATATGAAAAAGTTGTTGAGTATAATCCGTTAGATATAGAAGCGTGGCTTGATTATTCATCGATATTATTTGAACAGGATAAGCTGAAAATTGCCATAGAAATAATTTCAGACGGCATAAAAAACAATCCTGAAGCTGCAGAATTATATTATCGTATGGTAGCTTACTTATTTGCAGACGGACAGTATAATGAAGCTATTAGCTTTCTTGAAACGGCTTTGAATTCAGATCCGGAAAAGCACCATATTCTTTTTGAATATCTTCCTCAGCTACAAGAAAATAAAGTGATAATTGATATTATTAACCGATATACGCGTTAGATTTAATACCGTAATGAACCAAAACTTCAGAAATACTGTAGTTTTGTTTTTTTTTTTGACATTTGCGGATATGAATTATGCGTTAAATAATATCCCCGAGCGTACCGGTAAGCCCAGGCAAAATGGTCTTACCATGGTTATGGATAAGGGATTAAGCATGCGTGAGACCGAAGATTTTATCGAAGTTGCCGGATCTCATACGGATATAGTAAAATTAGGATGGTCAACTTCATTTGTCACTCCCAATTTAGAAGATAAGCTAAATATCTATCGCCAGGCAGGAATACCTGTATATTTTGGTGGAACATTATTCGAAGCTTTCATAGTCAGGAACCAGTTTGACGATTACAGGAAAGTACTCGACAAGTACCAGATGGAATATGCTGAAGTATCAGACGGGTCTATTGAGATCAGCCATGAAGAGAAGTGCGATTATATTAAAAAACTAAGCACGCAGGTTACTGTTATATCTGAAGTCGGGTCAAAGGATGTTACTAAAATATTTGCTCCGTATAAATGGATAGCCTTAATGAATGCAGAAATCGCGGCCGGTGCATGGAAAGTTATTGCAGAGGCACGTGAAGGTGGTAATGTAGGTATTTACAGAGATTCCGGAGAGGTTAGAGAAGGTCTGGTTGACGAGATATTAACCCAAATACCTGAAGAGACCATTATCTGGGAAGCCCCTCAAAAAGCGCAGCAGGTTTGGTTTATCAAGCTTATTGGCACTAATGTAAACCTGGGAAATATTGCACCTTCTGAAGTTATCCCTGTAGAAACATTACGCCTTGGACTAAGAAGCGATACATTTAATCATTTTTTAAATAAAGAATAAATCCCAGCTTACGGGTGATTAGGCTAAATTAATACCTTCACCGAGGAGGCCTTGCCGTAAAAACAATATATTTAATGAAAAAGTTCGGTTTGATCGGGTATCCTGTTACTCATTCATTTTCAGAGAAATACTTTACTGAAAAGTTTGAAAAGGAAAACCTGGAAGATTACAAGTATAAGATATTTCCACTGCCTAATCTTAGTGATTTGCCTGAGCTGATTAGGGCCAATCCCGATCTATGTGGCTTAAATGTGACTGTCCCCCACAAAATAGGAGTCATGTTTTATATGGACAAGCTCAGTGATGCTGCACGGGAAATTGATGCAGTAAACTGTATTAAAGTACTTAATCACCATCCTGTAGAATCTTTTTTTACCGGGGAGTTTACTTCTATGCGTCTCAGGCTTGAAGGATATAATACAGATGCCTATGGATTTGAGATGTCTTTAAAGCCTTTATTAAAACGTCATCACCAAAAAGCGCTTATTCTAGGAGACGGAGGTGCATCACGTGCAGTTGCTTACGTACTTAAAAAGCTCGATATCAGTTTTAAATTTGTTTCCCGCAGAGCAAAGGGTAAACAACTAGATTATAGTCATTTAACGGAAAGCATAATTAAAGACCGGTTACTGATCATAAATACTACACCCGTAGGGACTTTTCCAAACATTAGTGAATTTCCCCAAATTCCATATGAGTTTTTAACCAATAAGCATTTGTTATATGATTTGGTTTATAATCCTGCGGAAACAGAATTTATAAAGAAAGGTATAGAAAAAGGATGCGCAACAAAAAATGGTTTAGAGATGCTTCATCTCCAGGCAGAAAAATCGTGGGAAATCTGGAATAGTTAAATGAAAACAAGTTTAGCATTATTCATCCTTGGAGGGTTTATTCTGCTTTCATCATGCGGGAATGAGTATACACCTAAGCCCAGAGGTTATTTTAAGATTAACCTGCCAAAAAAGCAATACCAATCTTACAGCGATAATTGTCCGTACAATTTTGATTACCCGGTGTACGGCAAAATTCTTCCTGATAGCTCCAGGGATGCTAAACCGTGCTGGATAGATGTTTCTTTTCCACAATTTAATGGCCGCATACATTTAAGTTATCAGCAGATTACTTCTCGTAAGGTCTTTAATGAGCTCATTGAAGATGCAAGAACATTTGCTTTTAAGCACACGGTGAAAGCAACAGCTATTGACGAAAGATACATTTCATATCCGGATAAAAAAGTGTACGGAACCTATTACACCATTGCCGGTAATACGGCATCTTCCATACAATTTTTTTTAACAGACAGCACTAAAAACTATATCCGCGGAGCTCTTTATTTTCATGAACAACCCAGATTGGATTCCATACAACCTGTACTGGGATTTTTGAAAGAAGACATTGATGTTTTAATCAAATCATTTAAATGGACTAATTGAAGCACTCTTTTATTAAATATTAAAATCAAAAGAAATGAAAAAATTATTATTTGTTGTATTTGTGCTTACTGCAAAGTTCTCGCACGCTCAGCTTAACCGCGATGAAAAAAAAATAATTAATTATATTAATTCACATATGCAGAATTCGGAAGATCTGCTGATTGAATCGGTAAATATTAATAGCGGCACACTCAATGTTGAGGGTGTAAGAAAGGTAGGGGCAATATATCGCCGGGAATTAGATCAGTTGGGTTTTCAGACAGAATGGGTAGAATTGCCCGATTCGCTAAAGCGTGCGGGTCATTTGGTTGCTACCAGAAAGGGTAATAAGGGTAAACGAATATTTTTAATCGGTCACCTTGATACTGTATTTGAACTGGATATGCAATTTAGTCCCTATACAAAATTGAACGCTTCTACAGCTACAGGCCAGGGAGTAAACGATATGAAAGGCGGCAATGTTTTGGCGATAAGTGCATTACAAGCACTAAATTCATTGGGATTATTAAAAGATACTCAGATAATAATTTATTTAACCGGTGATGAAGAAAGCGCCGGCCATCCCCGCAGTGTTTCAAGAAAAGATTTTATAGACCGGGCTAAAACAAGTGAAATAGCTCTGGGTTTTGAGGGGGCGGAGGGCTTAAATACTGTAGCAGTAGCCAGACGTGGAATAGGTGGCTGGTCATTAAAAACAAGTGCAAAAACAGGACACTCAGCTGGTATTTTTAGTGAGGGCGCAGGTTTTGGTGCAATTTATGAAAGCGCGAGAGTGCTTAATCAATTCAGAGAAGAACTTAGCGGAGAAAAATATCTAACCTTTAATCCGGGCATTATTAGTGGTGGCACTGAAGTGAGATTTAACGATCAGAGTGAACGATCTGAGGCAATAGGAAAAAGCAACATTATATCTCCGGAAACTTATGCATCAGGGGATCTGAGATTTATCTCAGATGCTCAAAAAGATAAAGCAAGGGAAAAAATGCAGGCAATTGTTGCCAAAAGCTTAAATGGAACTCAGTCAACTATTACATTTTCAGATGGTATTCCGGCCATGGAGCCTACGGAAGGTAATTATAAACTGGTTAAGTATCTGGACCTGATTTCAAAAGATATGAAAATTGGCGGAACAAAAGCCGGGGATCCCGGATCACGTGGAGCAGGAGACATTTCTTATATTGCAAAATATGTAGATAGCATAGATGGCTTAGGCGTATCAGGCGGAGGCGCACATAAACCTGGAGAAGTAATTAACTTGAAAGAATTTCCGGTGTTAATACAAAGAGCAGCTTTACTTATCTACCGTCTTACAAGAGAAAACCATAAATATTAAAGAAAATGATTCGAATTGAACGTTTTGTATGCAATCCTTACCAGGAAAATACATACATTTTATTTGATGAGACAAAAGAATGTGTAATTATTGATCCTGGGATGTACACCGCGGCTGAGCAAAATTTAGTAATTGGTTTTATAAAGGAAAATAAATTAACCCCCGTATTGCTTCTTAATACCCATTGTCACATAGATCATGTACTGGGGAATAAGTTTGTTTGCGATACATATAATTTGTTTCCTCAATTCCATGAAGGAGAGCTTCCGGTATTAAACGCTGTTCCTGCTTATGCTCCTCAAATGGGTATGAGATATGAAGTTTCACCGTTACCTGAAAAGTACCTGCACGCTTCGGGTTTTGTTCAGTTTGGTGAAAGCCGTCTGGAGTTAATATTTGCTCCCGGACATTCTCCTGCTCATCTATGTTTTTTAAGTAAAGACGATAATCTTCTGATTGGCGGTGATGTTTTATTTTATGAAAGTATAGGGCGTACTGATTTACCGGGAGGTGATTACGATACGTTAATCAGCAGTATTAAAGAAAAATTATTTTTACTCTCCGATACCTGTGTGGTCTATCCGGGCCACGGACCATCTACTACTATCGGGCACGAAAAGAATAACAATCCTTTTTTAAACAATTAGTCCTTGAATACTTCTATTTATATAGCAAAACGATACTTATTCTCAAAGAAATCCCTCAACGCTATTAATTTTATTTCAGGGATATCCATGCTCGGGGTATTTGTTGGGAGTGCAGCCTTGATACTTATTTTGTCGGTTTTTAATGGTTTTGAATTACTGGTATTGTCTATGTATGATACGTTTACGCCAGAGCTAAAAATTGAACCCGCTTTAGGAAAAACCTATGAAACCAATACTGCATATTTTAAAGATTTAAGGCGCGATGCACGTATCGAAAATTTCACTGAGGTATTACAGGAAAAGGTATTAATAAAATATGGAAAATCTCAGCATATAGGTGTTATTAAAGGTGTTAGTGATGATTTTGCAAAGAATAGAGCCCTGGATTCGGCCCTTATAAACGGATCTTTTAAATTAAAGCATAATGGTGAAGATCTGGCGGTTGTAGGTTCACAGGTACAGGCATATCTGACAGTAAATGTTAGTGACGATTTTGAAGATTTGCAAATATTTACACCTAATAAAAAAGTTAAAAATGCAAGTAATCCTGCTGATGAATTTATTGTAAGGGCCATACATCCCGTTGGTGTATTGGAAGTTCATCAGGAATATGACGATATAGTTCTTGTGCCTATAGGATTTGCACGCGATTTGCTTAATGAACCTTTAAAAGCTTCAAGTATTGAAATTAATTTAAAGCCCGGGGTTTCCCTCAAGTCATTAAAAAATGAGCTGTCAAAAACTTTAGGAAAAAATTTTATAGTTAAAGACAGGTTTCAGCAAAACGAGCTGTTATATAAAATTTTAAACTCTGAGAAATGGGCGATTTTTGTGATCCTTACATTTATACTCATCATAGCTATTTTCAATATTATCGGTTCATTAACCATGCTGGTTATTGATAAACGGCGCGATATTGCAATTTTAAGCAGTTTAGGTGCTGACAATAGCTTTATCAGGAATATTTTCTTTACCGAAGGTATGATGATATCAATGATAGGATGCTTTGCAGGGATGTTTATAGGATTAATTTTCGCCCTGATTCAGCAAAAATATGGCGTGATCAGTATGGGTCAGTTTGATATGATAATAGATTCTTATCCCGTAGATTTGAAGATTTCAGACTTTGTACTGGTGTTTATTACAGTTCTGGTTATTTCCTCTCTGGCCTCATTCATTTCCTCCAGATTAAGTATTAAGAATATTACCAACCTGCGGGAGGATCTATAAATGGTTACCTGTCACCAGGTAATTTTTCACATAATCGTTAATGCCTTCCTCAAGCGTATAAAAACGCTGTGTATAACCGATAGATTTTAATTTATCCATTTTGGCTTCAGTAAAGTATTGGTATTTATCGCGGATATCTTCCGGGGTGGGTATAAAAGTGATATCCGGTTCTTTATTTAGTGCTTTAAAAGTATTTTCTGCCAAAGCAAGAAATGTTCTGGCTGTACCTGATCCTAAATTGTAAATCCCGGAGTCTTTGCGGTGATGCATCAGGAAATAAAGTACATGGATAACATCTTTCACATATACAAAGTCACGCATTTGCCCCCCGTCACGGTATTCCGGATTATGCGACCGGAAAAGTTTCATCTTTCCGGTTTCCCGGATTTGATTAAAGGTGTGCATGATAACGGAAGCCATTCTTCCTTTATGATATTCATTCGGACCATAAACATTAAAAAATTTTAATCCCGTCCAGAAATAAGGCTTGCGTTCCTGTTTTAAAGCCCAGATGTCGAAGTCGTTTTTCGAATCTCCGTAAGGGTTAAGCGGTTTTAACAAGGGTATTTTAGTTTCGTCATCGGTATATCCATGCTCCCCTAAACCATAAGTAGCCGCCGATGATGCATAAATTAGCGGCAGGCCAAACTCAACACAGCAATTCCATATTTCTTTACTGTATTCCAGGTTAAGGTCATTAAGTATGCTTCGGTTAAATTCTGTAGTATCAGTACGGGCACCTATATGAAATATGATCTGGACATGCAGTTGGTTTTCTTTCAGCCATTTATGAAAATTATCGCGGTGCACTTTTTCAGAAAAGCGTTTTCCTTCAAAGTTTTTATTTTTTTCCGGATCCGAAAAATCATCCACTAAAACAAGATCATAGTATTGCTCTTCATTTAATTTATGGATTAAACAACTGCCAATAAAACCTGCTGCTCCTGTAATTACAATCATGTATCTTTAGTTAAAAAAATATTTTTAGATGCCCGCGGAATAACACCTGCTTCCGCGCCTTTATCGAAAAGCATTTGCACCGCTTTACGGCCCGCTGTGCCCAGGTGTACCGAATAATTATTTACATATAGTTCAATATGTTTATACATTACCTCTTCGCTCATTTCCTGTGAGTATGAGCGGATAAATTCCAAAGATGATTTTGGATTTTCAAACGCATACTTTACGCTTTTTTTTATTAAATGGTTTACAGTTAACTTTACTTCTTCAGGCAAACTTCGCTTTATCATAATACCTCCTAATGGAATGGGAGAAGCTGTCTGCTCTTCCCAGTATTCGCCCAGATCGATGATCTTTTTCAGGCCTTTATCCTGGTAAGTAAAACGGTTTTCATGAATAATCAGGCCCAGATCAATATCGTCATTAAGTAAAGCCCTTTCAATTTCAGAAAAAACCATTTCTGCTTTGTTTTTCGCTTCAGGGAATGCAAGACTCAACAAAAAGTTAGCAGTGGTTAATTTACCGGGTATCCCGATCTTCAAATGTGGGATTTCAGATTTCGGATTTCGGATTTCGGATTTCGAAATTAGTAATGGTCCTGCACCAAAACCCAGGGCGCTTCCCGAATCCAGCAAGACGTATTGATCTGAAACATGTGCAAAAGCATGAAAACTTAATTTAGTAACATCCAGCTCCTGGTGTAATGCCTTTTGATTTAACGTTTCAACATCATCAAAAGATACTTCAAATGTTAGCCCCTCCGTATCAATTTTTTGATGTATCAGGGCATCAAAAATAAATGTATCATTCGGGCAGGGAGAAAATCCTAAAGTAAGTTTCATGATTGTTCTTCCAGCCAGGTAGAGATTTCGTCATTCAGGTTTTTAATGGCAAGACCTATATTCCAGTTTTCGCGGTTACGGCGCTCTACGTAGTTAGATATACTCCGTATTTGTAAAGATTGTATACCGGCCTGGTTGCAGCTATAAAAAAATGCAGCTCCCTCCATACTCTCTATCTGAGGATGAAACCTGTTCATGATAGTATAAATGGTATTTTCATTTCCATGTACCCGATTCACTGTGATCGCTTTTACTTTTGTAAGATCAGTTTGAAAGTTTGTCGGCAAGGATACCATCCGGCTTTCCCCAAATCCCAGTTTATCTATCGGAAGAAAATCATCATCATCTTCAGCGCCCATTTCGGCAAAAACATCTTCTGAAACCTGAACCACTTCACCTAATGGTAAGGTGCGGTCGAAACTGCCTGCGATACCTGCATTAATAGCCAAATCATATTGTGTTACAGCGAGGTGTTTTCCTAAAGAATAAGCAGTCGCTACCATTCCTACTCCGGTAATCAAAACCTCCAGCTGATGATTTTTAATCCCCGCACCATGGATCCGCTGAATAATTGGGAAAATTTCTGCTTCAGTTGCCGATACCAATAGAATTTTCACGATACAAAGGTAAACACAATACCCAGAATTTGAATTGAATGCATGAATTCTGTTTAAGTATATTTGCAGCTTAATAATTAAAATACATGATCTACATTACACGCCGCGAGCGTTTTAATGCCGCTCATAAGCTATTTCACAAAGAGTGGAGCGATGCTCAAAATTTTGAGACTTTTGGAAAGTGTTCAAATCCAAATTGGCATGGGCATAATTATGAGTTATTTGTTACTGTAAAAGGCGATATAAATCCGGAAACGGGTTTTGTTATGGATTTAAAGGAATTGAAAAAAATTATCAGAACGTATGTTACTGATAAGCTGGATCATAAGAACATCAACCTGGATGTAGATTTTATGAAGGATAAAATGGCTTCAACTGAAGTGCTGGCTGTAGAAATATATAATCAATTAAAGCCCCATGTAGAAGAATTTAAGGTTAAATTGCATTCAATTAAATTATTTGAAACTGAAAACAACTTTGTAGAATACATAGCAGAGTAAATTACCAGAATGGATCATTCAGAAAATTCCATGTCAGAAGACAACGAAATGGACGGCTACGTAAAAGTAGATCAGTACAATCCTGTAAAAATAGAGCAGATAGCAAGTCACTACAGCGAAATACTTTCAGCTTTGGGTGAAGATCCTAACCGTGAAGGATTGTTAAAAACTCCGGAACGCGTGGCCAAAGCGCTGCAATATCTTACCCATGGTTATGATCTAAAGCCTGCGGAGATTTTACGTAGTGCCATGTTTAAGGAAGATTACAGCCAGATGGTTGTGGTAAAAGACATTGAAGTATATTCCATGTGTGAGCACCATATGCTTCCTTTTTTCGGTAAGGCACATGTAGCCTATATTCCAAAAGGGCACATTGTAGGCCTGAGTAAAATACCACGTGTAGTTGATGCATTTGCACGCCGCCTACAGGTACAGGAAAGACTCACCAATGAGATCAGGGATTGTATACAGGATACGTTAGAACCTGCGGGCGTAGCAGTAGTGATTGAATGCAAACATTTATGCATGTCTATGCGTGGCGCTCAAAAACAAAATTCAGTTACTACCACGTCAGCCTTTACTGGCGAATTTATTCATGATAGAACCCGCGCTGAGTTTTTAAGATTAATAACTGCTAGTTTAGATTAGTTAACCCGAAGCCATAAAGTCAGACTGACCTCTTACAGCATGATGCATCCAACACATAACGAATTATTACCTTTTATATGAAAGCATTTTTATTTCCCGGACAGGGGGCTCAGTTTGTAGGTATGGGTAGAGATCTGTACGAGAAATCTGGGAAAGCGAAAGATTTATTTGAACAGGCTAATGAAATTTTAGGTTTCCGCATAACCGATATTATGTTTACCGGTACAGAAGAAGACCTGAAACAAACGAATGTAACACAACCTGCTATTTTTTTACATTCAACTATTTTAGCAAAATTAATAGATGGTGAATTTAATCCGGATATGGTAGCAGGTCATTCATTAGGAGAGTTTTCTGCGTTGGTATCTACCGGGGCATTAACATTTGAAGATGGGTTACGTCTGGTTGCAACACGTGCTAACGCCATGCAGAAAGCTTGTGAATTGCAACCATCTGCAATGGCAGCTATATTGGGCCTGGATGATTTTACGGTTGAAGATATTTGTCAGCGGGTATCTGATGTGGTAGTTCCGGCAAATTATAATTGTCCCGGTCAGCTGGTCATTTCAGGGTCTGTAGCCGGGGTTGACCGCGCTTGTGAACTGCTTACTGAAGCAGGCGCCAAACGTGCGTTAAAATTAAATGTAGGCGGTGCTTTTCATTCTCCATTAATGGAATCTGCCCGTGCGGAACTTCAGCATGCGATAGAAGCCGTTTTGATCAATGAGCCTCTTTGCCCTATTTATCAGAATATAGATGCGAGACCTTATAAAGATCCGGAAAGCATAAAACATAATCTTATCGCGCAGCTTACCGGTGCTGTTAAATGGACTCAAATTGTCCAGCACATGCTGGAAGGCGGAGCGACATCTTTTACAGAAGTTGGTCCGGGAAATGTATTACAAGGACTTGTTAAAAAGGTTGATCGCAGTGTTGAAACAATGAGTGCCGTGTTCAGTTAGATACTAAGAAATCAAAGGCTTATTCTATGTATTCCTTATATTAGTTTTGTGTAAAGCCTACTGATTTGATTATACGATTTAAGATTCGTTTATTACTCCTGTTACTCACTTTAGTATTTGCTTTAACAGCGGTAACTATACATTACACCTTTGATAAAAAAGATATACTTATATCCGAGGCTAAAGTCCTTGAAAGAAATCTGCGAAAAAAAGAAAGATTTATTAACCAGTTCTTAAATAGCCCCGTTAATTTCCAGGCACTAAAAACCGTTGATAAGAACGAAGAATGGGGAAGAACATTTATTCCAGAGTTTGAAGAAGGCCGTAAAATCTTTTTACAAACATTCCTGAATCATAAAGTAAGTTTTTGGAACTCCATTGAGGTTTACTACCCTGATGATAAACCCATACGGGAAGGAAGCAGCTTTATAGCTTATAATAACGGATGGTATCAGGCTATTAAAAAAAGCAGAGGCAACTTTTCGGTAATATGTTACATTCCTGTTAAAGCTAATTATCCTTATACAAATAATTATCTCAATAATATATTCTCTAAAGACCTTATTAAGGATAATAACCTGGACATTGCGTCCATTAATGATAAGAACGTCTATAATATTCGTAATACGGATGGTCAGTATCTATTCTCGGTTAAACTTAAAAGTGGCTTAGGTAATTCGCTTACATCGCACATTGAATTCTGGATGTGGTTTTTATCCATATTCCTGCTTTTTATATTAATAAATCATACATGTATATGGATCGCGGAAAAGGGCTATATAAAATCTGCTATTATTCTTTTAACAGCAATTATCTCCCTTGTGGGTTATTTTGGTTTTGGCCATTTACAGTTTTATGAGAATTACACCCTAAAAATTTATGATCCCAAATACTATTCAACAACTTACTTTCCTTCTATAGGAGTATTCTTAATGTATACCATCTTTTTAGTATGGATAGGTGCATTTATATTTAAGTATCGCAACGAAATACGCTTTTCCAAAAAGTTGATCAACAAAAATACAGGAGCATTTATGTTCTTTATATTGTCGTTTCTGGTTATTGTTGTCGGTTATCAACTTGATCGAATATTTTCAGAACTGATACTTAATTCCACAATTAATCTTGATGTAACCAATGTTTTAAATCTTAATTGGCTTAGCTGGCTGGTTTTATTGCTTTATTGCTTATCCGCTTTATTCTTTTTTCTAATAACAGAGACTGCACTTATTATCAGCCTGCACTTCAATATTACGAACAGAACACGATTAATTATTTATTCCCTATGGCTGATCATTGCAGTTATTAATCGTATCATCTATTTAGAATTTACTATTCTATTTTTACTAGTTGCAGGGTTAATTTTTTTACAGGCCTGGAGGATATTCAAAAGTGCCGGTAGTTATACAGCAGGTTATTTTATAGGTATAGCATTTGGCTTTGCGCTGATTGCATCATACAAATTATCCCACTTCCAAAATGTAAAAGAAAAAGAAGATAGAAAAGAATTAGCAGTTAAACTTGAAAATGCAGATGATCCTAACACTGTACTTTTATTTCTTAACGTGGAAAAGCAAATTTTAAAAGATAGTTTAATAGCGGATTATTTTATATCAGAAAAAACAAAAAATGTTCTCACACGGAGATTACAGCAACAGTATTTTGATGGTTATCTTTCCAGATATACATTCAATATACATGCTTTTAGTCATTCTGATGATGCACAAAAAGATAGTGGAAATATATCGTTAAATGCCTATAAAAATCTGGTTCTGGCAGGCTCTATTAAAGTGTCTGATTACTTTTACCGGATCAGCAATACATTCGGGTACCAAAGTTATTTTGCATTACTCCCTGTTAAAAAAGGAAATAATTCTTTAGGCACACTTGTATTAGAATTAAAATCACAGCAAATCAGCGATGAACCTTCTGCTTCTTCTTCCATATTAAATGAAGGTAAGATTAACGAGAATAAAGACTTGCGCAGATATTCTTATGCGTTCTACAAAAATGGACGGCTGTTAAATCAATACGGTAAATATGTGTATGATCTAGCTAATTATGATTTTGCAGGTAAGGTTAAAAAATTTGTTTTTGTAAGAACCGAAAATATAAATTCTGCACTATATAATCATCTAATTTACCGGCCAAACGAATTTAATCTAATAGTTGTAAGCAAACCGGTAAACAACTTTACAACCCGACTATCAGCTATTTCGTTCATATTTATCATTTTAATGCTTTTTGCTTGTTTTATCCTGTTTCTCCGTGAGGTGTGGAAGAATTTCAAGCTCCATAGCTACAGATTGAATAAGTATAAGATTAAGTATTTTGTAAATATGGATAGGGTGCTGTATAAAACCCGCATTCAGGCCTCTATGGTAGGTGCCGTTGTTTTTACATTGCTAATTACCGGCATCATCACATTTTATAATATTAGCAGGCAATACAGATTACAACAAAATGAGGATATCCTTGAAAAAGTTTCGAGGATTTCAGATGGATTTGATAAGCAGCTGTTCAGAAAAAGTTTTGTTGATTTTAGCGATCAAACAGCATCCTATTTTAATTCTCTTGCAGAAGTCAATGCCGCTGATTTGAACTTGTACAATATGCAGGGCGACCTTATTTATACTACACAACCCAAATTATATGCAGGGAAAATTGTTGCCGCCAAAATGGACGCCATGGCATTCTTGCATTTAAATAAACTTCAAAAATCTGAGCATATAAATAACGAGCATTTAGGTGATCTTAATTTTATAACTGCTTACACTTCTATAAAGAACAATCGTAATGAACCTGTGGCTTATCTCGGTCTTCCATACCATTCTAATGAGCAGGATTTTCAACAAAATATTGGAGTGTTTCTGAATGCACTTATTAATATTTATACCCTGGTGTTTGTGGCTATAGGATTTTTGGCTGTGTTTGTCGCAAACCAAATTACCAGCCCCTTATCCCTGATTCAAAAAATATTAAGTGAAACTAATATTGGCAGAAAGAACAAACCCATTGTTTGGGACCGGGATGACGAAATAGGGAACCTGATTAAAGAGTATAACAATATGATTCTGGCACTTGAAAAGAGTGCTGGCCAGCTTGCTCATTCTGAACGAGAATCGGCCTGGCGTGAAATGGCCAAACAAATTGCCCATGAAATAAAAAATCCACTTACCCCATTAAAACTGGGTGTTCAGCTTCTGGAAAAGTCATGGAGAGAAAAAGATATAAAATTTGATATAAAATTTGAAAAATTTAGCAAGTCCTTCATAGAGCAAATAGACAGTTTATCGCATATCGCATCAGAATTTTCAAATTTTGCTAAGATGCCTGATACTATCTTGACCCAGGTTAACCTGAAAAATGTTATTGAACGTTCAGTAGAAGTTTATAGTCAAATGGATAATATCAATATCACATTAATTGATCATACTGATGGTGAAATTTTGATTATGGGAGATAAAGATCAACTATTAAGATCATTTAATAACCTGATCAAAAACTCTGTAGAAGCTATACCCGAAGGTCGTGAAGGGCTGATTAGTATTACACTGGAAAGTAAAAACGAAATGGCTGATATTGTAATCCAGGATAACGGAAACGGGATTCCAGAGCATTTAGAACCACGAATATTTACCCCCAATTTTTCTACAAAAAGTTCCGGAACCGGTTTAGGCTTGGCTTTTGTAAAACAGGCTTTAGAAAACATGAACGGCACTATCCGTTATGAAACTGAGATGCAAAAAGGAACTATATTTTATTTGGCAATTCCTTTATTAACCACACCTTCAGAATAAGTTAGAATTATCTGCTAACGTAATGCTAGCGTACTGCGACCCATTGTATAACCATCTGCATATAAAATAATTGTATAATTTCCTTTTTCAAAATTGCCAGGATTGGTCCAATCTATGGAGTAAGGTTTGCTATCATTGGCAAATTCAATTGCCGTTCTGTAAGAATATTGCATTTCATTCCCATCAGCAATAAATAAACCATTATTTGGATTTACAATTAGATTACCATTTGGGTCTATCACTCTTAAGTATACGTCGTGTAAGCCTTTTTCAGCAAGTGAGTTTTCGTTAATAGAAAAATTAATACGAAGTTTTTTGGCCGTGCTGGCTCTGGTAACATCAGTTTCTTTGCCGCTAGTGCGTATCCTTAACGGAGTTGCTGTAATATTTGCTGATTTTAAAGCAGCCGCTGCCTTAACTTTAATATTAAGTTCCTCATTTTGCTTTTCCGTTTCAGCAATTTTAGCTGTCGTTGTCGCCACTGTGGTTCTTAAGCTGTCGCGTTCTACAGTAAGGTTTTTATTCTGGTCCTTGAGTTCATCGATATCGGTAGCATACTTAGTTACAAAATATCTGAGTTGTTTTATATCCCGCTGAGCCTTGGCTAATTGACCCTGAGTAAGCTGACCTGTTTTTAACGCCTCACGTAATTCAGCAATTTTAGTTCGGGCTTGTTCCTGATCAACCCGCATTTTTTTTGCAAGTCCAGTATTACTACTGGTAGATTGTTCCAGATTAAGGTTTGCTTTATCCAGTTCAGCTTCAATTTTGTCAATTTCTGTCGCCATGCTGGTTTTTTCATCACTTATTGTAACAATGCGGTCATTCGCTTTTTTATCTTTAAAAAACAAGTAGGCATTTGTGCCTAATAAAGCGAGAATAACTGCAATTAAGAAATATATCTTATTGGCATCCTTACCGGTATTGGGCTGTGGTGTATTACTAGCTGTATTCATACTGATTAAAAATAAAATTCAACTTAATAAGCCATTTATTAAAAAAACACTAGTTATGAAAGTTGACGTCTGTGCAGAAATATAAACAAGCGCATTTAACTTTTAGTGATAGTTTTATATGCTGCTGCATTATTTTCAGTTTTTTAAATCCCAATGCTATTGTTTATGTTAACTAGTTAACACGCTTATAACAAGTGTAAAAATAGAAAATTAACGTTAATGCTTAGAATGTAATCTATATTACGTTCATTAAACTAACCTATATGCTAAAGAAGTTATTATTTATCATATCTGCACCCTTTTTCTTTTCGATATACCTCAATGGTCAGGTAAGGGAAGCACCAAAGCGTGAATTTCGGGGAGTATGGGTAGCGACTGTCGCCAATATTGATTGGCCATCAAAACCCGGTCTGTCAACCGAAACCCAACAAATGGAGTTGATCAGATTACTTGATGAACACAAACGTAGCGGAATTAATGCCATTATGTTTCAGATCAGACCTGCAGCTGATGCCTTTTACGCCAGAGGCAGAGAACAGTGGAGCCGGTTTTTAACAGGGAAACAAGGTTTGGCGCCCCAACCTTTCTATGATCCGTTAGATTTTGCAATACAGGAAGCTCACAAGAGAGGAATGGAGCTACATGGCTGGGTTAACCCCTACCGTGCTACAACGGATCTGCTTACCCGCAGCACCCATTTAAATCATATTACCCGGGAGAAGCCTGAATGGTTTTTTACCTATGATGGCAAAAAACACTTTAATCCCGGTATACCTGAAGTTAGAAATTATATTACAGATGTAATAATGGATGTGGTAAAGAATTATGATATAGATGGAATTCATTTTGATGATTACTTCTATCCGTATCCTGTAGCAAACAAACCACTTCCTGATAGGGAAACTTATTATAAATATGGCTCGCGCAGTTTTAATAGTATTGAAGACTGGAGGAGGCATAATGTGGACACTTTAATTAAAACCTTAAATGCCGTAATTCATAAAGAAAAAAAGTATGTAAAATTTGGTATTAGTCCCTTTGGAATATGGAGAAACCGAGCAGCAGACCCGGAAGGCTCAGTATCATCAGGTTTGCAGGGATACAGTGCTTTATATGCAGATGCACGTAAATGGGTGCAGGAGGGCTGGGTCGATTACATCAATCCGCAAGTATATTTCCCTTTTTATTACCGGGCTGCACCGTATGAAAAACTGGTAGATTGGTGGAGCAACAATGCTTATGGAAAACATGTTTATATTGGACAGGGTGCTTACCGGGCAATGGAAAGCCGCGAAGGATGGAGAGAGCGAAATCAGATACCCAGACAAATCAGATATTTGCGTCAGAATAACAGGGTTCAGGGCAGTGTGTTTTTTAGCTCAAAATCATTAACCAATAACCTAGCAGGTGTTCAGGATTCGTTGCGTGCTGATTTTTATCATTACCCTGCCTTGCAACCGGCTATGCTTTGGCTTGATGCTATTATTCCGAATCCACCGAAATTATTAAAGTCTACAATTCAGAATAAGTGTGTTTATTTAAACTGGCAGGTTCCTGAAAAGGCAAAAGACGGAGATACAGCCTATGGATTTGTAATTTATCGGTTTACAGAAGTAGAAGAAATACGATTTGACCGCCCTCAAAACATAATAAAGATATCTTTCGACGCTAAAAACACGACTTTTCTCGATGAAGCAGTTATACCGCGAATCAATTACAGGTATGTGGTAACTTCAATAGACCGTTTGAAAAACGAAAGTGAGCCCTCAAACCTGATTAGAGTAACTATTCCTAATTAAAAAATATACTTAATCTGTAAGAAGTGTTATGCAATTTACGGATAACGTTTCTAATCTGGTGTTGAGCGTAGTATATTTTTCAGGAGTCTTTAAGCTCTGATATAAATATTTAAGTGTTTTGAGCGTCTGATCATTCGGATCACAGGCCTGGGCTTTTTCAAAATGAGGAATTACTTTAAGCAATATCTTTTGATATTGGTAAAGGTAATTATCATATTTAGCTTTATTGCCTTTTGAAGCATTGATCTTTGGTATTAGCGGTCGTGCCAATTTTAAATATAAATTACCTAATGCAAGATGTGGTACATAATAATCCGGTACAGCAGCAACAACCTTCTCATAAAAAAGAATTGATTTCTCATCTTCATGGTTAACCTCATACAATTTTCCCATGTGGTAATTGAAATTATCCTTATTACCTGCCGGAAGTTTTTCTGAATGGCTTAGTATTTTTTCACCAATTGAAAGAGCCGTCAGGGGCGAACCTTCAGTGCGTTCTACGCTAAAATCAAGGTACAGATCATTTACAGATTTATCCTGACCAAACACCGGCGAAACAAATCCAAAAAACAAACACGTAACAATATATTTATCCATAAATCAAATTAGCTATTTTTTTTCAGGTAAAAGCACGGCACGAATAAGATTTTCTCCGCTTAAATAGGTATTTGCTGTAGTTTTTAAGGTTTGCGAGGTAACTTTTTTCAAAGACGGTAGATAGGTGAGCACTGCTGCCGGATTTTCTTTATTTTGATACTGACCGCTTAAATAACCCAGCCAAAAGCCGTTATCCTTAAGTTGAGTTTCTGTGCTGCGGGTTTCTTCAGCAATAAATTTTTGAATATCTATTTCCAATGCTCCGTTCTGTTTAATTTTGTTGACCTCATCTAGAGATGACGCAATCAGTTTTTCAACATTTTCTGGAGAACAACCAAAAACAATGTAAAACGAATACCGGCCCGTTGGATATTTACTATAGCTTACTCCTGCTCCCGGACTGTAAACACCGCCTTCATCTTCACGTAATCTCTCTATAAGTTTAATTTGCAGTACCTCTGCAAGAGCATCTAATTGAACATTTGTTTCTGCATTATAATTATAATTACCAGTAAACATCAATCGTACGGAGGCTTTTTCTTCCTGCCCTTTATAAACCGCTTTACTGATCTTTCCACCCGGGGTTCTGATTCCCAGATCTTTTGCAGCTTCAATTCTTTTTATAGCCGGCAGGCCGCCCAGATATTGCTCCAATAGCGGTTTAATCTGTTGAGGCTGAAAGTTTCCGACAAACGTAAACGTAAAGTCGCTTGCATCTGCAAATCGGTCTTTATAGATATCATAAGCGCGATCAAGATTAATCTGTTCTACTTTCTGTAAGCTTGGCCCCGTGCGCCGAACATTGTAATTTCCCAATACTGCTGAAAGTGTATCACTAAAAACGCTGTTAGGATCATTCTCCCGATTAGCTAAACTTCCTTTTTGCTGGGTTATAAAACCTTTGTAAATTGCGGCGTCTTTTCTGGGCTGCGTAAAATAAAGATATACCAGCTGTAAAGCTGTTTCAATATCTTTTGGGTTGGTAGAACCCGATATTCCTTCACTTCTCTCAGAAATATATGGTGAAACACCGGCGCGTTTGCCGGATAAAAGTTTTGGAAGCTCAAGCGAATTAAACTCACTTACGCCACTACGCTGAATTATCGATGAAGCATTAACAGCAGATTGAAAATCAGCATCACTATATAATGAAGTACCGCCCGGACTAAAAGCCGAAAAACTTATTTCATCGTTTTTAAACGTAGTGGGCTTCAATATTACTTTAACGCCATTGCTAAGCGTCCACTCTGTAACACCTATTTCAGGTATGTTTTTTTCTGAAACTACTTTACCCGCAGCCGGCTTTTTTGCTAATAATGGTTTAGTTGAAACCTGGTCAACATAAGCTGAAATACTACTATTCTTAACTTCAGCTATCCAGTTATTTACGGTTTGCTCATTGGGAAGATTGTCCTTATCCTTTTCCGGACCCATAATAATAACATCACGGTTCATATCGGTTATATATTGTTTAGCTAAGGAGTTAACATCATTTAAAGCAATGGCCGCTATATTATTTTTTACAAAATTATATTCCCAATCAATTCCCGGACTGGCTTCACCATTTATAAAAAGACGTGTATATTCCTGTGCATAGTTCTCTGAAGAGGTTTTATCTTTCTCTTTAAAGGACGTTTCAAAAGTTAAAAGATAGCTTTGTTTTGCGCGATCAAGTTCTGTTGGCGTAAATCCAAACTTCTTTAAACGCTCGGTTTCAGTTAATACCGCTTTAAACCCTCTTTCAAGTTCTCCCGGCTTGGCTACAACCGATGCTCCATAAATATCAAGCCCAGCAAGAAATCCGCTAATACTACCACTTCCCTGTAAAAACGGCGGATCTGCCTGCTTGGTAAGTTCGCCGTAACGCGCCGACAACATACGATTAAATAGTGCTCTGATAATGCTGTTGCGATAATCTGTAGTTGTTTTTAATACCGACTCAGGATGTTTTATCAGAAACTGAGCAGCAGTGTACGGCATTTCTTTATCAGTAACTTTTATAAATTGATTTTTATCTGTAAGGGGAATTGTATATTCCGTTCTCGGGCGTGAGTTAGATGGGTTTTTCAGATCAGAAAATTTCGCTTTGATCATTTGTTCTGTCGCATTGATATCAATATCGCCAACAACAACTAAGGCTTGCAGATCAGGCCTGTACCAGTCTTTATAAAATTGCCTTAAAGTTTGTGGTGTGAAATTTTTCAATACATCTTCAGTACCAATAGGCAATCTATTTGAATATCGGGAATTGTTAAAAAGAAGTGGCAAATATTTTTCCTGCATGCGTTGCTGAGCACCTTTACCAAGACGCTTTTCTTCCAGAACCACCCCACGTTCTTTATTGATTTCCTCATCGGTAAGTGAAGCATCCTGTGCCCAATCTCGCATAATCTGTAACCCGTTCTTCAATATCTCAGGATCATCTGAGGGTATTGGAAGCTGATACACCGTTTCATCAAAACTGGTATACGCATTTAAATCAGCCCCAAAGCGCACACCGGTTTTTTGAAGGTAATTTACCAGATCGTTTTTAGGATAATTTTTAGTGCCGTTAAATCCCATATGCTCCATAAAGTGAGCAAGCCCCTGCTGATCCTCATTCTCTAAAATAGAGCCTATTTTATTTGCCAGATAAAGCTGCACACGATTTTTAGGTTCTGTATTCTTGCGGATGTAATAGGTAAAACCATTAGGAAGCTTTCCTACTCGAATACCTGGATCAAGAGGTAAAATCTCTTGCTTAAGAGTAAACTTAGTTTTTATTGCGTTCTTAGTAGTTTGGGCTTCAGCCAAACCAGTTAATAAATATGCTGCTATAGCGGCACACGTAAATAATTTGGTGTATGTTCTCATAGTTTCTTTACTTTTCAGCTGACTTAAATGCTTTTTGCATTTCAGCTTGTATTGCCACTTTATTATCCTGCATTCTTTTTTGTCCTATTAACATTCCCTTTTGTTGTAAAGTCGCCATTCTTGATGATACCTTTTTCCCAATTGGAGATAAATAGAAAAGCGTGAGCTGGCGCAGTTCGTCTTCACTAAACTCCTCTGCATAAATATTAGCCAGATCGTTTTTAATGGCATCCCAACTTAGATACTTAGTCATGATACTATTCATGACTTCTATAAATTTTGGCCGGCTGGCTTCGGGAATATTAGCGCTGAACATATTGCTCATATTGGAGTAAATCTTGATCATTTCAGACTCAACCCCCGTGGCAATCAGCAATTCTTCGGATGCTTTTAAATGAGAAGCCTTGAAAGTTATGGCAGGCTGGGCCATTGCAGGAAATACAAATACCAGTAATATCAGACTTGTAAATAATCCTTTTAAATTCATAGTGTTAAACTTTAATAATAATTTTTTTTCGATACATAATCCATATTATAATAAACCAAAGCAGCACGTAAGTTATTGCATAAGCCAGAGACGCGTTGACAGGTGAAAGGTGGCTTGCAAAGAATTTTTGATAAATCCATACCTGGGCTCCAACTTCGTTCCCATCCAGATCCATTTTTATCAAACCCAATGTACGGGGAATTAATCCGGATAAAAAGAATACAGTAATAGCATTTACACCATAAGCTACGAATGGTGTTGTCCAGGCTTTATTTTCTTTATGATCAATAAACCAATATAACATGGCAAGTCCGATAGTGGCAAGTCCGCCAGTATAGAGTACATAAGAACTTGTCCATAATGCTTTATTAATCGGAAAAAAAAGATCCCATATCAGGCCCATAATAACCGCTAATGTGCCAATACTAAACAACGATGCTATTTTTGTTGCAGTATCAATATCTTTTCGCCTGAGATAAGTGCCGGTTAAAACGCCAAATAGCCCTGTTGCAATAGCCGGCATAGTGCTCAAAATTCCTTCCGGATCCCAGGTCTTTGAAAGTTTCCATAAATGCGCTTCAGTAAGTATTGTTCTGTCAAGCCAGGCTCCCAGGTTGGTTTCTTTTTCAAGATTCGCATAACCTACGCCCGGAACCGGCACAAGTGTCATTATCAGCCAGTAAAAAATTAATACGCCGATAAATATTTTAAGTTGGGTGCGTGATGATGTCTTTATAAATAATACAGCTGATATAAAAAATACTACAGCTATTCGTTGCAGAACGCCCGGAATGCGAACATTTTTTAGGGCTTCCAATGGTTCAGTAAAGATCTTAGGATACACAGAGAGGAATAAACCCAACCCGAATAAAATAAGCGCTCTTTTAAATGCAGTGAAAATAATCCCTGAATGATCGGTCAAGAATTCTTTCTTTGTTCCTAATGCATAGGCTATGGAGACGCCTACAATAAAGAGAAAAAAGGGAAATATTAGATCAGTAGGTGTGCAACCATGCCAATCTGCATGTCTTAGCGGCGCATAAATATTGCCCCAGTCTCCCGGGTTATTCACCAATATCATTCCTGCTACTGTTATTCCCCGAAAAACATCAAGTGATAATAATCGTTGAGGAGATTTTTGGAGGATAGAAGTTTCCGTCATGATTAATTTATATATTCTTAATTGACCAGAATATTATCAGTAAAAATTGTTAATTTTCTTATCAAACGTAACAATTTTACGGAATATTAAATAACGAAAAACTTGCAACAATTTAAAAACGCCGTAAGTTCCAGTTATAACTCGTTAATCAAACTTCCATCTCACAAAAGCCTCCATGGCTTCGTATTCGGCAAGTCCCAAAGTATCATAGGATTTGGCTGTTTCTCTTGTGCGGTCTTCGGCCCTCATCCAGAATTCGCGTTCATCATCTCCCGGAAAAACAGGCCTGTCTTTTTGCGACTGGTGTTTATATATGGCATGTCGTTTACGCAAAACTTCCTGTGGAGATAATGGAACAGTCATTTCTATCTCGTGAGTTTCAAACTCGTGCCATGCACCGCGATAAAGCCATAGCCAGCAATCCTTAGTCCATTCATCAGTTTTTTGAAGACGTTTAAGTGCTTCAAGAATAATATTAAAACAGATTTTATGTGTGCCATGGGGGTCAGCAAAGTCGCCGGCTGCAAATATCTGATGCGGCTTTACCTGTTGCAGAAGCTCCATAGTTTGAACAATATCATCTTCATAATGAGCTTTTTTCTGGATTTTAGCGCGTTCATAAAAAGGAAGCTTCATAAAATGGATATGATCATCAGCTAACCCGGCATATCGGGCTCCGGCTAAAGCCTCTCCTTTTCTTATTAACCCTTTTACAGTTTGTATCTCAATAGTGTCCACCTGGTTGGGCTTCTTCTTTTCCAGAAACGTACGCATAGATGCATATAATGCTTCAAGTTGCATGGAATTGCTGTCGATAGATTTTGTAAAATCCAACGCAAATTCAACGAAACGAAGGGCATCATCATCCCATACTGCAGTATTGCCAGATGTTTGATACGCAACATGAACGTCATGACCCTGGTCTGCCAGACGTATAAATGTACCACCCATAGAAATTACATCATCATCGGGATGAGGTGAAAAAATCACTACCCGCTTCTTGGCTGGATTAGCTCTTTCAGGTCGCTGACTGTCATCAGCATTAGGTTTTCCACCCGGCCAACCTGTAATGGTGTGTTGTATTTTATTAAAGATATTGATGTTTATCTGGTAAACCGGCCCCTTTTCAGTGGCCAATTGTGCCATTCCATGCGTATTATAATCCTCTTCGGTTAATTTTAAAATAGGTTTTCCCACAGTACAGGCCAGCCAGATTACCGCCTTTTTAATCAATTTTTGATCCCAGATACAATCTTTAACAAGCCATGGCGTGTCAAATCGTGTAAGTTCGGATGCAGCATCCTGATCTAAAACAAATTCAACGTGTTGAGAAAGCTGGAGATAAGTTGCCGGAACGTCTGATGATATTTCACCCTCTACTGCCTTTTTAATAATGGGCGCTTTCTTTTGGTTCCATGCCATTAAAATAATTTCCCGGGCCTTAAAAATAGTCCCGATACCCATCGTAAGGGCTTTTGTAGGAACATTTTCTTTACCACCAAAATCGCGTGAAGCATCACTTCTTGTCAAATCATCAAGTGTTACCAGGCGTGTTCCGGAGTTAGGTGCAGATCCCGGCTCGTTAAAACCAATATGGCCTGTTCGTCCGATACCTAGTATTTGTAAGTCCAGCCCACCTATATCAGAAATCTTATGCTCATATTCTAAACAGTATGCCTGAATATTTTCCTGGTTAATCTGACCATCAGGCACATGGACGTTCTTTCTATCAATATCTATATGATCGAATAAATTTTCGTTCATAAAGGTTACATAGCTCTGGCTAGCAGTCGGCGACATGGGATAATATTCATCCAAATTAAAGGTCACCACGTTTTTAAAACTCAGATCTTCCTCACGGTGCAGCCGAACCAGCTCTTCATAAACACCTATAGGGGTCACACCTGTTGCAAGTCCTAAAACAGCCTGTCCGCCCGTTTGAGCCTTATCTTTAATAAGATTAGCAATACGTTGCGCTACTTTTTTTGAAGCTATTTGTTGATTGGGATAAACCGTAACGGGTAGTTTTTCAAAACGGGTCTCTTCAAGTAAGTTTAAACGTGCCATTCAATAAAATTTGGATTTCAGGCAAAGATAAATACAAAAGCGTAGTTAAAAAAAATCATGTTGCGGTTTAATGCGTTTTATGTGCATCACTATAACCTGGTGCACTATACATTTAATATTGTGACTATTAATAAAATATGTGCAATTTTGAAGTTATCCAAAAATTATATTTTAACTTTAAACATAAAGTGGATTATGCCGGATTGTGCGTTATCTAAAAATTATGTAAAGTCAGTAAAGAATGAATTTAAACATTCAAAAATTACATGAAATAGCTGCAAAGCCGGAGCGTAAAATTATTGGTTTAATGTCGGGCACTTCTATGGATGGCCTGGACATCGCTTTGTGCGTGTGTGCAAATAGCGGCACACAAACACAAATAGAAGTAAAGGAGTTCAAAACTGCATCTTATGATGCAGACTTCAGGAAGGAAATAAAAACCATTTTTTCAAGACGGGATATCGACCTTCAACAGTTGTGCATTTTAAATGCGTGGATTGGAATACGTCATGCTGAACTTATATTGGAAGCACTGAAGGAATGGAAAGTTGATCCTGCAGAAATTGATCTTATTGCAAGTCATGGTCAGTCCGTTTTTCATGCGCCTAAATCATTACATGGATTGGAAAAATTCCCTGGTGCCACCCTTCAAATCGGAGACGGAGACCATATTGCAGTAAAAACGGGGATTATTACTGTATCTGACTTTCGTCAGAAACATGTTGCAGCAGGAGGAGAAGGCGCACCTCTTGCCGTTTACGGGGACTTTCTTATATTCTCGAAAACAGGGCAAAACCGCATCATGCTTAATATAGGTGGAATAGCTAATTTTACTTATTTGCCCGGCGATAAGGACGCATCAAAAGTGTTTTCAACCGATGTAGGCCCCGGCAATACACTCATGGACCAATATGTTCAGAAATATTATCCCGGAAAATATTATGATGAAGATGCACAGATCGCCAGCTCTGGAAAGCCCGATCAGACATTATTACAAGCATTATCAGATCATTCTTTTTTCCAGGCTGGGTTTCCTAAAACAACCGGGCCCGAATTATTTAACCTGGAATTTTTAACACAGGCACAGCAGCGATCTAGCACCCTGGAGTTATGCCCGGAAGATGTGATGGCTACATTATGTCAATTATCTGCCACAACCATTGTAGAAGCAATCAGCAGATGTTTCAGCAAAGAAGATGCCCCGGTAATATTCATGAGCGGAGGAGGAATGCATAATTCCCTGCTGGTAAAACAGCTAAAAGATGGTCTTCCCTATGCCCGGATGCAAACTACTGCTGATCTGCAAATAAATCCGGATGCTAAAGAAGCGGTGCTTTTTGCTATTTTAGCTAATGAAACCGTAGCTGGAAAACCTATTGATTTCGGATCAAGGAAAGGTGTTCCGGCTATTTGTATGGGGAAAATAAGTTTACCACAATAATTATCTTTTAACACTAATAAAACGGTATGGAAAAAATTTATACTTCGAAAAAAAAGACCCTTATCCTGGGTGTAATGTGCTTTTTGTGTTCTATAGTCTTTCAGCAAAACCTGATGGCTCAAAATAATCGGTATGTTATTAAAGGCAAAGTGGTTGACATGCGAACAGGCCAATCGTTGCCTGGTGTTTCTGTAAAACTGGGTAATTCAGTTTTAGGTGCCAGTACAGATGTGAACGGTAATTATCAGTTAGGTGCTGATCTATCCCCCGGTGTATATGCTATTACCTTTAACTTTATAAGCTATAAGCCCGAAACAAGATCAGTTACACTTGGAACCGATAACAATGTGACCTTAAACATAAGCCTGTCTGAAGACTTTGTGAGCTTAAATGAAGTGGTAGTAACCGGAACTTCGGTTGCTACCAGTAAAAGACAGCTGGGCAATGCTATCTCGACAGTTTCCTCCCGTGATATTGAATCCAGTGCAGCTATCTCAGTTGACCAGGCCTGAGCGGAAAGATCTCCGGTGCACAGATCACTCAGAATTCGGGTAATCCTGCAGGAGGTATAAGTGTGCGGCTGCGTGGGGTTAGTACAGTAGTGGGTAGTGCTGATCCGCTTTATATTGTGGATGGAGTAATAGTTAATAATAGTTCTCCCCAATTAATAGATCTTGGAGGTTATGCACAAAATAGGCTGGTTGATATTAATCCTAATGATATTGATCGTATTGAAGTAATAAAAGGCGCCGCCGCTGCTGCTATTTATGGTTCGCGGGCAAGTAACGGGGTTGTTCAGATCTTTACCAAAAGAGGTAAAGAAGGCAAGCCTTCTATCAACTTTTCTACCCAGGCCAGGGTTAGCGATTTGCGTAAAAAACTGGAATTTAATACTTACCCCTTCCGTTTTAACAATACAATAGTAACTGACCTTAGCCAAACACCTGTTCAACGATTTGATTATCAGGATCAAATTTTTAAAACTGCTATTGGGACAGAAAATAATATTTCCGTTTCAGGCGGAAGTTCAGGAACCCAATATTATTTAAGCGGATCTTTCCTGGACAACAAGGGAATTGTAGAGAATTCTAAGTTTAACCGCTCGGGTGCCAGACTTCGTTTGGAACAAACACTTGCCAATTGGGCTAAAGTTTCATTTGGTGCTAACTATGTTTTAAGTACAAGTCGCGAAATCCCTAACGGAGGTATAAATGAAGCATATGGCGCTTTAACCGGGTTTATTTTCAGTAATAATTTTATTAATCCTCAGCCTGATCCTGTAACAGGAATTTATCCGTCTACCGCCCCTACCTCTATTTTACGAAGAACGAATCCCCTGGAAGCGATAAACCGTTTTGATTTTCGCCAGCGTACCAATCGGTTTATCGGCGATTTTCAATTAACACTTACCCCATTGGATGGTTTAGTGGTAAACTATGTGCTGGGATATGATAACTCTACTCAGCTGGCTACAGGTTATATTCCGGTAAGGAATACAACACCATCTTATGATAGTGGCTTTTCACGCCGGGCAGACCAGACAACCTATCAGCTTAATAATGACTTGAACATTTCTTACAAACGTAAATTTACAAGCTGGCTTGAGTCTACCACTGGTTTTGGCGCAACAGCGCAAACGGAAAAAAACTATACAACAGCAATTACGGCTACCCAATTAGGGCTAATTGGCCAAACCATTAATAATGGTGCTACCATTGTAAGCGGCGAAGCGAGAAGCGACCTCAACATTATGGGAGCGTTTGTACAGCAAACCTTTGGAATTCTGGACCGTATATTTTTAACAGGTGCGGCCCGTTATGATGTATCTTCTGCATTTGGCGAAAATAACCGGGGACAATTTTATCCCAAGGTTAGCGGAAGCTATGTGGTTTCATCAGAAAATTTCTGGCAAAATTCAGGAATTAATGACATCATATCCGGATTTAAACTTCGGGCATCTTATGGTCAGGCCGGTAATTTAACTGCGATAGGTGCCTATGACAGGTTTACTACCTATGCACCCGTATCATTGCCTGGTCTGCCGGGAGTAATTTCCCCATCCCTGCTTGGAAATAGTGGTATTAAACCAGAACGGCAAACAGAAGTAGAGTTTGGTACCGATCTGAGTTTCTTAAGAGAACGTATAGGACTGGAGTTTACTTTCTATAATAAAGATGTAAAAGATCTTTTGTTAAACCGGACCCTTGCACCAAGTACCGGATATTCTACCCGTTTTGAAAACGTGGGTACAATGACCAACAAGGGATTTGAACTGTTGTTTCGGGCGGTGCCTATACAAAATGCCAACTTAAAATGGAACACCACGCTTACTTATTCACGCAACAAAAATGAAGTAGGTGGCATTGAAGGCGGAGTATTACCTTTTGCCGGTGGCTTTGGCCAGGTGGCGGCGGTAAATGGATTTCCTTTAGGTGCTTTTTACAGCACCTATTTTGCACGTAACCCGGACGGATCCTTATTATTAACAGCTGGAGGCTTACCCCAGGCAGAACGCGCCGGACGTAACGCTGCAGGTCAACCGCTGGGAGCAACCCGTAGTAAGGTTATTGGTGATCCTAATCCTGACTGGACCGGCTCACTTATTAATGAGTTTAATATTGGTAAAAAGCTGTCTTTCCGGACCCAGTTTGATGCTTCTTACGGATTTGATGTATTTAATTTTACACAGAGAGTTGGAAATCGAGACTTTTACGGCGGTTTGAAAGGTTACGAACGCGAACTGCGTGGCGAAGTTCCAAAAGGTACTTCTGCAGCATTGTTCGGGGTTTTCGAAAACTGGATCGAGGACGACTCTTTTGTTAAGCTTCGCGAAGTTTCTTTAGGATATGATCTGCAGCCTAAGTTTTTACACAATGGCCGTATGAGGTTGAGCGTTTCAGGAAGGAACCTGTTCTCTATTGATGATTACAGCGGCTATGATCCGGAAGTGAATTCTGCCGGGCAGAGCACGGCTGTTAGGGGATTCGATTTTGTGGAAGTTCCCATTCCGAGAACCATTTTAGTTGGAGTTAACATGACCTTTTAATTAAGCTATTAAAATATTTGAAATGAAAACATTCTTTTTAAAACCATATTATTTTCTGCTGACCGCCATTGTAATTCTGGCCGGTAGCTGCGAACTTGATACTGTTAATCCCAATGCACCTTCTGATGATCAGGTGTTATCTACGCGTGATGGTATTATTGCCCTGAGCGTAGGAGTTCGCCAGTTTTATTCGACTTCAGGATTAGATGCAATTCTTTCAACAGCTGTAACAGGGCGGGAATTAAAAGGCATATCTACTTTTACTAACGTACTTGAACTCGAAGCCGGGAGTACCGCACTACCTACCTTTAATAGCAATATATTAAATCTTTGGGGGCGCATGCAACGGGTTATGACCATGAGCGAAGATATTCTGCAGAATGCTCCGAATATCTCTTCTCTTTCCGGTGGCACGCTCAGCGGAGTAACAGCACATGCCCAATTATTTAAGGCCATTGCATTAGGCACTCTTGCTACTGCTTTTGAACAAAACAATATTCAAACCAGTAAAGCAGGAGGAACCACTTTTGTGCCCCGTCAACAGGTGCTTCAGGAAGCAATACGTTTATTAGATAATGCTATTGCAGTTATTACGGCTACACCAGTATCTTCTGAGTTTAATACCCTGGTAACCGGACCCTCTTTTGATCTTCGAAATACATTGTTTGCATATAATGCCCGGTATAACCTGATGGCAGGTAATTATGCTAAAGCTATTGAAAATGCTGATAAGGTTGACCTTACGCGTAAATCTGAGTTCATTTACAGTTCACAAAGCCCTAACCCGGTTTATAATATCGTTTTTATACTGAAAAATTTTGGTGCAAGAGATAACTTCGGTCTTCCGGCCGGTTTATTTGAAACCGGCGATAGACGGTACGACTTTTACCTGACCACACCCAATAGTTCTGTAAACGGTGACCCTTTGAAAACCTTAAAAGGGTTTTTTGACAGTCAGACTGCACCTATTCCGGTCTATCTTCCTGATGAAATGCGTTTAATAAAGGCGGAAGCTATTTTGCGGAACAATGGTCTGTTAACAGACGCTTTAGTACTTATTAATGCTGTAAGGACTCAAACTACAGGTGATCCGTTTAATGTATATGCAGCATTACCACCTTATACAGGAGCTGTAACAAAAGATGCGCTGTTGCTCGAAGTATATAAACAGCGCTCGGCTGAACTGTACCTGAGTGGTCAGAAGTGGGAAGACAGCAGACGTTTTGGTCGTCCCGCTCCTCCGGCAAGCACAGCCGAAAGAAACCGGAATTTTTATCCTTACCCGGATCAGGAACGTTTAAATAATCCTAATATACCCGGCGACCCCGCGATATAAACATTCATATATGTCGGAAAGACCAGAAATCTAACTGGTTCTTTCTACATATTTTTAGTACTCAACCAAATAACTATACAGGAATCAACATTCACTTATAGAACCTTTACATCATTAATATAAGGTATATTAATCTTATTATCCTTATCTAGATCGGTTATCAGGTATTGAATTCGATTTATATTGCAAACTCTCAACCTCTGTATGGAATCCAATTTTTCAGCTATGCACAAAACAGCAGCTTTGTCTGTAGTCTTTAGCATGGCTTTTTTAACCTGCACTACTTCCCAGTCAGAGTCGGTGATACCATTTTTTACATCAATTCCGTTTGCTCCCAATAAACAAAGGTCAACTTTCAGTTCACACAGTTCGGCAACAGCCTTAGAGCCCACAATAATTTGCGAACCCTTATTAAATTGACCCCCAATTAATATAACAGTCACTTTAGGGTGTTCCGCAAGTTCAAGAGCTACAAGCGGACTAATAGTAAAAAATGTAATTTCCAGATCTTCAGGTATTGCTCTTGCAAGTTCAATCATGGTAGTCCCCCCTCCCGTTAATACTACCATTCCGTCTTTGAGTAGCTTTAATGTTTTATGGGCGATAATTTTCTTAGCTTCATGAGCATATACTTCCAGATGCTGAAAGGGAAAATGAAAAGATTTTGATAAAGCACCGCCATGTACTTTTATAATTTTACCTGTATCTGCCAGCTCAATCAGATCACGTCTAACCGTATCCTCTGACACAGATAAGTCACTACTCAGATCCGATGATAAAACTTTATTGTGAATATTAATCTGTTTTAAAATAAAAGCATGCCTTTCTTTCTTAAGCATGTTTACAGGGGATAATTGCATATATAAATCCAGACTAATTAGACTTTCAACACCTAATATATTAAAATTTTAATAATTCACTAATTAATTTGCTTGCAGGATATTGCTGCTTTTTTATTAATCCCGCAGATTCAATTATAAATAAGGCGTAAGCGAGTTCACTTATCATTATAAATACCATTTAAAGAGTAAATAATAATTTATATAATGAGCCGTTATTGTGTAATATGGAATGTAATAGATGCTCAGTGTTTAAATAACACTATCAATTCAAATAAAAAGACCGCACGCATAATTTAAGGAGATTTTAATTTTAAACCCTTGCGTATTTGTGCAATTTATTTTATATTTATCGTTCCAATAAAAATACATTTATAATAAGCATATTAAAACAAATTAACGTATGAAAAAAGCATTACTCATGTTGTTTTTGGGTGTATTTCTGTTATCGATTAACGCTGTAGCGCAAGAAAAGACCGTTACAGGCCGGGTTACTGATAAAGATGGGCTCACACTTCCCGGGGTATCGGTTAAGATCAAAGGGACAAATTCCGGTGTCTCAACAGGACCAAACGGGAATTATTCTATCCGGGCAAATTCCGGACAGGTTTTGGTATTCTCCTTTATTGGTTCAACCAGCCAGGAGATTACTGTTGGTAGTGACAACACAATTAGCGTTTCGCTTGCCTTTGATACTAAAGCGCTTAACGAAGTAGTTGTAGTAGGTTACGGTACGCAGAAGAAGGCGACGCTTACCGGGGCAATTACTACCGTTAATATAGAAGAGGTTATTGGGTCAAGGCCAACTACAGATGTGGCTCGGGCCCTTCAGGGAGCCGTACCGGGCTTAACCATTACATCTTCCAGCGGTGCGTTGGGGTCAAACCCAAGTATTAGGTTAAGAAGTATGGCAGGATCGTTAAACGGTGGCGGAGCAAATCCGCTTATTCTTTTGGATAACGTGGAGATCACCGACCTTCAAATTATTAATCCGGATGATATTGAGTCGATCTCTGTATTGAAAGATGCTGCTTCTGCCTCTATTTATGGTACGCGTGCTGCCTGGGGCGTAGTATTGATTACTACAAAATCAGGAAAAAAGGGGGCCCCTACACGTGTCAACTACTCAAATAATCTTTCATGGAATACACCAACAACAACGCCTGTAATGGCTCCCGCAGCAGAAGGTGCGGAAATGGCCCTACAGGCATTCAGGAGAACGAATCCTACATTGCCGAGGTACGGGGTTGTAGGTATGTATGTAGACGATATCGCTGTACAGAAGATGCGTGAGTGGAAACAACAGTATGGTGGTCAGGATCTGGGACCGGAAATGGTATTAGGCCGTGATTTTGAGATCCGGGATGGATTTTTCTTCGCTTACCGCGAATGGGATCCTGGAAAAGAATTTATGAACAAGTGGACTCCACAGCAAAAACATGATTTGTCTTTCAGCGGAGGTAGTGATAAGATAAACTATAATTTAGGAGCAGGATATTTAGGACAAACCGGTGTACTTAAGGTAAACCCCGATGAGTTTAACCGTTATAATGTTACCTTAAGTTTAAATTCTGACATCACTAACTGGTTCAGTGCACGTGGCAGGATGATGAATTCAAGTACATTAACTACTGAGCCTTATAGTTTTGGTGGCGACACCTATGATCCTTTATATTATTTGTACAGGTGGCCGGCACAATTTCCATATGGTACTTATCAGGGGGTGCCATTCCGTAACTCAAATATGGAAACAGAGCAGGCAAAGATGACCGAAGACAGAAGTAATTTCTCAAGACTATCTTTAGGCGGAACTTTTAAATTAATTCCCGGATTAACTGTTGATGCAGACTTTACCCATGGTGCTACTAACCAGCATATTGAACAAACCGGTGGATCTGCAAGGGGTATAGATTTTTGGAGTACCGGTGCTAAGCTGGAGACCCGGACTTTCACAGGAGAAGCACATGATCGGGTGGTAAACTATTCTGATTGGAACAAGTCAAATAACGGCCGGATTGTGGGTACTTTTAATAAAAATTTTAACAGCCATGCCCTGAAATTCGTTTTAGGTGGCGAGGCGGAAACCTATGAATATAACTCGCAGAACTCTGAACGTAGAGGCCTGATAGATCCTAATAAAGGTGAGCTTCGTTTGGCCACGGGGGACCAGTTTGTAACAGGAAGTCATAATCAATCGTCCACAAACGGTGTATTTGGGCGTATAAACTATACGTTTAAAGATAAATATCTTTTTGAAGTTACAGGAAGATATGACGGTTCATCGCGATTCCCCGCTAACGATCGTTATGCATTCTTCCCGTCTGTATCTGCAGGATATGTGATTAGTGAAGAAAGTTTTATGGATTTTGCCAAGCCAGTGCTTTCAACGTTAAAATTCCGGGGTTCATTGGGTGAAGTAGGACATCAGGAGGTTGGGAATGCATTTTTATCCCTGATGGGTACCACAAACTCCAATTGGCTTATCGGAACTCAAAATAAGGTTACAGTAACTACTCCAAGTGTTATTTCTCCTTCTTTAACCTGGGAAACGGTTACAGATCTGAATCTTGGCGTGGATGCGCGGTTCCTGAACCAAAAGCTTGGATTAACTTTTGACTGGTATAGACGCACAACCAGTGATATGATTAGCGCAGGAGTTACGCTTCCAAATACATTTGGTGCATCGGCCCCTGCCAGAAATTATGGGGAACTCCAGACAAAAGGATGGGAACTTGCCCTGGACTTTGGACATAAGTTTGCGAATGGTTTAGGATTGAATATTTCAGGATCATTAAATGATTTTAATGAGAAATTGACAAAGTTCGCTAATACAACAAGAGCGATTGGAAGTAATTATGAAGGCAAAACGCTGGGTGAGATTTGGGGGTATGAAACCGATCGGTTCTTCACTAATGACGATTTCGTTCAGGATGCTTCTGGTAATCCTATCGAAACCTCTCCGGGTAGCCGAAGATATACCTTAAAGCCAGGTATTCCAGATCAAAAGCAGTTTGAAACTACTACATTCTTTTTTGGCCCCGGCGATGTGAAATACAAAGATCTGAACGGTGACGGAATAATTACCCGTGGTGCAAACTCCGTGGATGACCCGGGAGACCGGCGCATAATTGGTAACACTACTCCCCGTTATCAGTATGGCCTTAGACTTGGTTCAGACTGGAAAGGATTTGATTTAGGTGTTTATTTTCAAGGTGTTGGTAGTCGTGAAATGTGGGTGCATTCGCCAAATACTGTTCCCGGCGTGGGCGTTGGCGAAGGCTGGTACGCAAACCAACTGGATTACTGGACGCCTCAAAATCCGAATGCATTTTATCCGCGTCCGTCTAATGTGGGACAAGCTGCAGATGTGACGAATTTTAAAGTTCAGACTAAGTACCTTTTAGATCTGTCATACCTGAGAGCTAAGAATTTGAGTTTTGGCTATACGCTCCCTTCACGTATTAGTGAGCGTATTAAACTTAATAAAGCCAGACTATACTTTAGCGGTGAGAACCTGTTTGAGAAAGATAAACTAAATGGGCTCAGCATTGATCCCGAGGTAAACTACACTAGTGCGGGTAGTAGAGACCAACGATCATTCGGAAGGGTTTATCCATTCCGCAGATCGTATTCATTCGGACTACAGGTTACACTTTAATTAAAAAATTATGAAAAATAAGATATTATTATTAATACTTTGTCCCTTATTATTCCTGGGATGTAGCAAAGATCATCTGGAGAAACCTCCTCTTGATGCGCTTACAGATGATACGTACTGGACCAGTGAGGCCAATGTGCGCACTTTTGCATATAGTTTTTATGTAAGAAACTTTCCGGGATACGCATCAAGCTTTGATTTAAGTTTCGGCGGATTTTTTACAGGCCAAACTTTAAACGATGATTTTGCTAGCAGTTCACGTTTTGCTACTACCACACCATCATCAAACGGAACGTGGTCAGGAGCTTTTCCTCAGTTAAGACGTGCGAATTTGATGATGAACCGCATTCCAACTGTGCCGATGCCACAGGAAGCAAAGAACCATTGGATGGGTATAGCCCGGTTTTTCCGGGCTATGGAATATGCTAACCAGGTTAATGATTTCGGTGACTTTCCTTATTATAACCGTGTGCTTACCGAGGACGATCCTGAACTTTACAAACCGCGGGATCCCCGTACGATGGTAATGGATAGTGTATTGGCAGATTTTCAATATGCTGCTGCTAATGTACGTACTAATGATGGCGATAAAACGACGGTAAACCGGTATGCTGTTCTTGCCCGCATGTCAGAAATATTTCTTTTCGAAGGCACGTGGCAGAAGTACCATCACAGCAATACGACTAAGGCAAATGTGTATCTTGAAGCTGCCAAATGGGCTGCAAACGAGGTAATTACTAAAGGAGGATATTCTGTAGTCCCTGTTTATAAGTCGTTATTTACTAGTCTTGATCTTTCTCCAAATCCTGAAATTATTTTGTTCAGAAGGTATGAGCCGGCATTGCTTATGCATGCAATAGCGAGTTATAACAACCAGCATGAGCCACAGAATTCTGCCGCCAATAAAGATGCTATTGACTCATACCTTGGAAAAGACGGCCTACCCATTGCACTCTCTACAACATACCAAGGCGATAAAACCATTATGGTAGGAAGTGCCAAAAAACCTGCTAACCTTATAATCGGCACCCGTGATCCGCGTATCACACATACGTTTGCGGACAGCCTTAGGATAGATGGACACTCAGGCAGCTTTTCGCATTCTACATCCGGATATGCGGTACATAAATTTCTCAACTTAAGCCTTTTAGGTACCTCTGAAACGCTTTCTTCCACAAACTCATCCGATGCGCCTGAGATCCGTTACGGAGCAGTGTTGTTAAACTATGCGGAAGCTTGTGCGGAACTGGGGACTATTACCCAGGCCGATCTTGACAAGTCTATTAATAAGCTAAGAGATCGTGCAGATGTGAAAATGCCTTTCCTTCAAGTTATTGGCGGCCAACCAGCTGTCAACGGGAAAGTGTATGACGATCCGAAGCGTGATCCGACGGTACCTTCATTAATTTGGGAAATTCGACGCGAGCGTAGGGTAGAGCTTATGATGGAAGGCTTCAGGCTGGATGACTTGAGAAGGTGGAAAAAACTGGAATATGTAGATCAGGTTCAACGGAAAGATGTTAACCGTGGAGCATGGATTAAAAAGTCAGATTACCCGAAGTCGAAAGTTATTATTGAGAACAATGCAGCCGAGGGATATATCATCCCGGTACCTCCGGCCAGCGTTAGAACTTTTGATAATCCAAGAGTATACTTATCGCCTGTAGGGCCTGATCAGATAAAACTCTATAAAGATCAGGGTGTTGAACTAACACAAAATCCTGGTTGGTAATAATTTTAAACCATAAGCAAAAACCCCCGTTTATAAATAAACGGGGGTTTTTGCTTCATTCATTATCCTATGAAACAAACCTTACTAACCCTTTTAATTTGCTCTGTCCTTTTTTACGGATGTAAAAAAGGCGGTGAACCAGCACCAGGCGTGCCCGCACCGTCAGGACTTAGCTACGCGAACCCGAATGCCTTTACAGTTGGTAAGGCAATAACTGATTTAAAACCTGTTGTTAGTGGTATAGTAACCACCTATACTGTAACTCCGGCCTTACCTTCGGGCCTAATCTTAAATGCAGGTACCGGAATCATTTCAGGCACCCCAACAACGGTCACTGCCCAGAATACGTTTAATGTATCTGCCACCAATAGCATAGGCAGCACCACCTTTGGTTTAATAATTACAGTAAATAATTCAACAGGTCAATTTACCTACGTGCCGGATAACAGCTTTAAAATTATAGCCTATTTTCCTTCTTACCGAAGCCCTGATTCGGTGGATGCAAGTAAATATAAAATGATCACTCATTTATTTTACGCTTTCCTTACCCCTAATGCAAACGGAAGCCTTAATACTCTGCCTGAGCCGGCACGGTTTAATCAGGTTATTTCTAAGGCTCGGAGTAATGGAGTTAAAGTAGGGATTTCTGTATCAGGTGCTTCCAGCGTATTCGTTTCGCTTGCAGCCAATGCTGCTTCAAGAACAACCCTGGTTAAAAATATTTTAGCCTTTGTAAAGCAAAATAACCTGGATGGGGTAGATATGGATTGGGAATATCCGCGTACCACTGACGGCAGTGACGTTACGTACACTGCATTGATTAAAGAACTCTCAGACACCTTACATAATAATAATAAATACCTGAGCGCTGCTGTTACTCCGGCAGTATATGCCGGATCAGTTCGGGATGGATTTAAAACAGAGAATATTGGATATATAGATTTTATTAATCTAATGATGTATGATGGAGTTGGGTGGGATAAATCTGCGCCAAAGCAACATGCGTCCTATAACATGACAGTTGCCAGTTTGGATATATGGCAAAATACGAAAGGTCTTCCCAAAGAAAAGACCATTGTGGGAATTCCTTCCTACGGAAGAAACAGTGCTAATCTATCTGCTGGTTATCGGGCGTTAATGGCTGCAGGTGGTAATTCCAACATAGACTCCGCGATGTTAGGCAGTTCGATGTACTATTATAATGGTACAAAAACTGTTAAGAACAAGGCCATATTGGCTAAACAGCGTGGAAACGGAATTATGATGTGGGAGTTCTATTTTGATACTAATGGAAGCAACTCTCTTCTAAAGGCTGCCAATGATACATTAGGAAGAAGTTATTAAGATTTCCATTTATTTCATTTTTATTGGGTGTATTAGACAATCATTAAGTTCAACCATACTTTTTTAAATGAATGTTTAAACATTCAATATCCCCCTAAAAGGGGATATCTATTCAAACTACATAGGTTAAATTTGATTTGTGTGCAATGCAGCACACCCATTTAAATAATTCGCTAAGAAAAAAATCAAATTCATCAGAAATTTATCAATTGTATTGATGCTTTCAGGCGTACTGCTCTTTCTATCTTCATTTCAAGTTACAAGTAAAGCCAAAGAATTAGCAAATGTAGTGTATTGTACAGGAGCATCATATGACGTCGCTTATAATTCATTTGTTTACGGAGCCTTGCATGTCTGGATTTCCAGAAGCTGCGATGAAGGACCTTGCACAAGTTACATTGAAAATAATCGTTGAAGGCCGTGGAACCTATTATGAAACTGTTTATATGGAGGACACCGAGGTTCATGAACCTTTATATAGTTACACAGGACCATATTTTGTTGAAGTAAGTATTGATCACATAACCTATTTATAGCCATAAAACTCTCATAACAAAGCCGTCCCAAAAAATGAGGACGGCTTTGTTTTATTTGAAAATATACCGTACTAAAAAGTGTATGTTCCTAAACCGGGAATATTCATTAATATCCAACCAATAATGTCAGGACATTTAAATACTTAGACTCTTTTACTCTTTATACGAGCCGCCTTACCGGTTAAAGCACGTAGATAATAAAGTTTCGCTCTGCGAACCTTACCGTGACTGTTAACATCTATTTTATCAATGTTAGGTGAGTTTACCGGGAATATACGCTCTACGCCTATACCGTTAGAAACTTTACGAACGGTAAAAGTTTCATTCACACCAACACTATTACGCTGAATAACAACACCCTGATATATCTGGATACGTTCTTTGTTACCCTCTCTGATTTTATAATGAACACTGATTGTATCGCCAGCTTTGAATGAAGGAACTTCCTTAATTATTACTGCCTGCTCTTCAACAAATTTTACTAAATCCATGATTTTAAGCTCTTAAAACGATTTTTAGCGCGTAAAAATCGGACTGCAATATTAGGAAAAACTTTTGAAAAAAAAAAGAGGGTTATTTAAATAGTCTTTACTAACCATAATGAACCAATCATTTATGCCACCTTTGCATAATGAACTGGATACTTTTAATTATTGCAGGACTTTTTGAAGTCGGTTTCGCTACCTGCCTGGGAAAAGCTAAAGAAACTACGGGAGCATCTTCTGCCCTGTGGCTGGGAGGTTTCTTCGTATGTCTGTTCTTAAGCATGGTGTTGTTATACAAAGCAACACAAACACTGCCCGTAGGTACAGCTTATGCCGTATGGACAGGGATTGGAGCTGTGGGTACTGTACTGGTTGGCATTTTGATCTTTAAAGAGCCGGCGGATTTTTGGAGGATTTTTTTTATCACTACACTAATTGGCTCTATAATAGGTCTGAAAGTAGCAACGCATTAAAATTATTTCATTTAGAGTCTAATCTGCATAATGGAGAGCAAATGGAAATATAAATCCCTATTTTAATTTATCTTTATCCAGTGCAGTTTTTATATCGTGAATACTCTCCAGCAAACCCTGTAAATGCGCGTAAAAAACCAATAGATTCTCTCGCTCTGCCGGATTGAGGTTGCCAAAACTGCGACATGCGGTAACATTAAGCCACTTCCATAACGCATTTCTGCTCTCTTCTAAGCTATGATGATTAAAAAAATCCTTTAATGCCTCAATGCATTGAATATTTTCCGTGTTGTTATCTGTTTTAGTAAGAGTCTTACCCATATGCAACCTGATTAACATAGATACGCAAAGTCAAGAACCGGCGTGATAATCTCTCGTATTTATCATGCCTGATCAAATTTATGTAAAGGTAACGAATAATTTTTATATGTAAAAAATACAAACATGCTTGTATAAAAATTATATGCATGATGTATCTATTTGTTAAGTGGGAAAGTATTATGATGAAAGGTCTGCAAAGCAAATAGGCGAACAGATCAGAACCTATCGAAAAGATCGGGGATACAGTCTTGAAGACGTAGCTTCATTAACAGGTTTTACCGTGAACACCATCTCATCAATTGAGAACGGAGGTGATACTACTGTTAGTTACCTTATTGCAATATGCCAGGGAATAGGTGTTTATCCTAAGCAGGTTTTGGATATCGAAATGGAACTTAAGTCCAGGTTTGAACTACCCCCATCCAGAAAACACAGGTCATTATTAACCAACAGGATCAATAAATTATTAAACCAAACTAACTTCTTTGATGAGCCTAAACTGGTGGTTTCGGTAGTAAACGAGTTTATACACCATTATGGCTTCAACCCGGACTCATCTGAAATCTCTACTGCATTAAAGAAGTTATCTGACGAGGGTAAACTGGTTTACAGTAAAACTGGCAGAAAGAATTTATATATAAAATCCAAAAAATACTGACTAATTTCCTGGAAGTGGCGCCCCCGCCTGTATATCACAACGATGTCCGGGTTGACCGTGTGCCGGATTAAGTTTTGCATTTGCTGGAGATGCCTTGAGTGCAACAATCACATTTTGCTTTGCCGGCGCGGGTTGTACAGCTACCTGTCCGGGTTCAGGAAACGGATCACCTGTTTTGACATCGCACCGATGACCCGGCTGGCCATGCGCCGGATTTATTTTTAGATTATTTTTAGCAGGGGTTATAGTCGGATTTGTTGAAGCAGGAGCAGTAACACCTGCAGGCTTAAATGAAGGCGCCTGCAAAGCGGGAGTGCCGCCTGCGGAAGGAAGCGGGTCGCCGACTTTCAGATCACACCGGTGTCCCGGCTCTCCATGAGCAGGATTTAATCCTGAAACAGGTTGATTAAGCGGTGTTTTATTTCCAGAAGATACTTTGCTGATGGGAGAAGAATTCTCCTTACTTTCTTTTTTAGCCGAGAAAGCAAAATAAGTTGCCACTCCGATAAAGAATAATATAGCAATAAGATAGGGCTTTTTTATCATGGTATCTGCAAAATAAGCATTTCCCGCGAATTCAAGTCATTAATTCAGATAATCTTACTTAAAGCACATAAGCAACGAGATATACGAATACGATACATCCCTGATGTGATGAGTTAGAATCTCTGACACCAGGACGTGATTTTAATTACTTTTGAAGTAACGGCTTTCTCAGGGCAGGATTTATCCTGATTTGAGGTTCTTTGGTAAGCATTTTACCAACAGCACCGGCAACTAACCCGCCAATTAAATAATAGGCAACGGTCATAAATTGGGTTTTTTTGGTTCTGTTGGTTTGTTTTGCATCCAACCCTAATGGTTCAGGGGCAAATATGGCTCCCAAACCTGCGGTAAGTCCCAATAGACTGCCTTTAGTGAGGGCTTTACGGGCACTTCCTTTCCCGGCCATTGCAAAAAATATAGTATTACTAACCAGATCGGCTACTAAAGAATACTTATATTGATCTTTTTTTGCCGGTACCTTCTCATCAGCTTTTTTAAAACCTTTTGTAACAGCACTCATTCCTAAAAGGTCTAATCTGGGAGCGTCCGGATCATATTTTTTAACTATTTCATTTAATAAGGTTACGGCTACAGCTCCTGCTAAACCGCCTACTACGGATGGTATTATATTCATGGAATCAGTTTTATTAAAAAAGATTAAAAGTCGATATTGTTTGGATAAATTATTTCACCAACATATCCTGAGAGAAAACCAGTGTAAATTTTGTACCTGTATTAATATCAGAAGATACTGTAATACGAATGTTGTGGTAATCGGAAATGCTTTTAACAATAGACAGACCCAGTCCATACCCGCCTCCTTCAGTGGGGTTTGCCTTTCTAAAGCGGTTAAAAATAACAGGAATATCCTCACGAGGGATTCCAATTCCCGTGTCCTCCAATACAAGTTCATAACCATTCGTTTTACTCCGTTTACCCGTAATATGGATAGTTCCCTTCTCTTTATTATATTTTATGGCGTTGTTTATCAGGTTGTACAACAGTTGAAACAGAAGGTCACGATTAACCAGTTGAAGATTGTTATCATCATGCAGATTCATCTCAAAAGTTATATCTTTTTCTTCCATACGGTGGCTGATGTCTTCCAGCACATCCTCAATTAAATCTTTTATATTTACTGTTTCTGAGCGGGCAAATTGTGCATTTTCAATGCGGGATATTAATAACAAGGATCTCACGATCTTTTTAAGACGGTTAAGTGTCCGCTGCATTTCCATCAGGCGATGCTGTATCGTTTCACCTACTCCGGCTTCTTCCATCAGGTTCTCTATCTTACTTTGCAGGATACTTATCGGCGTCATTAGCTCATGTGACGCATTAGCAGTAAACTCCCTTTCTTTCTCAAATGCTTCATGTATCTGATCCATTAACAGAATTAATGAATCATCGAGGTATTTAAAATCAGACGTGGAGGTTCGTACCGACGATATATTATCTTTAAAGGGGAATTTGCGGTTAATCAGTTTGCTTTTAATTATCTTTCCAAGTGGTCTAAGCAGGAATCGGGTAAATCCCAGATCGATAATTAAGGTAAAAAGTATGAGGCCTATAAGAACAATCAGCGCGATTCGCTGCATCGGTCTGTTGTACTGACTTATAGTAGCGGTTGTTTTTCCTATTTCCAGCAGGTAATTAGTGTCGCCGGATTTAAAGGTACGCATGAGCACCCGATAGTTTAATGTATCTAATTCAACCACCCGTCTGGCTGTTAAAATAGTATCGATAACGTTTTGCGTATCCGTGCGTTCAAGTGCTATATACTCTTCCTTGAGCATGGTGTAACTTCCATAATTTTCTCCACCCTCCAGGTAAAAATCAATGCCATCTTTAGCAATAATCTTCATTACCTTTTTTTGCTGTTGATCCAGGTAATAATTAGTATAGTTAGAAGCTATGCGTTCCACTAAAAACGGCAGTATAAGTACAAAGAACAGCACAATAGCCATCTTTGATAAGGTTATAAATAGGGTTAATTTAGTAATTAATCTCACACCTGCTTCTTAATTTTATAGCCCACACCTCTTACTGTTTCGAGCCAGTCTGTGGTACCATACGTGCCTAATTTTTTTCTGATATTTTTTATGTGAACATCAATATAATTGGAATCGTAATCATCATCCGCAAAGGTACCCCATATATGCTCACTGAGCTGCATCCTCGTTAGTACCCGGTTTTTATGCAGTAGCATGTAACTTAAGAGGTCGAATTCTTTTCTGGTTAGCTCTATTTCGGTTTCTCCATGTGTAATTACCCGTTTTTGAAGATCAACAGCAAAATTTCCTAATGGAATAGCCTCGTTTTTAACTCCAAATTTGCGGCGGGAGATGGCTTGCATACGTGATTGAAGCTCCAGAAGTGAGAATGGTTTGGACAGATAATCATCAGCACCAAGATCAAGCCCCATTATGCGGTCTTCTATATTTCCTCTGGCAGTAAGAATGATATAGGCAGCATCAGGATTGAGTTTTTTTGCTTTTTCCAGCAATTTTAAACCATCTGTATCAGGCAGCCCAAGATCCAGCAGTATAAAATCATAAATAATCGTTTCCAGCTTTTCTAAAGCCTTAGCACCGTTATGGGCAAGATCACAAAGGTAAAAGGCCTTCTTTAAGAAAGCCTCTACTTCATACGCCAGTGTTTTTTCGTCCTCAACAATTAGTACTTTCAAAGCTTTTATTTAAACTGGTAATAAAAACTCAAGTTAAAAAATGATCTGGGTTTATTTGTGTTTTCAGCAAATTTTTCTCCTAAAAGGGATGCCTGATAACTTGCCTCCAAACTATAATTAGCACGGTTATAGGCTAAAGGAAGGCTAAAACTATAAGACATGATATCAAAACCGGTAGTTTCCACTGTAGTAGTTTCTGTTTGCGGTTTTGGTTTTGGAAACAAGGGATCTAATAAACCCTGCTTACGGTTTTTTTCAACCGTATAGGTTTCATAATAGCGGTTTGACCCTCCAATAATATCGATTGAGGGCTCAAGGGAAATATAATCTTTATCACTGAACAGGCTGCCCAAATCAATCAATTTAGAATTGCTGAACGTTACGAATACATCATTCTGGTTACCAAAAGCATAATCAGCGCTTAGCCCCGTTTCAAAAACAGAAAGATCATAGTTTAACGCTCCGCTTGCTGTATTTTCATTAGCAGTCTGCAAAAGCGGTGAATTTTTTTCATAAAAAGAGCGGGTGTAGCTGAGGTTGCCCCGCAGATTTTCGGATAAATCAAATCCATAACCTCCGGACAGATCTACCGAAGAAAAACCGCCACCAAAGTTAAGCAGCTTTAATGCACTGGCTGAAATATACAATCCGGATTTAAGTCTGTATGCACCATAAGAAAGTACGTAAGGCAATTTTTCTGCTGTGGACTGGCCATAATAATTTGCTGTATTACCGTAAATGGCAGCTACGGTAAAAGATGATGTTCGTGTTGAATCCTGAGCAAAACCATTTATACTAAGTAATGAAAATGCAATTACCCTAATTAAAAACTTCATATGATTATTATATTTTCTTCAATATCCCTTTAATTTGACCAATGGGACGTTTAATAATATCAGGTTTTATTTTAATCGGAGGTTTTATCCTGATCTTTTCATCAACTCGGGATGGTTTAAGCTGCCGCTTGGATTTTGGCACTTCTTTAATTTCAGGCTTATCCGAAGGCTTAGCAGCCGGTTGTTTATTTGGAGGTATAGAATCCGTGGCAAAAACAGCATTCGAAAGCCTGGGCCTGTTGTTAGCCTTAACTGCAAAAGGAAATAATGCAATAAGGCATACAATCACAAATCTTCTATATAATAAGGCTTTCATTGTTTACAAAAATAAAGAAAGTTTGCCTCGTGCGGGAGGCAAACAATCATAGATGTGTGTAATTATATATTGAGGACCGACTAACGGATACCAATTTTGGCCGCACCATGACCTTTGGCTCCAACTTTAGGACGGTTGAGTTGCACATCAGTACCAACTTTTGCTCCGCCTTTAATCTTTGCGGGACGGTTGGTTTTAACTGCATCTTTATCAGCTTTCCCTGCTTTTATCCTTGCATCAGTATTCAGTAAGTCTTTGTCTGCTGCTTTTCTTTCTGTTTTTACAGTTTCTTTTGCAGCTTTAGCTTCCTCTTTTTTAGCTTTTTTAAGCTCTTTTCTTGCTTCCAGCTCTGCTTTAGTCATCCCAGAAAACTCTTCTTCGTTGTCCGCTTTCCTCTCCGCTTTATCAGCTTCTTTTGCAGCTTTAGCTTCTTCCTTATGAGCTTTCTTTAGCTCCTTTCGTGCTTCAATTTCAGCTTTGGTCATGCCTGTAAGATCTTTGTCGTCATGACCGTGTTTTGCAGCATCTTTAGGTCCGTGTTTGTGTGTTTCACGCTCAGCCTTTCGCATGTTACGTTCTTCTTCAGTTTGATTTTTACGATTAACAGATCCCTGAGATTTACTTGATGCTGCAGTACTTACTTTTTCACCATGCGATCCAACCTCCGTATCTGATTTTGCAACAGTACTTACTTCGGTTCCATGATTATCTTTATGCTTTTGCTTTCCAGCCTTTGGGCTTTGAGCAAATGCAGCTACTGAAAATAAAAGAGCTGCTCCGATTAATAGTTGAATTTTCATATTATTTTTTTTGGTTCATTGATTTACTGATACAAAGTTGCTATGTCAAGATGAAGAGAAGATGAATTTTAAAAATTATTTTTAAAAAGTTTGTTTTCTGCTTTCATCATTCATTTCAATGATCAAATGTATACAGCAGACATGAAGACAACATGAAGATTTAGATTTATTTAAATTTCAATTAGGATAGTATGATTAGTAATTGGGAAGCAACAAATCCAGTCAGCGTCTATTTGCATATAGCTGATTTAATTTCTTCTTTTAATAGGTAGGTAAGCAAGTTAAAGACGTTGAATAAAGGGATGACCATCCGCCCCTTTAAACAGTAAAGACTTAAGAAATAATCAGTATTTTGAAATGAACGACAAAGGCCCTATATAACACTCCCCAATATCGAGACCAAAAGTTCGGTTTGTTAAGTTAATAATTTGTGATGATTTTCTTTCATTATGCTGCGATTTTGGATAGAGATTCCGCGTATCTGTTATTGGGCGATTGCTTGGTTGTATGATGTGT
>DATLXK010000069.1:0-52653 GCA_035575925.1 Sphingobacteriaceae bacterium
GAACAGGATGCAGTACCAATATCGGCAATCAAAAATAATCAGGATGCAGAATATTCAAATGAAAAATTACAGCTAAATTCGAACGATTACTACACAACTAATTCACAACTTTTGTCCAACTAATAAGGGGTCGGTACAGTAAAAACAAATTCTCAAAGTCACTAAAGTCAGTCTTTTTGATTAGTGGAAAAAGCAAAACGTAATAGGTCTTATTATTGATAAGTAGTAAGTACTTTTTTCTTTGATGAAAAAAAAGATGTCCGTTCCAATCGCCTATGTCATTTTGAACCGATTTGTCAGAAATCGAGAGTTTTTTATTTCCTAAAAAGTCATCAAATTTTTTCGAGCAGAAGATTGTTGTCATGTTACACTTGTACCAAACGAGTAGCGCTTTGCGAAGATGGCGGATAGAAAGCACTTCACTGTCCACCGAGCACTAAAGTAGTTAAAAAGTAGAAAAGGAACGAGATTCACGTTGCCGGGTATAATTTAAACCCTAGAATGTTAGGGGTTGGCGTTTTTAATTAACTCGCCAGGTTATTAAACGGTTAAGTCCTGTTTTTTCCAGCGTAATAAAGTCATGTTTGTTTAGCATACCAAATTTTTGATTCTGCGGCTCTAGTATTAATGGTAAAAATTCTCGCAGTACAATGACTTTAAAAAAGAAGAAATCAACCTTTGCTAATACTTTCACTTGTCCAACTTTCTTAAATCCCAATTTTATTTCAATTAAGCTAAGTAGAAATTGTACTGCTGAAATCAAAGCGAGTAAAGCTACAACCTTTAAAAATTCTATAATAAAAGATGCCAGGTCAATATATTTCACTAATGTTACAAACAGGATAAACACTGGTATAAAAAACAGGAGCATCTTCCATTTTCGAGACCTCAATTGTATTCTAAATGAGTTCGAAAAGGTTAAGTCCATTTCTGAATCAGTCAATGGTGCCTTCTTAAATCTTGTGTCCATGGTCGTATTTTATGCTTGCCCCTAACATTTTTCAGGTTTAAGTTGTGCCAGCATTAATAACGCTGTCGTTTGTCGCGTTTCACTAAAGTAATTAATAAGCATAACAGATTGAATAGCACGTTAGCCGGCATAACTTAAACCTGATGTTAGCGGTTCGTATCTTTTAGGAATTATCTTTTTGGAAAGTTTGTTTTTCTTATATTATTCAAATAGTTAGTGTATGGTTTGCTTTCGGCATTTGTCACCAATTCCATTTCTGCTTTTTGTATTATTTTGTCAGGTGCATCAATTTTATTTAGAAAAACATCAATTCCAGTGATAGTTTGATTGCCCTTGTATTTAGTTTTTCGATGACTTAACTTAAAGTCATTAGATGTTACAATTGATAGAATATCGTTCAATAAGTGCCTGAAATCTTGTTGTGAGGAAAAGGTTAAGTCGTCCACATATCTTGTATATGTGATGTCGTGTTGGTTACATAAATTAATCAATTCCATATCTGTCGCGAGGAAGACAAGATTTGCTATATGAGTACTTGTAGGTGTTCCTTGAGGTAACTCGTACTTCCAAGTCGTCAGTTTCGTTAACCATGATGAAAAGTGTGGGGAAAAACCCAAGGTTAGGAATTCGTCGTAAACTCTTTGAGATGTAATGTTTGGGTAAAACTCTTGAAGATCAGTAGTAAATTGATATTTTTTCCCTTGATGAGGTTTAGCATTTGAAATATTGCTTCGCCTTTTTACCCCGCCATGAACACAATCAGGCAATGGAATAGGGGCTAAGATTTTATCCTTAATCCTTTTTTGAATTTTCTTAAGTTCCTTAAGAGAAGGTCGGATTGTTCTTTCCTTGATAGTCCCATCGAGATATCGCTTGAATTCACCTGTCTTTTTATCTATCTTCTTCTCAATCCATTCTCTATAATAGCTGCCAATGTTTGAAACAATTTGTTCAATCTCCAGAGGCTTAAAGCCTATTATAGAGCATAGCTTTTTTAACTCATTAATTTTATACTGGGAAGAATTCATCTACAACCGATTTAACTGAAAGACTAATATCCTTAAATGCCTGTCGTTTATTAGATTGAATATCGTCCTTTGTCATAGACAAGAAGAATAAAATTGGCAAGGGCATATTTAGTTTTTCGCTGATAACCTTTAAGGTTGATAGATTAGGTTCCTTTAAATTCCCTTCAATTTGTGAAAGGTAAGTCTGGGTAATACCACTTAATGAAGCAAACTCACTTTGAGTAAGCCCTTTTTGCTTTCTAATATTTTTAATAATACTTCCTAAATCCATAATGATGGCGAATGAAAAATTTAAGGAGTGCTCGGGTTTAATTCAACATCTTAAAGGTTAAGCATCTGTTTTCAAACGAAAAATAGGATCAATCAATTCAACTACTAAAGCAAATTCATATAGAATTTGTTGGTTCGTCTTGCCTTTTTTCCGTTTCAGAATACGAAGCCTCTCAATTGCCTCATACAAGACAAAATTGTCTTGTTCCGAAAGAGAACACTGGCTCTCTGTGATAGCTTCAATACAACGTATGAAGTTATCAATGCTTTGATTTTGTTTTAATCTACTCATAATACTTGTTTTTAAAAAACAACGACATGCTGTTCCTGCTTTTTTGCAGCAACGTCTTAGTAAAATGAGTTTATTAAAGTTTATAAACTTAATGTGTAAACAATGTTCTCAGACACTCACTTAAAATTCCTGCTATAATTAATAATAACATGATAACGGAATGAACAACCATCATCTTCACAATCATCCTCAACGTGGTCGTGGTTGATCGTGAATATTAATGAGTTCCGCTAAATTACCCGCTAGGGTTGCCGTTTAAGACAGTCAAGTGAACCCCATTAAGAGCATAAACATCAAAACATTTTTTCAAAGAACTATTATGAAACAAATATAGAATAAATATTACTGGTAGTTAATAATAATTAAAATATTTTTCAACATTTACGGCATACTTAAAAATTTGAGGCTTTAGCTTTGTGACTTCGACTTACTTGATAGGCCAATATTTGCGCTTATGGTCCGGTTATTATGATCTGGAGTAAGATCTCGTTGGTATGACCGCCAACTCCTAGATATAATTATTTAGATTCTCAGTAGCTTTAGTAAAATAAAAAATAGGGTCATGATGTGTACATGTGAAGGCTCGGTTATAATGCTGAGAACTTACCAGTATTTTCTGTAGCTTCGATAAAACGCTATGATCCTAATCCTTCTAAATATTATTTTCTTCCTGTCATTCGTGGGATTTGCTTATGTTAATGCAAACGATAAAGATTCCTGGCTTTGGGTTCCTATTTATGCTTCAGCTGCAATTTGCTGCGGGTTAGTAGCTTTCGGCAAATATTATCCCGCAGTATATCTGCTATTGATTATTTTTTACGTTATATATGCAATTATTCTTTTTTTCGCTAAAGATGGTGTGCGTGACTGGATAGTAAAATATAAAAAACCAAGTATTGTTGAGAGTATGCAGGCTACTAAACCCTATATTGAAAAGACGAGGGAGTTTTTTGGGTTATTAATTATTTCAGTTGCCTTGTTGATTAATTATTTGGCGGTTCAGCAACTTCTCTAATGATGTATTCCTTTGATATCACAAAGTTAAATGAATTAATTTCAGCTATAATTAGGGCAAACGTTACCATTGACGCCATGAACTGGCTGAAAAGATCAGTAGTTGACCAAAACAGTATTTCCGGATTTAACTTATCATTTGCTGCCCTGCCCAAAAAGTCTGGAAAAGCTGTTTTAGATATTACCAATGCTCAAATTAAAGAATGCTTGGCTATTCGCCCCGGCTTCCTGGTTGAAGAATGGACTACAGACAGGTTATGCAGAGTGTGGTTTTTAATGCAAACCGATGCCTCTGAAAAAGATAACTACTTTAGGAAAATCGATAATTTATTTCTTTCAGCAGAAATGAATGAACAGGTGGCTTTATATTCTTCTTTGCCTGTACTGGCCTACCCGGAAATATGGATTAAGCGTTGTGCTGAAGGCATCAGAAGTAATATAGATTCGGTTTTAGAATCGATTATGTATTTTAATTCTTATCCTGCTGAAAATTTGGAAGAACCGGCCTGGAATCAAATGATTCTTAAAGCTTTTTTCACCAACAAAAAAGTGGAAAGAATTGCTGGCCTTGATCTGAGGGCAAATAATGAACTGGCGCACATCTTATCTGAGTATGCAAAAGAGCGATGGGCAGCAGGTCGCATGGTAAATCCGATGCTGTGGAGATTAGTAGGAAAATTCATAGATGAGCAACTTTTAAGTAATCTGACGCAGGGATTGGAAACCCGTGATGAAACAGAAAAAAAAGCGATGGTTCTAGCTCTTTCTGAATCGTCCTACGGGCCGGCTAAAAAGTTATTAGAAGATCCAAAATTAAAGGCACTGGTTAGCCATTCTTTAAGTTGGGAAAGTTTTGAAACTGTTTGATAAATTAAGTATTATTAACCTGAGTTCGATTAATATTTATAAACGAGTCGGGTTTTTAAGGTAGCAGGTGCGTTAACGATGGAAGCGGCATCTTTTTTGGCTTCTTCGGCCAAAAAAATACAGCGGACAGCGTGTTAAAACGCCCAAATTATTAACAAAAACAAGTTTTCAACTTATTATAAATCGAACTGAGGTTATTAAAAATAAACATGTGTTGCAGCGATTCTCTGGAAAATAAAAAGGTACCCGAAGCACAACCGGATTCTTTTAATATGGAAGTAATAAAAGGTATGCGGTTTTTTGATCCGCATGTACACATGACTTCACGCACTACTGATGATTATCAGGCGATGGCTGATGCGGGTATAATTGCGCTGATTGAGCCTGCATTCTGGTTGGGGCAGCCACGTACCGGTTTGGCAAGTTTCCGTGATTATTACAGCAGTTTAATTGGCTGGGAACGGTTTCGTTCTTCACAGTTTGGAATCAAGCATTATTGCACTATTGGCCTTAATTCGAGGGAAGCAAATAATGAAAGCCTGGCAGAAGAGGTAATGGAATTGCTGCCACTGTTTATTTATAAGGAGGGTGTGGTAGGGATTGGCGAAATAGGATTTGATGATCAAACCCCGGCAGAAGAAAAATATTATCGCCTGCAACTGGAGCTGGCAAAAGAGGCCGGATTACCAGTGCAGATTCATACACCCCACAGAGATAAAAAAAGGGGAACACTGCGTAGTATGGAAATAGCCATGGAACATGGAATCGATCCGTCTATGGTTATTGTAGACCACAATAATGAAGAAACTATTAAGGATGTTCTTGATGGTGGTTTTTGGGCGGCTTTTACTATTTATCCATTTACAAAAATGGGAAATGAACGCATGGTGGAGATTACTAAACAATATGGTGCTGAACGTATCATGGTTAATTCGGCAGCTGATTGGGGTATTAGCGATCCTTTAGCAGTGCCTAAAACAGCAGCATTGATGAAGCTTAATGGAATTAGTGTTCAGGATATTGAATTACTAACCTATCGCAATGCTATTACTGCATTTGCACAAAGCGGCCAGATTGATGAAGCGGATTTTGCCAGCGTAAAAAGTGTAGATCAGAGCGGAAAATTTGAAGGTAATACTATTCTTCGGGGCGGACAGCAGCCTCGGATTGATAAATCATCTATCATTATAAACTAGTATTTTGAACAAGTTAATCGGTTACTTACGTCTTATGCGCCCGGCTAATATAGTTACCTCCATAGCTGATGTACTAGCCGGGATTGCTATTTCAGGTATTCTTTCAAATGAGTTGTTTAGTTCAGATTATCTTTTGCCAATCATTTTTTTATGTCTTTCCACCGCATGCTTATATGGTGGCGGAGTAGTTTTTAATGATGTTTTTGATGCTGATCTGGATAAAATTGAACGACCTGAACGTGCGATACCCAGTGGTATGATTGGTCTGAAGCAGGCTGCTATCCTGGGTAGTGTTTTATTAATAACAGGGATCGTATTAGCATTAGTCAGTAGTTGGATTTCATGTTTATTAGCCTTCCTTATTGCTTTTTTTGCCCTTACATACAATAAATGGGGTAAGCACAATGCACTACTGGGCCCTTTAAATATGGGTATGTGCCGGGGATTAAACCTCCTCCTGGGTATTAGTATTCTTTCAACAGCTCTTAACGAATGGTTTTTCCTTGGTGCCATTCCTGTTATTTATATTTATTCAATCACCATGATTAGCAGGGGCGAGGTACATGGCGGCAATCGAAGCAATTTATACATGGCTTCATTCCTATATTTAATGGTTATTGGCTCTGTTTTGTATTTTTCATTCATCCGTGAAAAGCTTCCTTTAACATTGATTTTTATGATGCCGTTTTTCTGGATGATTTTTAAGCCATTAATAAAAGCCATTAAAGATCCTGTTGGAAAAAACATTGGGCAGGCCGTAAAGGCAGGCGTTATTTCGCTTATATTACTGGATGCTGCCTGGGCTGCTACATTCAGTTCTTTTTATTTGGCTTTTATAATCGCTTGTTTATTACCCGTATCCATTTTGCTGGCAAAAGCGTTTGCAGTTACATAAATATATATCTTTGCATAAACCGTCACTGTCTTTTTGACGATCCTGTTGTATGGAACATCTTAGTCAATCGTTTACTATTAAGTACGACTATCAAGTATACTTCACTACCTCACTTTTTAGTATCGAAAACACTCTTTTTAATGATTTTCTAACAAGTTCTGAGTCAGGCCTGGGGGGAAGAAAAATTCTTTATATTGTAGATAAGGGCGTTGTTTCTGTATATCCGCAATTAATTGAGAGTATAAGGGCATACTTTAACAAATACAAATCTGTTCAACTTATATCAGATATATTGATTATCCCCGGAGGCGAAGGTGCTAAAAATGATGAAACCGGGTTTAAACAAATATTGGAAGCTGTACATACCAACGGGATCGATCGGCATTCTTATATTGCTGCAATAGGCGGGGGCTCCATTTTAGATATGGTGGGATATGCATCCGCAGTAGCACATCGGGGTATAAAACATATACGTATTCCAACTACGGTATTATCTCAAAACGATTCCGGTGTAGGTGTTAAGAATGGTATTAATTATTTCAACAAGAAAAATTTTCTTGGCACTTTTAGTCCGCCGGTAGCTGTTTTTAATGATGATTTATTTTTAAATGGTTTAACCGATGCTGAATGGCGTTCCGGAATATCGGAGGCAGTTAAAGTAGCATTGATAAAAGACAATGGGTTTTTCCAATGGCTGGAAGAAAATTCAACACAGTTGGTTGACCGTGATCGGGTTGCTATGAATTATTTGATATGGAAATGTGCAAAATTACACATGGAACATATTGCAAGTTCAGATCCTTTTGAAAGCGGCTCTTCTAGGCCGCTTGATTTTGGCCATTGGAGTGCTCATAAACTGGAATATCTTACAAATTTTCAGATCCGCCATGGCGAAGCAGTAGCTATGGGTATAGCATTAGATACGGTATATTCAAACTTAGCCGGGCTTTTGCCACACGATGAAACTCAACGGATTCTTCAATTATTAATGAAGTTTGGTTTTGAAGTTACTCATCCCTTATTACAGATAGAGGAAGATAATAACGCCATATTAACAGGATTAGAAGAGTTCAGGGAACATTTGGGCGGAATTTTAACTATCATGCTGATTACTGCAATTGGTCAGGGAGTGGAGGTGCACGAGATGGATCGCGGGTTATTAAAGGAAGCAGGAAAAATTTTGAATAATTTTCAACCATGAAAATCAATTCGGGACATTTAACTTATTGTTCAAATATCTATTCCGGAGAAAGCTGGGAAGATCATTTTGATGCCTTAAAGAAAAGTTTTCCGTTAATAAAGCAGCAAGTTTCGCCTGACGAACCTATGGGCTTAGGCCTGAGATTATCTAACCTGGCCAGCATTGATCTGATCACAGAGGGTAACTTAAAGGTTTTTCGTCAGTGGCTTACCGATAATCAGTGTTATGTATTTACTATGAATGGTTTTCCATTTGGTGGATTTCATCATACACGGGTTAAGGATCAGGTTCATGCCCCGGATTGGACAACTAAAGAGCGTTTGGATTATACCCTCCGGTTGTTTCATATTCTGACTAAATTACTCCCGGAAGATATGGAAGGGGGGATTTCCACATCGCCGTTAAGCTATAAACCCTGGTTTAATAATAAGGAAAAACTAGCAAAAGCTAAGGCCCTGGCAACAGAAAATATCTTATTGGTTGCGGATGAATTACATGCTATCCGGCAACGTACCGGCATTTTACTGCATCTGGATATAGAACCCGAGCCCGATGGATTTTTGGAATCCGGCAGAGAGTTTATCAACTGGTTTGAAAATGATCTGCTGATTAAAGGTATTGAACGGTTCAGAGATAAGCTAAAAATTTCAGCTTTTAAGGCAGAAACCATACTGCGCCGGCACATAGGTTTGTGTTATGATGTTTGTCATTTTGCTATCGGATACGAACCTCATGCTGAAATAATTCAGGAACTTACCAGTAAAAAAATTAAAGTTGGTAAGATTCAGATAAGCGCAGCTTTAAAAGCGCGTGTTCCTCAAACTTCCGGCGAACGGCAATTAGTTTTTAATGAGTTTTCCAGATTCAATGAGTCAACTTATTTACACCAGGTTATTGCAAAAAGTACAAATGGTGACCTGATACGTTATCCTGATCTTCCTGATGCTTTATCTGATAGCGGGAATCCGGATGTTGCAGAATGGCGGGCACATTTTCATGTTCCTGTTTTTAACGGGGATTTTGGATTGCTAAAATCAACCCAATCAGATATAGTTCAGGTTTTAGAGATCTTTAGCAGAATACCGTTTACTCATCATCTCGAAGTAGAGACTTACACTTGGGATGTATTACCTGAAGCCTTGAAGTTACCGTTAAACCAGTCTGTTATCCGGGAATTGGAATGGGTTAGATCTATCTTATAATTAGTAAGACCACCTCAGGTTTGTACAAGACATAATCTATAGCTATGCAATTTTAGTAGCTTTGTGCTGTGAAACAAAAGTTATATATTGACACTTCTGTATTTGGCGGATATTTCGATATTGAATTCGCTGAATTTACTATTCCGTTGTTTGATAGACTGAATAGCGGAGAGTTTACTTTGTTATTTTCGACAGTAACCCAGGAAGAACTTAAAGATGCCCCCCAGAGGATTCAGGAATTGGTGACAAAAATTAAAGTTGAGCATACTGAATTTCTTGAAATCGATGAAGAAACGGTTGATTTGGCAACAGGATATATAACGGAAAAAGTAGTAGGCCAGACAAGTTATGCTGACTGTTTGCATATAGCGTTGGCAACAATCAATAGAGCCGACTACCTGATAAGCTGGAACTTTAAACATATTGTAAACGTCCAGAGAATTCGTGGTTATAATGCCATTAATATTAAAAATGGTTATAAGCCATTAGAAATCCGCTCACCGAGAGATTTTGTAAGCTATGAAGACAACAACTGAAAAACAATTTGATGCAGTAATGTTTATGCGTCAGCAAAGGGACAAATTAAGTAAGAGGTTATCAAAAATGACAAAAGCAGAAATCGTGGACTATTTCAAGAAAATAAAGTCCAAAACTGCAATAAAACCCTGTTCATGACAACGGCTTCACTTAGCCGGCTTGAGTAACTTTTGGAGTTATAGCTTTCAATAACTTTAAGTTGATGCTTGTAATCTGGCACTGCGTAAAACCTGAATATATACATAGCCATGTCTCAGACATAATAGTCACATTTCATCTTTTTAATGAATAAAACAGTAGTAATTGATGTTGTTGGGTTATCCACTTCAGTAATCGGAGAAAATACACCGTTTCTTCAAAAATATATAGCAGAACGAAGTTTAGTAACTATTGATCCTCTTCTTCCGGCAGTCACAACCAGTGTGCAATCAGCATATCTTACCGGGAAATTTCCTTGTGAAACGGGTATTGTTGGAAATGGATGGTATGACCGGGAGGAGGCGGAGGTTAAGTTTTGGAAGCAATCTAATAAACTCGTTCAGGGTGAAAAAATATGGGATAAGGCAAAAAAACAAGATCCTTCATTTACATGTGCTATGATGTTTTGGTGGTACAACATGTACTCATCAGCTGATTTTTCAGTCACCCCACGCCCTAATTACCTGGCAGACGGGCGTAAAATTCCCGACTGTTATTCGCATCCTGCAGATTTGAGAGATAAATTGCAGGAAAAACTTGGGCAGTTTCCTTTATTTCAGTTCTGGGGGCCGGGGGCTAATATAAAGTCTACGCAATGGATAGCAGACGCATCTATGCAAACCGATGATCTGTACGACCCAACACTAAGCCTGATTTATCTTCCGCATCTGGATTATTGTCTGCAAAAGTTTGGCCCTGATTTTTCAAAAATTGCTAATGACCTGAAGCAAATTGATTCGGTAGTGGAGAAATTAGTTGGGTTTTATCAAAAGAAAAATGCCCGTATTATTATACTTTCTGAATACGGAATAGCTCCGGTTAATAACCCTGTTTACCTTAACCGGTTATTCAGAGAGCATGGGTTGTTGCAGATCAGGGAAGAAAGAGGGCTGGAATTATTAGATCCTGGCGCATCTAAAGCATTTGTTGTTGCAGATCACCAGATAGCTCATGTTTACATAAATGATGCATCAGTAACAGAAAAGGTAAAAGCATTGTTAAAAAATGTCTCATCTGTAGAACTGATTCTTGATAGAGAAGAGCAGACTAAATACCATATAGATCATGACCGTGCTGGTGACTTAGTATTAATGGCGGCTGAAAACAGCTGGTTTTCTTATTATTTCTGGCTGGATGACTCAAAAGCTCCTGATTACGCACGTGTAGTTGATATTCATAAAAAACCTGGCTATGACCCTGTAGAAATGTTCATGACCTCTAAAGCAAGAGCAGGGTACAAGCTTTTAAGAAAGAAAGCGGGTTTGAGATATGTAATGGATGTGATCCCATTAAACGCTGATTTAATAAAAGGATCTCATGGTCGTATTAATGTCATGGAAAAATATAAACCAGTAATAATAACCGATCAAAAAGTAAGTGATGATAAAATTATTCCCACAGATGTATATGACATTATTTGGGCTCATTTAAATTAAAGTTTATTTTTATTTCTTTACACGTTTTCTTGGTTTAGCCAATCATTATATTGAAGAAATAATTTTTTGTTTAAGGTAAGTAATGCTAATCTTATATTAATAAATTATCCTATTTTAAAATAAACCTCTGATAATCAAGCGATTTTATTTTACTCAAAATAAATATTTTTTTTAAACACTTGTTTGAACTTTTATTTATATATATATTTGTAGTGCCCTTCCAAAGGGCATGTTTTTCATAGGTAGATGTAGGGTCGAATACTTGTATTCGGCCCTTTTTTAATTATATTTATCATCATCAACCATTTATGCCCGAAAGAAAAATAGTAATTGCTGTTACCGGCGCAAGCGGATCCATTTATGCAAAAGTACTTTTAGATAAAATCAAAAGTTCTAAACAAGATATAGAAACAGGAATAATTTTTTCTGCGAACGCACGCGATGTTTGGAAGCATGAACTGGGAAATGAAAACTATTCAGAGTATCCGTTCAATTATTATAAAACCGATGATTTCTTTGCACCCTTTGCTTCAGGCTCTGCTCAATATGATACCATGATCATTTGCCCGTGCTCAATGGGAACGTTAGGCAGAATAGCATCAGGCTTATCTAACGATCTCACAACCCGCGCTGCAGATGTAATTCTTAAAGAAAGGCGTAAGCTTATTCTCGTTCTGCGTGATACTCCATTTAATCTGATTCATATCAATAATATGAAAACGGTAACTGAAGCAGGAGGTATTATATGTCCGGCAAACCCATCTTTTTACAGCAAGCCACAAACTATTGAGGATGTAGCGGCAACCGTAGTAGACCGGGTTATGGATGTTGCCGGCTTCAATTCCGCATCTTATCGCTGGGGTGAAAATAATAAGTAAAAAACCTTATTTTTGCACCTTCTTATGAATAAAAAGGTCGCTTTTTATACTCTTGGCTGCAAGCTAAACTATTCAGAAACTTCGTCAATCGGCAGATTATTCAGCCAGGCAGGTTACCGCATAGTGGGCTTTACTGAGCAGGCTGATGTATATGTGATCAATACCTGTTCTGTTACAGAAAATGCTGATAAGAAATGCAGAAAGATTGTTAAAGAAGCATTACGGCATTCTCCCGGTGCTTATGTAACCATAGTAGGATGTTATGCCCAATTAAAACCAGCTGAAATTTCTGAAATTCCCGGAGTTGATATGGTTCTTGGCGCTGCAGAAAAATTCCGGATAGTAGATCATATAACAGATCTTACGAAAAATCCTAAAGCCGTTATTTTCAATCAGCCAATAGAACATCTTCACGAATTTGTATCATCTTATTCTTTTGGAGATCGTACCCGTACATTTTTAAAAGTGCAGGATGGTTGTGATTATACCTGTAGCTTTTGTACCATACCTCTGGCACGTGGTTCCAGCCGCAGCGGAAGCATTCAGGAAATTGTTAAACAAGCGGAAGATATTACCGCTTCCGGTGTGAGAGAAATTGTATTAACCGGGGTTAATATTGGCGATTTTGGTATCCGGGATGGAAGAAAGGAAAGTGATTTTTTCAATCTGGTAAAAGCGCTGGATGGAGTTAACGGAATTAATCGCATCAGGATCTCATCCATAGAACCTAACTTGTTAAGCAATGAGATCATCGGATTTGTGGCTGGATCAAAACGGTTTGTTCCTCATTTTCACATACCTTTACAATCAGGATCCAATAAAATTCTTGGACTGATGCGTCGGAGATACCGGAGGGAATTATATGCAGAACGGGTAGAAACAATAAAATCGCTCATGCCCGATTGTTGTATTGGTGTGGATGTTATTGTGGGTTTCCCGGGCGAAACACAGCAAGATTTTATCGATACATATAATTTCTTAAATGATCTGAATATATCCTACCTGCACGTTTTTACTTATTCAGAACGTGAAAATACTTCGGCAGCAGATATGCCCGGAAAAGTCCCTGGCTCAGTACGTACAGAGCGCAGTAAGATGCTGCATATATTATCGAATAAAAAAAGAAGGGCATTTTACCAAACACAAATCGGTAAAACAGAAGAGGTATTATTTGAAGCCGATATTAAGGACGGCTTTATGCACGGGTTTACACGAAATTATGTAAAGGTAAAAGCCAAATATGATCCCGTACTGGTTAACGAAACCAAAATAATTGAGTTAACTTCTGTTGCCCCCGATGGGGATATGGAAATTGATGAACCTGAAGGAATTTTAGTACATTAAATTCATATATTCTGATATGAAAACTGCCCCAATTTAACATTAAATCACATAGTATATTTAGCCCATGTTTCCAACCCTAACACACCTTATAGAGTATCTTACCGGGATTTCTATTCCTTTACCTATCCAAACATTCGGCTTTTTTGTAGCATTTGCTTTTATGGCCGGATACTGGGCTTTCACACAAGAATTAAAGCGCAAAGAAAAGCTTGGTCTAATAAAACCATTCGTCAGAGAATTTAAAATAGGAGAGGCACTGTCAATTTCAGAAATAATTTTGAATGGCTTATTTGGATTTATAGTAGGATATAAACTATTACATGCGATACTCAACTATTCAGAATTTGTGGCAGATCCGCCGGGATATATACTTTCACTAAATGGAAATTTTATTGGCGGATTAATTTTCGCTGCCATTTTCATTTACTGGATCTATTCTGAAAATAAAAAACAAAAGCTACCTCAACCAAAACTCGTAAGAGAAACCGTACATCCGTACCAGTTAATGGGAACAATGCTTGTTTGGGCAGCTATTTGGGGATTCTTAGGTGCCAAAATATTTCATAATCTGGAATATTGGGAAGATTTTATGCGTGATCCTGTTGAAGGATTACTTTCGTTTAGCGGACTTACATTTTATGGGGGATTAATATGTGGCGGCGCTGCGGTTTTATACATAGCAAGAAAAAATGGTATTAAACCTGTTCACATGCTTGATGTAGGTGGACCGGGAATGATGCTTGCTTATGCTGTAGGCCGCATCGGTTGTCATATGTCGGGAGACGGAGACTGGGGTATTCCGGTACCCGGGCCGAAGCCTTCATGGCTTAGCTGGGCTCCTGATTGGGTCTGGGGTTTCAAATACCCCCATAACGTGATCAATGAGGGTGTACCTATACCGGGTTGCGTTGGTAAATATTGTAACGAGCTTGCGGTAATGGTTTATCCAACTTCTTTTTATGAGGTTGTATTCGGCCTGATATTATTTGCAATACTCTGGAGCATAAGGAAGAGTTTTAATATTCCGGGACTTATGTTTTCTATCTATTTAATATTTAATGGTATAGAACGTTTTCTGATTGAGTTGATCAGGGTAAATTCAAAATATCATGCATTTGGATTGAGTTTTACCCAGGCAGAATTTATCTCTTTTATTATGGTTTTGATGGGGATTTCAGGAGTGATTTGGTCTTTAAATAATTCAAAAAAATATCCCGCAACACCTGTTAAACTTACCTGATGGATTTTTCTCTTCTGGCTAAACAAGTGGTTTCAATAGTTACCGAAGTTGGGGATTTTATTAGAAAAGAAGCCATTGATTTCAGTCCCGATAAAATTGAATATAAGGGTGCAAATGACCTTGTTTCTTACGTAGATAAAACTGCAGAGCAAAAGTTAGTTAGTGCATTAACGCTTTTACTTCCCGAGGCAGGTTTTATAACCGAGGAAGCAACGATTTCAAAAACTGGGGAGAAATATAACTGGATAATCGATCCACTTGACGGCACTACAAACTTTATTCATGGTATTCCCACTTACTCTGTTAGCGTTGCACTTACGTTGAATCAAGAATTGGTTATAGGAGTTGTTTATGAAATTAACCGTGATGAAGCATTTTATGCCTGGAAAGGCGGCGGCGCTTTCTTAAATGGAAAGCCTATAAGAATCTCTAAAAGTGAATCATTTTCATCTACCTTAATAGCTACCGGTTTCCCTTATTATGATTTCAGCAAACAAGAACAATACCTAAAAGCATTCAGTGAATTAATGCAAACCTGCCACGGTCTGCGCCGGATTGGTTCTGCTGCAGTTGATTTGGCCTACACGGCGTGCGGCAGGTTTGATGGTTTTTTCGAATTTAATCTTAATTCGTGGGATGTTGCAGGAGGTGCACTTGTTGTTCAGGAAGCGGGTGGTATTGTGATCGACTTTTCGGGCGATTATAATTTTATTAAAAAGCGACAGTTAATTGCCGGAAATGCACATACTGTAAATCATCTGTTACAGATTCTTCAGAAACACTTTCAGTAATTTTGCCTGCAGCAATGGATTTGCTTGCTTGTGGTAGTACCAAAAAACTTACGAAGTTTTCAAAACTTCGTAAGTTTTAAGTTGTAAAGCTACAGAAGTAGCGTATGCGAATTTGATTATCATTTTTATAATGCCTCAGCAACTACTTCTTTTACATCCGGAACCATTCTTTTTAATAAATTCTCAATACCAGATTTAAGTGTTATTGTAGAAGAGGGACATCCACTGCATGACCCTTTAAGCTGTACGGTTACTATACCTTCTTCAAATGATTTATAATTTATTGCACCGCCATCCTGCTCAACAGCCGGACGTACATAATCATGCAATACCTGCTGTATCTTAATCTCAGATTCGGTTCCCTCGAATTGAGGCGCTTCATCATTTATTTTAGACTGAATTTGAAGCTCGCTTTCTACAGCCCCTTTTACAAACTCTTTTAAGATAGCTTCGATATCACCCCAATCAACGCCTTCTTGCTTGGTAATAGTTACAAAGTTGCTTGCAAAAAATACACCTGTAACAAAACTGAATTTGAACAACTCTTTGGCAAATGGAGAATCCTCAGCAGCTTCTTTATTGGCAAAATCAGTACTTCCGTTTATAAGCAGTTTGTTTACAATGAATTTCATTGTAGCCGGGTTAGGTGTGCCCTCGGTATAAACTTTAATATTTGATGTAGCCTGATCCATTTTAGTTAGTTTTCCTGAAGTGCAAAATTACCAATTTTTTAATCCAAACAACTGATTTATAAAGTTTTTACAAGGGTATGACGTCTGCTATGCTCCTGTATAATTGGCTGGTGTAATGCTTTTTAATTCATTCTTTACTTCATCAGCGATATCTAGACTTTCAACAAATGAAGCAATTGTTTGCGCATTTACGGCTGTATTGGTACGGGTAAGTTCCTTTAATGCTTCATACGGGTTTGGATATCCTTCCCGGCGAAGGATAGTTTGAATAGCTTCAGCAACTACTACCCAGTTATTCTCCAGATCCAGTTTAATTTTTTCTTCGTTCAGCAATAGCTTGCCAAGCCCTTTTAAGGTTGATTTAAATGCTATAAGAGTGTGTGCTAAAGGTACTCCCACATTTCTTAAAACTGTGGAATCGGTAAGATCCCGTTGCAGCCTGGAAACTGGCAACTTGGCTGAAAAGTGTTCAAACAGGGCGTTTGCAATCCCAATATTTCCTTCAGAGTTTTCAAAATCAATTGGGTTTACTTTATGCGGCATTGCTGATGAACCGATTTCGCCCTCTTTTATCTTCTGTTTAAAATAATTCATGGATATATAAGTCCACAAATCGCGGTTCAGGTCCAGAATTATTGTGTTTATACGCTTTAAAGCATCACATTGGGCGGCAAAATTATCATAATGTTCAATTTGGGTAGTAAATTGAGAACGATTTAATTGCAGGGTTTTATTTACAAATGAATTGCCAAATTCCACCCAGTTTGTAGCGGGATATGCAATTTTATGCGCATTAAAATTTCCGGTAGCTCCTCCGAATTTGGCAGAGAAGGGTATCTGCTCCAAAAATTTGAATTGGGCTTCTAAGCGTTCAATAAAAACCTGTATTTCTTTACCAAGCCTGGTAGGTGAGGCAGGTTGACCATGCGTATGTGCCAGCATAGGAATATCTTTCCATGAGTCGGCAAGTTGTTGTAATTCAATAACGAGCTGTTTAAAAACAGGGTTATATATCTTTTCGACCGCGAGTTTTACAGACAGCGGAATAGCGGTATTGTTTATATCCTGCGAAGTCAGCCCAAAATGTATAAACTCTTTATATTCATGAAGGTCTAACTTGTCAAAACATTTTTTGATATAATATTCTACAGCTTTTACGTCGTGATTTGTGGTCTTCTCTATCTCCTTTATCTCTAATGCAGCTGATTCATTAAATTGATTATAGATATTTCTTAAAGCAGTGAAATTGTTTGAATTAAAGTTTTTAAGCTGTGGTAAGGGCAACTCAACAAGCGCAATAAAGTATTCAATTTCAACTTGTACCCTGAATTTGATAAGTGCTCCTTCCGAAAAGAATTCGGCGAGATCCTGCGTGATTTTACGGTAACGGCCATCAATGGGAGAGATCGCGGATAATGATGAAATGTTCATGAGAAATATTTACGCAAAGTTACATTTTTTAATACTACTGATACATCGTTGTAACAAACCACCTGATAGTTTTATCTAAATAAGTATTGAAAGAATAAGTAACGAAACTTTTTTAATTGGAAACTATGAACTTAAAAAAAGTTTCCATAGTTATTGCCCAATATTATTGATGAGTGGAATTAAGGGATCATATTTTAACAGAGGCAGATAAGCTATTTTGCCAATACGGGATAAAGAGCGTTACAATGGATGATATTGCCAGGCATTTGGGAATGTCAAAAAAAACGATCTACCAGTATTTCTCAGATAAGAATCAAATGGTTATTATATTAATTAATAATCGCTTGCGTGCTGAGGAAATACAAATGGAAAAAAACACCCATGAATCCACCAATAGCGTGGAGGAGGTATGGAAGTGTGGCTTAAGGAATCATCAAAAAATCAGGCATAAAAAAAGGCCGCCTTTTGGGACAGCCTTTTTTTATTGAAATTGCTAATTAGTTAGCAGCTTCAGCAGAATCTTCTTTGATATCAGCAGTTGAATCAACTGAATCAATTTGATTTTCTAAAGAATCAGTTGTAACTTCTGCAGTTGAATCAATAGTGTCACCAGCTGCATCAGAAGTAGAATTTGAATTACAAGCAGCTGTAGCTAAAGTAAGTGCTAAAGCAAAAAAGCCTAATTTGAAAAGATTTTTCATTGTGTTTTGATTTAAGTTTTAATTATTAAAAGATATATAAAAAAGCAAACTGCCTGGTCAGGCAGTAAGTTGCAATTACATAGCAGAATCGGCAGTAGCTGAATCTAACGATAAGGTATCAACACCTGTTGAGTCCATCATTGTTGAATCCATCATAGTTGAATCTACCAAAGTTGAATCAGCATTTTCAGCGGTTGATTTTGAATTACATGCAGCAACAGATAGAGCCATAGCAAAAGCTAAAAAGCCGAATTTGAAAAGATTTTTCATAGATTTTGTGTTAAAGTGATTTATATTTTCTGTTAATACACCAATACATGGTAAGGTAACCCAGTATGGTGAATAAAAAATAAAAAATATTTTTCGCTATCATTGGGTTACAATTACGTTTAAATCGTATTAATAGTGAGTAGAGAGTTAAAAAGTTCAGTTCCAGCAGATAACGAGATAATACTGGGAATTTTAAATGACTCAAAAGCTTCGCTGAATCAATTATATAAATCACATTTCCCGATGGCCTTACAATTAGTGCTACGAAACAACGGAAATGAGGACGATGCTAAGGATGTTTTTCAGGAATCGGTTATCGTACTATATAATAAGGTTAAAAGTGGAAATTTTGAGTTAAATAGTAAACTTAATACTTTTTTATATTCTGTATGCAGGCGATTATGGCTTAAAAGGTTAAAGCAACAAAGTCGCAATGCAGGAAATATAACTGACTTTGAAGAGTTTATTTCTGTGGAAGAAGATCTGGATAGATTTGAAGACCAGGATTTGAAATTCAAACAAATGAATGCTGCTCTTACTTTATTGGGAGAGCCTTGTAGAACTATTATTGATGACTTTTACATGAAAAATCGATCTATGCAGGATATCTGCGATAAATTCGGTTATACAAATACTGATAATGCTAAAACGCAGAAGTATAAATGTCTGCAACGTTTGAAAAAGTTGTTTTTTCAAACAGGAGGAAAGTGATATGAACAATGAAATTGATTTAATTACGAAAATCGAAGCTTATTTACTGGATCAGTTATCTGATGCAGAAAAATTAGCGTTTGAAAAACTTCTTTCAGAAAACCCCGAGCTTGACCATCAAGTTGTTGAACATAAAGCATTAATGCAATTATTGTCTGATTTTGCTAACCGCAGGGAATTGGTTTCTGAATTAGAAAATATACATCAGAATTTAGACATTGTCGCTTTAAAAGAAGAACTAACTCCTGCCGGAGCGAAAGTGATTACGCTATGGAAAAGGTACCGAATTAGTGCTGCCATTGCTGCTTCAGTAGCTTTTTTAGCAGTATTTGCAACTTTATTTTCTACAGGATATTTTTCAAAAAACAACTCCTCTAATTATAGCGCGTTGCGCAGGGAAGTTAATACTTTGAAAAAAACCCTGACCAGGGCTAATAGCTCAGTTAGAGGCACTCTTTCTCCGGGCCAGTTTGGCGGTACCGGCTTTGCATTGTCCACAGAAGGATATATAGTTACAAATTATCATGTAGTAAGTGGTGCGGATTCGGTTTATATCGAAAACTCAAACGGAGATTCATATAAGGTGAAAACTATTTATGTGGATGCCATTTATGATATTGCGGTTCTGCAGATCACCGACCCGGATTTTACAAATTTTGCCCCTTTACCTTATACGTTTAAAAAATCTTCTGCTGATTTGGGAGAAGATGTGTTTACTATTGGTTTCCCGCGAGATTCATCGGTATATAATAAAGGATATGTGAGTGCATTAACCGGTTACGCTGATGATACTACCGCTTACCAGGTAGATATTTCTGTAAACCCCGGCAACAGCGGCGGTCCTTTGCTGAATAATAAAGGGAATATCATAGGAATTATTAAGGGCAAGCAGACCCAGTCTGACGGTGTAGCTTTCGCAACAAAATCTGATTACTTGTTGGAATCAATTCAAAATATTCCACAGGATTCGTTTATTAATAAGTTGGGGGTAAATAAAAAGAACGCTCTGCTTGGTTTAAGAAGAACCGATCAGATAAAGAAGCTCAAGGATTATGTTTTTATGGTAAAGGTGTATTAGTCAGAGTGTAAATAATAAAAATTTAGCGGTCTACTTCACCAAGCACTATATCAATCGAACCCAGTATTGCAATCAGATCAGCAATCATAACCCCGCGTGAGATCTCCGGAATAACCTGCAGATTGCTAAAACTTGGAGCCCTTGCTTTAACGCGTTTAGGTATCTCAGACTTACCATCAGTGATAAAGTAAAAACCCAACTCACCTTTTGGATTTTCCGCCCTTACATAGTAATCCTGGGCTTTAGGAATTATTTTTTTAGGCATCTTAGCTCTCGGATCAAAATCAGGAGTTCGTTTTAATTCTTTCTGTAAACGCTCCAAACATTGTTCAATAATATGGATTGATTGCACTACTTCATCAATCCGTACCTTAAACCGGTCCCAGCAATCGCCTTTAGCTCCCATTTCACCTTTTCCTACCGGAATTTCAAACTCCAGCTCAGGATAAACCGAATACTCATCAACACGGCGTAAGTCCCATTTTAATCCCGAAGCCCGAAGCACTGGACCTGAACATCCATAATTGATAGCTAATGACATAGGCAACACTCCTATATTAGCAGTTCTTGAAATAAATATTTGATTATCAGTCAGTAACTGGTTTAATTCTGCAAGTTTCGGTTTAAAATAATTAATAAATTCGCGGCAGCGATCTTCAAATCCTACCGGCAGATCATAGAAAAGACCACCTACCCAAATGTAATTATAAAGCATCCTCGATCCTGAAGCCCATTCCAACATGTTCATGATATGCTCGCGATCTCGGAAACACCATAGGAAAGGTGTGAAAGCCCCTATATCAATGCCGTAAGTTCCAAGCGCGATCAGGTGAGAACCAATCCGGTTTAGCTCACACACCAGTACCCTGATATATTCTATTCGCTTAGGGATTTCATTTTCAATGCCCAGCATCCGCTCCACACCCATTACCCAGGCATGGCTGTTATTCATAGAAGCCAGGTAATCCATTCGATCTGTAAATGGAATAGTTTGCTGGTAGGTAAGCGACTCGGCATGCTTTTCAAAGCAACGATGAAGATATCCGATGTGGGGAATGACCTCTTTTATAATTTCTCCGTCGGTGATTAACTCTAAACGCAAAACCCCATGAGTAGACGGATGTTGAGGACCCATATTCAGGATCATCTCTTCGGGCTCAATGGCAGAAGTTAGTTGCTCGTATCGGGTTTTGAAGGGCATTATTTCGGCTTTCGGATGCACAATTTCAGATTCGATATTTTTGACCTAATTCTCTCAATCTACTTTTATCCCTTTATAATATTCAGGATTTTTATAATTTTTCCTTAGAGGATAACCTTCCCAGTCATCGGGCAAAAGGATACGGCGGAGGTCAGGGTTATTTTCAAAAATTATACCTACTAAATCAAACGCTTCCCTTTCATGCCATTCTGCAGTTCGCCATACGTGCACCACGCTCTGAAAGGAGGGTAGGGCTTCATCAGTTGGATCATGATCTTTTATAACTTTTAGCGTTATCTGGGTTTTATAAGGGAGGGACGATAAATGATAAATTACACCGAATTTATTTTCTTCCACTCCAAAGTCCACACCTGTTAAACATGATAAAAAGTCAAAGTAAGTTTTAGGATTATCCCTTAGCTCCAGGCATACTTCAACAATCCTTTCCGGATGAATGAATAAAGCTTCCTGAAGCCCGGTATGTTCTTCAGCAAGGATCACTTCAGAACCGAATTTCTGTAAAAGAATAGTTTTTATATCATCTGCAGAAACCATTTATGGAGCCAATCTTACAATTTTCCAGCTATTTTTATCTGCTTTTTTGTATAGAATACGATCATGCAGCCTACTTGGGCGGCCCTGCCAGAATTCAATAAGCTTAGGCCTCACCAGATATCCACCCCAGTGAGATGGTTTTGGAATATCTTTTCCACTATACTTCTGTTCAAGTTCTTCCCACTCTTTTTCAAGATCCTTCCGGTCGACAATTTCCTGACTTTGTGGTGAAGCCACGGCACCTATCTGGCTGTCTTTTGGACGAGAGTGAAAATATTTTTCAGATTCTTCCTTGCTCAATTTTTCAATAGTTCCTTCAATTCTAACCTGTCGCTCAATTTCATGCCAGTAAAACACCAATGATGCGTGTGGGTTTTTGGCGAGTTCTCTTCCTTTTCGACTCAGATAATTGGTATAAAAAATGAATCCGTTACGGTCAAAACCTTTTAATAAAACAATTCGGGCAGATGGCTTACCATCGGGTGATGCGGTGGCCAAGGTCATTATATTAGGCTCTACTAAATCGCATGCCAAAGCAGCATTAAACCATTTTTCAAATTGAGCTATAGGATCTCTGGTAACTTCTTTTTCGTTTAATGTGGCCTTAATATATTCAAGACGTAAGTTTTCAATAACTTCTTTTTCGATGGACATAATGTGCAAACTTAGTAATTTGAATGCTGTATTTTCAGTAATTCACAGGAATTAGAATAATTGTAAATCAATATACTAATTTGGAAAACACCGGTGTACCGTAACTGTTAAACAAAGTATGTTTACAGGTCAAAACCCTCAAATATCCAGTTTGCTTTTATCAGAGCCTTTTATGCAGGATCCCAACTTTAAACGATCAGTTGTGTTGCTGACCGAACATAACGAGGAGGGCACTGTAGGTTATGTGTTAAACCAGCGCAGTGATTTTCTTCTAAAAGATCTTCTTCCTGATTGTTCAGAAGCTTTAAATCCTGTATTTATTGGAGGCCCGGTCGCAAATGATACCCTGCATTTCATACATCGGTGTCACGACAGGATGAATAGCGGCATTGAGATAGGTGAAGGGGTTTATTGGGGCGGAAATTTCGAAGCTTTAAAACTGCTGATTAATAATAACCAGATAGCTGAAAATGAGATCCGGTTTTTTGCAGGATATTCTGGCTGGGGCGCCGATCAGCTTAAGGATGAAATTAAACAAAATTCATGGCTGATAACCAATAGTTATAGCCGGGAAATTCTATTTCTAAATGATGAAGAAAATTTGTGGAAAGAAGTGGTTATAGCCATGGGGCCAAAATATGCTCATATTGCTAATTTTCCGGAAAACCCCATGTGGAATTAAGTATTGAATAATATTAGCTTTATTAAGCATAAAGAGACTTACGCAGTTTTTAAACTTCGTAAGTCTGCCCTGCTATTCTAAACCGTCGGAAAGCAAATTAGCGTCAGGGGGTTATTAACTTACAGTATAAACATATTTTTCTCAAAATTTATTTGTTGGTTCTAAATAATATCATTTACTTTGTATATCAAAGTACTTTTAATCTTTGGACTATTTTAAAAGTTAATCCAAACCAATAATATTAAAAAGGATGATTATGATTACGCAAAACAAAAGACTTATCGGTATTATGTGTATAGTAGCAATTATATTGCTCATTCCATTAATAGCCATGCAGTTTACTGATGAAGTGAGCTGGACGCCGGCTGATTTTATTGTTATGGGTTTCTTATTGCTTGGCACCGGGCTTTTATGTGAACTTGCAATGAGGAAAGTGAAAAAAGCCAGCCACCGGATTGCTATATGTGGAGTGCTCCTGATAGCCCTGTTCCTTACCTGGGCAGAACTTGCTGTTGGTATCTTCGGAACACCGTTCGCTGGATCGTAAAATGTAAAACCATGAAAGAAGAAGTAAGGGCATCAAATATAATCAGCTTGGGGTAGTTATTATCTGATTTACGTTGGGTGTCAGTGATTTTGGGGATATGATTGATCGGTTAAATTTAGCAGCTATTCTTAATTATGACGGTAGATCCCAAACTAACGGTCAGGGCTTGGCGTTGTTGGGATATTTGAAAAACGTCCGCCGACAATTGAAGCCCAATATTGTTTTAAAAGTTGAAGGTAAGAACTAAAGCTAAATTATTAACGTCGAGCCGAAACCGAAGCTGATAGCGAACTGCAGCCGATGTTTCAACCTCCTGCCCCAATAACGCCAAACCCCATGTTGCTTGCCGTTTTATTTGATTTCCCAAAATTGAATATTCCCAATACCATATGCCTTCCAATCCTTGTAATTGAAATGCCACCATTCATTATCTTCTACCGTAAAACCATTGGCCTCCATTTTAGTTCTAAGCAAATCCCGCATCCTACGCTGTTCTGCTGTGCCGCCAGTATAGCTTGGATAAGAACGTTCACTCATTTCATCATATTGACCCGTCATTTGGACTTCTTTTCCGGAAGCAATCTCGTATAAGCTTAAATCGATAGCACAGCCTCTGTTATGCTTGGAGCCTTCTTTCGGGTTTGCTACAAACTCTTTATTTTCTTTAGACGTAATATCCCAAAATATTTTAGTGACACTCCAAGGACGATACCCGTCAAAAATGAGCAGTCCGTACCCCAACAGTTTTAATTCTTTATTTGCTTTAACTAAGTCTTCTGCCGCAGGTCGTTGCAAAAACGCCCTTGCTTCCTTGTAAACCGGTCTGCCTACAAAATTATTGCTTGTAGCATATCTGATATCCAAGTGCATGGATGTATCCAGTTTCACTAACTCTATTAAATTGTTGGGTTTAAAAGTTCCTATTTCATGAGGGGGTTTTGTAGCACAACTATTAATTAAAACAAGACATATTACAGCAAGAGGGTAAATAAAGTTAGTTTGCATTGCGCAGCTAATCGAATTTGTTTTCATTATTTATTTGTTTTGTTGGTGTTTTAAATGGCATGTAACGGTTTCGGGCTTGGCGAAGGTGGCGATTTATTAGCACCAAACTTTCAAACGAAGCACTTAAGTTTATATACCCAGAAAACTGTCCTAAGAAGCACTGAACCGCCACTTTTGCCAAACCCGTGTTACCAGCTGGCGTTCTCTTTGTCGTTGCTCGTCTGTCCATTGTTTACTGCTGTCTTGGTGGGTCGGCTTGGTGGCTCTTTTGGATTTTTTAGCGATGGATTATGCGCTGAAAAAAAATGCAAATGTGCCACCAAATGCGTTGGCTATATTTTTAATGTGTCCTCTAATGTTTTTTTACATTCGTTTTCGTTTGCATAGTTATAGAAAGGAACACCAGTAATTACATAATTTTCTGTGTCAATTTTGATGGTCTTTTCTTCATCTCTTATTTGTTTTAAAAAGTCTTCTTTCCACTTGTCGTTGGCAATTAGGTGAGCACCTTTCGGCTCAATGAAAACTTGATAAGTTAATTCTTTGGCTTTTTTCTGTTTGCAGAATAAAACAAAGTCAGGTTCAAATGCTCTGCCTAATTTGTCTATGAGTTTAATTTCTCTTTCGTTTCGGATTAGGTAAATGTTTGTAAACTTTTCCTTTAGTCTTTCAAAGAGCCTTTTAAATAATTCTACAAATTTTTTCTCCTCGCTTGTTCCGTAGTTGGCATTGTAAACATACCAAGGTTCGTTGACTACAAATGCTTCTTGACCATCTGCTCTTTCGCTGTCTGTATGAACTTTAATTTCTTTGTCTTTAAAAACCTTGTGAACATATTCTTTGATGTAGTTAGAACCTTCAAACTCTGTCAAATTTGATTTTATTTCCGTTTCAACAGATTGCAAAAGTCCTTGAATGGCTGTTAAATAGTCAATGTTTGAAATGTTTGCAAGACGTGTTTTTGAACCATTGAAAGTAATTTCTAAACCACCCAAATAGTCCTTGCTGTCAATAAAGTTTGAAAGTGATGCTACATTAGGGAAAAACCTTTCTAAACTATCAAAATAGAAATATGGATTTTGTGCCAATGCAAAACGAATGATGTGTTTTGCAATATCCGAAACTTTAATGTCTTTGATTTCCGTCTTTTCGGTTGTGGTTTCTTCCTCTTTACTAAATGCACTTGAAATTCTACCCGATCCTGATGAAAGCGTAAAATCAAAATTGCGTTTTGAAACACCTAAGTCCGCAAACGATTTTACATTGTTGTAACTTTTTTCAACTTTCTTGTTGTAAACTACTTTTCCACTCTTGTAAAATTCGGTTTCTTTAAAGTCAAGTTTTAAGGTAAGTTGCTTTGTTACCAATTTATCTTCATCCTCATAAATGCCCGATTCTACAAGTGCTTTCTTCAATTCTGAAATGTAACGACTATCTTCTTTGGTATGGTAATAAAGTTCTTCGAGTATTTTCAAATCGTTGGCTGGGTCGTCATCATATTTTCTTGTGTATTTGTCTTGTCCTTCTTCTAAGGCAAACGGAAAATATCTTGCTCCTCGTCCAATTAGTTGTGCTTCTGAAAGTGTTGTTGCTCCAACTGTTGTATTTGTTCCTCCTGTATTTTGTCCTTCATACAAACGAACAATATCAAACAAATTCAAAACGTCCCAGCCTTCATTTAATTTTTGCACTGCAAAAACGGCTCTGATTGGGTTATTTTCATCTTCCAATGTATTTAGCAACAATTGGTTTTTTTCTGCTTCTTCATCATTGTTTGCACTGATGCAGTTTTCAAAACGGAAATTCGATTTAATTCTCTTTGCAATTTCTGATGCTGAAATACTTTTGTTGTCGAAAAATGCAAAAGCCTTTTGAATTATTGAAACAGTTGCAGTTTTGCGAATTTGTTCAACCGTTTGTGCTGATAGTAAATCAATAAGATTGTGGAAATTAACCTTGTTTTGTTCCGATTCTTTAATTGTTTTCTTAGCCTTGAAAAGTATAACGGGCTTTAAATTGATGTTGTTGGCTGTTGCCAATTCTTGACGATACAAGTTTAAAATCAAGGCTTGAATAATGCGTTCTTGTTCGTCATATTGCGAACGAACCAAATTGATTTCTTTTGAATACTTATCAATTCTGAATTGAGCAAGGCCGTATTTGAAAATTACTTTGTCTTGATAGTGTTTTAACAATTCCGCTGTTTCCGTATCAATTGTTGCGGTAAATTCCAATAGAATGTTGTCAAAATTAGACGCGTGAATCTTTTTCACTGTATCTTCCCAACTACCAAATAAATTACCAGACCTTGTGCCAGCTACTAAATGATGCGCTTCGTCTGCAATAAGCACCATTTGTTTGTCATTAAAATCTTCGTAGGTAACGCTATTTTCTTTGGTGTTGTTTAGGTCAATATGTAATTGCTGAATGGTCGTGAATTTGATATTGATGTTTTTATCATCAGCACTTTCAAATGTGTCTGTTTCTTTTATGTAAACCTCTTTTCCATCAATGACTATTTTGTCATTAAACAAATATTTTGAAGCCTGTGGATTCAAAAAATTGTCTTTTGTTTTTTTAATAATGTTATTTGAGTTTACAAAAAATAAAAAGTTTCTAAAACCTTTTTCATACAAGTAAAGCATCAAGCCAGCCATTACTAGAGTCTTTCCGCTTCCTGTTGCCATATTATACAACAAATGAAGTGGTTTGTTGGGTTTGCCTTCAAAATTTTCATTGTACAACAACTGAAAACGCTGAAACGATTCTATTTGATAAGGCCTTTGCCCGTATCCCGGTTTTAAATTGTCCAAAATATAATTTGGAACAATGATTTGAGCAATAACTCTTTTGCCAAATTCTTCAAGTATTTTTTCGTATAGAAATGCCATTACTTCAGTTTTTTGTTTTTATCATCCAAAAGTTTCTTTGCCGAAATAGTGCTTACTACTTTTTTTCCTGTTTTTTCTTCTATTTCTTTTCGGGTATTGCCTGCTATAGTGCCGCCTTGTTCAGCAATTTTTTTATTTTCATCAAAGGTTTTTGGCTTTTTTTCTTTACTTATTTCTGTTGTGGTGGCTTCGGCAAGCATATTGAGTACCAATTCCAAATTGGTCATATTATCCCTTAAGTTTTCTTTTTTAAGGTCTTTGTGTTTTTTGTATTCTTTTACTGATAATCCACTCCAGGCTTTGGTTATTTCATCAGTAAGTATTGCATATTCCTGTCCTTTTTGTACGCCTCTTTCATCCCATTCATCGGTAAGTTCTTTGCGTACTTCTATGCTTTTTAAGCGTTGGTTTATCCACTCTTTGCTATAACCCTTTTTTAAGTACGTGTTCATTAATCTATCGATGCCTATTTCCGGGTCTTCTATTTCGTCTATTCGCTCTCGGGCTACTTGGGCTATCCACAATTTAAAAGGTTCTGCTTTGGGTGAAGGAACTGCTTGTATCAGTCTGAATAATTGTTCCGTATCGGCTACATCAGTCTCTCTCATTTTTCCGTCTTGTGCAATCATCTTCAAACCGTGAATATTTGTCACGGTTTCATTGCCTTCGGCTTTTAACCTTTGTTTTAGTTTACGCCAATAGGCTGCCACATCTACGCTGTTAGTAAGTATCTGTAGCACATCAACCACCGAAAAATACCATTTTTCCTGTTTATCGTTCCAAATTGAACGTACCTGCTTTTCTTCAAAAAGTTTTATAGAAGATGGCTTTTTCATATTCTTTACTTTTTTAATTGGTAAAAATCTTTGGTTACTTTCATTTCCGCTTCTGTGCAAGCAAAGTCTTTATCGTTAAGCGATGAAAGATTTACATACAACTGGTTTTTGTCGAGAAATTCCACCAAATGTTGTTTCTGCTGGGCTAATGGCAAAGCTTTAAATTCTTCAATATGTTGTTCTTGCTTTTGCAAGTCCACATTATAGTTAAGAAAAGATTTTACTTTCATTTCTTCCCAAATCTTTAATAATGCTTTGCCGTCTTTGGATGTTTCAATTTGCTCAATAAAGGTTTCATTGTATTTTTTGAGTTCAAGGTAAACGAATTCACCTCCGCCTATCCAGTTGACCGCTTTGGAAATTCCAGTTGCATCACCTGCGATTACATTTTTCATTCTTGTAATGCTGTCATTATCTCCATAGTTTAACTGTTCCAAACCAATGTATTGTCTTTTTAGTTTATGGGCTGCGGCTGTTGTTGTCCCACTTCCTAAATGATAATCAAGCACTATATCATTTTCATTGGTAGCTAATTCAATTATTTGTTTAATTAACTTTTCTGGCTTTTTACCATTTTTCAATTTTACACCACCCTCATTTGCAATACCAGCCCAAGAAATGTGATTCCAAAAATCTGTCAAGAGTTCAGTTACTTCCATTTTGCCATCAAGCTCTTGCATTTTATTAGAATAAAAAGCTAATGCACCGCCTTTGTATAAATACATTGTGCTACCATCTTCTCTTTGATATTCAATTACTTTTTCTTCATTCTTTGATTTTGTCATTAACTCTTTTAGTTTCTCAGTGGGCTTATGAGGGTCACGGACACTTACAACATTTGAAGCGTTTTTATATGCAAAATCTTCTATCATAACTTTTATGATGCTACTCCATAAATCACCATATTTTTTCTTGGCTTCCGCTTCGGTTGCAAAACCTGCATCGCTAATAACCTTTTCTTTTAATGGGGTAAATTTCCATTTGCTCACATTATCATCTTTGTCAAGATATAAATTGTAGTTTGCATTGTAGCTTACAGGAACATACCCTTTTTTAAACTCAAACTTAGATTTGTTTTTAGTATAAAATAGAATGTATTCCGTAACATCAATTGGTCCTGGATTTACTGTTTTAAATCCTGCTGGCGAAGCTGTTTTTATAGCGATTACTTGAACTTTATTTTCTTTCCCAAATACTTCATCTAAAAGCACATTGAGGTAACCTAATTGATGATGGTCAATGTGAACGTAGATAGCACCTTTGTCACTTAAAAGCGTAAGTGCCGCCTGAAGCCTATTTCTCATAAATGTCAACCAAGTAGATTGATTGAACGAATCATTGTATTTGAAAGCATCGCTTCCAGTATTGTATGGCGGGTCTATGTATATTAGTTTTACTTGTCCAGCAAACTCCTCTTTTAATGTATGAAGTGCTAAAAGATTATTTCCTTTTATTATTAAGTTGTCTGTAATTATTCCCTTTTCGTTACGGTTAAATTTTGCGATTGATTTTTCTCCTTTGTCTGTGTAGCGAATTGTATTTGTAAAAACCTTCGGTTCTAAAAGTTGGGTAATTTCATCTTGTGCAAGTGTTTCATTGAAAAATATTTCTTCTCGTTTGTCTTCTTCTCTGCTTTGTCCGCCTTCTAAAACACAGTCTTTAAAGGGCCAAACCAAAGCCACTTCATTGCGTTGTTTTAAATATTTGCCGTCAATGTTTAGCCCTACTTTGTTTTTGTATGATGTGTAACTGTCGTTTAAATAATTTTTTTGCTCCAAAAACTGAATAAACAAAGATTGGTTAAAGCACAAAACACCTGCCACTTGCAAAAAGAATTTTTCTTTTAGCGTTGGTTCGTCTAAAAGGTATTCAATAAATTCTGCATCGAAGTTTTGTGCTTTATTAATTACCACCCATTTTTTCAGTTCCCCGTTGTCGGTAACATAGTTGGGTTCTTTTTTAAGTTGCTTTTCGAGTGTTTCGTAAAGTTTCATTTTTTGGATTTCTTTTTATTGTATTTAATTTTCTCTTCTGCAACTTGCATTGCCTGTAAAGCCAAATCTTCGTCTTGAACTTCATAATATAGTTTGTCAGAAAGCCAAGCTATTATTACCTCGTTTTTTTGGTCTTTATAAAAGTTGGCAAGTGATTTTACTTGCTCTTTTGTCGGCATACGCTTGTCTTGCTCGATTTTGCTCAAAATTGTCGGGTCGATTGAAAGTTTCGCTCCAACTTCTCTAAGCAATAATCCTTTGCTTTCTCTTAACTCTCTTAAAATTGTCCCAATTGTTTTCAATGTGCTTTGTTTTGACTTGACAAATATTGGCAAATATAAAACTAATTTTAAAAAGTCAGCCTAAAGTTTCCTCCAAATTTTCAACAGTCCAATTGTCGGGTGGTGGGTGGGCTTCGGTGCGGTTGGGCAAAATTAAATGTGCTGCAATTTGGGTCGGCTTGTGCGTAGGCATTGCAGCTCTTTTAATTTTGCGAAGCGTTGGCTTTTGTCGTTTTTTCTGACGGTTTCTGTTCGCACTGTCGGTCGTACTACACTAACTCCTAAGTATACGCAACTCCTGTTATTTCATGCAAACCATTAGAAGAAGGATAGAATACTAATATACAATTATTTAAGACTGCGTTTTTAAGCTTGTTCAACATAAACTGGCTAACAAAGTCAATATTTTTATGTTAAATAGATCAAGTCTTAGATGAAGATGTAATCTTAAACAGGTTATATTTCTTCCCTTTTTACTAGTAAGAGCAGATCATTTTCAAGCATCAGATAACCATATTCATAGCAGAAATAATATATACTGCCTTTTTGAGTTTCGTACGTATGGGTGTGGTAATTAAAATTAAACCCATCTTTTTGCAATGTGGCGTTTTTTATTCGTGCTTTACCTTCAGGATTATGCTTTTGAAGAAGTTGTCTGTTCTTTTTCAGTACCGCATTGATTTGTTTTACTACGGTTTCACTATCACTTTTAATCCGGTTATTATAATTGCTGCGGCATTGGTCGTCACAAAACTTTTTATCTGAACGCCCTTTGATTACGGTTCCGCAATCCAAACAAACTTTTTCCATATATTGAATTAAATTGTGACAGTACTAATCTATAAAATTATCCGTGTATAATCGTTTATATACGGATATAAATGTTTAACATCCGACTAAGATTTTTGAGTTGTTGCACTTTTGTATTGTCGCTGGCCGGTGGTCGGTCAGTGTTCGTTAACTAACAGAAACTTAATTTTTTAAGATCATGAGCAATTTAAGAAACAGTGTACGTTTAATGGGTAATGCAGGAAACACTCCTGAGGTAAAGATCATTAATGAAAAACAAAAGGTAGCCCGTATAAATATGGCTACGAATGAAAGCTACCGCAATGCAAGCGGGGAACGTGTAGAGCAAACCCAATGGCACCAATTGGTATTCTGGAATAAACAAGCTGAACTGGTAGAAAAATACCTGGAGAAAGGCAGCGAGTTTACGGTTGAAGGAAAATTAACTTCTCATAGTTATGTGGCTAAAGATGGCCAGAAACGCTATGTAACCGAGGTAGTGGTTAATGAGATTATCTTCGGTAAGAAATAGGTAATAACTAATACCCGGCGTGACTGTAATGGCCCACCGGGTATTAAATTAATGTTAACAAATAAAATTCATTACACAATTAATTAATCTAGGGATATCACTTTATATTTGTGGCTATAAAGCCATGAAAATATTATTAGCTATAGCTCTTTTATTCCCCATTTTAAATAGCTATGCACAATCAGAACCCGATTCTTCCCGGAAGTCTGTAGAGTTAAAATCCGAATGGTATAAAAAGATTTCGCTAAGAGGATACGTTCAGGTACGGTACAACGGACTGTTTCAAACCAATCCGGAGTTGGAATGCGATCAATGTGATAAGGCCTGGGGAGGAAATAGCGGGTTTTCCATACGTAGAGTGCGATTAGCATTCTCCGGACAGATAAATAAGCGCGTTTTTTTTTATGTGCAGCCCGATTTTGCTGCCGGAGCTGATGAGGGTACTAATTTTGGCCAGCTAAGAGATGCGTACTTTGATGTTGGACTAGATAAAAGAAATGAGTACCGGTTGAGATTTGGCCAGTCAAAAATCCCGTTCGGTTTTGAGAATTTGCAGTCTAGTCAGAATCGTATTCCTTTAGACCGGAATGATGCCTTTAATAGTGCCTTCAATAATGAACGCGATCTTGGAGTTATATTTTACTGGGCTTCAACAAAAATGAGGGATCGGTTTTCTTATCTGGTTAGTTCAGGGTTAAAAGGTTCCGGTGATTACGGGATTTTTGCTTTGGGCATATTAAATGGCCAGTCTGCCAATAGAAAAGAAGAGAATGATACCAAGCATGTGGTGGCCCGTCTTACTTATCCATTTCTATTAGAGAGTAAACAGATTATAGAGGCTGGTATCCAGGCTTATAGCGGCAAATCAGTACTTCCCTCTATTTCATCTAAAGTTTTAGCAGATAAAAATAAATTGGAGTATCTGGATCAGCGGGCTGCTGCTTCATTAACGGTTTATCCTCAGCCTTTTGGTTTTCAGGCCGAATATAATGTGGGTACAGGTCCGGAATATAATCCTGCAACTAATACTATAGATCAAAAGGATCTGAAAGGTGGATACGTTATGGCATCCTGGTTAGTGAAAACGCGTGGCCAGACTCTTGTTCCTTTCATCAGGTATCAGTATTATGATGGGGGCAAAAAATTTGAACTGGATGCACGTAGTTATACCGTAAAAGACTTGGAAGTGGGTGCTGAATATCAACCGTTTTCTAATTTTGAGGTGGTAGCTTTGTATAATTTTTCAAAACGCCGCTACGAGGATGCGCTTAAACCCGTAAACTTTCAGCAAGGTAATTTACTCAGATTTCAGTTTCAGATGAACTTTTAATTTCTGAGGCTTTTAAACTGATCCCGGGTATAGGTTCCCGGCGCTGCATGGTCTCCTTCAGCAAAAGTCAGATTTATCGATTTAATACCTTCAACTTCAGTAAAAGAGTAAGTGATCTCACTCAGGTATGCTTCAGCTCCTGCAGATCCCATAGATTGTGTTAAATAATTAGCATCCGTAATTTTGAGATAGACCGTGGTTCCCTCTTTTTTAATCCATTCCAAATGAATCTGTGGGTATTTTTTGTTAGCGGCAGCAATAACCTGTTGAGGAGTAATGGCCGAACTGTTTCCAGGCATTTGTTGTAGATGAGTATTCCCTGTTTCAGTGTTAATTGCGGTTGTCCATGGCAAATCAGACAGCTGGGGAGCTTGTTTATTAGCAGTTATATTAACAGAATCTGCCACGCTGGTGTCTTTTAATTCAGGCTCATTATTACATGAATAACAAGATAGTACGATAATGAAAACTAAAATATTTTTGTACATAGTTAATCCTTAAGGTGTGCTTAATGATACCGGCAATACTTTGCCATTAAAGAATTTGTGACCCGTTAATGCGAAATCGGCTATAAATTTACCCATTTCAAAAGCCATTACCGGGGATTCATATCCGGGAAAAGCTTTTTCAAGCATTTCAGTTCTGGCTGATCCGATAGCTAAACAATTTATTTTTATTTTACGATCAGCAAGTTCAGGGGCCAGGCATTCTGTTAACGTATGTAATGCTGCTTTGCTGGTAGAATATGCTGCAAGACCAGGAAATTTATCGCTGCCCTGAAAACCTCCCATACTCCCAATATTTACAATATGTGAGTTCTCATTTAAAAGCGGCAGCATATGCTGGATCATTTTAACATGGCCAAGCAGGTTACTTTGTAACATTTCTGCAAAATCAAGCTGGGCCAATTGTTCAAACGGTTTATTGATGAGGGTACCTGCGTTATTTATTAATACGTCCACACGGCCCAAAGTTTTCGTTACAAAGGGTACAAGACCCCCAGTGTAATCATCGTGAACAATGTCAAATTTTGCGGGGAATAAATTACAATCAGGGTTTAGGCCTGTGGCTATTTCATACAGCCTTTTTAGTTTGTCCTCAGACCGGGCCAATGCAACAACATGGTTATCTGTTTTAAGTATTAGTTCCAATACTGCTTCAAAACCTACACCGCTGCTTGCACCCGTTATAATAATATTCATGAAAACTAATTTATAAATGTAGAATGCCCGGCAGAATTATGTATCAACCGAAGGCCATCATTAATGAGTTTAGAATATTCCATTTCCGAAGCGGCCTTCATTTCGAGATAAATACGAATTTCTTTTGCCAGATCGGGCATAAGTTTTTCCTGACTAAGTAATTCAAAAATTTCCAGTGAACATAGCCAGTCTTCTCTGAAATTAAGTCTTACCTGATTCCAAACCTTTAGTAATTCTTCAAAGTTAGTTCGTTCTGTCCGGCATTTTCGTACAGTATAGAATAAGTGGTGGTATTCTTTAGAAAGATTATCGTATTCAGTGTGCACGGTTTTTGTATTTGAAACTAAAGGAATTTCCTCATACGCTTCTTTGTCGGCCGCTCCGCAAAAAACAGATACTATTTTTTCTCCAACGGCCAGGTCAAAAATTCCCCATTCCGGTTTGAAGTAAATTCTGCCCTGATCATCCGTTACCATACAATCAGAAAAGGTTATTAATACTAATTTGTTTTTTTGGGTGGTAAGGCCTTCTATTTTACCCGTAACACTAATACCGTTCTGAAAAAGAAGTGATGTAGTATTCCCTTCTTCAATACCAGCTGAATGAAGATCAGCAGCACTAAAATCCTCTATCGGCTTATAATGGTTTTTAAGTATCCCGACAGGTGAAGAGAATCCGTCCTGATGATACTGTTTATCATGCCCGTCCAATTGAGAATTTTCAAAGGCCAATGCAGATGGCCCCGTGGTTTTTATGAACGTCACATTATTTTTATTGTCAAATCCCACATCCGTGAATACACCTGTTATCTGCAATCCTGAACTTAATACCGCAGTGCAGCTGTTCTTGCATTCAATCGCTTTAAGTACTCCTTCGGCGCCTCCCACTCTAAAAGCCATTTTATCAGTAAACTTTTCAAGTACATCAATCAGGTTTTGAAAAGTGGGCGTTACAAAGAGCTGCGGCTGTTGTTTTGTAATATCATACGAGTAATTGATTGCATCACTCGTATACCAAAGCTTTTTCACTTCAGGCTGCATACAAGTTACACTTTCGCCAATGGACGAAAGTAATCCGGCTCCGTATATTTTATGATTATCAAGATCTCCTATTAATCCGTATTCAACTGTCCACCAATGCAAACGGCTTAACAAGGCCATTTCCGAAGGTTCGCCCAGGTTATCCTGATTATATTCCACTTTCTTTTCTGCCATTCTTATAATTTCCGGATCCGCGTTGTGAATCTCTTTTAATATGGACAGCTCTCGTATAGCTTCATAAAGCTCAAAATCTCTGTGCGAGAACATGGCCTTAGCTCCGATAGAGCCGAAGTAGCTCAAATATTGATTGTAGTCCGGATCTGCAATGATTGGGGCATGGCCTGCGGATTCATGAATGATATCAGGTGCCGGCGTATACTCAATATGATTTAACTGACGTATATCAGCAGCAATAACCAAAACCCGGTAAGACTGAAATTCCATAAACGCTGCCGGTGGAATAAAACCATCCACAGTTACAGCACCCCAGCCAATTTTAGCCAACGCATCGTTCATCTCCCGCATATCAGGGATTTTTTCTATAGTCAGCCCCGCTTTTTCTAATCCCGGGATATATGGGTAAAAGGCAACATCTTTTAAATAGCTATAATTCTGCCGCATGACGTAACGCCACACAGCATGGTCAACCGGCGTATAGTGATCATAATTCTGCTCAACAATATACTGTTTAAGATAGCCCGGTAAACTAGCTACCTGTGGATTATTTAAAGTATTAAAGTCTGTCATACACTAATACGGGCATTAATCCATTAATTATAAAGTTAATGATTAAATCCCAGGCCTGGTAAGGTTTAAAGCCATTATTATGCCACATTAGCTTGAAATAGTCAACTTTATTATGCAGCAGATCTGCTTAACATGGAATCTCTGTTTCCTAATTTTTGAGGCTGGAAAACAAAATAAATCCCCGTGAAAGATAGTATCGCAGAGATGAAATAAAATAGCAGACTAACCATTACCGCAACGTGTTCATCATAGCCCAAAATGTCTGCGCCATAGATAAATACTATTTCGCGTGCACCTAAACCTCCTACAGTAAAGGGAAAAATAGCTACCAGTGATGATACAAGAAACATAAACAGGTAGGGTGAGAACTTACCGTCAAAATGAAGTGCATATAATAAAAATATAACACTTATTATTTGCATGGATTGTACCAGCAGCGCTTTAAAATGTGTAAGTATAAAGCGTTTGCAGTAGTTTTTAAAGAAGCGCTGCATAGCAAAGTAATAAATTATTGAGCCGGCCAGTAACGCTGTTACCGGTATCCAGGGCGCAATTCCTAAATGGGGCAGAAAAAAAATCAATGCAGATATGATTAGACCCAGGGCCCATAATCCGCTAAGGCGATCAAAAAATATAGCCCATACAAGTTTTCTGGCAGATATTTTAAATCGTTTTTTAAGAAGAAAGACTTTATAGCCATCACCGCCTATGCCGCCGGGCAGAAAAAGGTTATAGAACATCCCTAAAAGATAAATTCTGAAATTAAAGCCTTCTGCAATGTTTAGACCTATACCTTTAAAGAATGTATTAAGACGGGATGATGAAATAATTTGCGAAATAACAAAGAAGATTAATGCGCATAACAGAAATAGAGGATTGGAGGTAGTGAATGCAGACTTTACATCTTGCGGATTTACTTTTTTAAAAACCAGATAAAGAGATAGCCCCGTTATACCAACTTTTAACAGAAGTTTAACAATGCTCCACAGCTTATCTTTGTTCATTAATGGTAATTGATTGCCTTATCTTTTTATCTGGTCAAAGATAAAAAATATAACGTTTACCTGGAAAAGATGAGTAAATCAGCAGGCATTATTTTTTAAATTTGCATCCATTTATGAAAGTTATAAAAGAGTTAACCTTGCTTGAGAAGCTTGTTCTTCTTTTTGTATTTATATTGCTGATGATTGGTGTAGCAGCTTCATGGATTAATGTGAATTGGTTAAATAATGTATATGTAGTTGAAGATGGTTTTATAGAATGGTTAACTGTACTGCCATTATTGATTATTGTTTTTGTTGCATTAAAGTATGTAATAGAACTATCCGGAAAAAGAAACTGGCTGTTCTCCGTTACTTTGTGCTTTCTTGCGCTGTTTTGTTTCTTTGTAGCCGGCGAAGAAATAAGCTGGGGCCAACGTCTGCTTAATGTTGAAGCCTCTCCTTATTTCAAAGAAAATAATGCCCAGGCTGAAACTAACCTGCACAATTTAGTAATAGGAGGGGTGAGGATTAACAAACTAATTTTCTCGCAAATATTTATTGCACTGGCAATTATTTATCTGATTGTATTTCCTTACCTGTTTAGAAAAAAGGTGTGGTTTAAAAATCTGATTAATAAAGCCGGTATTCCTGTAGTTAAACCTTATCAGATTATAGCGTTTTTGGTTGTTGCTATATTAATAGCGTTTTGTAATGGAAGAAATTCAGAATTGTTAGAGTTTGCAAGTTGCTTTATTTTTCTATTAATCATCTTATTTCCCCAAAATAAGGAAATATTCGTTGTAGAAAAAACCGCATAAAAAAAGGGAGATCTGCTTGAGATCTCCCTTCCTGATATATTTAAAGTTATATACTTGATTGAGGAGCGGCAAACTGTGCAGCGTAATTTTGTGCAGCACCGGTTGGATTTAAATATGCAGAACTGTATTTACTTTCAGAACCGTTTATAAAAAGGACAGTTTTGTTCTTTATAGTTTCAATAATTGGTTTGGTAAGTTCAGAAGGTAATGCAGGACATCCATGACTTCTTCCTAATCTTCCCAATTGGTTGATAGCACTCTGGCTAACATAAGCTGCTCCGTGTACTACAACTGCACGCTCACGGGCATTCGTGTTATAACCTTCATCCATCCCGTCCATTTTTAATGAAAGGCCGTGTTTTCCAAAATAAATTTCATTAGTGATATAAAATCCTAAACTGCTTTGATGAGAATTATTAAGGTTTGAAAAGCTAGTAGCCATATCATTTCCACTTCCCTGACCGTGAGCTACCAACGTGTTAAACAATAATTTTTGAGCTGCAAGGTCAATTATCCAAAGGCGTTTTGTTCTGCTTGATTTGGTAAAATCAACAATACTTAAAATATTTTTAGTTGGATTTATTTTTCCGCCATCTTTAAGATTAAGATATCCTATAAACGCTTTTTTAAACACGTCCATACTCAATCCTGATTGTGTAAGACCTAAAATACTGTATGTTTCAGTAATGTATTGTTCTAACATCTCTTCAGCAGAGGTTATTGCTAAGGAAGCTGGCTGTGCTTTAATAATTTGATTATTAATAACTGATCCATCCGCAGATGATTTACGATTGATCGCAAACATTGTAATAGTGATCAGGAGCATAGTAATACTCCAAAAGGTGTATTTTTTCATATAGTTTTCCTCGTGTGTGTGTAAATAAACGATTAAATATTTTAAAAATTGTGTTGGCTGATTAATATTTCCAATCTTCCAATTTATATAATATAGATGCTGAAACATCAGCGATTCCATAAATTAATTAATATATTTTTCTGATAGTGGACAGGAGGGACCATTTCTTTAAAAAGTCTTCTTTTTTCAAGTTTTTCGGCATTCTGTCATCATATAGAAGATTTAATGCGGCCTTATCCAGGCGTGGGATAGTTAAAAAGCTGCTTTTGTTCTTGTAAGCGGATGCCCCCATGATGTTATCCGCTGTAAAGGGAGAGGATGGATGATCCAGTAATCCTAGTGTATGGCATATTTCATGAATAAGAACCTCGTTCTTTTTAGCAGAAAGTAAAGAAGGATGCAAGTAAATATCTGCATGAATTAATGAATTATCACTTGAAAATTTAGGTATGGCGTAGCCAAGGGGTAAAATCCCTTTGCCGGTGTATTTTTGTGAAAAATCAGAAATTGTCTTGGTATAATGTATAATCAGGTTTCCACCGGATGTAACATACGTTATAGGAACTCTTGATAAAAGCGGCTGAAGCTCATTGATCAAATCACCCATGTATACAATGTCTTTTGTGGCGCAACCAACCTGACTAATACGTATAGATTCGCCCCATCTTCTGGTTTTGCCGCTTAAGAACGCAACTTCACTAAAGTACTTCAACTCATCAGCCTTATAGCTTTGTAATACGCTTTCAACAGTTTCTGCGGTATTAAAAGATAATAAGCCGGTAAGTAAGAATGCAATACAAATGTTGCGGAAAGAAATAACCTTTCCAGAAATAGTTTTCCCCATCATAACAGATTGAGGCAATAACGTAATTTGGTACAAAAGAGTATGCCTGATTATTATTTAAAATTAATAGTTAATCCGACATAAGAATTTAAATCAGCTGCAGGGTTATAAAAACGGTTTCCTACTGCATTCAGGTCGTTTCCCAGACTATATGAAGTATTTAAAAGATTGTCTGCACCGGCAAATAATTGCAGAGCAAATCGCTTGTTTTTTTGATATGGCCTCCAAAACGTTTTTAACTGGATAAGATGGTAACTATCTGCGTATGCACTGTTGGCATCATTTAAAGGAATGGATGACGTGTAATTATGCTGAGCAAAGAAAGAAAAGCCTTTAACAAATTCTACATCCAGGCTATTAATAAAAACATCCCGGGGTACGCCGGTCAGCTTATTTCCACTGAATACGGCATTTCCGACTACATATTCATGGAATTTAAAGTGATTTAAAGTAATACCGGTTCTTAGCTGGAGGCTGCGGATGAATCGATTAGAATTTGGAGAAACCAACCACTGAACCAATTGACCCTCAAACCCGCGTTGCTTTGTGCCGCCTGCGTTAATAAAGAATTCTGTGTCATTAGCATTTACTCTACGCACGATAGCATCTTGTAAATGAAAATAAAATATATTTAAATCAATAAATACCCTGTCGCTAAAGCCGCTTATTCTTAACCCGGTTTCATAATTCCACCCTGATTCAGGTTGCAGATTGGTATTAATTACATTATTTGATGCTCTGACTTCAGCAATGGTGGGTGGAGAATATCCTCTGCTCACAGATGCCCTCCATGCCGCATGAGTATTGAAAAGATAAGAAACAGCTAAACGGGGCATTAATTGTTGATCAAAGCGTTTTTTTGCTTCAGGGGTTGTAACAGGAACGACGGTTTTATATGAATAGCTATATCTGTTAATACTTGTACCTGCTTCAATGGTTAAATTATTGAAAAAGTTTGCTGAGAGATGAGCGAAATAAAAGGTTTGAAATGCTTTTAATTCATCCTGTGATTGTAGAAGTCCTCTGGTTCCTGAATTATTTTTGGAATTGTTTATATCTGATCCTGTTGCCTGGCTCTCTATGCCCATGTTACTAATCAGATGAAATTTATTCTGTTTAAGCTGGTGTTCTAAAAAAGTTCTTATACCTGCGGATTTTTCTGAACGTTCTTCATAATTGGTTATAAACGGATTTTTGAAGTCAGTAGCAGATCCAAAAATGGAAATTATATGGCGTATACTTGAGTTGATTTGATATTCATTAAGTACCCCGCCAAACAGGGTTTTATTTTTAATACCTGCCTGTTGTTGAATCGCTCCGGGTAATGTATTGGTAGCAGGGCGCGCAAGACGAGGATTTAGCTCCGCCTGCTGTGCCGTAAGTCCGCCCGGTGTTTGATAATTCAGGTCAGAAAACAAAAAAGTACTTCTTAATTGCGATTTTTTAGTGTACTGCCACTTTTGAGACAGGCTTGCGTATTTGCGTTCAAGTGCACTATTTTCACGGTATCCATCCGCATTCTGATAGCCCTGGTTAAAATTAAATGAATAATTTTTCCATTGTTTTTGAATGGACGCTCGCTGATGAAATAAACCGTACGAGCCTGCAGTAAGGCTTGCAGATAAAAATGAACTGTCACGTAACTTTAGCGGATCTATTAAAACTACTCCGCCGGTATTTGCTCCAAAACTACTTCCATGAGGACCTTTAAGAACGGTAATGCTATTAAGTGTTCCGGCATCCAGCAGGTTTAAATACGAATTTCCGCCAGCATCTGTTAAGGCGTATTCATCTATATACAGCTTAATATTTCGTATACCAAACGGAGAGCGCAGGAGGCTTCCGCGGATGGATAACCGATAACTGCCGGGAGAACGTTCCTCCATGCGCACGCCCGGAAGTGAGTTTATAGCAGGTATTAATGATTGTTCTGATTGATTTTGCAGCTGTTTTGAAGTTAGAACACCAACCGAAGCAGTTGATTTTAACAAAGGTTGGTTACTAAAATAAGACCTTACAACCACGTCATTAAGAAGTTTTAATGTGTCTGGTACGCTTTGGGCGGATAAATTAAGACAGCATAAAATTATTGAATGAGTGGCAAGTGTTTTTCTAAATAATCTGAACATCAAATAGCTAAATCAGTTGGGTTTGTTAAGTTTTTACAGCAGTGATAAAGAGCAGGGTACACGTTTCTTGTTAACCTAGCTATTATCGCTTGTTTGACAACATACTGCGGCAAATATACTGAGCGATTGGTTATTTTTTTATCAAAGGAAATATAATTGTAAAAATGCTGCCTTTATCAGGCTCACTGACCACTGAAATGGTACCTCCTAATGCCTCAACTTGCATCTTAGTCATGTGGAGGCCAAGGCCTTTCCCTTCAATATGGGTATGAAACCGTTTATATAAACCGAAAATCTGCGAGCCATAAGATTTTAAATCCATACCCATACCATTATCGGCTATTGTAATTACGATAGCCTGGGTAGTTTTAATACTGCTTATAGTAATTTCTGCAGGTCGTAGTTCCGATTTGTATTTTATAGCATTTGATAACAGATTTAGAATAGTGCTTTGTAAATAACTTTTAATACAATATAATTCATCAGCATCTGGCTCAATATTTACTTTAATTAAAGTGTTTGAATCCTGTATTTGTTTTTCGAGATTATTTAAAACTATTGTAACTATTTCAGATAGCCTTAATTTTTCGATCTTTTCGTTTAACGGAGACCGTATAGCCAATACGTCATTCAGATCCTTAATTAACTGATCAATAGACTCGGCAGATTGTACAATATAATCAAACATGTGCTCCTTCTCTGCTTCATCAGTTTCCTCTTTATAGAGGTAAGCTATTCCCAGGATATTAGCTACAGGTGAGCGAAGGTTATGCGAAACAATGTAGTTGAATTGCATTAATTCATTGTACCGGTTATTAATCTCTTTAATCAGCTTCTCCCGGTCATGTTCATGCATTTTCTTTTCAGTGACATCCTGGGCCAGTAACAAAAGAGTGCCTGCATCTCCGGTACCTGTTAATGGTCCTATTATTAAATGAAACCATACTTTGTGACCGTCCACTATACCCTCAATCTCAAGATCAACAGCCTGCTGAGTGTCTTTTACCCGGGCGATATGGGAACTAAGGGTTGAGTGCTGGGTCTCAGGAATATAATCGAACACGGACCGATTAATCACATCAGCCATATCGACATCACCTAAAGCCCGGTTAAGGTAAGTGAATTGGTTTTTTGAATTAATCTCTGCAATTAATATAGGGGAGTTTTCTGCAATAGCTTTAAAATGCTTTTCACTTGCAGCAAGGGCTTCTTCAGACAGGCGTATTTTAGTTACATCCTGAAGTACTGCAAAACGATAACGATCGGATATTCTCCCCGGTGACTCTTCTTTAATATACTTAATATCTCCGTTTTTTAATATGATGCGATATTCTATCAGGAAAGGATGGTTTTCGCGCTGCGATTTTTGGTTTGTTTCCTTAACTAACTCTATATCATCAGGGTGGATCATACTATAAAACAATCTTAAAGAAGGTTTATCCGTGGCTTTATCAAGTTCTGAAATTTCATATATACCCTGACTCCATTCTGCTTTTTCAGTTTCAAAGTCAACCACCCAATACCCTATTTTAGCTAATGAATGGCTAAAATTCAATAATTGCTCTCTTTGTATTAATTCATTTTCTGCGTTTTTCAACCGCGTGATATCCAAGCCATAACCCACTTTATATGGTTTGCCTTTAAGATCTTTAAAAGGCTTGATTATTCTTACAAAATATTTACTGGCTCTCGCATGGTCCTTAACTTCCTCAATCCATTCCAGGGGCTTATTCGTTTCATTAACCATGCTGTATCTGGAAGTTCGCTCATGAGCAAGGGAAATGTCTTTATTTCTTTTGATACAGTATTCAAAGTCATTTTTACCAATCATCCATTCCCTGAGTTCATCGTCATTTACTGCAGATTTACTGATCAGGCGATAGCGGTTATCCATATCAAAAACAGCGATATCTATATTGATATTATCAATTATACTTTCATAAAAATCTTTTGCGGTTTTTAATTGCTCCTGGTTTTTTGCTTTTGTTATATCTGTAATATATCCCTCAATATAAAGCAAGTTATTATCATCATCATAAACCCCGTTGGCAATTTCTTTTACCCACTTTACTTCCTTTTCCCGGGTTTTAATTCGGTATTCATTATTTAAGTTAGTTCTGGCTTTTAAACTTTCGGATATTGAATTCCATATACGCTCCCTGTCGGTTTCACAAATGAGCTCATTAAAAGTGATAAGATTATTATTTAATAGTTCTTCCGGAAGGTATCCTGTAAGATCCAAAGATCCATGACTGACGTAAAGCATCGTCCAGTCTTTGTCGTTTTTACAACGATAGAGCATGCCTGGAAGACTTTCAAGCAAATTTTGTAAAACGGTATTGCTTAAGCTATCCAAATGCTGATATAATAATATATTAGCTAAATATAATACTATTTTATGTAAACGCTAGTAATTTTATTGATTATTCCTTTATACTTATTGTTATTTTATATCTATAGAATCATAAACTATAACTTTTGACCATAACGATGAGCAGTCATTAACAAATTTTAAATGATTCGGATGGTTCTGATAATCCTCCTGCTCCTCCAGGCTGTTAAATATTAGCAGTAAGGAAAAAGCGTACGAAGTATCAATAACTCCACGGTCGGTATCTGCAGGAACACCAAGATGAAATAGGGTTTTGGGCTCTATCTTATTTATACTTTGTAAGCCTTTAAACAGCCGGGAATACTCTTCGGAATCTGCGGGATTTTTTAACCAAAAATAAACGTGATGTACAAACATGATTCTAATTTAACAGATTTTTCCAGTTCACCAGATCAGCAATAATTTTGCTCAAGTCATTCACAGAAACCCGCTCCTGAGCCATACTGTCCCGATGACGGATTGTAACAGTTTGATCTTCCAGGGTTTGATGATCTATGGTTATGCAAAACGGTGTGCCGATAGCATCCTGACGGCGGTAACGTTTACCTATGGAGTCTTTCTCTTCATAAACCATATTGTGGTCTAATTTCAAGGAATCCATAATTTCTCTGGCTTTTTCAGGCAATCCGTCTTTTTTAGTCAACGGAAGCACGGCAGCTTTAACCGGTGCCAGGCAAGGGTGTAATTTTAAAACTACCCGACTGTCTTTTTTATCACCTTCGCTCAGATCCTCCTCGTGGTAAGCATTTATCAATGTAAGCAGGAACATCCGGTCCAGCCCGATGGATGTTTCAATAACATAAGGAATATAATTCTGATTGATTTCTGAATCAAAGTATTGCATTTTCTTTCCTGCAAACTCCTGATGCTGGCTCAGGTCAAAATCTGTGCGGCTATGAATGCCTTCAACTTCTTTAAACCCGAACGGAAAATCAAATTCAATATCTACTGCGGCATTGGCATAGTGTGCCAATTTAGTATGGTCATGGAATCGGTATTTATCAGCGGAAGTTCCTAAGGCTTTATGCCATTGTAAACGGGTTTCTTTCCAGTACTTATACCATTCCATCTCGGTGCCCGGGCGTACAAAAAACTGCATTTCCATTTGTTCAAATTCACGCATACGCATTATAAACTGCCGGGCAATTACTTCATTACGGAATGCTTTACCAATTTGTGCAATACCAAAAGGAATCTTCATTCTTCCGCTTTTCTGCACATTCAGGAAATTTACAAATATTCCCTGAGCGGTTTCAGGCCGGAGATATACTAAATCGGCATCATCGGCTACAGCGCCCATTTGGGTAGAGAACATCAGGTTAAACTGGCGCACATCAGTCCAGTTGCGTGTGCCGGAAACCGGGCAAGCGATCTCATGTTCTATAATAAGCTCTTTCAGACGATTTAAATCATCGTTTTTTAAGCCCTCATCCATCTGAGTCTGAAGGTTGTTCGCTTTTTCTGACTTTCCATCTTTTTCGTACCGGGCTATTTTATCTTCTAATAATTGATCTGCCCGATAGCGTTTTTTCGAATCCTTATTGTCAATCATCGGGTCACTAAAGCCATCTACGTGGCCTGAGGCTTTCCAAATCTTTGGATGCATAAATATGGCTGAATCTATGCCCACGATATTCTCGTGCAATTGAACCATTGATTTCCACCAATAGGCTTTAATATTATTTTTTAATTCTGCTCCGTTCTGGCCATAATCATATACAGCGCTTAACCCGTCATAAATCTCGCTGGACGGGAAAACAAAACCATATTCTTTGGCGTGGGAGATAACGTTTTTAAATAATTCGTCGTTATTTTTACTCATAATGCTGCAAAGATAAACTCATTTACGAGTTACGAATTACGATTTATGATTTTGTTTGATATCAATTATTACTTTTGATAAGTGAGCGTACAGGTAGAACAATTAACTAAGATTTATGGGCAACAAAAGGCTGTAAACGGAATATCTTTTTCTGCCAGTCCGGGAAGCGTTTTAGGATTTTTAGGGCCTAATGGTGCAGGTAAGTCTACAACCATGAAAATAATTACGTGCTTTCTACCCCAAACTTCTGGATTAGTTAATGTTTCAGGATTCGATATAGCTGAAGATCCGATTGCGGTAAGAAGAACCATTGGATATCTTCCTGAGCATAACCCGTTATATCTGGATATGTATGTAAAAGAATCGCTGGGCTTTATTGCAGATATCCACCAGATCAATAAAAAAAAACAACGTATTGATGATGTCATTGACCTAACAGGATTATCTGCTGAAAAACATAAAAAAATAGGTGCACTATCTAAAGGTTATCGCCAACGGGTAGGTTTAGCCCAGGCCATATTGCATGATCCCAAAGTTTTAATTCTGGATGAACCTACATCCGGACTTGACCCAAACCAGATAATTGGTATACGAAACCTGATTAAAGAACTGGGTAAAACTAAAACAGTAATCTTTTCTACTCATATTATGCAGGAAGTAGAAGCGGTTTGCGATCAGGTAATAATAATTGATAAAGGAAAAATAGTTGCTGATGATAGTTTAGCAGGGCTAAAGGATAAAAATAAAGGTAAAAGCTTAGAGGAAATTTTTATTGAGTTGACGGGGGAAGGTTTGAGTTAAAAGGTTATTGTAGTTATTAGGTTATTATAATATAACTTAATACGTTAGAGGATTGAAATTTAATAGTTAATGTACAGCTTTGAAGAATTGGAAACCTGGAAAACCGCAAGACAATATCGGCTTGCAATGGTTAAAACAGCAAGAAGCTTTCCTGCTGAAGAAAAATACAGATTAACAGATCAATTAATTCGTTCAGCCAGATCTATAACTAATAATATAGCAGAAGGATTTGGCAGGTTTCATCATCAGGAAAATATTCAGTTCTGTCGTATTTCCAGAGGTTCATTATTTGAAACGCTAGATCATTTGATATGTGCAGCAGATGATAATTATATAACTGAAGAAGAGCTTATTATTTTAAAAGAAGAAAATGCAAAGTGCCTTCGGGTTTTAAATGGATATATATCTTATCTGAAGAAAGTTAAACAAACAATAACCAAATAACCCAACCACCACCATCAAGTGCTAACTATCCTCAATAAAGAAATAACCAGTTTTTTCAGCTCACTTGCAGCATACATAACCATAGGTGTGTTTCTGCTGGTTTCTGGGCTGTTTTTATGGATATTCCCTGATACCAGTATCCTGGAATATGGATATGCCGGTTTGGAGAGCCTGTTTAACATAGCACCTTATCTTTTCATGTTCCTCATCCCTGCAGCCACCATGCGCTCATTGGCCGAAGAGCGAAAAGAAGGAACATTTGAATTATTGGCTACCAGGCCGCTTACAGATTGGGAAATTATTCTTGGAAAATATTTCGCTTCATTGCTGATCGTCGTATTTGCATTGATACCCACGCTTATTTATTATGTAACCATCTATCAACTAGGGTTAGAGAAAGGCAATGTGGATGTAGGTGCTGTAATTGGCTCATACATTGGCTTATTTTTGTTAGGTGGTGCTTTTACAGCAATCGGTATTTTTGCTTCATCAGTCAGCAAAAATCAAATCATTTCATTTACAATTGCCGTCTTTTTAAGTTTTATTGCCTTCAGTGGATTCGATTCAATCAGTCAGCTGATTTCGTTGCAAAGCATTGATACCCATATAACCGCTTTCGGGATAAACGAACATTATCAGTCAATTAGCAGGGGAGTACTCGATACGCGTGACCTGATCTATTTTCTGAGTTTTATTTCCCTCTTCCTCGTAATTACTAAAACAGTATTGGGAGGCAGAAAGTGGTAGATCGCCGGAAAAAGGATTTAATTTATCTTATCGGTTTTATCGCCGGAATAATTGTATTAAACGTATTATCTTCGTTTGTTTTTACACGGCTGGATTTTACAAAAGAGAAACGGTATACCTTATCAAATGTAACAAAAAATATCCTCTTAGGGCTTAAAGATGATATTCAGGTAACTGTATATCTGGAAGGAGATTTTCCTGCCGGATTTAAACGCCTGCGGAATTCAACCCGTGATATGCTTACAGACTTTAAAGCCTACTCAGGAGGCAAGTTCCGGTTCGATTTTGTTAATCCTGCATCGGGCAGTCTGTCGCAGCAGGAAAAAGTTTTCGAAGAGCTGTCTCAAAAAGGGATCACACCTACTAACCTTAGCGTAAAAACGGATGGGGGAATGTCGCAAAAATTAGTAGTTCCGGCAGCATTAATATCTTACGGCGGTAGGCAATTGCCGGTGTATTTATTGCAAAACAGGCAGGGGGCTAGTCCTGAAGAGGTTTTAAACAACTCTATCCAGAACCTGGAATATGCATTTGCCAGTGCTATAAAAAAGATCAGTAGTGACGGTATCCAACGTATAGGTTTTTCTGAAGGGCATGGTGAACTGACAGATCTGCAACTTACCGATGCCATGAAATCATTGCAGGATGTTTATGAAGTAGGCCGTGTTGATCTGAGAATTATCCCACTTTCAAATCTTGATAAATTAAAAGTACTGGTCATCACAAAACCGACTTCTGAATTTACCGAATCCGAAAAATACAAGATCGACTATTTCTTGATGCGTGGCGGCAGGATTATATGGGCTATTGATAATGTAAACGCAGAACTGGACAGTCTGCAAGGAATGACCGGACAACTGGCCTTTCCTAAAAAACTGAATTTGGATGATATGCTTTTTAGGTATGGTGTACGTATCAATTACGATTTGATTGCTGATATGAATTGCGCTCAAATTCCAATTAGTGTGGGCAACGTAGGCGGGCAAAGCCAGATCCAAATGCTGCCATGGTTGTTTTATCCTATTTTTGTTCCTGTTTCCAGCCATCCTTTGATTAAAAATTTGGATGGTGTGAGAAGCGAATTTGCAAATACAGTTGATGTAATTACAGTTAAGGGAATAAAGCATCACATCCTGTTTTCTTCCTCACCATACAGCAGAAAGATTGCTGCTCCAACCATGTTATCTTTGCAAATGGTAGAGCAGGAGCCAGATCCTAAGCAATTTAAAAGTGAGCCTAAACCTGTAGCCGTTTTACTTGAGGGAATATTTCCTTCTAATTTTAAGAACAGGCCCGTACCGGCAGGAATAACCCAACAGGTAGTGATTCCGGAGGTTAGTAAGGCTACCAAAATGATTGTAATAGGTGACGGAGATATTTTTAAGAATCAGATCAGCAGTGCTGACGGATCAACTTTTCCCTTAGGATATGATCGGTATACACAACAACAATACGGGAATAAAAATTTTCTTTTGAATGCAGCAGATTATTTATCAGATGATTCCGGAATAATTACATTAAGGAATAAAGAGATCAGGATTCGTTTACTTGATCGGGCCCGAATTCGCAATGAGAAGAGTTTCTGGCAGTTTTTGAATATAGGAGCTCCATTAATAATGTTAATAGTTTTCGGTATTTTTCAACATTACTACCGGCGAAGAAAGTATACTGCGTAATTTTTATATTTTTGAGAAGCTACTTTAGCATGAAATTACTTTGTTAATTGAGATATGAGATTTATTGTTTCGACATCCACGTTGCTTAAACAATTACAAGCTGTAAATGGAGCTTCAAGCAGCAGTACGGTATTACCTATTCTGGAAAATTTTCTTTTTGAAATTAAGGAAGGCAGCCTGGTTATATCTGCTACAGATCTTCAAACCAGTATGACTACTTCACTCGCTGTAGAATCAAAGGAGGAGGGAAAAGTTGCTGTTCCGGCTAAAATTTTATTAGAAACATTAAAAACCCTGCCCGACCAGCCCATTGCATTTAATATTGATGACAGTACATTTGCCATCGAAATAAGTGCAGGAGATGGGAAATATAAATTAAGCGGAGAAAATGGCGAAGATTTTCCAAAAATCCCAACTGTTGAAAACGGCTCTGCTGTAACTCTATCTGCATCAGTGCTCTCTGAAGCTATTAATAAAACATTATTTGCAGTAAGTAATGATGAATTGCGTCCGAATATGACAGGTGTTTATTGTCAGCTAAATTCTGATAACATCACTTTTGTAGCTACTGACGGGCATAAACTGGTACGTTACCGCAGAAAAGATGCAAAATCAGAATCATCCTCATCATTTATACTGCCTAAAAAGGCATTAGGGCTTCTAAAATCATCATTGCCAACCGAGGATATTAGTGTTTCTGTTGAGTATAATAACACTAGCGCCTTTTTTAAATTTGGTAATATTAACCTCATCTGCCGATTAATTGATGAGCGTTTCCCTGATTATGAAGCAGTTATTCCTTTAGATAACCCTAATAAATTAATTATTGACCGCGGATTGTTTCTTAACTGTTTAAGAAGGGTTGTAATATTTGCTAATAAAACCACTCACCAGGTGAGGCTTAAAATTAGCGGCAGCGAATTAAATATATCGTCAGAAGATATTGATTTCGCTAATGAAGCTCATGAACGATTAGGCTGTCAGTACGAAGGTGCGGATATGGAAATCGGGTTTAACGCGAAGTTTCTTATTGAAATGCTTAATAACTTAGATGGGGAAGAGGTTTTACTTGAGATGAGCACCCCGAACCGGGCTGGTTTGTTAATGCCGCAAAACGGAGATGAAAATGAAGACGTGCTGATGCTGGTAATGCCGGTTATGTTAAACACCTACGCTTAGATCAGTAAAATACGTCATGCCCGGACTTGATCCGGTATCATTAGAAAATATTTTAGCATAGAGACCCCGAATCGAGTTCAGGGTGACGATGATAGTCATATATTAATTCCTAATTACTACCAATTTAATATCGCGTCATATTCCGCGATATTTTTATTTTAGCGGTACTTAATTAAAGCATGTGGAACTTATACAGCAATTAATAGATTTTATTCTTCATATTGATGATCACCTGGTGCAAATTGTACAGGATTACAGGGGATGGACATACGCCATTTTGTTCCTGATTATTTTTGCAGAAACAGGTTTTGTAGTTACACCTTTTCTGCCTGGAGATTCTCTTTTATTTGCAGCAGGAGCCATTATCGCTAAACCAGAAAGCGGGTTAAATATTTTTTACATGTGTATTTTGCTGATCATAGCTGCCATTGTGGGTGATATGGTTAACTATCATATCGGGGATTATATTGGGCCCAAAGCATTCAGCGGAAGATATAAATTGTTAAAAAAGGAATACCTCGAAAGGACACAGCAATTTTATAATAAGCATGGAGGTAAGACTATAATATATGCCCGCTTTATTCCTATTATCCGCACATTTGCTCCCTTCATAGCCGGTATAGGTACTATGAAATATTCAAAATTTGCATCCTATAATGTTATAGGAGGCGTAGCATGGGTTGTAAGTTTTCTTTTTATTGGTTATTTTTTTGGAGGTCTGCCGGTTATTAAAGACAATTTTACCTATGTCATATTCGGTATCATTATTTTATCCATACTTCCGCCCGTCATAGAAATTATCAAGCATCGGATGGAGAAAAAGGAAACTCCAACTGAGATTTAATTATAAATCATTGCTGTCCGTTAAATCTAAAAACAGTAAATAATCTTTGCTTTTATCTTGTAAACGGAGATTATTATTCAAAAAACGGAAAGCAAGCCCCCTCTATATCCTTGCCTCCCTCTGTTGCCGGGAAGGGCAAATTGTTATTCACTGTTTTTGTTGTTTTCAGCGGTGTTCATGCTTTCGCCGCGAAATGCGGCTCAGGTTTGAAGGACAAAAGAAACAAAAGCCTTCGTCAATCCTTATGTGCCTTTGCCTCCGGGCTCTCACACATCAAAAAACAATGATCGTTACTCTTGCCTACCTACCGGTAGGCAGGGGGGCATCAAAACATGAAAGCCTGTCTGGTATGACCCCCAATAGCAAATGCTCGTCAGTGCTTTGTTAAATGTTACTGCAACTGTTTTTTGACTCTGCCGGCACTTGGGATTGACTTCTTTCTTCGCTACCTATAACACTCCCCAATATCGAGACCAAAAGTTCGGTTTGTTAAGTTAATAATTTGTGATGATTTTCTTTCATTATGCTGCGATTTTGGATAGAGATTCCGCGTATCTGTTATTGGGCGATTGCTTGGTTGTATGATGTGT
>DATLXK010000070.1:0-70643 GCA_035575925.1 Sphingobacteriaceae bacterium
GCTGATTCTTAACGGCTTCCAATGCCACTTTGGCCTTGAATACAGACGTAAATTTACGACGGGTTTGCTTGCTCATTGTTTAGTTAATTTAAAAGTTTTTTTAACTAAACCAATGGTCTTATTTTAGGGGAGTATTATAAAATAATTGAAATTGAATTATTATCTGAAAATTTAATAGAGACGGAAAAGTTTTACTCGGAGATTTTAGGATTTGAAACTGAATTTAAAAGCGAGAAATTATTACGATTCATTTCTGGGAACTCCAAGATATCATTCATAAAAACAAATATTAAAAATCCCATTTATCATTTTGCATTTAATATCCCTAATGATCAACTGGAACAATCCATCAATTGGATCTCAAAAAAAATAGATTTAATTAAATCTGAGAACGATTCAGTAATAACTGACTTTGAAAAATGGAATGCAAAATCAATCTATTTTAATGACAACAATGGAAATATTTTGGAATTTATTGCCAGGTTTGACAATAACAATAGTTCAGCAAGAGCTTTTGACCATACCAGTATTTTATTTGTTAGTGAAATTGCTCTGGTAACACAGAATGTAGAGGAAGCAGCAAAAAAGCTAATCATAGAAGAAAACCTTTCCTATTTCTCAAAGCAAATACAACGATCCGATTTTGCTGTATTTGGTGATGATAATGGATTACTAATACTCGTTGAAGAAAATAGAACTTGGTTCCCAACAAATCTAAAAGCAACTAAATTCTGGACTAAAATAAAAATTGAACATGAAAATAAAGAAATTGAAATTGAGCATGGATCTATTGAATAAAGTTATCTGCCTTTTGTAGCGAAAAACTGCTACACTCCCAAGCTCAAAACGTTTCACGATTTCTGCATCAGCAAAGCAATCAACTAATCCTCGTTCTTCTTATCTTTGTGTGTGCACTCTGTTTCTGCAAGCCAAATTTTTTCAATTAAAACCGAAGAAGAATTTAATAATCTGGCTATTCGTGTATTTAAGTTCCAGGCTTCTCATTGCCAGGTGTATGCTGATTTTATCGCTTGTTTAAGTATTAATCCTCACCAGGTAAATGATGTAAAAAAAATCCTTTACCTCCCTATTGATTTTTTTAAATCACACCGGGTTATCACTGATAAAAAAGAGCCTCAACTCGTGTTCAGCAGTTCCGGTACAGTTCAAAGCCAGCATTTTGTTACAGATCTTACACTTTATGAGGACAGTTTCCGCAAAGCATTTCATATTTTTTATGGCGATATAACTAATTATGCTGTATTAGCCCTTCTCCCATCATACTCTGAGCGGAAAGGTTCATCACTTATTTATATGGTTAATAATCTTATTCAAACGAGCGGACATCCGCAAAGCGGATATTTTTTATACAACCATAAAGACCTGAATGAAACGCTAAGTGCATTAAAAAAGCAACGCATTCCAACTATTTTATTCGGCGTAACCTATGCTTTGCTCGATTTAATAGAAGAATATCATATCAATTTCCCGGAACTTATTGTAATGGAAACCGGGGGAATGAAAGGCCGGAGAAAAGAAATGATCCGCGAAGAGCTTCATACCATACTATGCGAAGGCTTTGGGACGCAGTCAATTCATTCAGAATACGGAATGACTGAACTACTGTCACAGGCGTATTCCAAAGGAGCAGGCATATTTGATTGTCCGCCATGGATGAATATCCATATTCGGGATGTAAATGATCCGCTAACCCTGCTTGGAAATGGAAAAACAGGCGGCGTTAATATTATTGATCTTGCCAATCTTAATTCCTGTTCCTTTATTGCTACCCAGGATCTGGGCAGAGTACATTCGCCCGGCAGATTTGAAATACTCGGGCGTTTTGACAACAGCGATATCCGCGGGTGTAACCTGCTGGTTTTGTAAACAGTTAGGCCGTTGCTGTCCGTAAAGAAGGCTTTTTTCTGGATTTCATATACATTACTAATCCGGCAAAAGCTATACTTAAAATAACAGGTATAATCAAAGTAGTCTGGATCACTTCGGGCCCCGCCGCACTGGTTGCCTGAGCCATTTGTGTGGCCATTTCACTTCCGGGAGCAGCTGCCATATATTCTCCCATATTGGCACCTGCAGGTAATTTATTCACCAGTAAAGCGTCATAATGCCTGCCCATAAAATAAGTATATACAGAAACTGCAAACATGCCTGCACCTCCCATTAAATTCAATCCCAGGGCACCTGATTCGGGGATATTCTCTGCAACAAATCCAAGCATGGTAGGCCAGAAATAACAAACTCCCATACCAAAAATAATTGCCCCTAAGAATACCGAATTGCCACTTAAAGTACTTAACAAGTACAAGCCGATGGCAGAAAGAATAGCTGACATAAGCAACACGCCTTGCGGGGAAAAGCGGTGAACTACTGGCTCTGCCATACCGCGGCCTAAAACCATTACCCCTGTAGTTAATGTTAGTATTAATATGGCATTACTCGTCACATTTTTCAAAAGCACATCTATCCATTGTCCCGTAAACAATTCAGTTATGGCAGTCCCAAACATGCATATAAACATAAATATGAATAAAGGGGAAGCAACTGACCTGTACATTGCAGCAGTTGAAATACCTGAGGCAACTCGCTCTGTAACCGGAAACTGAAGTTTAGAAAATAAATAACCATATATAAGGGTAGGAATAATCATAACACCCACTTGCACCTGCCAGTTAAGACCTATATTATTAAATAAAAGCACAATCAACGTTCCGATAAGGATACCACCGGGGAACCATAAATGAAAGTGATTTAATTTTGTAGTCTTATTTTCTGGATACAATGCAGTAACCAAAGGATTACATGCCGCTTCAACTGTACCGTTAGCTATACCAATAAGCAGTGTGGATACAAACAATGTCCAGTATCCCTGGGCAAAAACAGTCAGTAATATACCGATGATATGCAAGAAAAATGCACTAACTAAAAGGCGTTTCATTCCAATGATATCTACTACCATTCCTCCAATAACAACAGCCAGAGGAAATCCCCAAAATGCAGTTGCAGTGATAGAACTTAACTCCGACGTACTAAGTTGAAAATCTGTCCCTAACTTATTTAAGATACCTGCACGAATACCAAAAGAAAGTGAGGTAACCAACAAGGACAAGCAACTTGCCCAAAAAAGTCTGCTGCGATCAATAGTTTGCATAAAGTTTATAAGGTTTAATAATTAGTTATTTTACTAATTTGATTTTATAAGAATAACAATAATAATACTTTTCAAATAGCTTTTAAAACATTTTCCTTGTACTTTAGATATTCCGAAAGAATTGTTTCGACAATTTCGGTCAAACACTAAATATTATAATTCCTAATGAAATTTTTACAAACCATATTCTTGTCCACTATTGTCCTGGTTCTTATATACTCTTTCAATACTATTCAAATCCCAAAATCGAAACCCAGAATACTTGTTTTTAGTAAAACTTCAGGTTTCAGGCACACTTCCATTCCCGCCGGTAAAGAAGCTCTTTTAAAACTAGCCAGGGAACAAGGATATTTAGTTGATGTAACTGAAGATGCAAAGTATTTTAATGAAGATTCCCTGAAGAAATATTCTGTAGTTGTTTTTCTTAGTACAACCGGCAATATTTTAAATTCGGCACAGCAGGCCAGCTTCGAACGCTATATTCAGGCGGGCGGCGGATTTGTAGGCATACACGCTGCCGCGGATACCGAGTACGACTGGCCATGGTATGGAAAATTAGTGGGAGGATATTTTTTAAGCCATCCTAAAATTCAGAAAGCGATAATCAATGTAGTTGATAATAAAGATAGTTCCACCAGTCATTTACCAAGCAAGTGGGAAGTAACAGACGAGTGGTACAATTATAAAAACCTGAATACTAATACCCATGTATTACTTTCATTGGATGAAAAAAGCTATACCGGAGGTAAAAACGGAAACTATCACCCTATTGCCTGGTATCATAATTATGATGGAGGAAGGGCATTTTATACCGGACTTGGCCACACCGAAGAATCATTTAAAGATCCGCTATTTATAAAACATTTGGCGGGTGGAATTAAATATGCCATAGGCCAAACTGCTCTTAACTATTTAAAGGTAAGTACACCAAAAGTACCTGAAGAAAACAGGTTTGTTAAATCAATTCTTACGCAGGGCACCTTATACGAACCCACTGAAATAGCCATTTTGCCAAATCTTGATGTCCTGATAACCCAAAGACGCGGCGAGATTATGTTATATAAAAACGAAACGAAAAAGCTGGAGCAGGTTGGTTTTCTTGATGTGTATTTTAAAAAACAAGCATCTGAGGGGAATGTTGAAGAAGGTTTATTAGGCATTGCCGCCGATCCTGATTTTGCAAAGAATCAATATGTATATATGTTCTACAGCCCGATTGACACTTCGGTAAACCGACTTTCGCGTTTTAAATTGGTCAATGATAAAATAGACAATAAATCGGAAAAAGTTGTACTGGAATTCTTTTCCCAACGTGAAATTTGCTGCCACACAGGTGGTTCAATTGCTTTTGGCCCGGATGGCTTACTATATGTTTCAACCGGTGACAATTCAACACCGTTTGATGTTCCCAATCAAAAATTTGTAAATAATGGTTATGGCCCATTAGATAACCGGCCGGGATTAGAACAATATGATGCCAGGCGATCTTCAGGCAACACGAATGATCTGCGTGGAAAAATTATCCGGATTAAGTTAAATGATGATGGAACCTATCAAATTCCTGATGGCAATCTGTTTGCACCGGGCACAGTTAAGACACGCCCTGAAATTTATATTATGGGCAACCGCAACCCTTACAGAATATCAATAGATAAAAAAACAAATTTCCTTTATTGGGGCGAGGTTGGGCCTGATGCTAAGGCTGATGATCCTTTAAGAGGCCCGCGCGGATATGATGAAGTGAACCAGGCGCGTAAAGCGGGTTTTTTTGGATGGCCTTTTGCTGTTGGAAATAATTATCCTTATAAAGAATATGATTTTAAGACCGGAATTAGTGGCACTGTTTTTAATCCCGTAAAAATCAATAACACTTCAGCCAATAATACTGGTTTAAACGAGCTTCCACCGGTTCAGCCGCCTTTTATATGGTATCCTTATGGTGCATCAGCAGAGTTTCCTGAAGTTAGCGAAGGCGGGCGTACAGCTATGGCAGGGCCTGTTTATTATGCTGATATGTATACAAAAACCCCCAACAGTTACCCTGATTATTATAATGGAAAGCTTTTAATATACGACTGGGTAAGGGGGTGGATTAAATCAGTAACCTTAAAGCCTAATGGAGATTACGACAGCATGGAACCATTCATGCCTGGTACTACATTTGCCGCACCGGTAGATATGGAACTTGGCCATGACGGTAAAATTTATGTGCTGGAGTATGGAAGTGGCTGGTTTACTAAAAACCCTAATGCCGCATTATCCCGTATTGATTACCTGGCAGGTAACCGTCCGCCTAAAATAAATAATCTGGTTATTTCTAAAACAAGCGGAGTGCTGCCTTATAAATTTTCTGCAAGTGTTGATGTTACAGACCCTGATAAGGACAAGATGACCTACCTGTGGAACTTAGGTAATGGAATCACTAAAACCAGCACGGAACCCAATATAAATTATACCTACACAAAAGCCGGAGAGCATTCTGTTAGTGTGAAAGTAACTGATATAAATAAGGCTTCAACCAATAGTAAAACCGTTTCTGTGTATGCAGGTAATGAGCATCCTGAAATTAAAATATCCGTAAAGGGTAACAGCACCTTTTATTTTCCGGGAATACCTGTTAATTATCAGGTTGTAGTTTCAGACAAGGCGAGTATAGTGGATAAAAAGAACGTTTATGTGTCTAATATGTATACTCAAGGTATGGATATGGCAGGATCTTCATTGGGGCACCAAACAGCCGCCGAAAACCTGATTGGACAAAGTTTGATGCTTAAATCTGATTGCAAAGCATGTCATCAGGTTAGTGAAAAATCCATTGGCCCCGCTTTTACCCTTATATCAGCCCGTTACCAGAAAAACACAAAGGCTATTCCTTATCTGGCTTCGAAAATTATTGAGGGTGGTGCCGGTATCTGGGGAGAAATACCCATGCCCAGCCATACAGCCATGGAAAAAGATGAGGCAAGAAAAATTGCTGAATGGATAATTTCTTTAGGTAACACATCTGTTAATAAACCTTCTCTCCCTCTTGCGGGTAAAATTATTCCGGAAACTACTTTAGAAGATGGAAAAAGCACATTAGTTATTAATGCTGCATATACTGATCTTGGTTCGTCGGGTGTGAAGCCACTATCGGCATCTAATTCAGTATACTTACGAAGCAGTTTACTAGATGCGGGAGAAATTAAAGACCGGAATTCTTTTGCCGTAAAGGATTCTTCAGGAAGCAAATACCTCATTTTTCCTGCAAACACGGGTTGGCTGAAATTAAATAAAATAGATCTGTCGGGCATTAGTAACGTAGAACTTACCGGTTTCTCAAGAGGTGAAGCCGGAAATTATTCCATTGAAATAAGACTGGATTCAGAAATAGGAAAAATTATTGGAAAAAGCGCCCTTTCTTCTAATACAGTAGTTAGTGAAAAACTAAATGCATTAATACCCTTGCAACCGATTGCAGATGGAAATTTCCATGCACTTTATTTTGTATTTATTGCTGATAAAAAAGATTTGAAGCAAAGACCCGTCCTTAAAACAATTAAATTCAATCCTTATTAAGTATATATACCCATGTAAATAAATTTTTATTTTATATGGATATTATAATTAATGAAAAACTTTTGACGTTTTTGAAGGTTCAGAAGGTATCTTTAATCATAAATATTTAAATAATTGTTATAAATCCATTTTTCAATGAAGAAAACATTAATAATCTTTAGTATTTGCAGTATAATTTTTGCGTGCACATCAACAGATAGAACCACTGAAACCAATGATACAACCCAGGCAATTGAAAATCAAACTACTGCGGTAGAAGAAATAGATACCGTTACAGTTGTGCCGGCTCCAACTGAAGCACCAATTTCGCAAACCCCATCTGCGACAGTAACAACCCCGGCCCCGAAGCCTGAGGTGAAAACCACAGTTGCAGCAAAAAAAGTTTCTAAACCGGAATCAAAACCAGCCTCAACTGCCAAAGGTGAACAGTTGATTTCAAAATCAGATTGTTTGGCTTGCCATAAAATCAATGAGCAGCTTGTTGGGCCTGCATATTCAGCAGTAGCTGCAAAATATTCAAATACTGATGCCAATTTAAATTACCTTGCTGATAAAATTATTTCCGGAGGTGCCGGCGTTTGGGGAGAAGTACCCATGAGTCCCCATTCTGCTCTAAGCAAGGCTGATGCGAAAGAGATGGCAAGATATATACTTTCATTAAAATAGTATAGCCTTCGTCAGGTTTTTTACCGGTTCATAAGCAATATAATCTACCTATTACTATAAGTAGATTCGTTATAATTGCTTCCAATATGAATATTGCAGAAAAATTCCAGGGAAAATATAATTACACCCGTTTACTTCTGTATGTATGGATTTTTATTTCGGTATTTGCCGGATTAAAACAATATTTAAAAGGCAGCTACAACAATTATTTAATATTTAAATATGTATTTATTAATACATTAAATCAGGTACACCTTTATATTCCACAACCCGGATTTTATTCTGACAACAATCATTATGGTCCATTCTTTTCCCTAATTATAGCTCCATTTGCTATGATGCCTGATGCGATAGGAATAGTTTTATGGGCAGTATTGACATCACTGGTTTTATTTGTCGCGATAAATAAACTTCCTATAACCCAGGTTCAGCGCAACCTTATTTTATTGTTATGTACGCATGATCTTTACACTTCACTGGTTAATCTTCAAAGTAACCCGTTGATTGCCGCGCTAATCATACTAACTTTTATATATTGTATTAAAGGAAAGGAATTTTGGTCAGGGTTTTATATTGCCATAGGATTTTTAATTAAACTTTATGGAATTGTAGGTTTTGCCTTTATTCTTCTCGCCAGAAATAAATTAAAATTTATCTACTCTTTTTTTCTTTGTATTGTTATTCTTGCTGCCTTACCTGCCCTGTTATCTTCCATAGATTTTCAGGCTCAAAGCTATTATGATTGGTATAACAGATTAGTAGTTAAAAATCAGTTAAATGTAGGCCAGGCGACTATGCAGAATATTTCTGCTATCGGGCTTATAAACAGGACAATCTCGACAGCAATCGCTACCAAATGGATTTTATTAAGCGGCCTGATTTTAATGCTCGTAATGGTTGCCGCTAATTTTAAAAGATTTAAGAATAACCGGTTTCAATATTTATTACTATCTGCCGTATTGCTGTTTACTGTTTTGTTCTCAACAGGATCCGAATCACCTACCTATATTATAGCTTTTGCCGGGGTAGCAATCTGGTATGCAACTAAAAAAGAAAAAACGTGGGTTGATCATTTCTTACTTGGATTTGCCATTATTCTTACCAGTTTTTCGCCATCGGATCTTTTCCCTCATGATGCACGTATCTTTGTAAGAAAATATTCACTAAAAGCTTTGCCCTGTTTACTAATCTGGCTTGAAATTATCCGCGAAAGTATTTGGTTAAAACCAGCACCCGTTAAAGCATGAAGAGATTAATTTCCATCATCATACCGGCATATAATGAAGAGAAAAACATTCCTCTTTTAGCAGAACAGCTTAACAGCATATTTAGTGAAATACCGTATGAGCTGGAACTAATATTAATTAATGATGGAAGTACGGATAATACTTTAGCCGTTATTCATTCCCTCGCCTTACAATATCCTACACTATATTTTATTGATTTCTCCAGAAATTTTGGACAACAAAATGCTTTACGTGCCGGATATGATTATGCCCATGGTGATGCCGTTATATGCATGGATGCTGACCTTCAGAATCCTCCGGAGATAGTTCTGGATCTAATTAAGAAATGGGAAGAAGGCTTTGAAGTAGTAATCTGTAAAAGAAAAGATGGCAAACAAAACGCGGGAATATTAAAAGAGGCCACTTCACGCTGGTTTTATAATTTATTATCCTTTTTAACCGATATAAAAGTAGAACCTAACTCGCCCGATTTCAGGTTAATAGACAGGAAATTGGTTGATATAATAAAAACCTTATCCGAAAAAGATATTTTCTTTAGAGGAATGATTTCATGGATGGGTTTTAAAAGAACCGTGGTTGAGTATGAACACAGTGCCAGAGCTTATGGTGATACGAAATACTCTGTTATAAAGATGATTAATCTTGCTTCATCAGGATTAACCAGTTTTAGTGTAAAACCGTTGCATCTGGCCATGTACTTAGGGCTGATTATTTCCTGCCTGTCACTTGTTTATATACCGTATGCGCTTTTAAGTTATTACCGCGGAGATGCAATTTCTGGTTGGGCCTCACTAATTGTAACTGTAGCATTTTTCGGAGGCCTGCAACTAATGATTTTAGGAGTAATCGGACTTTATCTGGGGAAACTTTTTATACAGTCAAAGCAAAGACCAGAATATATTATTAGAGAAACGAATATTGATTAAATTATAAAAGAAATAATTCCAGTTGGTTATTGTACAACCAGCAGAAAGTAATTCTTCTTCCCTTTTTGCACGACTAAATATTTATCATTCACCAGGTTTGACATAGTATAAACCTGTGCTGCATCTGAAATTTTTTCCCTGTTAATAGAAACTCCTCCACCCTGTATCATTTTCCGGGCCTCTCCTTTTGAAAGAAAAACCTGCGACTTTTCTGCAAGTAAATCTGATGCAATTATGCCCGCTGATAGCTCTGACTTTGAAATATCAAATTTCGGGATACCTTCAAAAACCTGTAATACGGCTTCGTCATCCAATTCTTTCAAAAAATCCAATGTGCCTGTACCAAATAAAAATTCAGACGTTTTTACAGCAGTCTGCAGTGCATCAGATGAATGAGTGAGTGTGGTGATTTCTTCAGCGAGTGCTTTTTGTAAAATCCTTAAGTGCGGTGCTAAATCATGTTCCTTTTCTAAAGATTCAATTTCTTCCTGCGATTTAAAAGAAAAAATCTTCATCCAGCTTTTTACATCATCATCCGTAGCATTCAACCAGAATTGATAGAACTGATAGGGTGAAGTTTTTTTAGGATCAAGCCAAATATTCCCACCCTCTGTTTTGCCAAATTTGGCACCATCGGCTTTTTTAATTAACTGCGTAGTTAGTGCAAAAGCATTGCCTCCAGCTTTCTTACGGATAATTTCAGTGCCGGTAACAATATTTCCCCATTGATCTGAACCGCCCATTTGCAGCAAACAGTTTTTTTCCTTCCACAGGTAATAAAAGTCAAAACCCTGAATTAACTGATAGCTGAATTCTGTGAATGACATTCCGGTCTCACTTTCCAATCGCTTCTTTACGGAATCTTTTGCACTCATATAATTCACCGTAATATGCTTACCTACATCCCGTATAAAATCCAGGAAATTATAGGTTTTAAACCAATCATAGTTATTTACTATTTCTGCTTTATTATTTCCCGTATTAAAATCAAGATATTTTTCCAATTGCTTCTTAATACCTGCAAGATTGTGTTGCAAAACATCATCAGACAGCAGATTACGCTCCTGAGATTTCCCGCTTGGATCACCAACCATCCCGGTTGCACCGCCTAACAAAGCAAATGGTTTATGTCCGGCTTTTTGAAAGCGAACTAATGTTATTATTTGCGCCAGACTACCAACATGTAATGAATCGGCAGTTGGATCAAATCCAATGTAACCAGCTGTCATTCCTTTGTTAAGCTGTTCTTCAGTTCCCGGCATGATATCATGCAAAATTCCCCGCCAGCGTAATTCTTCAACAAAATTCATTATTCGATTTTATAGCATTGCAAATATAGAAGATTTATAAAACTCACTTAGGTTTATCCTTACTTATAAAACCAGCTGGTTCATCCCCTGTTACTACATTATGGCTTTAATCCGTATTTTAAATCGCAAAACACTGTCAGAGAAAAAGTACTTACTTCAAAATATTACTTTTGAAATTAAAGACAGCAGTGGAAAATTACATACTCAGCAAAGGGAAGTTTACTTTCGGCCACAGGGTGCTACGCTGTTGCTATATAATCCTGTTAAGAGAACCGTGCTACTTTCAAGACAGTTCCGTTTACCTGCTTATCTGATAGACCAAGAAAAAGATTTAATTGAAACCTGCGCCGGAATGATTGATGAAGGCGAAACCCCGAAAGAAGCGATTATAAGAGAAGCTGAAGAAGAACTTGGTTACCGGGTAGCTTTTGTTAGCAAGGTTTGTGAAGCATATCCATCTCCGGGAGGATTGAGCGAGTTAATTCACTTTTATATTGCACCGTACTCTGATGATATGAAAGTAAATGCCGGAGGCGGTAAAAAGGACGAGGAAGAAGATATTGATGTTTTAGAACTATCATTTGTGCAAGTACGTGATATGCTGGAAAAGGGCGAGTTTACTGATGCAAAAACTATTATTCTGATACAGTATGCAATTATTAAAGGACTTATCTAAACATGTTTTCGTATCTTGAAATGATTCACGTATATCTTTGTTATGAATTTCTTGTCGCACTTCTATTTTGACCGCAACTGCAAAGATCCTGACTTTGTGATGGGAAGTGTATTGCCCGATCTGGTAAAGAATACCCGCAAAGACTGGCATTTTCATCCTGAAAAAGATCAATTATCTTATTCAACACCAAAACTAAAAAGCCTTCTTTCCGGGTGGAAAAGACATTTAGAAGTAGATAAACATTTTCATTCTTCCCGTTTTTTTTCAACACATACTTCTGCCATCCGCACGGCCATAGCACCGGTTTTAACAAATTCACCCGTACGGCCGTCATTTGTTGCCCATATTGCTTTAGAATTAATGCTTGACAGTTTGCTGCTTGCAGAAAGCAAAATTGATGTAAATAAATTTTACGCATCCATTTCCTTATCAGACAGAGCATCTTTATATGACTTTCTCACCCTTAACAAAGCCGATGATCCGGTTCTGTTTTTCAATTTCCTGGATGAGTTTATTCAAACACGTTATTTGCATAGCTATCGTGAGGCCCAAAATATTATGTACGCAATTAACCGGATATGCCTGCGGATATGGCCTGAACCTATGTCAGAAACCCAAAAGCTACAACTCAACGCCATATTGCCTGATTATCAGCATAAACTGGAAAATATATTTATGGATATCTTTACTGAAATTGACGCCAGGCTACAGGAAAGTTTGGAACCATAGTAAAGGTTTTTATATTCGCTTATGTCGCTTTTCGAAGTAAAAAATCGTATTCATGCCCTGATACAAGAACTCAATCAGCATAATTATAATTATTATGTTTTAGCTCAGCCTGCCTTATCAGATTACGAATTTGATTTAAAACTAAAAGAGCTTGAAGAGTTAGAGAGGAAACATCCTGAATACCAAGATCCCAACTCTCCAACCCAAAAAGTAGGTGGCGATATTACCAAAGTTTTCCAGACGGTAAGGCATAAATGGCCCATGCTGTCTCTTGGGAATACATATAATGAAGATGAACTGAAAGATTTTGACACCCGTGTACGTAAAGCTATTGGTGATGAGTTCGAATATGTTTGTGAATTAAAGTTTGATGGGGTTTCCATGAGCTTGACCTATGAAAATGGCAAGCTTATACGGGCTGTGACCCGTGGAGATGGAGCGCAGGGAGATAATGTGACTACCAATGTAAAAACCATCCGTGCTATTCCTCATCAATTAAAGGGGAACGGTTACCCGGATTTATTCGAAATACGTGGTGAAGTTTTTATGCATAACCAGGCGTTTGAAAAGTTAAACCAGCAACGCATCCAAAATGATGAAGTGCCTTATGCAAATCCACGGAATTTTGCAGCGGGAACTATAAAACTACAGGATTCACGAGAAGTAGCCCGACGGCCACTGGATTGTTTCCTGTATTTTCTGTACACAGATAAGCAATTCTTTAAAACACATTGGGAAAGCTTAAATTCCGTAAAAGAGTGGGGGTTCCATGTTTGCGAGCATAATAAATTATGCAGTACTATAAACGATGTTCTTGCCTTTATCAATTATTGGGATGAAAATCGTTTCAAGTTAACTTATGATATTGACGGGATTGTAATTAAAGTAAATAGCTATGCCCAGCAGTTAGAGCTTGGTTTTACAGCAAAATCGCCGCGTTGGGCAATTTCATATAAATACAAAGCCCAGGAAGTTGAAACCACACTTGAAAAAGTTACTTATCAGGTAGGCCGCACCGGAGCTGTAACCCCTGTCGCTAATTTAAAGCCCGTACTTCTGGCAGGCACAATAGTTAAAAGAGCCACATTACACAATGCAAATGAAATAGAACGGCTTGGTTTATTTGAAGGAGATACCGTTCTGGTGGAAAAGGGAGGAGAAATTATCCCGAAGATCATAGTTGTAAATACAGAAAAACGCAAATCCGGAGCAAATCGGGTAATATATCCTCATACCTGTCCTGAATGTGCCAGTAACCTGATAAGAAAAGAAGGCGAAGCTGTGCACTACTGTCCGAACGATGAAGGATGTCCGCCACAAATTGTTGGTAAGATACAGCATTTTATTAGTCGTAAAGCCATGAATATTGATGGTTTGGGCAATGAGACTATTGAAACCTTTTATCGTAATGGCTATATAAAACATATCAGCGATCTTTATACGCTGCACAAAAAAAGCGATGTGCTTAAAAAACTTGAAAGATTTGGAGACCGTTCTATTGAAAACATGTTCGAAGGACTGGATAAATCGAAACAAAAGCCATTTGATAAAGTACTTTTCGGGTTAGGTATCAGGTATGTTGGCGAAACTGTTGCTAAGAAATTAGCTGCTCATTTTAAAAATATTGATAGCCTTATGAGTGCAAGTTTAGAGGAATTGACTACTGTAGAAGAGATAGGAGAAAGAATAGCGGAAAGCGTAGTAGAGTATTTTAAGGATGAAAAACACATTAATCAGATTGAAGAACTTAAGCTTCACGGGCTGCAGCTTGAAGCTGAAGCTTCAGACATCATTTTAATCAGCAATAAGCTTGAAGGAAAAAACTTTTTAATATCAGGCACTTTCGAGAAGTATAGCCGTGATGAATTAAAAGGGATAATAGAAATTAACGGAGGTAAGATTATCAGCAGTATTTCTGTAAAATTAAATTATCTGGTTGCCGGTGACAACATGGGCCCGGCAAAATTAGATAAGGCTAATAAGCTAAGTATCCCGTTAATAAGTGATGCAGACCTGCTGAAAATGATCCAAAAATAGACCGGCACTTTTTATTTGATAGCATCCTTTTAACTTTGCAGACTATTTAGTATAATAATGAAGAAGTTCTATGGTACCGGAGTTGCAATAATTACTCCATTTAATACAGACGGCACAGTTGATCATACCGCCTTAAAGAAACTAATAAATTATCTGATTGACGGAGGTGTACAATATCTGGTTTCATTAGGAACTACAGGGGAAACCTCCACGTTATCTAACGATGAAAAGAAGGCTGTTTGGGATATTACTGCAGAAACTATAGATAAGAGAGTTCCTTTAGTAGCAGGAATAGGCGGGAATAATACCAGCGAAATCTCATCTTCGCTAAAAAGTTTCAATACCGATGGTTTTGATGCTATTTTATCAGTTAGCCCATATTATAGCAAGCCTACCCAGGAAGGCCTTTACCAACACTATAAGGCAGTATCCGACGCGTCATCATTGCCTGTAATTTTATATAATGTTCCATCACGAACCGGATGCAACATCTCCGTAGAAACAATATTAAGATTAGCACATGATGTTAAAAATATAATCGGTGTGAAAGAAGCTTCAGCTGATTTTGATCAGTTTAATAGAATTGTAAAAGATAAGCCCGATGATTTCCTCTTTATCTCAGGAGATGACTCCATTACACTGCCCATGGTAGCTTTGGGTGCAGCGGGGGTCATCTCTGTTGCCGGAAATGCATTTCCTAAATTAGTGTCTACTATGGTTCGCCTGTGCCTGGATGGGCAATTTAAGGAGGCATTGCCATTACATAATAGCCTCGTAAATATAACCAGGTTAATGTTTGTTGATGGCAGCCCTGCTGGCGTAAAAGCTATTTTAAAACTGCTTGATCTTTGTGGAGATACACTACGTCTTCCGCTTGTTAATGTAAGCAGTAATACGTTTGATGCTATAAATTATGAGTTGCCTAAACTCAGGTAACTAAAATAAGAAAGCCCCGCATGAAATTCATACGGGGCTTTAAATGTCTTAAACTAAAATTACTTTTTCTTAGCTGGAGCAGGAGCAGTTGTTTTATTCTTTGTGTCCTGAACTTCTAAGCGGATTGCCTGAGCTAAGTTCTTTAAATCCTGCATGCCTTTTCTTACACGAGTACCTGCGGCACTGTTACCTTTGTTGTAAAATTTGTCAGCATCGCCTTCTAATCCAGCTAATACCTCTTTAAATTGGTTGAATCTTTTCATTTTAGTTACTCCTTTTTAAGTTTTTATTGGGTTAATATTTTATAACTCTAACGAATGTATAATCTTTTTTTGTAAAAAAAGATTTTTGAAAAGAAATACAATACGCGTTTCAAACGTTTTTTTCCACATTTTTTAAATGTGATATTTTAAAATAAAGTTAATTGACGTTAACCTCCTGATTATGAGTTAAATAAAAAGTTATTTAATATAAAACACACAGATACCGCTTAAAAGGCTATTTAATAAAACACAAAATTTGTGTACACATATTTATGTCACAACGATCTTCTGATCTTTATAATACCCGTTTTGCAGTTTGACTGAGACTTCATTAAAGGCATCAAGTGTTCGATTAACATCTTCAAGTGTATGCATAGCTGTTGGTATCAACCTTAATTCAATAAGTCCTTTAGGAATAACCGGATAAACTACAATAGAGCAAAAAATACTATAATTTTCTCTCAAATCCATAGTTATTGCAGTAGCTTCAGTCAATTCCCCCTTCAGGAATACCGGAGTTACCATAGTATTGGTTATACCAAGATCAAACCCACCTTCTCTTAATCCCTGCTGTAATGCACGGGCAATAGCCCATAGTTTCTCACGAAGTTCTGGCTTACTTTTTAATAACTCCAGCCTTTTACGCAATCCTATAACCATTGGCATAGGTAAAGATTTGGCAAATGTCTGCGATCGCATGTTATACCTAAGATAGGTGGTGATCTCTTCCGTAGAAGCCACAAAGGCTCCTATACCAGCCATAGATTTAGCAAAAGTTGCAAAATACACATCTATTCCATCAATACAACCCTGCTCTTCGTGTGTACCGGCTCCAGTCGGACCCATTGTTCCAAATCCATGAGCGTCATCAATCAGCAATCTGAAATTAAATTGAGATTTCAGGGCAACAATTTCTTTTAGATTCCCCTGAGCTCCGGACATTCCAAAAACACCTTCAGTTATAACCAGAATACCGCCGCCCGTTTGTTCTACAAGCTTTGTAGCCCGTTCCAATTGCTTTTTACAGCTTTCAATATCATTATGTTGGTAGACAAAGCGTTTACCCATGTGCAGCCTAACTCCGTCAATTATACAAGCATGACATTCTCCGTCATAAACGATTACATCATTACGATCTACCAGTGTATCTATAATGGATACCATCCCCTGATAGCCAAAATTTAATAAAAAAGCGTCCGGCTTTCCAACAAATTCAGCAAGATCCTTTTCAAGCGCTTCATGATGATTTGAATTACCAGACATCATGCGGGCTCCCATCGGATAAGCCATTCCAAACTCTTCAGCTCCTTTTTTATCAGCTTCACGCACTTCAGGATGGTTTGCCAGTCCCAGATAATTATTTAAGCTCCATACCAGGTGATCCTTACCCCTAAACTTCATATGCGGACTAATTTCTCCTTCAAGCTTAGGAAATGAGAAATATCCATGAGACCATTTATGATGCTGGCCCAGGGGACCTAAGTTTTTTGAAATTTTTTCAAATAAATCCAAATCAGTAAATATTTAAATGTTCTTTAAAGCACTGCAAAGTTACGTTTTACAGTCTAATATCCATAGAGGGAATGTCAAATACTAAGCAGATGGCTTGCACCTATTACCAAAAAGGCTTCGCGGTAATCGCGAAGCCTATCCAATTTGTAATTTGTATTAATCTACATTATCATGAAGAAATGAATTATTTGGCCGGATTTCAGTTATCCCATCCTCAGTAGATAATGTAAACCTGGAGACCTGGGAATCAGAAGAATGTGGTTCCTGAGGTAATGTCATCTGCTTACGTTTGTATGCAGGCTCATTTTCAAGTTCCTGCAGTCCGTTGGTGGTTCGTAATTTCATACTCAAATCTTTCAGACGTAAAATACGTTCTTTTGATTTTCTAAGCTGCTCTTCTATAGACTCATCTGTTCTGTTTTCATCCGGATTTACCACCTCAGGTTCAGACCTTTCGCTTTTTTCGATTACGGTTGGCTCTTGTATGATAGTAAGTTCAGGCTCAACTTCAGCAACTTTCAATTGCATATCAAATTCAATCACAGGCTCATCTTCAACGTTTTCCCGGGGTAACAAATCATGACTCATATCAAACCCGGGAGCCGGCTCAATATCACCTTTAGATTGAGGCTGAAGAAATCCTGCAAACAAGTCTGACTGAGTTTCTTCCTTTAACCTCATAACAGGAGATTCTTCTACCTCAGGCACTTCTTCAATTCTCGTAATGAAGGTATTAGAAACCTCAATTAGAGGCCGGATAAGCGGTGCATTATCAGGTGTAAGAGGCGAAACCCTGCGTACCTGGCTTTTTTCCACTTCCCGTTCTTCTTTAGTTTGAAAACCTGTAGCGATAATGGTAACTGAAAGTTTTTCTCCCAATGATTCATCTGTACAGTTACCCCATATCAAATCGGCCGCCAAACCAGCTTCCGACTGAATAAAATCAGTAATTATACTTACTTCATCCATAGTAACCTCTTTTGCCCCTGAGCTGATGTTTAATAAGATATACCGTGCTCCTTCAATCTCGTTATCCTTTAATAATGGGGATGCCAAAGCACCCTCAACCGCACGCAATGCCCGATTTTCACCTTCCGCCGCATAGCTGCCCATTATAGCAACGCCGCTTTCTTTCATCACTGTGCGCACATCTTTAAAATCCACGTTGATGTATCCGGGTATGGTTATGATCTCTGCAATGCCTTTTGCAGCAGTGGTTAAAATATTATCTGCCTGGGCAAATGCGGAGCCCAGAGTTAAGTTTCCAAAGATCTCGCGTAAACGATCATTTGAAATAACAAGATAAGAATCTACATATTTCTTAAACTCTTCAAGTCCATCTTCAGCCTGCATTTTACGTCGCTTTCCTTCAAACGAGAAAGGAGTTGTAATAATACCTACTGTAAGAATATCGAGTTCTTTTGCCGCTTTTGCAATAATCGGACTTGCGCCAGTACCTGTCCCTCCCCCCATTCCTGCAGTGATAAACAACATTTTTGTATTGCTGCCCAGCATTTCCTTGATATCATCAATATTTTCTATTGCTGAATTTTTTCCAACTTCCGGTATAGAACCTGCTCCCATTCCTTCTGTTAAACTGGCGCCCAACTGAACTTTATTAGGAATTGGACTTAATTCCAGAGCCTGGGCATCTGTATTACAGATGATAAAATCCACGCCAGTAATTCCCTGACGATACATGTGGTTTACTGCATTACCCCCGCCGCCGCCAACACCAATAACCTTAATTATTGATGATTTTTCTTTTAGCATTTCAAACTTCATATTGTATGAGTTTATGTGATTTCTTAGTTAGACAGTACTTTTTGTAATATTAATCAATTTTGCACACGCGTTTTCCACAAATGTTAAAAGTGTGGAAAAATCGCTTCTTGTTGATAATTAACGGATGTAATCTTCATCCTTAATATCATCTTTTATAAACTTTGCACCTTTTTGAAGAAGTTTGTCAAATAATCCGAACCCGCTCTTTTTGTTTTTTTCGTTCTCTATAACCTTTTCAACAATTACTCCCGGTTGCTTCACCATATCAAGCATCTGTTCCGTTTTTTGTATTCCTTTAATAAGCAATCCGATACCGGTTGCATACATTGGGCTTTTCAGATCGTCATATATATTTTTGGGGAGCACTTCATTCTTAGCCAAATGCTCATTTGGATAGCCTACCCGGCAATCCAGTCCGGTAACATATTCTACCAACTGTGGCAGGTGTTTAAGTTGTGAACCGCCGCCGGTAATTACAATTCCTGCAATCAGTTTTTTCTCATATCCCGAAGATTTTATTTCATAATAAACATGCTCTATGATCTCTTCCATTCTGGCCTGAATCACATACGCGAGATTTTTAACAGATATCTCTTTAGCTTCTCTTCCTCTTAACCCGGGCACGCTAATAATTTCATTGTCCCGGTTTTCATCAGCTAATGCTGAACCGAAACGGGTTTTAAGCAGTTCTGCCTGGTTACGCATTACGGAGCAACCTTCACGTATATCTTCTGTGATGCTATTTCCCCCAAAAGGAATTACTGCGGTGTGCCGGATGATGCTTTCATGGAAAATAGCAATGTCAGTTGTACCTCCGCCAATATCCACTAAAACTACACCGGCCTCCTTCTCTTCATCGCTGAGAACAGATTCGGATGATGCCAGAGGTTCCAGTATGAGTTCCTGTGTTTCCAGGTTTGCATTTCCAACACACTTCAATATATTTTTTACAGCACTAACATGGCCTGAAATGATATGAAAATTAGCCTCCAAACGTACACCGGCCATCCCGATAGGATCTTTGATCCCAGGCTCGTTGTCAACCGTAAATTCTTGCGGAAGAACGTGTATGATCTCTTCTCCGGGAGGCATTACCAATTTGTACATATCCTCAATAAGCTTATCAATATCCTTTCGCTGTATCTCGGTATTAAGTTCTTTACGTGTAAAAATACCCCGGTGCTGCAAACTTTTGATGTGCTGCCCTGCAATACCTACGTTTACAATTTTTACATCAACATTTGACTGAACACTGGCTTGCTCAACAGCCTGTAAAATGCCGTGAACGGTTTTTTGGATGTTTGAAACCACTCCACGTGTCACTCCCGCTGATTCCGCTCTCCCCATCCCCAGTATTTCGATTTTACCATGGCTGCTCCTACGACCTACGGTAACACAAATTTTAGTCGTGCCGATATCTAAACCCACAACAATTGGTGAGTTTTTGGCAGAGGTAGAGTTATCCTTTTCCATATAATAAAGTATTAAATTTTTATAACTGTATCTTTCGTTGTTTTAATTTTCTTAAGACTATCAATCAAAGGTTTTGAAATCCGTCCCCTACTAGCAATAGCCGTGCTGTCAATTTCATTCTTCACACAAACAACCTGATTAGTATATTTTATGTTAATAGTTTTATAAGCCCCCCAGCCTACTTTAGGCATAGCTTTTTTATAAAACATCAGCAGGTTTGTAAATTTGGTTTGTAATGAATCAGCATTTCCAAGAATGATCTTATGATTACCTACACGTGGCACCAGCTCAATCTCTGATTTACTATTTACAAATATTTGTTCTATCTGGTGGCGCCATAATGTATCTCTTTCTATGAATAATGCCGTATGAAACAGATCACGCGCCAAAGCAGTTTTTAAGGTATCAATAATGCCAGAGAAATTTTCCAGGATATGACCATTTGCAACTAAAACCCTGGCGGTAAATACTTGAGAGGTTGGCACTTTTAACCCGTTTCGGTCAATATAAAAATCCTGATTAGCCATATTTAATACCCGTAATAAAGGTTCCCGCTGTTTGATCTGTACCTGGATTACCCCGTTCATATCAGCGTATACTTTTGCAGCCTCAATAAATGGGTTAGCCCGCAACGCCGCCTCTAACCGATGAATATTAATTTGCGCCAGATTTCTTCCAACTAATTGACCGGATGCATTTTGCAAAATATTATCAATTTCAGACCGCTCAACAAAAGTTTGATTACCGGGAATAATTACTTTTACGTCTTTACAAATGGTACTGTCTTTTTTTATTTCAATAAAACTCATCAGTAATACCAGACCACTCAGGCTCACTACCCAAATACATCCGTACATCACGGCCTTCCAATTTATTCTTTTTAACAGGTCAATCATTGGCTTAAAATCTTTTTTAAAGGCTCAATCAATGTATCTATATCACCGGCTCCTACTGTTAAAAGCAATTCGGGTCTTTCCTTCTCTACATAATTCAATGCCTCTTGCATACTGCATATTCTTTTCTTCTCCAGAGCGACATCATTAAGTATTATTTTTGATGTGACCCCTTCTATGGGCAATTCCCGGGCAGGATAAATATCAAGCATAATCAGGTTATCACTCATTCCCAATACTTCTGAAAAACCACTTGCAAAATCCCTTGTGCGTGTGAATAAATGAGGCTGAAATATGGTTGTCAACTTTTTATTCGGATACAGCGACTTTACTGCTGAAATACATGCACGCAGTTCTTCCGGATGATGCGCATAATCATCGATGTAAATATGCTTTTCTGTTTTAACAATATATTCAAATCGGCGCTTAACACCCTGGTATGTTGCTAAAGCATCTTTTATTTTACTGCTCTCTACCCCGACAATTAATGCGGCCTGAATAGCGGCTAATGCATTTTCAACATTATGCAGGCCGGGCAGACCAAGTTTAATGTCTTTGATGTTAACAAGGCTGCTGTTAAAATCAAAGTAAAACTCCCCGTTTTGTATGCGGATATTTTGCGCTGTCACGTCAGCATCTGATGTTCCTGAATAAGTGACCGCTTTTTGAAGATCAAGGCCTTCAGGACATAACAGTTTACCACCAGGCTTCACCTGCGAAACAAATAATTTAAAGGATTCTGTAAGATGTGATTCATCACCATATATATCCAGATGATCAGCATCCATCGAAGTAACTATAGCAATATCAGGATGTAGAGCAAGAAAGGAGCGATCATACTCATCGGCCTCTACTACAACCACATTGTTATCGCCAAACAATACGTTAGTTGCATAATTAGTTGCAATACCTCCTAAAAATGCAGAACAATCAAATCCGGAGTGCTTTAAAATATGTGCAACCATACTGGAAGTAGTGGTTTTACCATGAGTACCGGCAACAGCAATGGTAAACATACTTCTACTGATTATTCCCAGAACCTCAGAACGCTTCTTTAATTCAAAATTATTATTCTTGAAAAAATTCAGAATGTCTGAATCTTTTGGAATTGCAGGTGTGTAAATAATCAGGGTAGTCTTCTCAGCTATTTTATATTCAGCAGGAAGCTCATTAGCAAGGTCATTGTAGGTAATGTGTATGCCTTCATCGATTAAACTTATTGTTAACGGGGTTTCTGTACGGTCATATCCGCTAACTTTACAGCCACGTTTATTGAAATACCGGGCAAGGCCACTCATGCCAATACCGCCGATACCAATTAAATAAACCCGCTGTATAATATTCAACTCCATTATCCGGCAATTTTTAATACTTCATCTGCAATTATCTCGTCTGCCATTGGTTGTGCCATCAGGCCAATATTATTTCCCAGTTCCCTTATCTTATCAGGATTATTTATCAAACTCAGTGCGACATCAACCAGCTCCTGTTCAGCTATATTATCTGCAACCATTAACGCTGCATTTTTATCTACCAAAGCCATTGCATTTTTTGTCTGATGATCTTCGGCCACATTTGGTGAAGGCACCAGGATAACGGGTTTTTTAATTACGCTCATCTCTGCAATACTGCCTGCCCCGGCCCTGGAAATTATCACATCAGCCATTGCATAAGCCAGATCCATGCGGTTTAAAAATTCCATGACTTTTATACCTGCATGAGTTTTCCCATTCAGTTGTTCGGCTATTGATTTATAATAAAATTTCCCGGTTTGCCATATTAATTGCACATCTGCAGCAACTAACTTTTCAAGGCCTGCTAACATACTTTTATTGAGAGTACCTGCACCCAGACTACCGCCAATAACCAGGATCGTTTTCTTATTTTGTTTTAACTCAAAAAATACCGAAGCTTCTGAACGCTTATTTTCAATAGCTACTGATTCTTTTCTTATCGGATTACCTGTCAGTAGAATTTTATCCTGAGGAAAAAACTGCTGCATCCCTTCAAAAGCCACACAAACAAGTTTCGCCTTTTTTCCAAGCCATTTATTAGTTATACCGGCAAAAGAATTCTGTTCCTGAATAATGTAAGGCACATTCATCATACCCGCAGCATATAACAAGGGACCAGAGGCATAGCCACCTACACCCACAGCCACATCAGGCTTAAATTCTTTAATTACTTTTCTCGCCTTTATTACAGATACCAGCATTTTATACGGAAGCAAAATATTCTTCCACAGTGCTTTGCGCTGAAATCCCTGAATATCCAGGCCAATTATTTTATAACCTGCAGCAGGCACTTTTTCAATTTCCATTTTTCCGCTGGCACCAACAAAAAGTATTTCTGTATCAGGTTGTATATGCTTTAATGCATTAGCAATAGCTACAGCGGGGAAAATATGCCCTCCTGTACCTCCACCGCTTATGATTACACGTTTTGCCATAGCCTCACCCCGACCCTTTCCTATCAGGAGAGGGAGTTATATTTATTTATTAATGATTTCATACACATAGTTTATTGCTTATCCCATTGCAGGAATTTCGCCTACAATTATCTTTTCATTCTTACTATTTAATTCCTGTTGTTTTTTCTCGTCTATATCGCGGCTAACGCTCAGTATAATACCGAAAGCTATACTGGTAAATAGTATGGATGTTCCACCCATACTTACTAATGGTAAGGGCACACCTGTAACCGGCCCCAGGCCAACGGCGACAGCCATATTGGCAAATGCCTGTATTGTGAGGCTAAAACTCAGACCCGCTGCCAGCAAGGCCCCAAACGCCTTCGGACTTTGCGTAACTATCAAAATACATCGCCATAGAAAAACGAGATACATGATCACCAGTATAACACCACCCACTAACCCATACTCTTCAATAATAAGTGCGTATACAAAATCTGAATACGGATGCGGAAGAAAATTACGTTGTGTACTGTTTCCAGGGCCTTTGCCAAAAATACCTCCTGTAGCAATGGCTATTTTTGCCTGGGTTGCCTGGAACGATTTATCCGGATCTGCTTTCTCAGGGTGTATAAATGCATTAACACGAGATATATATGTTTGACGTCGTGAACCCATTAAAACTACGCCAGTAAGTAAAATTGCCACCCCCAAACAAACTATTGCTATCTGTTTAATACTGATCCGACCAATAATCAATAATAAAATACTCACGCTAAAAAGCATTAAGGCGGTTGATAAATTAGCCAGTGCAATCAGAACGAATATTACACAAACAGAACTCATGATAGGCAAAAAAGCCTTTTTTACATCTTTAATATTTTCCTGTTTTCTCGTTAATGTTCTGGCCAGAAAGGTGATTAATGCGAGTTTAGCCAAATCGGAAGTTTGAAATGTTTGGTTAATAACCGGTATGGTTACCCAACGACTGGCATCATTTACAGTGTTACCAAACATCAATGTATAAAGCAATAAAGGGATCGTGATTATCATCAGCACTTTAGAAATACCTGCATAATATCTATAATCCAGTAAATGAGAGAAATACATCAGGGCAAGGCCGCCAATAATCATCACCAGATGTTTGATCAGGTAATATTCAGAAGATTTATCATTCTTATAAGCAATGGTACCGGTTGAGCTGTATACTGCCAGTAATGACCATATAGATAGCAGAATCACGATAAGCCATATCCACCGGTCCCCTTTTGTTTTATTAATGATTGTTTCCATAAGCCCTCCTAAATCCTCCCTAAAGGGAGGACTTCAAAATTTATAACTCTTTTACAGCCTGTTTAAACTGGTTACCCCGATCTTCATAATTCTTGAACAAGTCGAAACTGGCACATGCCGGAGACAGCAAAACCGTATCTCCTTTTTTTGCCAGGTGGTAAGCAATTTCTGTAGCCTCTGCTGCCGAAAATGTATTAACAATTACTTCTACATCATCTTCAAAAGCCTCATGTATACGCCTATTATCTCTACCAAGACATACAATTGCCTTCACTTTGCTCTTAACCAGATCTTTAAGCATGGTATAATCGTTGCCTTTATCAACCCCTCCAAGTATCAGCACTACTTCCGATGGCATACTTTCAAGGGCATACCATGTAGAATTTACATTTGTAGCCTTTGAATCGTTAATAAAATTGATGCCTGATATTCGGGCCACATGCTCAAGCCGATGCTCAATATTTTTAAAACTGCCCATGCTTTCGCGGATAGTTTCATTCCGCAACTCTAAAACTTTAGCAACAATACCGGAAGCCATTGAGTTGTAGATGTTGTGTTTGCCCTGCAGGGCCAAATCAGTAATAGACATGGTTAAAATTGGTTGAGTAGTTTGGTTAAGATTTATGTTAATGTGATCTTCCTTGAGATATGCGCCGGGCTCTACTATATTTTTAATAGAAAAGGGGTAGGCAGTAGCTTTTACTTCGTGGCTTTTTAATCCCTTCAAGGTTTCAGCATCATCTTCACAAAAAATGAATACATCATTCGGCGTTTGATTTTGTATAATGCGAAACTTTGAATTGAGATAATTCTCCATTTTATAATCATACCTGTCCAGGTGATCAGGAGTAATATTAAGCAGTACTGCAATATCGGCCCTGAATTCATACATATTATCAAGCATGAAACTGCTGATCTCCAATACATACCAATCAAATTGTTCGGCAGCCACCTGTCTGGCAAAGCTTTTACCAATATTACCTCCTAAACCCACATTTAATCCTGCATTTTTAAGTATATGCCAGATTAGCATGGTAGTGGTTGATTTTCCATTTGACCCGGTAATGCAGATCATTTTAGCATCCGTGTAACGGCCTGCAAACTCAATTTCTGAAATTACTGGAATACCTTTTTTAAGCAACTCTATTACTATTGGAGCCTTATCCGGTATACCGGGACTTTTAATTACTTCTTTTGCTATTAGTATTTTCTCTTCAGTATGTTGATTGGCTTCGTAATCAATTCCATATTTATCAAGTTCAGATTTGTACTGATCAGCTATGTCTCCAAAATCGGATACAAAAACCTTGTACCCCTGTTTCTGAGCCAGGTATGCTGCCCCCACTCCGCTTTCGCCGGCGCCTAATACAACTATGTATTTTTCGCTTTCCATTACCGGAGTTTAAGAGTTATTATAGTTAAGATAGCCAGCATAATTCCAATGATCAGGAAACGCATTACGATCTTTGCTTCGTGGTAACCTTTTTTCTGGTAGTGATGATGTAATGGCGACATGAGGAATATCCGCCGGCCTTCACCGTATCTGCTCCTTGTATATTTAAACCATCCTACCTGAAGAAGCACCGAAACATTTTCAATTAAAAACACACCGCACAAAATGGGAATCAGCAATTCTTTACGAATCATAATCGCAAATGCTGCAATTATCCCCCCAATTGCCAGACTTCCTGTATCACCCATAAAAACCTGGGCGGGAAATGAATTGTACCATAAAAAACCAACGCATGCCCCCACAAAGGCCCCCGCGAATATTACCAGCTCACCCGAATTGGGTATGTACATAATATTCAAATAATCAGCGATGATGGTGTTGCCTGATACATAGGCCAGTATAGCTAATGTAACTCCAATTATGGCAGATGTGCCCGTAGTAAGGCCATCAATTCCATCTGTAATATTGGCTCCATTTGATACTGCCGCAATAATTACTATTACCACAAACAGAAATACAACCAAAGCATATTTGTCATACCCTTTACCAAATACACTTAATACCTTAGCATAGTCGAATTCGTTATTTTTATAGAATGGAACATTGGTTTTAGTTGATTTAAGGTTCTGGGTAAAATAATAATCATCCCCTTTTTTATGAACTTCTAACGGAGCATTTGCAGTTGCAGGCAACGTAACTGCTTCCCTGACTACAATAGCCGGATGAAAATACATGGTCCACCCAATAATTAAAGCCAGGCCAACCTGCCCCATAATTTTAAACCGCCCTGCAAGTCCTTCTTTATCTTTTTTGAAAACCTTAATGTAATCGTCAATAAAGCCGATAACACCCATCCAAATGGTAGTTATCAGCATCAGAATTATGTAAATATTCTCCAGTTTGGCAAATAAGAGGGTAGGAATCAATATTCCTAAAAGGATAATAAGCCCGCCCATTGTTGGAGTGCCCTGCTTGTTCATTTGCCCTTCAAGACCCAGATTTCTTACCGTTTCACCAACCTGTTTTGTATGCAAATATTTAATCAGGCGGCTTCCGTAAACTGTGGTTATAACCAATGAAAGAATTACGGCCATGGCCGTGCGGAAAGAAATAAACTGGAACAGACCTGCTCCAGGGATATCGAATCGCCTATCAAGGTATGTGAACAGATAATATAGCATCAGCTTAATTGATTTAAAATTTCAGCAAGCAATTTCTTATCATCAAACGGATGCTTAACACCGCTGATTTCCTGGTATTTCTCATGACCCTTTCCCGCCAGTAAAATAATATCACCGGTTTTAGCTAAATGACATGCCGTCCTTATGGCTTCTTTTCTGTCAGTTATGGAAATAGTCTTTTTACGGTTATTCGGCATAACACCTTTTTCCATATCACTGATGATTTTCTCCGGACTTTCACTCCGCGGATTATCGGAAGTCAGGATTACCTTATCGCTCCAATCGCAGGCAACCTGTGCCATCACCGGACGCTTTGTTGTATCGCGGTCTCCACCACATCCTATAACTGTTATTACCTGTTCTGTACCTTTGCGAATATCCTTTATAGTGCTTAGCACATTCTGAACGGCATCGGGAGTATGAGCATAATCAACAATTCCAATAACACCGCTGGTTGACGTAATGTAATCGAAGCGTCCTTCAGCGCCCTTCAGTCTGCTTAAAACAGTCAAAACCCGGGCTTTATCCTGATCCAGAAGCATAGCCGCAGCATAAACCGCGAGCAGGTTGTAGGCATTAAAGCTGCCCACCATTTTAAACCAAACTTCTTCATTATCAATATTTAACAGCAAGCCTCCAAATTGATTTTCGAGAATTTTAGCTTTAAAATCAGCCATGCTTTTTAAGCTGTAGCTTTTTTGATAAGCTTTAGTGTTTTGAAGCATCACACTGCCGTTTTTATCATCCGCATTGGTTAAGGCAAAGGCAGTCTTATCCAAGCCATCAAAAAATGTCTTTTTAGCTTTTAAATATTCACTAAATGTCCGATGAAAATCTAAATGATCATGAGTAAGGTTAGTAAATATAGCGCCTGAAAAATGCAGTCCTTCAATACGGTACTGACTTACAGCATGAGAACTGACTTCTATAAAGCAGTAATCACAACCCATAGTTACCATGTCTTTCAACAGACTGTTTAGAGATACAGGATCAGGCGTGGTATGTGTAGCAGGAACTATCTCATCATTGATTTGATTCTGCACAGTCGAGATCAAACCCACCTTATATCCTAATTCCCGAAACAACTGGAAAAGCAACGTAGCGGTAGTTGTTTTACCATTAGTGCCGGTTACTCCTATCAGTTTCAAGTCTGCTGATGGGGTTCCAAAAAAGTTTGATGCCATACGGCCTAAAGCCTTCGAAGTATTGTCTACTTTAATGTAAGTTATTCCAGCAATTAAATCTGCAGGCATATCCTCGCAAACGATAGCGCGGGCACCATCGGCGATGGCTTTACTGATATATTGGTGGCCATCAACCGATGTTCCTTTTACAGCAGTAAATATAGACCCCGGAGATACTTTTCTTGAGTCAAAGATTATACCTGTAACATCAAGATCTGTTGAACCTGATATTTCCTGTAATGACACCGAATAAAGAATATCTTTTAAGTTCATTATTGCAGTTCTAAAACAATCGGATAACCTTTAATAATACGTGTCCCTGCAACCAGCGACTGCCTTACTACTTTTCCGCTGCCTTTAACTAAAGGTCGCAAGCCTGAGTTGCCTATCATGTATAAGGCATCTTTTAAGCCCATTCCATTTACATTCGGTACACTTCCATGTGTATAATTAGCTTCCTGAAATGGCATATCATTAGTGGTGGCTAATGTTTTTGTATACCTTGTTTTCGGGACCTGAAGAGCTTTAATTCCTAATGCCTGATATACGCGTTGAGCAGATTTATTATCGCCCCCTTTAACTTCAGGCGTTTTTGAGTTTCCTGCATATTGAGAAACACTTATCTTATCAAACATCCTGACATCCCTGGCATATACCTTGTCAGCAACCTCTTTAAACACCGGGCCCGCTACATCAGCGGCATAATAAGAACCTTTTGACCGATCGGGATTATGTATCACCACAATCATGGAATATTTAGGATTATCTGCCGGAAAGTATCCGCAAAAAGATGCCTGGTACTGTTTCTTAGCATATCCTCCTGCACCCTGTGCAACCTGGGCCGTCCCGGTTTTACCGGCTATTTTATATAATGGGTTTTTAAGTTTTGCGCCTGTTCCGCCTTCTTCATTGACAACCCCTTCAAGCATCTGCTTTAGTTTAGCAAGTGTTTTATCAGAACATATCTTATTACTAATCTCTTTGGTTTGAAAATGTTCTACTGTTTGGCCAAATTGCCTGATTTCCCGAACAAATAAGGGAGATATCATTCTTCCATTATTAGCTACAGCATTGTAGAACGCCAGCATTTGCAATGGCGTCATCTTCAGTTCATATCCATATGCCATCCATGGGAGGGTTAGCTTGCTCCAGCTTCTACTTTTCGGAGTTTTAATCAGTGGAATTCCCTCACCTGGAATTTGCAGACTTAAAGGCTCCCCGAGGTGCAGTTCGTGGAGCCTATCCGTAAAGTCTGAAGGGTTATCCCTGTAGTTTTTATAAATCATTTTGGTGATAGCCACATTAGAAGATACTTCAAAAGCCTTCTTCATTGTGATCACACCATACCCTCCTTCATGAGAGTCACTTATCGTATTACGTGAAAATTTAATTTTTCCTCCCTGAGTATCCACCAGGTCATCCAGATCAAATTTTCCATCCTCCATTGCAACCAGATAGGAAGCCAGTTTAAATGTGGAACCCGGCTCGGCGCTTGCAGCAATAGCATAATTAAATTTCTCCTGGTAAATACTGTCGGCCACTTTGGTATAATTAGCAACCGCACGTATTTCGCCTGTTGATACTTCCATTAAAATAACCGATCCATGATCTGCATTACTTTTAATCAGCTGTTTTTCAAGTGCACGCTGCGCTACGTCCTGCATATTAATATCAATAGTTGATATTATATCTGACCCATCTTTCGGGGCGATTTCAATATCCCGGTTTACAGGCATCCAAATACCCCCTGCAATACGCTGCATTAAACGTTTGCCTGTTTCTCCGTTAATATAACTTCCGTATGCTCCTTCAAGCCCTACCGGTTGTACGTTCTCGTTTTTATACCCGATAGTCCTTGCAGCAAGTGAGCGAAAAGGCAAGATTCTTTTGTTTTGCTGAACAGCAATTAATCCCCCTTTATATTTCCCCAGATTAAATATGGGGAACTTTCTGATGATCTTCAGATCCTGGTAGGACACTTTACGTTTTAACAGCACGTACCTTAAGCGGTCAGCACGGGATTCTCTCAGAATTTGCGAATACCGCGAAGTAGATTTGTCGCCAAAAAACATGGAAAGTTTTTGAGCCAGGGAATCCACCTTTTCATAAAACACCTCATCTTTAGCAACCCCGCCAGCCAGCATATCCATCCTCAGTTCATACTCGGGGACCGATGTTGCCATCAAACTACCGTCCACAGAGTAAATATTACCTCTTGCAGCTTCCACATTCACAAATTTTGTAGACAGACTATCCGCCATAGAACGCCATTTCCTTCCTTCAGAAAACTGCACATTAAACAATTTAAACAAAACTGCGAACGCAAACAGCATAATTACCCCAAAGGCAAGATATACACGCAATAATATGTCAGTTCTGATATTCATAGCTTTACCTATCCTAATTAAGGTGAAGGCGCAATTGTTATATAATCCTCTATTGGTACCATTAATTTCTTCGGCGGCTCTACGGGTTCTTTTAACCCTAGCGTATCTACTTTTTTTGCAACTTCGGTCTGTGTACTTCTCAGCATCAGATCTGCTTTTATAGTTTTAAAATCCCAGCTCATCTCTTTTACCTCCTTGTTCAGCTTATCAATTTCACGGATACTTTTCTCTGCCAGGTGCCGGTTACCGATATACAACATGGCCAAAAACGCTATGAACGCTATGAAGGGAAGCATTTGTGTTGCAGCTTCTTTTGAAACCACTCCTTCTGTAAAAAGAATAGTTATGAAGTTTCGCGGAAGTTCGGCCTTTACTTCAGACTGAACTTCCGGCTCCACTTCACCCCTGATTAACTCATCTCTAAAATGGTTGCTCATTTTTTACAGCAATTCTTAATCGGGCACTGCGCGCCCTGTTATTTTGTACAATTTCTTCTTCTGATGCGACTACAGGTTTCCTTGTAACTGCACTCAGTGGTTTGATCTGATTCCCAAAAAAATCTTTATTTACCTCACCTTTAAATTTACCGGTGTTGATATAATTCTTTACCAGCCGGTCTTCCAGTGAATGGTATGACATAACTACCAGGCGACCCCCATCTTTCAGAATATCAGCAGCTTGCACTATAAATTCCTGCAAAGCTTCAAGCTCCTGGTTTACTTCTATTCTTAATGCCTGAAAAACCTGAGCCATGTATTTATTTTCTTTTCCACGCGGCATAAGACCCTGAATAGCCTCTTTAAACCTGGCAACGGTATCTATGGGAGCATTCAACCGGGCTGTCACCACCGTACGGGCAAGGCTTTTAGCGTTTTTAACCTCGCCATACATCCCGAAAATGCGGTGGAGATCCTCTTCCTTATAAGTATTTAATATCATTTTCGCCGTCAAAGCAGATGATTGATCCATGCGCATATCAAGATCTGCATCAAAACGTGTAGAAAAGCCCCGCTCAGGCTGATCAAACTGATGCGAAGACACGCCCAGATCTGCCAGTATACCATCAACAGGCATCGCATTATTTAAACGGCAGTAATTTTTAAGATATCTGAAATTCTGATCAATAAAGGTTAAACGACCATCAGCCGGGATATTCTGCTGCGCATCTGCATCATGATCGAATGCCAATAACCGTCCATTCTCACCCAAATGCTTAAGAATCTCGCGGGAATGGCCACCGCCACCGAAAGTAACATCCACATAAATACCATCGGCATGAATAGCCAAACCTTCTATACACTCACGCAGCATCACCGGAGTATGATACTTATTCATCAACCCTCCTTCCTGCACCCATTACTTCTTCTGCCAGATTTGCAAAATTTTCGGGTTCATTATCTAATTGGGAGTCATAGGCATCTTTAGCCCAAACCTCAATTTTGTTAAACTGGCAAGATAATACCACTTCCGTGCCTATCCCGGCATAATCCAGTAACGACTTTGGAAGAAGAATGCGGTTAGCAGCATCAAGCGAAAGCTCGGATGCACCCCGGGTAAAGTAGCGGATAAATTCCCGGGTTCTTTTTTCATATTGATTGAGCCTGCTTAACTCATCAACAATTTTGTCCCACTCTTTTTTTGTGTAAATCACCAGATGCTTCTCAAAACCCCGGTTAATTACAAGCCCCTCTCTTTCAGCTTCAGGAAGCTGTTTTTTGAGGTTAGAAGGGATCATCATTCTCCCCTTCACATCAAGCCTACAATCAAATTCACCTAAGAAATGAGACATTTTGGTTTATATACAGTTTTTATCTAGAGTAAAAGTAAATACTTTTACCACTTTTTACCACATATTCCCACAAAAAGTTTTCAACATGAATTTTATTTTGATCAGGGCGCAAAAAAGCCCCGTAGATTAACCAGGCGGGGCTTTATTTTTTCTTACAGGCAGACCTATAAGGTCTCGAAAACCTTATAGGTCTTGATTAATCATTAATGGCTTTTACTCCTGGCAATTCCTTACCCTCCATATATTCAAGCAATGCCCCTCCACCGGTGGATACATAACTTACCTGTTCCTCAAATCCAAATTTTGATACTGCTGCGGCAGAGTCGCCGCCGCCTATAAGCGAAAAAGCTCCGTTTTTAGTAGCTTCAACTACAGCTTCAGCAACCGCTTTAGTTCCGGTTTGAAATTTTTCCATCTCAAAAACCCCCATGGGCCCATTCCATAAAATAGTCTTCGAATCCTTAATTACCCGGGTAAAATTTTCAATAGATTCCGGACCAATATCCAGTCCCATCCAACCATCTTTAATAGAATGGTTTGGTGAAGCTGCGGTATTTGCGTCGTTTGAAAAGTTATCTGCGATTACTGAATCTGTCGGCAATAATAAATTTACCCCTTTAGTTTTAGCTTTAGCAATAAGTTCAATGGCCAGTTCTAATTTATCTTCTTCTACCAGTGATTTCCCTATTGATCCGCCTTGTGCTTTCGCAAATGTATACGCCATTCCGCCGCCAATGATCAGGTTATCAACTTTATCGAGCAATTTCTCTATCAACAATATCTTATCAGACACTTTTGCGCCACCCATAATTGCAGTAAAAGGTTTTTCGGGATTATTCAAAACCTTTTCAGCATTTTTCAGCTCACCCGCCATTAAATAACCGAAGTACTTTGCATCCGGGAAAAACTTAGCGATAATAGCGGTAGAGGCATGGGCGCGATGTGCTGTACCAAATGCATCATTTACGTAAACATCCCCAAGCTGAGCCAGTTTTTCAGCAAATGCTTCATCTCCTTTTTCCTCCTCCTTATAAAATCGCAGATTTTCCAGCAGAAGTACCTGTCCGCTTTTTAATCCCGATGCCATTTGCCTTGCATTATCGCCTACACAATCATCAGCAAACTGAACATCAACCCCTAATTGCCGGGAAAGGTGCTTGACTATATGCTTTAGTGAATACTTATCGGCCGGGCCTTCTTTAGGTCTGCCCAGATGAGACATCAAAATCACCGAGCCTCCGTCTGCCAGTATTTTCTTTATTGTAGGAAGCGCTCCCTGAATCCTGTTATCATCCGTAATATTAAAATCCTCATCCAGCGGCACATTAAAATCTACACGAATGAGGGCTTTTTTTCCTGAAAAGTTAAATTGATCGATTGTCATATTATTAATACTAAAAGACTGAAAAACAGTTTACATAATCTTTAAATACATCTGGCGGTGAGGTCCTATTTGATCTACTTCAAATTCACCTGATATGAATTCAAAACCTGTGTTCAGATAAAACCTATAGGCTGCCTGCCGTGCATTGCACCAGATATAATTTGCTTTAAGGCCGCGAAGATAAACGATTCCAAAATTTAAAAGCTGGTTTCCAGCTCCCATATTCCTAAAATCAGGATGGGTGGCCATTCCGCGCAACTGGTAACCATCACCCGGAAAATCGTTATGTGTCCGTTGATGGAAAGTTACCGCACTGATTATCTGTCCCAGCCTGAAATCTCCCAGGTGAAATGAGCATTTCTCATTATCACCTTCAAAATAACACTCTTCAAATGGTTTACCATCCCGTAACACCTCACTACGGAGCAGCAATGTTTGGGTGGTATCTATAAATTTTATCATTGGTCTGATCCTAACCCTTTTCCAAAGAGAAGGGATTAGTTTAATTTTGAAATTTTTTCTGCCAGGTCTGCCAGCCGACTTGAATAACCCATTTCATTATCATACCACCCCACTACTTTAACCAGGCCCCCCACAATGGAAGTGAGCCGTGAATCAAAAATACAGGAATGTGTGTTTCCAAGTATATCAACAGAAACAATGGGATCAGAAGTGTATTCCAGTATCCCTTTTAAATAAGATTGTGAAGCGGCTTTAAATGCTGTATTAATTTCAGATATAGTAGTTTGATTCTTCAGGGTACAGGTAAAATCAGTTAATGAGCCGTTCAGAACAGGCACTCTTATTCCGGCACCACCCAATTTACCTTCGAGATGAGGAAATATATTAGTAATTGCTTTTGCAGCACCTGTTGTAGTAGGAATGATGGATGCAGAGGCAGCCCGTGCTCTTCTCAAGTCTTTATGCGGTGCATCATGAAGATTTTGGTCGCCGGTCATGGAATGAACTGTGGTAATATAACCATCAACAATCCCCCACTGGTCATCCAGTATCTTAATCAGCGGTGCCACGTTATTGGTGGTACACGATGCATTGGACAAAACCGGAGATGATAAATTTACCAGGTGATCATTCACTCCCAAAACAACTGCGGGGACATCTTTATCAGGTGATGGCGCAGAAATAATAATCTGCTTTGCTCCTGCTTTGAGATGAAGCGATGCCAGCTCATTACTAATAAACTTACCGGTAGATTCTATTACCAGATCGATACTCAGCTCTGCCCACGGCAGCACGGAGGGATTCTTTTGGGAATATACCGGGATCTTTGAACCATTTACAATCAGGTACTGCCCTTCAGCTGTAATTAAGCCGTCAAAACCACCATGTACAGAATCGTATTTCAACAAATGTGCAAGTGTTTCCGGGTCAGTTACATCATTTATTGCAACAATCTCCATATCTTTTTTCTTAAAAAGGGTTCTGAAGCAGATGCGGCCGATGCGGCCAAAGCCATTTATTGCAATTCTCATAACTCAGTCCAAAGTTATGGTAAATGAAGCGAAAAACATTTTGAATTATTTTTGACTAAGCCGCTTCAATTTCTATTTTTGCACCCGCCAGGAGATCAGGCCCGTTCGTCTAGGGGTTAGGACGTTAGATTTTCATTCTAGAAACAGGGGTTCGATTCCCCTACGGGCTACTTTTATCAGTAACAAAAAAACAAAAACCCTGCAAATGGTATCTTTGTCGGCGGCGGTGAAATTTATACCCTGACGTGCTTAGCTTCTTGATCTATTTTTTAAATAAATCAAAGTAGTCGTTGAAAACATAAAGCTTGTTCCTTTGGGCTCCAGATATTTCTCTTAAAATTTCGAGTTGCTCCAGGTCATTAATCAATTTATATGCTGTTACATATGATTTTTGAATGATTGCTTCAACTTTGGCGACATTGATTACGGGTTGGGTATATAAATAATCGACAACTTTTTGTGCATTTAGACTTCGGTTACCCAAACCTTTTAGTTTCGCTTCCAGGCTTTTTTGCAGTTGAAGAATTCCATCAAATGTAGTGACGCCTTTCTTTGCGGTTTCTATAATTCCAGTTAAGAAAAATTTCAACCATTGGTTGATGTTGTTTTGAGTCCTGGCCAGCATCAAGTTGTCATAATAAAGTTGCCTGTTATTTTCGAAAAAGTCAGAAAGATATAAGATAGGTTGTTTAATAACCCCTTTGCTCACCAGATAAATTGTAATAAGGAGCCTGCCTACCCGGCCGTTTCCATCTAGAAACGGGTGAATGGTTTCAAATTGATAATGAATAATAGCAATTTTGATAAGATCGGGCGACGGGTTTAAGTCATCATTTGCAAATTTTTCAAGATCAGACATAAGATCATCGATCGAGGTATGTACCGGCGGAATAAAAATTGCATCATTTAAAGTTGCACCACCAATCCAGTTCTGACTGCTTCGATATTCTCCCGGGAGCTTATGTTCTCCTCTAACTCCTTGCAATAAAATCTTATGAGTTTGTTTAATTAACCGAGAAGAAAAGGGTAGGCGGTGTAGTAACTTTACAGCTTCGTTCATTGCACTTATGTAATTCTGAACCTCTTCCCAATCACCTCTTTTCTCCGCAGTTATTTCTTCTTTACTTAAAAAGGCCTCCTCCATATTGGTTTGGGTTCCTTCGATTTTAGAAGATTGAGTCGCTTCCTTGGCAATATGCATTCTTATAAATAATTCTATGTTCACATATTCTGAATACATATCAAGCCGTCCTAAATGTCTATCAGCTCTACTCAATAATTGTATTACCTCCATATCATCAAGATGCCATACTCTGTTGATAGGGTTAGGTTGAAAGCTTTTATAATACCCTTGGTTGATTTGCTTTCCTGACTCGTATTTGTTCATCTTTTCCTAAACTTAAATAAAGATATGATTATTTAAGAAAACAGCAAAAAAACTTAAATAAGAAAAGTGGTATTTAAGTTTTGGCCTACTTTTCTTAACTAAGGGAAGTGTTATTTAAGAATGAGAAATATTCCTCTGCTGTAATAATCAATTATCTGTCACCTGCCTCTTATTTTAACAACCCCACATGCAACAATAAACCTAATGCCGGTGAATGTGTGCGGGGTACATAAGGTTTGAAGTTTGCCGTTTTAAAGTCATTTAGTTCTTTATAAGCCATCAAAACTCCTTTTAAATCCATTTTCCAATTTTTACCTGATGATTTTCTTATGAAGTTCATGGATGAACCGATAATGGAAATTACTTCGTATTGCTTTCCTCTAAGACTTTTAAAAGTTTTTAAAGGCATTCCCAAATCAGAGAAATCGCTATAGGTGATTTTTGGCTGGCTCTTTTTATAGTTCATTTCTATTTAAGTTGTACGCTGTCTCCCCCTCTGCAACCATTCCCAATGTCTCCTCAACTTCTTTATAAGCCCCAGCAACCTTTACCTGCCCATTCATTAACATAGGCAATAACCAATCTCTTAAGGAAGCTAGTTCTTGGTTTTGTTCCTAAATACTTTTGTTTTAATGCACTTACCTATTATGAAACACCAACCTGTTTTATAAACTCATTCCATATCTTTTCGGCTATTTGTTTGTCGGTTAGTGGTTCTTCACCTCGGGAATGCATAACATTTCTATGCTCCCAATAAAGACTATAATCATCTTGTTGGATTGAAAATGTCTTATCTAAGCTTATTGTATTCTGTGGTAGTTGTTGCGTAAAACTGTAACTTAAATCCCCTCCAAATCCAAAATTTTCTCTTCCTAAACAATACACGGTGATATAGGCATCTTTAAGATTACCTTTGTTGGAAATCAAACAGCTAAATACTTTCTTTTCTTCTTCTAAAAATCTTCCTTGGAGATTTTCTATTCCATTAAATTCGGCTATGGCTGCTTTAAAATAGTTTTTAATGCTCTCAAAGCTTTCCTCCTTAAAATCTAATATATCAACTTCAGTGAATATTTTTTCAGCTTTGTAATTTCTGCCAAATGCTACCGGATGAGTACTATAAACAGATTTTTCATCTAAACGAACCAAATTTCGGGAAAGTAATTTTCGAAATTCTTGAGTGATATTTAGAAATGCAGTATTTATATTTTGCCAGTCTGCGACTGGTTTTCCATCGGTTGGAAGAGCTTTGAATTCTTTAAACGGGGTTGCCAACCATTCGCACGGCTCGACAATAATTGGAACAATGGTTATTTCCCCATCTTTAAACATTCTAAATGCATGATTAAATTCTTTTTCATAGCAATAATAGGAAGCGATATATTCTGGGCTTAACATAGCAACAAACAAGTCGGAACTTGTTAAATTATCTAAAATTTCTTTATCTAAAGAAGTACCAGCCACAAGTTCCTGGTCTGTCCATGACGATAATAACTTCTCTCTTTTTAAATTAGTTAAATGGATTTCTAATTTATCTAACATCGCCTTATCAGCATGGCTATAGGAAATAAATGCTTTCATGTTATTTAGTTAATTTATAGTCAACTTCCCCCTCCGCAACCATACCCAATTTTTCCTCAACTTCTTTATAAGCCTCAACAACTTTTACCTGCCCATTCATTAACATAGGCAATAACCAATCTCTTAAGGATGCGAGTTCTTGGTTTTGTTGAGAATTATTCAAGATTTTTTGAAAGATGTTGTCAATTTGTAGATTGAAAGTTTCCAATATTTTAGATTCTGGAAGAATAACATTAAAACTGATTAATACTTGCTGATTAACGTTTTGCATTATTGTACCATTTGACTGACTGGTTATGTTTTTCTCAAAATCCTTTAGATTGAAATATAGCAAGTTTAAATTTTCAATATTAGTGACTGTGAGACAGATAATAAAGCCACAGTAGATAGTATTGGTTTTGTAACCTCTTATCAATCTTGTAGCACCAGGTGTTCCACTTCTTGCGATTATTATTGACCTATCATCAACCAAATATTTATTAATTTCTATCTGATTTAATTCGAGTTCATCTAGGTATTCGTTTTCTATAAAAATAGTTGATTTGGAAATGTTCCTAACATTTATAATTCTAGCTAGACTATCTCCTTTTTCTTTTGGGTTATAATTAATTCCGTTTTTAAAAGCAGATAAATCCCCCAAATTCTTCACCTCCCACCCCTTCGGAATCTCTCTTTTCAATACCTCATCATAAATCATTTCGCCACCTGATGATTTATAAGGTTTACCTTCTGCATTCGGAAAATCAAACTGCACAAACCAATAGTCATACAAAGTTTTGGCTATTGCCTCTAACTCTGCATTGATTTTATTGTTCAGCTCTATTTTATCGTCCAAAGCGGAAAGAACTTTTACAAGCAAATCTTGCTGGTTCCTTTTTATTAACGGTATTGGACAGTCAGCAAATGTTTGAGCATTAATATTCCCTCGAGTACTTCCAGTAGATAAGTTTTTTACCCATTGTTTGTACTCCTCACTAATAGTGAAATACTTTAAAAATTTCGGATTTACCTTATTATAATCAAGACCATATTTTATTAAGAAACCTGCGAAGGCTAATACACCATTTTTATCCTCGTGAAAATATGTTCGACCCGTAGAATTTCCTGTTCGGGCGAATACAATATCTCCATCGTTTAAAATGTACTTATCTAAATCGTCTGACGAAACGGATTTTTTATCATTGTTAAGCAGATTTCCTTTATCATCTATATCACTTATTCTAAGGTATCTTACTTTTTCCTCCGAAAACTTCTCTGCAGATGCAGGAATGCCGTATTTACCAATGTGTTCAGGCAAGCATAGTTCTCTAAGTCTAACTTTCTTCATAGCCTAAACCTTTTAACTGGTTCTGAATTTCAACATCTAGAAGATTTCCTTCAACAAACAAAGCACTTAGATTACTCTCAAAGCCCTGCATCTTCATTTTAAAATCCTCTATCCTAATCCCATGATATTTATTTTCAATCATCTCTAATTAATTTTACATAACATTAGTAAACAACGTATAATTAAATGTTACATTTGTGGCGTTCTTTACCTTCGGTCTGGAATCTACAAAGGTCTTAAACGTTGAACCCGAATCAACGTTTTTTTTATGCCTTATCGCCAAAAAACTCTTTCGTTTTTATAAAATCTGGCGAGTTTAAAATATTTGTTATATCATCTTTTTCATAAGCCGTAACAAACTTACCTTTCAAAAGTGCTGTAAAGCGAATGACTACCACATAATTGCCTTTAACAATTGCTAACCGCCTATCTTCAAAATAGCTTTTTGTTTGATTATCCCATCCTTGTTTTAAGAGGGCGGAAGCATCTTTTAATGTTTCTTTTATCCAGTATATTTTTTCTAATCTATTGTATGAAAGTATGGATTTATCTTTCGCTACCCTGTTAGCGCTTTCAAAAAAAGCGTGGTCAAACATATCTGCATAGAAACGCACACTCACGCCATCAAAAGTAATAACAGGCTTTAAGCAGTATTCATTCTCCCAGATATTCCTTAAATCTGTTTCTACAAGCTCATGTGCTTTAATCTTTTTATAAGGCATTTACCACCCTCCTCCAAGATTGATTTTAAAAACGTTAAATTTTTCTTCCCATTTAGCGGTTGGTGCAATTTCTTTAGATAAATATTTACTCTCTACATATGATATTAAATCTAGTTTGGCTTTGCTGGTGGCTTCCTTATTGAATTTAGACACTACCAAACCTGTTAAAATATCAGCCAGTTGAATACCCAAAGATTGCTCTGAAGGTAAACCTTGTACCTGCTTAACTTCCGAAGTTAGGTTTGATAAATCGAGCATTTCTTTTAATTCTTTTAACCTGCCCTTATTTCTGTTTTCTTTTAAGTCGGCAAATATGCTGTACGAATTAAAATCAAACAACCAATGTTTTATTAACTGGTAATAAAACTTGTAGAAACCCAGTTCAGGGTCGGCATTGTTGAATTTGATATGGTCAATTTTATTTGCTTCTATCAAAATAACCCGAAAGCGTAAATAACCCGAGTTAAAATAGTAATCAATAACTTCTTTATATAAATTATAATAGGCAGGAGATACTTTTTTCCATTTCAACTCACCTTTAATTTCATATTTATTTTTAATAACAGCCAAGCCATTTTTTAAACTTTCTCTATGCTCTGCCGGAAGCCATATACCTCCAATACCCATGTATAAATGAGCATCCTGTTTAGCTATAGCTTCTAAAGAGCTTTCGTCGCAAAAAATTTCAAATTCCATTTTTTAGTTGCTAAAATTTAAGCTTGCAACCTGCTTCTTAATTTCCTCATCTAATTTGGAAGACTCCCCAAACAAACTCTCTAAATTATTGCTGAATCCCTGCATCTTCGCTTTAAACTCATCAGCAGTAATATCCACATAATCAATCTTCACTTCAAAATACTGCCCAGCAGAGAAAGAATAGTTTTTGGCTTTAACTTCTTCGGCAGATACTACTACACTAAAATCATCTTCGGCCAATTTCTCATTCATCGCATTAATAATGCGTTGTTCTTCTGTGGGTGTAAGAACGGTACGTTGGTTTTTGCCCTCTTTAATAGTATCGCCTAGTTTACTGGCATCTACCAATACAATATGCTCTGCATCAGCCCGGTTATCTAAAAACAATACACTTACGTTGGTGCCGGTGCTGGCAAAAATATTACTAGGCATACTTACCACGCCACGCAATAGTTTACGCTCTATCATGGCTTCCCGTATTTTACGCTCTATTCCACTTTGTGCGGTAATAAAACCGGTGGGTACTACAATGGCGCCTTTACCTTTTTCACTTAAACTGTACATAATGTGCTGTATAAACAGCAGGTAAATGGACATGCTTTCTTTTTTGGCTTTCGGAATATTGGGTATGCCGGCAAAAAAGCGGGTCTTGTTAATGTCTTTATCCAGTGCAACGCTAAAATCAGAGAAGTCGAGCTTAAAGGGCGGATTGGAAACAATGTAATCGAATTTCTCTTCCCTGTAATAAGGCTCTAAAATGGTATTGCCTTTAATAATATGCGGGATGCTATGGCTTAAATTATTTAACACCAAATTTAGGCGCAGCATATTGCTGGACTTTTGCGAAATATCTTCACTATATATACTGCAATTATCTTCGCCAATGGCATGTGCAATGTTCATGAGCAAAGTGCCCGAACCCGCACTCGGGTCGTACACTCTTACGCCTTTTGGTTTGTCGTTCACCATAATAGAAGCCATAATACGGGCAACGGCATGTGGGGTATAATATTCGGCATATTTACCGCCACTATCTGTATTGTAATCTTTAATCAGGTATTCAAAAATGGTGGCAAAGAAATCATATTTCTCGCCAAACATTCCCTCAAAACTAAACTCGAACAATTTACTAATGAGTGCTTTACAAAAAGCATCCCGTTGAGAAGAGTCGCTAATAAACTGGCTCAACTCATCAAACATTTTATCTTTTGCGCCACTGGCAGATTTTACTGAATAAATCTCTGCGTTGTTGATGCTTATTTCACGCAGCGTATCATCAAACAGCTTGGCAAAATCGTTGCTGTTTTGCTTATTGTGCAAATAGGTAATGGTTTGGTGTGGATATAATTGAGGTGTATTAGCGTCTATAAAAGCCAGTAAAAAATTGTATTGTTCCTCATCCAGTGCTTCTAAAGCTTCCTGAAAATTGTCTGCTTGCCCTAGTTTATAATCCTCAATTTTTTTGGCTTCGTAGGCAAACTTATCGTTCATAAACTTATACAGAAAAACCTGCGTAATAATTTTGAACTCGTTGCCATCGTTACCCAAACCATAATTGGCACAGACGCTTTTGAGGCTATCAATCAGCTGTTTGGTTTTGGTGATAAATGTTAAGTTGGTCATTTATAAATAATTGTTGTACTGTTGCAGGTACTCGCCCGCAATAAGGGTATTGATACTTTTAGTGGTATTAAAATCTAACTTGATGTTTTGATTTTTTACGAATTCGTTGGCAACCAAGTTGAGCAGGTAGCGATTAAAAAAAGCTTCGTTATCTAAAATATTTTTATTGTTTACCAACTGCTCGTCTGTTTGGTGTTTTACGTTCATTAAGGCCTCATATAATTGCATTTCTTTGGCAGAGATGCTTATATTTTCTACCAAACGTTTGTGCAAACGAGCGTACTTTTCGTCTTGCTCGTATTTGGCTTTCAGTAGGTTATTTTTACGATTGAGGTCGGTTACCCTATCGTAAATAGATTGCAACAGCAGAATATTATCACGCATATCTTCCTGATCTACTTCGCCCAGGTTTTTCTTTTTAAAGATGCGTTCCAACTCTTCCCTTAGCGATACAAACTCCGGGTCTTTTTGGTCAAAGTTAAAAAGTAGCGCTTCTCTGGTGCGTTTCAATTGTCCACGGAGTTGGTCGGCTAAAATCAGTTCTTCTTCGGATACTTTGGTGAACAAGAAAATAACATCTTCCAGAGCCGAGTTGAGCAAATTAGCGGTATCGGCGTCGCTGTTGATGTTATCAATCAGGTTCAGTTTATCCAATTGCGCTTGCGCTACATATAAAAGTTGGTTAAGCTTGAAGAAATCTAGCTTGTCTAACTGTTCATCCAGTCCTTTTAACCGGATGATGTTTTTGAGTTCTTTGGCGTTGCTCAACACTTTAATCAGCTCCAGCAAATCCTTTTTCTCTTTAATCTGGCTTACCTGCTGACTAAATATTTCGGCATTCAGGGCATCGTAATGGAAAAGCTTGTCTTTAATTTCCAGAATCTCCGCTTCAATTTCTTCTGCAGATTTAAAGAGGTTGGTATAGTTGAGCATTTCATCGCCTAGCTCGCCTTGTAATTCTTTAAAGTAGTTGTCGTTAGTATCCTTAAAAGCACTGGTTATGTCGGCAAAATCAACCACATAACCGTATTTGTATTTTTTATACGGCCGGTTTACACGGGTTAAGGTTTGCAAAAGGTTATGGTCTTTTACTACCCTTGCTAAATACAACTTCTTTAAACGTTTGGCATCAAATCCAGTTAACAACATATTGAAAACGAAGAGAATATCGATGTCGCCTGCTTTAAATTGCTTCACCTGTTCTTTACGGTCGTCTTTAGAGTTAATATCGTGTAAAATCAATGCCCCTTTAAGCGGTGGATTTTCCTTCTCGTATTTTGGAAGCGGTTCTGCAACCATGCCTAACGATTGTACTTCCTGTACGCCGTACAATTCTTCAAAATAATCGAATAAGGTTTTAGCCTGGTCGCTGGTATCACAAACCACCATGGCGCCTAAGCTGTTATCGCCATGGGTTTTTCGAAACTGAATTAAATCGGTTACGATATAATCCAGCATTGGCTTTGCAAATTTGGGATGTGCAAATACCTGGCTTTTCGGGATATCGCCCTGCGCCAATTTAATTTGCTCCAGCAACTCTTTCATTTGCATTTTGTAGGTGGTATCAATTCCCTCTCTAATCAAACGCAATGTATAGCCATCGGCAATGGACATGTTGTAATAATACTTATGGATATAATCGCCAAACAAAGCTTTACTGTCAAATTCCTTTGCTACCTCTCTTAACAAAGGTGTACCCGTTAAAGCAATTTTAATAGCTCCCTCATCTGACCGTAAGAGATTAACCAATGCCGTTCCTTTCGGATTATATCCCCGGTGTGCCTCGTCTATAAAATAAATGCGCTGGATGTTAATATCATAAGCTAAATCTTTTATCGCAACCGTTTCTTCCGTAAATTTCTGGATGTTTACCACTGAAATCTCGCGTTCGCCGGAGCTGTTGTGTACTACACTTACTTTTTTTATGTCTGCTAAGAACTCTGCTCTGGAATTTACCCGATTAACAACCAAACCCCTATTGCCGAACTCTGTACTTGCTTGATTGGCCAAATCAATACGGTCCACAATAAAATAGAACTTAGCGATGATATTACGCTTTTGAAAATAGTCTGTTAAAAACTTAACGTTAAAAAAAGCCAACGCCGTTTTACCACTTCCCTGTGTATGCCAGATAATTCCCTTCTTTACACCTTCATTTAGTTTATTCTCAATGGCTTTTGTTGCAAATAGTTGCGGATAACGCATGATGTGTTTCTGCGTTATAATTTTGCCGTTGATTTCGTCATCCACGTAAGCAATGGCATACTTTAATATAAACGCCAACCTGTCTTTACTTAACAAAGAGGTTAAAATGGTATTGGTTGGAGTGTTATAATGTTTATTGGTGATGAACTCCGGTGAATGCTTGATGGCGATGATATTGTTGTCCTTTAAAATCAGATTTTCAGTTTCATCGCTTTCTGGTGCCAACAGATGGGTCAGGTTTAAATTTTCTTCTTCTCTGAAATAGTTAAACTGTAAATCGCTATAGGCCGATGTGGAATAGTAAACACCTTGCAATGGTTCGATTACCCCATCTTCATAAGGCATATTGTTGGAGAACAGCATCATTTGCGTGATATTGGCAAAGCGCTTAAACTTTTTGTTTTTATACCGGTCGTTAATACGCTTGCGCTCCGCTAAAATACCATCTTTATTATTGGGCTTCTTTACCTCAATAAACACCAGTGGCATTCCATTAATTAATAAGGTAATATCTGGCCTGAACTCTTCATCGCCGTTTTTACAGGTAAGTTCGGTTGTTGCGTGGAAACTGTTATTCTCCAGGTTATTAAAATCGATTAGCTTTATGCCAGAAGTTGCCGTCAATGCTTTATAAAACTCCCTCCCCAAATCGTCATAGTCTAGTTTCAGAGTTATTTCTTCCAGCTGCCTTTGAATTTCTAATGCTGTTAGGGTCGGATTAATTTTAGCTATGCTATCGCTAAATATTTTTGGAAAGATATTAGTTTCTTCATTCCTGCTCCCATGCTCTTTACGAGAAATGTAGTGGTAACCTAGTTTTGTTAGGTGTAATAATGCTGGAATTTTAACCCTGGAGTCTTCGTTAAATGCCATTAAGGTTAAGTAGTAAGTAAGGGCCCTTTTCGTATCAATTATACTATATTTTTTTGACAAACCATGAGATATAAAGAGACATGGATTTGCTTTGATGGACTTAATACAAAAAGAACGGATTAATATACCACAAACGCGATACTACTTATTTTTAAGCTTTAACTTAAGTTATTTGAACCGTTTATTGCTTTCCTGAACTGCCTTTATCTTTTCTTCAGCAACCGCTCTACCGTGTGCGACAGCTAGTTGTTCTGCCTCTATTTTCTGCACAAATAATTCAATTCCCTCTGGATCTCGATGATAAACCGTATCTGCCCAATGCCCGACATCCGGATATCCTTGTCTGATGATCCGAAACTTAACAGAATTCTCGTTCAACCGCCCATTCTCCTTCCACATCCTGTAGCTATCCCCACGGAAAGGGCGCTCATTAAAAGTAAAACCACTGCCCCAATAATGAAACCCTTAGACTTATCCTGAACAACCAGGAACTGGGTATCAGCAATTTTCATTTTCTGCAAATACTCTTTTGCATGCCTGGCCATGGCCTCAGGACTTAGCTTCTCTTTATCCGAAGCGATCCAGCTTAAAACGATATGGCCTACTGCCTGCCCAAGTCCGGGATTCATTTTTCGCTGCATATTAAAATCCTGGATGGATGTGGCTAATGCTATCGGTTCTGATTCCGTCTGCATACAGGATCGTTACCTGTTCCCGTTCAAGATTATAGCGTATACATCCACCAAAGCTCTTTCCAACCTTAACTTTTCCGATCATCGCTGTTCAGGTATTTCAATGTGTCGCGAATAAATGAAGATCGCCTGAGAGAATGTAACCTGCAAAATATATCCCAATGGGTGCAGGACGCTTCAAAATCGGAAAGTTTATCCATGATTGTTAAGACACTTAACAGTTTTAATAAAATAGTGAGCCGAATAAAATTCCTAATCGGCTCATATTTATATTATATTTGAGCCGAATAAAATCCTAATTGGCTCATGACCTATAACTGGCAACAAAAAGACGGGCCAAATTTCACATATGATCTTACAAAGGTAGAGGAGAAATTATACCTGTTTTCCGAGAAGACCGGGGCTGTCAGTGGTGTTTTAAAGACCCTTCCCGCAGACACTCAGTTATCTGCTATTATTGATACTATGGTCGCCGAAGCCATCAAAACCTCGGAAATCGAAGGGGAGTATCTAAGTCGTAATGATGTCATGTCTTCGATCAGGAATAACCTGGGCTTAAATGAAAAACCAGATCCTGTAGCGGATAAAAAGGCAAAAGGGATCGGGCAATTGATGGTAGATGTTCGTAACACATTTTCAGCCTCTCTGAACCAGGAAACATTGTTCTCATGGCACCACATGTTGTTAGGCGCTGACAACAAAATCAATGTGGGTCAATGGAGAAGTTCTTCAGAGCCTATGCAGATTGTCTCAGGTACTTACGGAAAGGAGCAGATCCATTTCGAAGCGCCGCCTTCTGATCGTGTGCCTGAAGAGATGGAGCGGTTTATCAGCTGGTTTAATGAAACGGTCCCCGGAGGAAAATCACAGATCATCCAGAGCCCTGTCCGGTCGGCTATCGCTCATCTGTACTTTGAAACGATCCATCCCTTTGAAGATGGTAATGGCAGAATCGGCCGGGCGATCGCTGAAAAGGCAATCTCCCAGGGAATAGGTCGCCCCGCTTTGCTCGCCCTCTCTAAAACGATCGAGTCGAACAGAGCTGCATATTATGAGGCGCTGAAGACTGCCCAACGGTCGAACGAGATCACAGCATGGATCACCTGGTTCATGGATGTGGTTATCGCCGCGCAAACGGACACGGAACAGCAGATTGATTTTGCGTTGAAAAAGGCTAAGTTTTTTGACCGGTTCAGGGAGCAGTTGTCTGAACGACAACTTAAAGTGATCAGAAGAATGCTCGAAGAAGGGCCGGAAGGTTTTGAAGGCGGAATAAATGCGGCTAAATATGGCTCTTTGACTAAAGTATCAAAGGCAACAGCTACCCGGGACCTGCAGGACTTGTTAGCTATAGAAGCTATAATGCTATCAGGTGATGGAGGTGGTCGTAGTACAAGATATCAATTAAATCTTTAGATAAAAATAGAATCAGATATGAGTCCGAAAACCGTATAGGAAGGAATAAATTCAATAAAGAACTTATCGAAAAATCCATTTTTTCGTATCTTATTTTACCTACTTGCAGCCCTGAAACTGCTTTATGGTGAGCATTTGGTGAGCTATCCAAAAATCCGCTTTGCAATTAATTGATTTTAAGCATAGTATAAAATTGCCCCGAAAACACTAAGGGTTGTTCCAAAAAGAGCAACCCTTTTTTATACCGTTAAGAATTAAATTATAACAGTTAGCTTTTGTTATAAATTATTCTTTTGTTACTACTCAAGTATGCGAATAAGAGTTATTTACCCTATGTTAATAAAAAGGGACTTAATTTTATTAGAGATAGCTGTTCTTTTGTAAATCGAACCAGCTATAACCATAACACTATCAGAATACAATTCCGTATACTGGAAACTTCTGTTTGACAGCTTGTTACTGTGGGTCATATTTTCTTTCGGTAACCGGAGATGTGAATTTAACCTGAGAAATCAATACCAATCTTCATCTGTTTTCTAAAAACAGTTTAATGTTTTATATATTAAACATTTACATTATTTTTGTTTGTTATATAAAACATTAATGAAACAGAAGCTCATTCTTTTACCGAAGGCTCAACAGGTTTTAAATGACTTGGGTGAAAATATTAAGCTTGCACGGCTAAGAAGAAAATTAAGTACCATTCAAGTCGCGGAACGGGCCGGCATAAGCAGAGCAACGCTCTGGCAAATTGAAAAAGGCATACCTTCTGTAGCGATGGGTGCGTACTTTCAGGTGCTATTTGTACTGGGACTGGAAAAAGACTTCTTAAAACTTGGGGCAGATGATGAACTGGGACGTAAGTTACAGGATGCGGGGCTGCTGGTTAAAGAACGTGCTCCTAAAAAATAAATATCATGGCAAAGAAAGTATTTGTTTATGCAGACTGGCATGGTTTACAGGCAGCGGCATTAATCGGCTTACTAACGGCGGAAACTGTTAGGAGGAAAGAGATATTTTCATTCGAATATACTCGTGAATGGTTGCAATCTCCGCATAGTCAATATCTTGACCCTGATCTGCAATTGTTTCCAGGGCGGCAGTTTCTACGGGATGAAAAGCCAAACTTTGGGATGTTCCTGGATTCTTCACCGGATAGATGGGGAAGGGTGCTGATGAAAAGAAGAGAAGCAATTATAGCCAGAAAAGAAGGACGCAAAGCCGAAACTTTATATGAATCAGATTTCTTGCTTGGAGTTTTCGATGGTAGCAGAATGGGCGGTCTGAGATTTAAGACTGAAGAGGAAGGACACTTCTTAAGTTTTGAGGAGGGTCTGGCTGCTCCTCCATGGGTGAATCTAAGGGATCTGGAATATGCAAGTTTGCAACTGGAAAAAGACGACGTCGGCAGTGATGAGGAAGATCTGAAATGGCTGAATATGTTGATTTCTCCCGGCTCATCGCTTGGAGGAGCCCGGCCAAAGGCCAATGTAAGAGATAAGGATGGAAATTTATGGATAGCCAAATTTCCAAGCAATAACGATGAACTTGATATAGGTGCATGGGAAATGGTTGTTCATGAGCTTGCTGCCAGTTCCGGTATTGCAGTCGCGCCTGCCATGCTTCAAAAATATACAGCGAAGCACCATACATTCTTAATTAAGAGGTTTGACAGGATCGACCTGACAAAAAGAATTCATTTTGCATCCGCTATGACCCTTTTAGGTTATCGTGATGGGGCAGATCATCACGAAGGAGTTAGCTATCTAGACTTAGCCGCTCTTATTCAGCAGAGATGCGAAAACATACATGAAAACCTTAAAGAGCTTTGGAAACGGATAGTATTCAATATCATGGTCAGGAATACCGACGATCATTTACGTAATCATGGATTTTTACTTTCTCCCGATGGCTGGGGACTTTCTCCGGCATATGATATGAATGCTGTAAGTGCTGGCACTGGACTAACATTGAATATTTCCGAAAATGACAACTCTCTGAGCCTGGAGCTTGCACTGGAAGTGGCTCAGCATTTTAGAATTAAGCCAAAGGAAGCATCGGCAATGATCGATGATATGAAGAAAAGTATTTCTCACTGGCGGCGAATTGCTTCTCAATATAAATTATCCAGCCGGGAACTGGATGCAATGTCGGAAGCGTTTTATGAGGAATAGTACTAAGCAGTCGGCTCAGCCTATTAACGGAGAGCTAATAATTAGACGACACTTTTTTAACATGTACCCAATAGTATATTTTGGAGTACATATCAGTTGCTTTTTACAGTTAAAGAGGGAACCGGATTCAATAAAAATTTGCCTAAAATCTAATTCTTCCGTATCTTTATTATGCCCACTTGCAGCCCTGAAATTGCTTTTTGGTGAAGTATTTGGTGAGCAGGCCAAAAACTGATTTTGCAATTTATTGATTTTCAGCATAGTAGGAGACGGTTCGATTCCCCTACGGGCTACTTTTATCAATGCCAAAAAAAACAAAAACCCTGCAAATGGTATCTTTGTCGGCGGCGGTGAAATTTATACCCTGACGTGCTTAGCTTCTTGATCTATTTTTTAAATAAATCAAGGTAGTCCTTGAAAACATAAAGCTTGTTCTTTGGGCTCCAGATATTTCTCTTAAAATTTCGAGTTGCTCCAGGTCATTAATCAATTTATATGCTGTTACATACGATTTTTGAATGATTGCTTCAACTTTGGCGACATTGATTACGGAAAAAGAACTGGCGGGGTACAAAACCGGGAAAGGTTCTGTTCAATTCCCGCTAAACAAACCCATGCCATTAGATTTAATAAACAAAATAGTTGAGTTCCGGATCAAGGAACATCTCGAAAAAACAAAAAAAATAAAATATGACAAACCCAATTCATCCATGCTTATGGTTTGACGGCCAGGCCAAAGAAGCAGCAGAGTTCTATTGCTCCGTTTTTAAAAACTCGAAGATCCTTATGGTTACCCCGATGGTGGTGACTTTCGAACTAAACGGTGGAAAATTCATGGGCTTAAACGGCGGACCAATGTTTAAATTTAACGAAGCCGTTTCTTTTATAGTAAATTGTGATACACAGGAAGAAATTGACTATTACTGGGGCAAGCTTACTGAAGGTGGGCAGGAAAGTATGTGCGGCTGGCTTAAGGATCAGTATGGAGTGTCATGGCAAATTGTACCTGCTATTTTAGGTGAGCTGATGAGTAATCCTGAAAGGGCTCCACGCGTGATGGAAGCCTTTATGCAAATGAAAAAATTTGATATTGAAAAGTTAAAGCAAGCCTAAACTCTCTGGCGATAAGAAAACGATAGGCCATTCACTTCAAAGTTGATCGAGATAAGGTTCCAAATCTTCAAAAGCAGGTTAATTGCCAGTAGTGCTGACTTCTAATTTATATGCGCCTGAAACTTACGTTTCCGCTGGAGTTAAATATACACGGATAGGAAACAATACGGAATTAAGGATAAAGCAGATAATTTTTCCGCATAAGTTTATACTTACTTAAACCAGGTTCCCAACTTGCGCGAATTTCCGCTTCAGATTTACCATCTATGATCTGCTGCCGGAAAAGGCCCGAGCCGATCTGTACCTCGATATTATTCATCTGGTTGCTCAGCTTGGAGTTAAAGAATTTTTCTTTATGAGGATGTGCCTTATACAATTCCATTATCCATTCAAGGTTAACCTGCTTCTTCTTTCTCAATTTCTCAACATCATATTTGCGCAGGTCAAGACCATAGCAAACCTGATTCATGAAAATCGGTGTTTCTGCCATACCTTTTATACCGGTTGGTGTATAACTGAATTTATATTTCCCTTTTAATTCCGGGCTACCAATTACAGTAAACGGAAAATAAGTGCCACGGCCGTGATTAAGGTAAGTTGCTTCAAACATACATGTAGATGGATATAGCATAATTGCTTGCTGGGTATTTAAATTAGGTGAAGGGCTAACAGGCAGTATGTAAGGCATATCATGGTTGTAATTAGCCACTTTAACGATCCTGAGTTTACATTTTACCTTATCTGTCAGCCAGCCTTCGCCGTTGGCCATTTGTGCAAATTCAGCTACTGTTAGTCCATGCGACATGGGCATAGGGAACATGCCGATACCTGATTTATACTTCATATCGAGTATGGCGCCATCAACAAGATAGGCATTAGGGTTTGGGCGGTCAAGAATGAGGATTTCCTTGCCACTTTCATAACAAGCCTCCATCAAGCGGCTCAATGCATTAATATTGGTATAAAAGCGTACACCAACATCCTGCAAATCATAAATCAATACATCAACATCAGCAAGATCTTTTTTTGTAGGTTTGTTTTTAGCACCATACAGGGAAACAATAGGAATACCTGTTTTAGCATCAATTTCATCATTTACCTCCATACCGGCACTGGCATTGCCGCGGAAACCATGTTCCGGCCCAAAAACTTTTACTACATTAATCCCTAATCTTTGCAGACTATCCACCAAATGCGTTTTACCGATTATAGTAGTAAGATTAGCCATAATAGCAACCCTTTTCCCTTTCAGAAAAGGCACATACTGCTCTGTTTGTTCAGCCCCGGTTTTTATCTTGGCCTGGCTGGTAACATCAGACGTAGTTGACATGTTTCGGCTTGAACAGCTAAGGCTAATTACAGCAAGAAGGGCAATGAGAAATTTCATAATAATATTATTGGAGAGTGTGAATTGGTAAGGTAGATATAATCACAAATTTTGCCAAAGATAAGAAAATACAATTTTATTCATGAGGTAATTCATTCAAACTAAATTATTAGTTATTTTTGTTGGGATATAATACAATCTCTTGTAGAATTTACTAGCCAGAAATAAATTATGGTGGTGACCCTTCATTTAAGAAAACGCATTTTAAGCTTCATTATTCTGATGTGGGCCTTTAATTCTTTTGGTCAAACCACTTCGGTATCAGGTCGCATTACAGATGCAAATAGCGGAGAGGAAATTTCTTTTGCCAGTGTATTTCTTGGTAACTCATCAACAGGGTCACAAAGTAATAGCGCCGGATATTATAATTTAAAGAATATAAAGCCCGGAAAATATGATCTGATTGTAAAATTTATTGGGTACCAAACGTTTACCCAGGATATATCCTGTGATGTAAAAGACCAGGAAATAAACATTCGGTTAATCCGCGACTCATTAAAGCTGGCAGAAATAGTAATCAGGCCCGACCCTGACCAGGCCAGGAACTATGCCATATTCAAAAGAGAATTTATTGGAACTTCTGCAATTGCGCTAAGCAGCAAAATACTCAATCCGGATGTAGTAAGGGTGAGTTATGAGCCCGGTCGACTGCTTGAGGCTTCATCTGATGATTTTTTAATCATAGAAAATAAGCATTTAGGATACCGCATTAAATACCTGCTCAATGAGTTTACACGCACCTTTATTCCGGGAGAATTTAATGCCGGAATGTTATATTTTGAAGGTGTCGCCTATTTTGAGAAAATGAAAGGTACCAAAAGCAAGGTAAAACAGTGGAAGAAGAACAGGCTGGACACCTATCGGGGTTCGAGCATGCATTTCTATCGTTCATTGGTACGCAACAATTACCGGCAAGAAGGCTTTTCAATATACCGTTTAATTAAAAAAGATAATCAAGACAGGCCTGCAGACAGCATAATAAATAGTAAAATAAACAGATTCAGGCAAGATCTAACCCTGGCTGGAAAGGATTCTACTGCTTTCTGGCACGCTAAAAAGCGACTGCCCAAACAGTTTGACTACCTGTTAAAAGATACACTTCCGGTGAAAGAAATTATGCTCAAAACTGACCAGAACGACATATTCGCCCTGCACTTTCAGGATAACTTATACATCACATATAAGGGAAAACTCGTAGAAAACCACAATTCGGATGTTTACAGGCCATTGGATATGGGAGATGTGGCAGTAACAATCCTTACACTAAAAGAAAAATATGCTCTTTTTGACACTAATGGAATCATTGTTAATCCGAAAAGTATTGCCGTTGAGGGATTTTGGTATAGTAAGATTTCCTCTATGCTTCCACATGACTATGATCCGGAAGAAAACTGATATGCAGTAATCAAATGAGTTATTAATACTACCACATTCTGTCAGGCCTGTATGGTATTTGCTAGCCATTGCCCGTTTGCATTTTTTAATAGTTGAAATGAGAGTGATTGCGTGGTAATCTGTCTGATATTTTTATAGGTTGTTCATCGTTCATATGGTAATGTCCGCAAAACAGGTAATGGATTTTGAATTTTTTATCAAAGGCGGCTTCAACTAATCCCTGTTCTTTAAAGGGTACAACTTGTCAACCGGTGTGTCAATTTCAATAACCGTAGCACACACATTTTATTATACTATTTTATCTTTTTTAAGTTTGGCCGTGGGATCAAACAGGCAGGTTTGAATTGTATTATCTGTATAAATTTCAACCATTCGAAATCCCCGATAAGGGACGCCCCACGAGCCTCCGAAGTGTCCGTCAAATAAATAAGAAATATTGTTTTTGACCTTTATATCATCCTGTTGGTGATCATGCCCGTTAAATACAGCCCGGATATTTGGGTAATGGGTAAACAGTTCGATTAGTTGCGGCCAATCAATTCCATGAGCCGTCCATTTTATCGGTGTAATGTGAATGAAAATAAATATATTGTTGTATCCCTTATATTTATTCAGCTCGGCTTCCATCCATTTTACATCAGGGCATACATATTCCCCCTTTAAATTCGATGTATTCGCAAATACAAATGCATCAGAACCTTTTTTAAAGGAATAGTTCAATGAGGTGTTAAAGGTTTTGTTCCAGTAATCATCTTCAACAGTATCGTGATTGCCTTTGGTTACATAGTACGGAATATCCAGCTTTTCCAACCACTGTTTAGCCGGAAGAAGGAACTCTTTTTTGTCATGAATAATATCTCCGTTAATTGCAATAAATTTAGCTTTATCAGTTTTATTCCAGCTGTTTACGCTCTCAACCAGGGTTTTAAAATATTCATCCGACGGAATATCAGGTTGCCCGTAATGACCATCTGAAGCCACAAAGAACCGAAGTTTTAATTTACTTTTGGGAACCAGTAATTCAGTTGCTTTTACAACTTTTCCATCTGCCAGCAAAATAGAGATACAACTTATGCCTGTAATAAATTTTCTGCGATCCATATTTACATGTTACATTCTCTAATTTCTGCGCCACTATTTTTACGCAACCAGATTTAATTATTTACCAATCTGCCCGAAAAACCAAAAGGATTAAATTACTTTATACCTGATCGTTTTGTCATCCTCCCAAACACAAATGGCTTTTCCCTTAGGCAGCAAGTATACTTTTGGAGACATCCCCTTTCCTAATTCAACGGTCTTGTTTTTTTCTGGATTAAACACTTTAATATTGTTCTTCTCGTGCCAGGCTATCAGCGTAGTGCTTTTATTAGCCGCCAGGCTTACATCACGACCGGTACCTACCTTTTGCTCCCGGTTTGCCGTGCTGTAAAATATATCGCTATTACGTCTCCATGCCGCGGTTATAATACCATCTTCGGTTACGGCTAAACCGCCTCCGTCCATAGGGCATGCATTGAGCTTCCAGGTTCCTGTCCCGGATTTTTCGGCAGCGCTAAAGGTTTTGCCTTTATTTGTGGATACGATGTAATAAATATCCCTGGAACCCATCAGCCAGTTACGAAAGCCAATAACCAGCTTATCATCATTAAATGTAATATTCGGTTTACAGCACTCACATACATGCTCATCCGGCGATTTATAAACCATGCGATTCTTCGACCAGTCTGATTCTTTCCCTTCCATGGATGAAAAATAGATATTGTTCTTATTATCAGACCGGATATCCAGCCAGGTGGCATAGAAGCGGTCATCTTTATCGGCCGTAAGCGCCATCAGTCCTTCTTCGGCAGAGTCGTTTTTATCGTTTACCCGGTCAGCTTTCGTCCAGATATTGTTTTGATGGTTAAGCTTAAAGGCATGTATATCACCTTTTTTATCAATAGCGGTAATCATGCTGTAATTTTTAGAAGAAGCAATCTGCGGACCCCGGCTATGGCCTAAATGCATACCCTTTAATTCACCAACCAGCATGGCGGATGAAAAGGTTTTTCCGTTATTAGCTGAAGTGATGCAATAGATCTTTTCCTTATCGCCGTATACCAGCCTGATGATACCTTTTGTATCAACACCTATATTGGGCTGCTGTCCGCGGATATCTGAAGCATAGCTTAACTTAAAGGGGATTATAAAAAGAAAGACCAGTATGAATTTGAACATTGGGATTTGAATTAGTTAACTCCATAAAGATAACTTCCAAATGCCAATTAAAATCATATTAAGCAGAATTATCATATCCGCTAAACAGAAAAAGCCCTCCGAAAAGAAGGCATTTCCCGCTCAACCAACTTGAAACTAAACTTTTTCAGCCTCAAAGCCGGCTTCATTTACTGCTGCCTGTATTTCACTTTCCAGCCGGTCGCTTTCTACCGTAAGCGTCTTTTGAGGATCATCTAAATTCACCCGCCAGTTGTTTTCGCCAACGGTTTCATTTAGTTGCGGTGTTACTTTAGCCAGGCACCCTGTGCATTTGATATTGGTCTTAAATTTAATGGTGTTCATGATTTGGAGTTTTAAGTAGTGAGTATTAAATATTGAGTAGCAAGTATTAAGTAGTTACATTAATTATTAAAATTCATTGCTTTCAGCCGCAGGCTATTGGTTACTACCGATACGGAGCTCAACGCCATAGCCGCCCCGGCAATCATAGGATCTAGCAGAAAGCCGTTAAAAGGATAAAGTACACCTGCGGCCAGTGGAATACCGATCAGGTTATAAATAAAGGCCCAGAATAAGTTCTGACGAATGGTTTGAACGGTTTTTGCAGAGAGCTTTAAAGCCTTTGGTATAGCGTTCAGATCGGAAGTTATGAGCGTCATCTTTGCTACATCCATCGCAATATCTGAACCTTTGCCCATCGCTATGCTTACATCGGCCTGGGCTAATGCGTGGGAATCATTAATGCCATCGCCAACCATGGCCACAACCTTACCCTGCGATTGTAGTTCTTTCACAAAATCTGCCTTATCGGCCGGTAATACCTCCGCCCGGAAATTATCAATCCCCACTGCTGCAGCCACTGCCGTTGCAGTTTGCAGGTTATCTCCGGTAAGCATATACACCGCTATGTTCATATCCTGCAACGCCGTAACCGCTTGTTTTGAAGAAGCTTTAACCTTATCGGCAATCGCCACCACGGCCAGTACTTTTTTATCATCGGCAAAATAAATAACGGTATTGGCCTGTTGCTGTAATGTATCGGCCTCAGAAGCCAGCGCGCTGTCTGTATGGATGGAGTTTTCTGTAATTAATTTTTTGTTGCCCGCAAAATAGGTGCTGTTATTATAATTTCCTTTTACTCCCCTCGCGGTAAGGCTTTCAAAAGCGGTTAATTCAACCCCCGCTATATCGTTTTCCTTAAGGCTGTTCACTACCGCTTCAGCCAGCGGATGCTCTGATTGCGCTTCCAGGCTGTACAGTATCTGCCTGTACTCCATTTTATCTTCTGCTTCAGAGGCCCACAGCATGGCAGTCACTACGGGCTTCCCTTCGGTTATAGTACCTGTTTTATCCAGGATAAGCGCATTCACCTTATGACCCAGTTCAAGGCTTTCGGCATCTTTAATCAGGATGTTGTTTTCAGCGCCCTTCCCTACCCCAACCATAATAGCGGTGGGGGTTGCCAGGCCTAATGCACACGGACAAGCAATTATCAGTACCGTTACCGATGTTAATAGCGCATGTGCAAAAGCATCCTCTCCGCCAACCAATAGCCAGGTTAAAAAAGTAAGCACAGCTATACCAATAACCACCGGGACAAAAATGCCTGCTATTTTATCTACCAGCTTTTGTACCGGAGCCTTGCTTCCCTGCGCCTGCTGCACCATTTTAATAATATGGGCAAGCAGCGTATCACTTCCTACTTTTTCGGCAACAAACCGGAAACTGCCTTTTTGGTTAATGGTACCTGCAAATACGTTATCATCCTGTTGTTTTTGCACCGGAACAGGCTCGCCGGTTATCATGCTCTCATCCACATATGATGACCCTGAAATAACAACACCATCCACCGGTACTTTTTCTCCCGGTCTTAAAATAATTACATCTCCCTGCGCTACCGAAGCGATCGGAATTTCCTGTTCAGTGCCGTTAATTAAAATTCTGACCGTTTTTGGTGATAAGCCCATCAGCTTTTTAATGGCTGATGAAGTATTTGATTTTGCCCGTTCCTCAAGCAGCTTTCCTAAAGAAATAAAGGCAATAATAACCGAGGCGGCCTCATAATAAACATGCGGATGTATGCCCCTCTGGTGCCAGAACTGCGGATAGATAGTATTAAATGCACTAAACAAAAAAGCGATACCTGTACTCAGCGCTACCAGGGTGTCCATATTGGCTTTACCGTGCCTGGCCTGTTTCCACGCATTGATAAAAAAACTTCGCCCGAACCAGAATAATACGGGCGCTGTAAGGATCATAGAGACCCAGGCCCCGTATGGGGGGCCTCCCCGTCCGTCAGCCGGGTCCATAAAGAACATCCCGATAATAAAAACAGGGAGTGAAAGAATGGAAGCCCAAATGGTGCGATGTTTAATTGCCTTGTACTGTTTCAGCTGCATTTCTTCGTGCACCGCAACCGGATCTTCGGCATCAATAATAATATCGTACCCAATGGAGCGGATTGTTTTTTGCAGTGCAAGAGGGCTTGTTTGCTGTTCATCATACTCGGCCCAGGCGGTCTGGTTTGCAAAGTTTACACCGGCATCCACTACCCCTGCAGCTGATTTGAGCATGGATTCTACACTCACTGCACAGCCGGCGCAGGTCATCCCGGTAACCGGGAATATTCCCCTGGTAATAGTTGCGCCCTTGTTCGGTTCTTGTACTAAAGTGGCTGTTGACATAACGTTCAATTTATACTACAAAATTAATCCGTGCAGGTCGTCAGTCTTTATACAATTCAGTGAAAGAGTTACATTATTTAGTGCGTTGTTAGCTCTTCGGGAGCCTCAGGGTGACATGATAGTCAAGCGTGCCGGGGTGTCATGGGGAGGTGTTGGAACCAGTACGTGGCCACATTCAAGAGCCTCTGCGTTAACTAATGGAATCAATCGACTTTCTTGCAGTTCGTGTTTTTTTGAACTGCGAAGGGGTTTGACCGGTTATTTTTTTGAACTGCGCAGATAAATGCGCAATGCTGCTGTAGCCTAGCTGGTTAGCTATTCCGCCCAGGCTAAGCTCATCATAAAATAAAAGCTCCTTAACCCGTTCTATTTTTTGCCGGATGATATATTGCTCAATGGTTATCCCTTCAACTGCAGAGAATAATGTGCTCAAGTAATTATACTCATGAAATACATGATCCGAGATCAGGGTAGACCAGTTTACCTTTTCATCCAGACTGTCTGACCGGTGAACTTTTTCAATGATCATATTTTTTATCTGGTCAATCAGCCTGGTTTTGCTGTTATCAAGCAATTCAAAACCAAACTCCTTTAATTTGTCAGCAAGCTCAATACGTTTTACATCGTCCAGTTTTTCCTCCCCCAGCTTTACCACACCCATTTCTACATGCAATGGATGCAACCCGAGCTTAACCAGCTCATTCTGAACTACCATAATGCAACGGTTGCATACCATATTCTTAATGTAGAGTTCCATATAGTGTTATAATATGAGGTATTTAACGATGAAATATGGTGCAGCGCTTAATAACTCATAACATGCCCGAATAATGTTCTGGCGGTTACATTTATATTTTAGCCTTCGAGGGCCTCATGCTGACAATCCTGACAATAAATTATTTAATTTCAATCGTAAACACGTGATTATTAAACTTAGTACACTAATTAATATTTTCGAGCCCGTCTTTTTCACCGGCTTTAAAATAAGGTTCAATCGCTTTCCTTCCATACTTATAAAATACCACCGGGGTAACGATCATATCTAAAAGCGTACTGCTAACGAGTCCGCCCAGAATTACTGTTGCCACGGGATACAGAATTTCCTTCCCGGCAGCGCTTGCATCCAGCGTAAGCGGTATTAATGCCAGCGCGGCAACCAATGCCGTCATTAAAACCGGCACGAGCCTTTCCAGTGAACCCCGGATGATCATTTGCTTGCTAAACTGTTCTCCCTCATGCTCTATTAAATGAATGTAATGCGATATCATCATAATGCCGTTCCGGGAAGCGATACCGGTAAGCGTAATGAAACCTACCATAGTAGCAATAGAGAATACACCGCCCGTAAGCATTACTGCTACTACACTTCCAATTAATGCCAGGGGAATATTAAGCATGATTTGGAACACCATGCGTGATGAATTAAAATGGCTGTATAACACAAGGAAAATGCCTGCTAATGAAAATATACTTAAAATCAGGATGAGCCTGGAAGCAGATTGCTGGCTTTCGAACTGACCACCGTATTCGATATAATATCCCTGAGGCAGAGGTAGTTTTGATTTAATAGCAGTCTGCAGCTCCTTAACAGTACTCCCCAGGTCTCTTCCCTGTACATTTGCAGAAATAACAATCCGGCGTTGTGTATTTTCATGAAAAATAGAGTTGATTCCATTTTCCAGTTCGATCTTAGCAATTTGCTGTAACGGAATCAGCCCGCCATTAGGCAAACTGATTTGCGTATTGCGTATGGCTTCAATACTATTCCTGGTGCTCTCATTAGCCCGTAATAACAGATCGAATGTTTTCTGTCCGTCCAGTACCTGGCTTACCACGTTCCCGTTATAAAATATTTCCAGGTCTTCTGCTACCTTGCCGGGCTGTAAACCATATTGCTGAAGTGCCAACCGATCCAGCTTAATCATTAACTGGGGCACAAGCACCTGCTTTTCTACTTGCACATCTACTACGCCGGGCACCTCATTTATAATCTGCCGGATCTTTGAAGCGTTGCTTCGCAACTCTCCCAGATCATTCCCAAACAGCTTTATAGCTACCTGGGCTCTTACTCCTGATAAAAGATGATCTAAACGGTGCGAGATGGGTTGCCCGATATTAACCGTAACTCCTTTTAGCGACGATAGATTGGTTCGCAGATCGGCCAGGATCTCTTCCTTTTTCCTTGTAATTTCTTTCGGATCTTTTAAGGCCACTTCTATTTCAGAATTACTTGGCGGTTCCGCATGTTCATCCAGCTCTGCCCTGCCTGTTCTTCGTGCCGTTACCAATACTTCCGGCACCTTCAGCATTTGTTTCTCGGCAATACTGCCCACCTTGTTGGCTTCCTCCAAAGATGTTCCGGCAGGTAAGGAAAGGTTTACTGTATAGCTGCCCTCATTAAAGGGAGGCAGGAATTCGGTTCCAAAAAATGGGATAATGGCTATGGCTGCCACGATTAAAAAACCTGCAGCACCTAAAACGATAGATGAATGATCGAGCCCCCAATGAAGTAGTTTAGTGTCTTTTCTTTTCAGAAACCTCACTAACGGACTGTCGTCATCATCCGGATGGTATGGTTTAGTGCTTGCTGTGACCGGTGCAGCATGTTTCTTTTTCCAGAACTGCAAATTAACATGCCTGAGCGCACGCTCAGAACCCATTAAATAACTGCACAGGGCTGGTGTTACGGTTAACGAAACAACCAGGGAAGCGATGATGGAGGTTATGTAGGCAATACCCAGCGGGGCAAAGATTTTTCCCTCTATTCCCTGGAGGTAAAACAGGGGCAAAAACACCAGGACAACTATAATGGTTGCATATACAATGGAGTTTCTTACTTCACTGCTTGCTTCATAAACCACTTTTAAAACCGGCTTCGGAGCCGGGCTGGCCCAGTTCTCCTTTAATCTCCGGTATACATTTTCTACATCTACAATCGCATCATCAACCAACTCTCCGATGGCAATGGCCAGGCCACCCAATGTGAGCGTGTTAATGGATATCCCGAAGGATTTAAAAATGATAGCAGTTATAATTAACGATAACGGGATAGCGGTTAAGGTAATAATGGTGGTCCTGAAATTAAGCAGGAACAGAAACAGGATAATTACCACTAAAATAAACCCGTCACGTAGGGCATGTTCTACATTAGTAAGCGAATTTTCAATAAAATGCTTTTGCTGAAAAACATCCGTATTGATCTTAACATCCTTAGGCATGGAGAGTTGCATTTCTGCTACCGCCTCCTTTATTTCTTCGGTAAGTTCTACCGTATTACCGTTAGGCTGCTTCTCTACACTTAAAATTACTGCAGATTCACCGTTTAAAGAGCCATCCCCGCGTTTCAGGGTAGGCCCGAATTTTATCTCCGCTACCTGTTTTAACAATATGGGCGACTGATTTTTACTTACAATAACGGTGTTTCCAATTTCATCCAGCGAACTGGCGCCTGTTCTGGCAATGTTCCGGATTAAAACCTCCGAACCCTGGTAATTAAGGAACCCGCCGGTAGTATTTAAATTGGTATTGCTCAACGCTTCGTCTACCTGGTCAATAGAAACCCCGAATTGTCGTAATTTATCAGAAGATAACAGCACCTGGTATTGGAGCCGTTCTCCTCCTATCGGCACTACCTGGGATACGCCTTTAATGGCCATTAAGCGCCTTCTGATAGTGAAATCAGCCAACGTTCTTACATCCATGGGACTGGTCTCTGTTCCGGTAACCGCAATAAGCATAAACTGACCCATTACCGAGCTGATGGGCCCCATTACCGGAGTTATACCGGAAGGTAATTCTACAGTCTGCAGCTTTTCAGCAGTTAACTGCCTTGCCCGGTAAACATCTGTATCCCAGTCAAATTCAACAAATACCAGACCTAAGCCGGGGGAGGCTACCGAACGCACGATCTCTACCCCGGGAGATCCATTTAACGCAGTTTCGGTTGGTAACAGCACCTGCGCTTCAATCTCCTCAGGGGCCATTCCGTCTGCTTCCAGAAAGATGGTAACCCGCGGCCGGTTTAAATCGGGCAGTACATCCACCGGTAGGTTAACCAGGGTGTAAATACCGTATACCATGAGCAAAGCAGCCCCTGCAAGTACAAATAAGCGGTTTCTTAATGAAAACAGTATTAACGTGTTTAACATATACTATGGTCTGAACATGGGTTGCCGGAAATTAACAAGGCAGGCTCTTTAATTATTAATGGTGGTGCCCTGCCGTTTCGGAAGCCTTACCGGGTGTCTTCTTATTCAGGTCAAAAGATGCAGATGCCGTTTTTCCGCCTTTTTTTAGAGTGATGATGGCTTTATTATACTTTATAGCCGGGCTCAGGTGATAAATAAAGTTTGCTTTTCCGTTTGCTTTAAGTGCAGACGTACTCACCTTGCCATTAGCGGTTTGAATGAGTGCCGTTGCAGTCGCTCCGGCAATACTCATTGTCTTTTCATTGGCATCCAGAAGGTAAACGATCAGTACACCTTTTTTAACCAGAGCTTCAATGTGGAACGCGGTTCCCGCTGTTTTAACTTCGCCGCCGTGAGGTGAACCATGCTTGTGATCCTGGGCAAATAAAGTAGTTGCCGCAAACAGCAGTGCGCTTAATAAATAAGTTGCTTTTTTCATGTTTTTTTAAATTTAAAGTGAATTAATGTTTCATGTTCTGCATAGATGCATCTTCATTCGAAGTGCCTTTTCCTTCTTTTACGTTCATTACAAAATCTACGGTATGTACTTTTCCTTTGGATTGAAACTGGATCCACCCGCGATGCACTCCCGGTTTTTCGAACGTGGTGTGCAGATCAAATTTTCCGTTTTCTACACTCGGGTGTACATGCAGGTATTCCTTTTCATTTAAACTCACCACTACCATGTGCGCTTTGGCTCCCAGATAATCCTCCAGTACGGCTGGATCAACTGCATTTCCGTTTTGTTTAACTGTCCCGGCTATATGCATCGGGCTTTTTGTCTCAAACTTTCCGCCTTCAGGTGTAAGTGTTACAGAAAATCCATTGGCGGAAGAGCCCGTTAGCTTATCTGCAGTATAATTTTTCGCTGCAGGAGCGCTGCCCGATACAGATACATTTAATTTATCCACGGCAGCATTTCCCCCGGTTGGCTTAAAATCTGCAAACAGTGTGTATTTTCCTCCTGCCGGGAATTTCGTTTTCACTTTATAAGATCCGGCTGCATCATATTCCGGATGTATATGATCAAAGTAAGAAAGGTCGTCACTTACTACAATAAGGTGGATCTTTTTGGTATGATCTTCCTTTAAAGGCACCTGTTCAGTTTCTTTTCCTTTTATTTTAGGAATCATGCTTAAAGTTACTTCCTGCCCGGGAGCAACATTTTTAGGATTGGTATTGAAATCCATAAAATAAACCGTTGAATTTGCCGCGCCTGCATGATCGTTATGCTCCAGCTTCATTCCGCATTTAGGACAGGTATCACCTTCTTTTCCGGTAACTTCCGGGTGCATGGGACATGAAAAGGTGTGGTTGTGACCCTCTTCTGTACCCGTTGCAGCAGTCGACGAGTTTTTTTTATTTGAATCACAGGCTACTAACAATACAGTACCTGATATGATAATGGCGAATAGTGTTTTTAAATTAGCTTTCATTTTTATTGGTACTAAATTGAATAATATTTTTCCGGTGTTAGATACTTTGAGTGTTGCTTCAGGTGTATTATACTATGTATCAGATAAATAGTTAATTAGCAGCAGTTGATTTTTCCCGCTCATACCTGCAGCAACCCGGCAGTTTTGAATATATTGCATCAGGTGTACGGTACTTCTCCGTATCATGGCCTGAATTGGCTACCGCCTGCTGTATTTTATCCATGTTGGTTATGCCGTCATCATAAGTAACTGTCAGGATTTTAGTTTCTACATTCCAGTCGGATTTATTTACTCCCGCAGTTTGTAACGATCTCTCAATACGTGCTTTACACATTTCGCAGTTACCTTTAATTTTTACAGTGCCGGTTTTTTCTTTCCATCCTGAAATGGATGCGAATAAGGCCATGGTGATCAATAGTAATTTCATGATTTTTAATTATAATTATTGATTTAGAAACATAGTTTTCATCTGGTAAGTACCGTTTTGGACAATCCGGCTACCTTCTTTTAGTCCGTTAACCACACTGGTTTGAGAGCCGTTATCTGAACCTTTCTGAATATAATTTATGGAAAAATTCTCGGGGCCTTCTTTCACAAACACTGCCGGCTTCCCGTTAATATCTGTTACAGCCGAATTGGGCACAACTAACTGACGGATAGCCAGGCTGGATACCACTCTTACGGTAATATTCTGCCCAATCTTAAAATCAGATCCGGCATCGCTTAATGCGAATATGTATCGCTGGGTTTGATTCTCTTCATTTACTTCCTGCGCTGATGAAATCATCCGCAGCTTTGCCCTGCTTAATTGATTGGCTCCGCTTAACGCAATAAAGTCTTTTGCATTAGAAAGTACGTGCAGATCTTTACTGTAGATCTGTGCCTCTACATATACAGAAGATAAATTAGTGATGGAAAACAGCGTTTCTCCGGTATTTACGGTAGCGCCGATTGCATAATTAAACGTACCCACTACGCCGCTGATGGGCGCGGTAAGGTTTACCAACTTGCTGTTTCTCCCGCCGGATGACCCAAGCCTCCTCAGTAATGCTAAATTGCTTTGCGCACTCCTGTACCTGGCTTCTGCTTCCTGTACATCGCGTTTTGCAGCGATATCGGCAATAGTCCTGAGCCGCTCATATTGTGCTTTTGCAGCCCTGAATTCAGCTTCTGCATTATTACGCTGTGTTTGCAGATCTACTTGGGTGCCGGCATCTATACTTTGTTCTATAATGGCAAGAACCTGGCCTTTGTTTACGCGCTGACCCACAGCGGTTCGTAAAGCCACTATTTTACCCGTTTGCGGAGACTGGATAACAGCCATTCCAGTTGCCGAAGGGATAACAGTACCCAGAAAATCTGTTGAGCTGAAGAAATCACCAGTTCTGGCGCTTACGGTTAAAATAGTAAACAGAAACTGGCTTTCTTTCGGAACTATAAATGCGTCACTGGCCGCAGCAGCTTGCGGTTTCTTTCCGTCTGCACTATGATCTTCACCGCCATGAGCAGAAATTTTTGAAGTAGTTACCGGCAGGATTAATAATACCAATATGGTTGCTGCATACCCGGACCTGATCTTACGATCTCGCAATCTCAGCGTGATCAATACAATTAACGCTCCAATGGCTATTCCACCTAATAATAACAGGATGTTGTTTTTTGAAAATAAAGATTCAGAATGTGCGGCTTCGTCTACCGGAAGCTCCTTCCCCACCTCAATAGATTCCAACACCATCAGATCCGGGCCGTTTGCTGAATTGATATTTACATTTAACGAATAAGACTGATTGGCCGGGAACTTTCCTTTTACTTCGTAAATACCGCTTTCTAAATGGCTGACTGCGAATTTTGTTTCTGCTCCGCCTGCTAAGGTGATATCCAGTTTTGCATTATCAATGGCTTTGTTGCTATAAAAATCACTTACATAAAGCTGCATAACTGCTTCTTTACCGCCTTTTAATGGTGCATATTTCAGCAGTAGTTCATATTTGTCTGAATTAGCAACGGAACTGAAATACCCTGAACCCATAGGTGTAGCTGCTTTGCCCTTCTCTCCGTGATCTTCTCCGCCGTGTGCACCGGCAAGAAACGGGAATAACAGTAACAGGTGTAATAGTATTAGTTTCATTATTTTCCTATTAAAGCGTTTAAATTAGCTACCGCAATGTTATAATCTTTCAATGCCTCCAGGTAGCGTAAGCGGATGGCATAAGCATCAGCCAGGTTTCGTATAAAACTCACATAATCATTTTGTCCGCTGGTAAATAACCTGGATGCTGTAGTTACAATGGTTTTAGCTTGCAGCAAACCGGTCTTTTCATAAAACTCCACCTGTTGCAGATTGGAATTAACTGAACCCGTGGCTTGCTGGAAGCCTGCGTTTAGGATTACTTTTTGAGCGAGTTGAAGCTGTTCTGCGGCTTTAACCCCGGCATTTGCAGATCTGATGTTACTTTTGTATTGTCCAAACCATAAAGGAACGGAAACACCGGCCCTGAACCGGTTGAACGCATTGTTGTTAAACGGACTGTTTTTTTGATAGCCGACAAAAAAATCAGGTAATATTTTGCTTTGCTGCAATTTCAGATTAAGCAGCTCAACCTGCGCAGACTGGCTATAATAAGCTATGGTTGGATTGGTTACTGTATCTGTTAAATTCCCGGCAGGATGCTTATAAATATATTCCAGATCAGGTTTCTCGGCAAAACCAATTGAGATCCGAAGAGTTTCCAGTGAGTATTGATAATCAATCAGCGTTTTCTGATATAGATTGTGAATTTCTGAGGCTTTTGCTTCGGCAAAGGTTTTTTGCAGGAAGTCTATCTGTCCGGCATCAAACTGACGCTTTGCAGCATTAGCAAAACGCTGATACGTACTGTCCTGCGCCCCGTATTCCACAACTAATGCTTCCAGGTACTGCGCCTGTATGTAATATTGCCGTATGGAGCGGCGCAGCTCATTAATGGATATATTCTTTTGTGATTCAGCTAAGCGGGTTCTTTCACTTTGCAACCGCGATTGTGCCCTGTAAACTCCCGGTAAACTGAATGATTGGGTTACCCCCAGACCGTAGGGTGAGTTTTTCTCCTTTTCATATTCAAACTCGGGATTAGGAATATTAAGGGTCGACCCCTGCAATTGTCGCTGCTGTTCTACCTGGTAATCCGCTGCTTTTATTGCAGGATGATTTACAATAGCGCTTTGAACGGCTTCATCAACAGAAAGCTTATCCTGCGCCTGCAATGCATAGGACAAACACAGGAAAGTAAGGACTGCATTAAAAAAGATGAATGATGATTTTATTGGCATAATGATTTATCTGCAATAATTGTACAATAAGCTGTTGCTTAAAAGAACAGCAAATTACAGGCAGTATAAAACTACCCGAACAGCGCAGAAAATCAAATAAGGAAGGAATGAATACTAATCCGGATGTCCGGCTTGGGAGGAGGTTCTTTATACGGGATTAAGACAGCCTTTGTGGCTTTACTAATAACAGACCCCAGTGCGTAAATATTTTGATCATAGAAACCAACCGTAAAAACAGGAATTTTAATATCATTCCCCTTTTTCGGGATTAATTTTGTAGGTGTAGTAACTTTATTTACATCCTCATCTGCATGATCTTGTGAGGATCCGGAATCGGTGGATGCGGTTAATGGTGAAGATGGTTCGGAAACCTGTTCAACGGGTGCGGTATGTTTATGACTGTTGTGACTATGGGGAGGAGTACCCTCTGCATGTTCATGAGGTGCAACATATTTACTATCAGCAGCTAGGGAATAATTAATTTTAAACTGATTCTCTAAAACCACAATTAATTCGCCAGCCTTTGGACCGTGTAAAGCACAAGCCAGCCCAACTGCCTGATGCAGGAGAAAAACAGCTAAAAGAAATAATGCTTTATACTTCATATTACAAATATAACCACATAATTAATAAACTGGTTTATATAATCTTGTGAACATTTTATATAATTATAGATAATAACCTGAACTAATCACTTTTGTGTTTCCATAGAATTTAATAATCGTACTGCTATAAAACTAAACAAATATTTATTACGTTAATAAAGCATGAAATTTATTGCAATTTTCGTTTCATCATGCATTTTGTTCCTTACTGCCTCTGCAGGAATTCCGGCAACTTTGTATGCACATCAAAAAGAAAATTGCTGCCAGAAGCAAGCGGTTAATAAAAATTGTGATAGGAACCAGCAGGATAACGCTAATGATAATTGTGCGAAAGGCATTTGTAATCCTTTCTTTTCATGTAGTGGATGTGGCTTACTTAAAGAGCCCAATGTTATAGTTAAGAGTGTTTTTTCCTTCATGAAAAAAGAAATCCCTGCATCAAACACGGGAATTCCTTCTGATTACTCAAAAACTGACTGGCACCCTCCGAAAGTTTAAATATTCTCACTTGACATTAAAATCAGTAAGCATATTATTTAAACTTTAAAAATTAAAATCATGAAAAAATTCCTTTTTTTCATCACCATGGTGATGATGCTCTCTATAAATTCTTTTTCGTATGCTTCTAACGTATGTTGTAATCAAAAGATGCAGTGTACAAGATGTTCTAAAGCTTGTGATAAAACCAGTTGTATGGATTATTGCAAAAAGAGTTGCAAAAATTCAGAGCAATGCAAGAAAGCATGTAAAGTATAAATCGGAAATGCCAGGCACAAACCCTGGCATTTTCTTTTAAATGTATATTCAGTATGTTAGGATAACTTTAATAATTGCTGTCAGTTATCTAGAACCATGATCGTAGAATGTATTTTATTAACAACCTACCTGGGATCAGTAACTTTTCAGTATAATTTAAAATATAAAACTTAGACCTACTCTACCTACGGGGCAGTGTATCTCGAAACTCACAAATAAAAAAGAGCACTGGTTACAGCACTCTTCATGTTACATAGGTTGATGATATAATAAATCAGGCTACCAGCATTGGATTATTCTGGTTTTTGCGTGGGTTGTTACATAAAAAACGTCCTCGGGTCGATTTAAAAACTTCTAAATCCTCCATTAACAACTCCTTTAAGCTTTCATCAAAAATGGTGGTAATTTCGGTTGGTTTTAAAATTTTTATCGCTTCCATAATACAGGTTTATTAGGTTATATATCCTTATTCCACAATTGTGCCAGTTGGTAAATTTATCAGAATTACATATTAAGCATGTAATTATTGTATTAAGTTTAGGACAGCCTGTAATTTAAGTATTTATAATCAAGGACACTTTTTAAGAAAACCGGCCTTTAGTACTTGATTCTAACAAGGCCGATAGAGTAAGTAGTTCCATCATTAGAAGTTACTTTGCCTAAAGGACATTGAGGTTTCCCTAAACTATTAAGCATAAATAGCGTTATTCTTACAAAGAAGATTATGAATAACAAAAGTAAAAAAACAGAAAAATTAGAGCCCCAAGACTCGAAAGGTAAGGACATTAATCATCCTGAAAACGATTCGGAAGCTGTTATTAAACCAGAAGATAAGATTTACACTAAAGAAGAAGCTAATTTTAAAAATATTGCCCAGCGCAAAGAGAACCAGGAACAGCCTGTTTATCCAATAAAAACCCCACCGAAAGATGTATAACCTGATAAAATTCAATACTGAAAAGAGAGTGTAAAATAAACTGTGTCACGAGTTAGAATATTAACTTAGTAACACAGTTTATAATGAAGAAAGAAGAATCGCTCGATTACGAGCAAATGAAAAAGAAAGCTCTTGAGCAACTCCGCTCGGGCAAGTCATTGTAT
>DATLXK010000071.1:0-20631 GCA_035575925.1 Sphingobacteriaceae bacterium
TACAGGCCTACATTGATGAGTATACATACCGTTTTAACAGACATAAAATGAAAGAAGGGATATTCGAGAACCTGATGGGACGGATGATAACCAAACCACCTTTTACGTACAAAATGATTATTAGTCAATAGCCTAATTCAAAGATTTAAAATAATGCTTCTTAAATATTTTTTCGGAAATCGTATTTCTTTTTCCTGAAAATCGACTTCAAGTACGGCCTGAGAAAGATGTATTTTTTCTGATATGGTGGCACTTACTTCATTAAAAATATCAGCAAAGTTTTCATAATTATCTTCGCCCATTTCAGATTCTATCTTTCCGATTAGGGCAAGGTCTTTAATTACACCTTTAAAATTTTTTATACCACTTTCTATCATCAGAATCAGTTTAGAAACGGCGGGATCGCTGATGTCGATTTTTCTGGTTAATAGGCGCATCAAAGCTTCAATATTGTTAATAGGTGCATTAAGATCATGCGAAGCGCCATGAACAAAATTATTCAGGTCGGCATTGATTCTCAGCAAGCTTTCATTACTGATAACTAACTCTGACATCAAGCCTTTCAGCTCGGTAATATCATGAAAACTGATAATGGCACCGTCAGCCTTTTTGCTTTGTTGCCTGACATAAGGCATAGTCATTACCTGGTATATTTTTCCCTCTGTCGATTCTACTTCCCTCGTTATCGTGGCATCATCAGAAATTACTTTTTTAATATCCGCAATCAGGGTTTCAAATTTGATATTGGTTGTTATATTACTCAGCGGACGGCCAATATCGCTTTCGCGGATATTGATATGTTTTACCGCTCCCGGCGAATACCGTTTTAATAACAGGTTTTCGTCAACAAATAACTGTCCGTTTAAATTACTGCGGAAATAATTGTTCAGATCATCATTCGTTTCCCGTAATTCAGTGTTGGTTAACTGATACTCCTTATTAATGGTTTGAAGTTCTTCGTTTACAGACTGCAATTCCTCGTTGGTGCTTTGCATCTCTTCATTGGCACTTTGCATCTCCTCATTAGCCGACTGCAATTCTTCATTAAAAGATTGCATATTTTCGTTTGACGACTCTAAGCGCTCGTAAGCCACGGCCAGTTCATGCCTTGCCTCTGTCAGCTCTCTTTCCAAATTATGCAAATGCTCTTTAGTAAGCTGATTTATATCCCTATCCTGTATAATATGTGCTTCGTTAGATTTTTCTTTTATTTCGGTAAAAAGTATAAGTAATAATTTCTCTTCTGAGGCGTCTTTAAAAAACGGTTTAATTTCAATACAAACTTTTTTGCCTTTAGATTTAGCTTTTCCACCAAAGTTCAGGTCATTTAGTACCACCTGCTTATTTAAGTTCAAAGCCTTATGAGCGGCTGACTTAACCCTTATGGAAATACCTTCAGGTAATAATTCATTTAGATTATGATTGAAGTTTTCGTTCTTTAAATAGGGTTTGGTATCACCGAAAGAATATATCACCACCAGGTTTTCATCCGTACAAATGCCGCTAATACCGCTTTTTTGCACAATTGTTGTGTTCATCTGGTCGGTAAAATCCGATTTAGGTTCCGGAGCCGGAGATTTTTTGGTCACTTCAGGATACCGGGTTCTTAACTCTCCGATTACCGGTGATGTAAAGGCATCAAACTTTACACTGCTCCTCTTATGCGTACTTTTTAAAATGTTCCATTTACCGCTTATTTCGGTAAAATCATCTTTAATTATAGCTGCACTTTCGCTGGGGCCCAAAAACAGATATCCATTTTTTTTCAACCCGAAATGCATCATAGAGAAGACCTTTTTCTGTAATACAGGATTCATGTAGATCAATAAATTTCTGCATGATATAAGGTTTACGTTACAGTAAGGCGGGTTTTTAGTCAGATCATGCTGGGCAAAAATGAGCATCTTCCTGATTTCGTGTTTAACTTTATAACTGTCGCCATTCTGGATAAAAAATTCCTGAAGCCTGTCTTTAGACATTGTTTTCTCCAATCTATCCGTATACACTCCCTTTGAGGCCCTATCTAACGAGACTTTGTTAATATCGGTAGCGAAGATTTTAACCTCCAGCGTTGTACGTGTCTTTTTTAAATATTCTTTTATCAAAATGGCCAGCGAGTATGCTTCTTCACCTGTGGCACAACCCGCTACCCATATCTTCAGAACCTCCTCATCCTTAAGATTCTGAATAATATCTGGGATCACTTTTTCTTCGATGATTTTAAAAGCATCCGCATCTCTAAAAAAAGCGCTAACGCCAATTAAGAAATCATTTGCCAGCAGTTCAATTTCTTCAGGGTTTTTTCTTAAAAGCTGGAGATATTGCTCTACCCTGATAAAATTATTCTGGTCCATGCGGCGATGAATAGTGGGCTTTTTATAATCAGAAAAATCCAGCGGCAGGTTTCCTTTTATTAAGTCAATAATATGATAGAGCTCATCGTTTGTAATATCAATATTAGCGGGATCATCAAATTCCATATCGCCGTCTTTCAGCACATACTCTTCAATAATCTGCGGCATAGCCTTGGGAGAAACAATAGCATCGGCACAGCCCGTGGCAATTGCGGTAAGGGGCATTTCTTTAAATGTTGCGCTGTTGGGTTCCTGAACCAAAGCAATGCCACCGGTTTTTTTTATTGCAGAAATCCCATTAGATCCATCGTGCCCTGTACCTGATAGTATTACGCCAATTGCTTTATCGCCGCGTTCTTCTGCTAATGATTCAAAGAAATAATCAATGGTCATATGCGGCTTGGGCTGATCTTTTTTAACCGTTAACTTCAGCGTGCCGTTTTCTACCACCATAAAGCTAGAGCTTGGAATAAGATAAACCGTATTAGGCTTAATAGCAACATTGTGGGTTGCCTCAATTACCTCCAGTTTGCTGTGCCGATCAAGTATTTCTGCCATCTGACTCTTATAATCGGCCGAAAGGTGCTGGATAATAATATAAGACACGCCATCCAGGGGTGTGTAATCGAAAAACTGCGATATAGCTTCAAGTCCGCCTGCGGAGGCACCAATGGCTATAATGTATTGCTTACTGTTAATTTTAGCCATTTATGGAGATGATATTATAAGGAGGGTATCTATCAAATATAATACATTATAATCTATTGATACATGTTAATTAATTACTTGAAAAACAAACAATTACGTGTATGAAAGAGTTTAAGCCCACCATCGGGGAAATTCTTTTGCAACTGACTGATTAAGCTCACCAACGCGTTTAGTCCTCCTGCCGAAGTTCCTATCACAATTATTTTAGATAGCTTATTATTTTCTTTTATTAAGGTAGCCATATTTTAGGAAGATAAATTCTCTTTAGCCGGTAACGTAAACCAAATGATTATAATTTTCCAACTATAATAAAAGCAAATATTCGATAAGCAAAGTACAAACCTTCAGGCTACTTTACCATAGTTAAAGATTGCACGTAAATTGTTCATAGATGCTACTACCCTGGTTTTTACTGTTCCCGGCGGAATGTTAAATTCTTTTGCTATTTCTCTTTGAGTATATCCTTTAAAATACATCAGGTCAATAATACAACATGCAGTGGAAAAGTATGTTTGGTATTATAATTTCTTTTTGGTGCTTAACAGATGATTAAGTTGCATTGGCTTCCTTGTTTTATTAGGCAGCAAAATAGACATTAACCTACTCCTTTATTGATATAAAGCAATAGTTTACAAAGCGGTGGAAAACCTGAAAAAGTTTGATCTACTATATGTAAGTGCAGATATTAAGGAAAGAAGGAAATCATCGGTTCGATCTTCTCCGAAAAACTTGTTTTTGACGGAACACAATATCGAACTGGCCGGATCAACTATGCAGCGCAGCTTATTTGCCTGATAAACAGTGATTTATTGGCAAATATTAGTACCCATTGAGTCTAGCTCTTTCCTCATACTGATAATTGTTTGGGATTGCCTTGAAGCAAAAAACCCTGTAAATCAGCTAATTTACAGGGTTTTGGTACTGACTTGTACCTGGATGTGTGGTACCTGCTGTACTCAAACCTTATGTGTTTTTGATACTATAAAGGCATATTTTTACAATCTGTTGTCGGATACGTTGTCGTTTTTGTTTTCATTCTGCATATTTTCGACTATTTTTTCCTTTTGTGGCAATACATTTTTAAGGACTGTTTCAATGCTGTTTAACTGATCTATGTTAAGTTCTTTTAATTCGTCTTGACTTAGCACGGTATTATTAATTTGAATGAAATTATTCTGTTGCACTTTCTTTGTATCTGAAAAAATCTGATTATTCAGACCGCCGACAATATCCATATACAACCGGCACGCCTTTAGATCGCCGTTAATGGCATACTTAAAAACCTTAGATAAAACTTTATTGCTCAAAAACCTAAACTGATCCAGTTCTTTTAAATACAGGGGGTTTGTTGCATAGTCATTAATATGTTTATGGATCGTTTGCCGGCTCAATCCTGTTTCCTCTGCCAGTTGATTCTTTGTCGGCATGGTGCCATAATCATTTATACATTTGGTTAGGGCACACGTAATTTTATAATGGTTGTTTTCCCAAAGTTGGTTTTTAACGTTTACCGGCATAATCTCATTTAATTTATAAATAAGTTCGTCCCGTTCTTCGCCATTAATTTTATTAAGTTTTTCCGCTATAATCTCGTTTAAGGATATTCTTTCAGCATCCGAAAGGTGTTCAACGTCTTTCTTTGTAATCCTTTCCAGGGACATAACATCATTAACTTTTTTCTCTGATTCTGTAAACTTTTGTAAACCTTTCTTTTTTACTACCATGTCTTTATTAATTATAATCTGTTAATATTCAATTCTAAGTTTTCAGGGATTTTAATAAACTGATCCAGGGGAAACAATAACCCCTTACTTTCTACATAGTGTATTTTACGTATGAAATTATTACGGGGGTTGCTGTTCTTATTCCGGCACTTCTTCGCATCCTTTCCAAAAGTCTTTTCACTACAAAACTTACTGCCTGCCTTTTGTCCTGATATATCCCTATTACAACTAATACACCGCATCGGGTTAAATCGGTTAGGGTTACTTAATGACTTATTATCTAAACGGTCAGAAAGTAACCTTTCAGGTTCTAAAATGTCGGTCAGAAAGTAACCCTTTTCGGGATCGGATACCGTTATATTTTGCAGGGTTTTTAGAAAGGTTTTATATGTTTTGTCTTTAATTCTATCCGTAGAATGAACATCTAACAGGCGGTTAAATCGGATTCTATTTTTATACCGGCGTTGTTTGGTTAGTGTATTCCAGTATGCAGGGTTAATTCCTTTCAAGTAAAATTCCCGCTCCCTGCCAGTTAGATCCTTTAGGTTTACCGGCTCTTTAATAATCAGGTCTTTAAATGCCTGATCCAACAATTTACCGCATCGGTCTATAATATCAGGTTTTATAAGGTCGGCCAAGTAAACCGGTTCCTTCCGTATCAATTCCATTTTAAGACACTTGTATTCAAATCTTAGAATGTCGTTATCTGTTAAATGCCGAAATTGTAAACCCTTATCATACACCTTTAAACCGCATCGCCTGCCCTTTTGTAACGTCTGTTTACCGTTGCTGTTCACAATGTCAAACCGGTTAAACTGGTTCGTTTTATGGGTTACCAGGCTATTTATAAAGGGGGTTGGATCAGTTGTAAGGTTTACGCCAAATTCTAATGTTTGGATGCGGGCGGTATTCGGATTAATACCTAATTCAGTTTGTAGTTTATTCAGGGTATGGGTTAAATCTGATATTGTAAACTGGTTGTAGTTGTGTAACCCTTCATTAAAGAAATAATGTAAACTACCAGCAATTAAGACCGTACCGCTGTCATAAACCCTTATATCAAGTCCTTTGTATGATGCGGATTTGTAATTGTGCCGTCTATCACAATTTCTATCTGATGCGGTAGGTACTTCGCCGGTTTCCTTATGGATCGAAATAAAATCAAGTAACGGATTATTTAATAGGCTCCTATCTGTTACCTCGTCTTTAATCATTATCTTTACACCGTCAAACATCGTTTTGGCAATTATTGAACAAAACAGGGGGTTAGCTTCGCAATGGCTAACCCTTTTTTATTGGTTGTTCCCATTGTGATAAATCAATAATTGACTTCTTAAAATCTCCTATAAACGCTCTCTGATGTTTTGGGTATACTTTAAACCCATTGATATAATAAACCCTTAGACGGGTTCTTTCCTGCCTTAAATGGAATATTATAATGCTGGGTTTGTCCTGAATGTTGTCGCCGGTGTAAATGTCCTGATAATCGGTCTTTCTAAGACCTGTAAAGAATTTACTGTAATGTTTCTGCCTGCCTTTAATACATTCGGTCGCTCCCTGTTGAATTAAAAAGGGTTGTTTTGACGGATCTATTTTTAGTTCATTCGGTAAATGTTCAAAGTTAGAACGGCTAACATCGGTTAATACGTACCATCCCGAATTTATATCTAAAGTATAATCCAGGCGGGTGTAATTCGGCAATTTATTGAACGCTCCCATAATTAACCCCCTACATTAACTTTTGTTAATGCCTGAAGTATGTCCGAATATTTAAACCGGATCTTAAACCCTAACCTAAAGGCAGTAATAAACCCTGCCTTAATGTAACTGTCAAGGGTTACAAGGCTAATACCTAACATTTCGGCGGTTTCCTGCCTTGAAAAGAATTGTTTTTGTGCCGGTGTTTCAGGGTTTGAAACTTTGGATAACTCTAATTGTACGGCGTTTGATACCGTTTGACTAATTAGATTTTCAAATTCGTTTTGATTGAATGTCGTTAATACTGTCATGTCTGCAATGCCCGTTGATTAATAGGACATTACAAAAGTCAGCAACCCAAACAAGGGGGGAAAACGGGGGGTATCGCAAAGTGTAAAAACTTTGTTTAGGCTATTCTATTGTGGGTATTTTACATTCTATTAAGACCTTATTAACCTCTTTGACCGCTACCGTTGTAAAAACATTGCCGTTTTTACCCTTTAATTTATATTCTTCAATTCCCTTTCGCAACGTACCGACCTTTATTCCGGTTATTACATTCAATAATTTAGATAAGTCCAGGTTTCCGCTGGTCGGACTGTAATATTTATTACGTAAATGGTCAATTATTCCTAATTCATGCAGTAATACTATCTTGTGACTGTGAAAACTTAATTCACTTTTGTCAGTTTTTGACACTTCCTGACTATTAACGTTTTTTGCGGTGTATCTAAGTTTCTTAAGGGCGTCAATTAATAATTCGCGAAGTGAAACGATATTAATAATCGCATCTCTACCCTCTTTAACACAATAATCCAGCGCATATTCTGCCTTAAACCGCACGCCTTGAATATAGGTGTCCATCTTAAATTGGTCTATGATTTCGTCTTTAAACCAGCCTGGATTACTCATCATTACATGATTAACAACCTCCCAATTGTCGCCTTGTATCTTTTTGATGATCCTTTCAATCCCCTTATTTGTGCGGTCTTTATACATATCATTTAATGTAGCCCATGCATCTAACTGGTCGTAATATTCCTGAACAAATCCTTCGTGATTTTCAGGCTTAAAATCAGAAAGGTCATCCACCAACATAAAAAAATCATGGAAAGGTCGCGCATAAATAAAATTTTCTATATCTCGTTCTAGTTCAGCTAACTTCCTTATATCCATTTGTAAATATTGAACATCGTTTTATTTGTCGTCATTTAGTGATACCGCATCCAAAGGATAAAAAAATCAAACTACTTTTTAGTTCCTGCCTATTCCTGTATCCTGCTATAATGCGGTCGTATTCCGTTTTATCTAATTCGATTCTCATGCAGGATACATAATGCAAATACGTGTCCAGTCCCTGTATGAACGGCTCATTCCGTTGGGTATTTTCGCCCATTCGGCTGGTTTGTGCAGTTCGGCAATTAGTTCCTTATTCGTTTTCACATCATACAGTTTTTTTAATTCTGCAATCTGATTTTCATTCATGTTGATCTCTTGTAAATAATCCATTGTTTTGGTTTTTATGATTTATGATAACTGAAAAAACTTGATTAATCAACTTGTAAGTTTAATCTACTTTCCGTAGTTCCTGCCTATTCCAATATCCTGCAATGATGCGGGCGTGTTCTGTTTCATCTAACTTGACATAATTTTTAAATGTCTTTTCGCTGGTATGCCCTGTAATTCCCATGATTGTATAAACAGGGATACCCATTTTATAGCTGTTTGATGCGAAAGACCGGCGGGCGGTATGGGTGCAAACCAGTTCCCATTTCTGATAATTACGGGTTATTTCCTTTCCTGCAATGGTTTTAGACTTGCTGATGATCTCATTTAAACCGGCTAAGTCTGCAATACCTTTTAAGTATTCGTTCATTTTAGCGTTTGATAATGCGGGCGGTAGGCTGTTTTCTGTTTTGTCATGGTACTTATTTAGAATTGATAAGACCGTTTTATGAATAGGAATAACAACCGGTTTATTAGTCTTTTGCGTTTTGATTGATATTAAACGGTTTTTCAAATCAATACTTTGTTTCGGGATACTGGTAAAATCTGAAAACCTTAAACCTGTATAGCATCCGATTAAAAAAAGATCCCGTACCCTGTCCAAAGATTGAAAACTTACCCTGATAATCGTTTTGCTGGTTTCCCCGCCTTTTGTAATCTCAACAAACTTATTAGGATCTGATAAGTCTAAACAGGCTATAAGGGTTAATTCAGATTCATCCAGGTATATATTTTTTACGTTTTCCGTTATCCCTTTAAAGTTCTGATGTTTTAGATCAACATGAACGTCTATGCCTTTTGTCCTAGCATCGTTCAAAAACCCCTTTAAAACTCTTATATGTTTTCCGACTGTATTTTTAGCATAACCCTTGTTGTATTGCAGGAAACTTTTATAGTTTTCATAAAATGCAAGGTTAATGCCTTCAAAGTTTATTGCCTTTCCCCTGTATTCTGCAAACTCCCGTAATACGTTATAAACTTGATTGTATACCCTAATGGTTACCGGTGCCAGTTTTCTTTCCGTTACCTTATTTTCCCGTACTGATGCGGTTTGTATGTATTCCTGAATATGACTAAAGAATGTTAAGGGTACTATTTTCGCCGGTTGGATACCTGCCAGTTTGTTTTTTACACCCTCCCGCATGATAGAGATAGTGGGATATTGGTTATTATCGTTTATGTAGGTTCGATAAACTTCTTTAATATCCTTTTCGATATTCTCTAAACGGGTGTTAAATTCAGCATGACCGGTAAATTTACCAGCTGTCTGTTTTTTCTTATTCCAGTAAACGGGGTTTATTCTTTCTACGTTGGAAACAACTAACCGCTGTTTATCCCATCGAATAACACAGTTTAGGGCGGTGTCTTTAGAATTTTCTGATGCTGGTCTAAGGTTAAAATTAACCTTGACAGATTTTAAGTCTTTATTATCCATTTCGCAATTATTGAACAATACTAAAGTACAAAATTAAATCTGTTGTCGGATACGTTGTCGTTTTTGTTTAGTTTCCCTTTGTTTGCCTGATTTGCATAAAATCAAAAAACCCCTTAGACGTATGATCTAAAGGGTTTTTCTTTGTTTTTACTGTTGTTGTTTTTAGCAACTTTGTGGTACCTGCTGGAATCGAACCAGCGACACAAGGATTTTCAGTCCTTTGCTCTACCAACTGAGCTAAGGTACCAGCCCATTGGGATTGCAAATGTAGCGTCTTTTTTCTTTTCTTAAAATTAATTTCAAAATTAGCCGGGCGTGTAATTATTATGCTGACATCATACAATACACCAAATCAATTATTAATTTAGTCACCAGCTAATACATTCCCATGATTGAACGGATCATCTTTTTGCTTATCGTAATCGCTGCAGTAGCGCTGTTCACTATAAATGCCCGCAAAATCATTCGGAATATCAATCTGGGCAAGCCTGAAAAGAGATCTGACCGTAAAGGTGAGCGGTTGCGCGTAATGTTAAAAGTAGCTTTCGGACAAAGCAAAATGGTGAAGCGTCCCATAGCTGCAGTACTTCATTTCTTTGTATATGCCGGATTTATTATCATTAATATAGAAGTATTGGAGATCGCTATTGACGGACTGTTTGGCACTCACCGTATTTTCGCAGGGCTGGGGCCGTTATATAGTTTTCTAATTGGCAGTTTTGAAATATTAGCCTTCCTGGTACTGATCTCATGCATTATATTTTTTATTCGCCGGAATGTATTGAACCTTCGCCGGTTTAAGGGAATTGAGATGACGGCATGGCCACGGTCGGATGCTAATTACATCCTGATTGCTGAAATAGTATTGATGACAGCATTTCTGACTATGAATGCAGCTGATCATAAACTGCAATTAATGGGAGCTGTTCATTATATTTCTGCAGGAGCCTTCCCGGTGAGCAACTTCATGACTGGATTATTGCCCGACAATGAAAGCGCATTGATTATGATTGAACGGGTATGTTGGTGGTTTCATATTGTTGGGATTTTCGCATTCCTGAATTATCTGCCTTATTCCAAGCATTTTCATATTATTCTGGCTTTCCCTAATACGTATTATTCAAACCTGGAGCCTAAAGGAGCGTTTACCAATATGCCATCAGTGACTAATGAAGTGAAAGCCATGCTGGATCCGTCATACACCCCTGAACCTGTTTCTGAAGGAGGAAAGTTTGGAGCAAAGGATGTTGCTGATCTTACCTGGAAAAATCTGATGGATGCCTATACCTGTACCGAATGCGGCCGGTGTACTGCATCCTGTCCGGCAAATATTACCGGCAAGTTGTTGTCGCCGCGTAAAATTATGATGGATACGCGTGACCGCTTAACAGAAGTAGGGAAAAATATGGATAAACACGGACTGGATTACCAGGACGGCAAATCCCTATTGGATAATTACATCACCCGAGAAGAGATCTGGGCCTGTACCACGTGCAATGCCTGCACAGAGGCTTGTCCGGTGAATATTGACCCTTTGGCTATCATTATGGATCTGCGCAGATATGCAGTAATGGAGGAATCCCAGGCTCCGGCGAGTTTAAATAATATGTTTGGGAATATAGAAAATAACGCTGCTCCGTGGAAGTACTCGCCTGCAGACCGGCTTAACTGGGCTGAACAAGATAATTCATAAAGTGATCCGTGATGTAAAGCAAATGGAAGAATTAGAAAACACACAAGATATACCCCCTCTCTCCACCGGAGAGGCTCGGGGTGAGGCCATACCTGTTATGGCCGAACTTTTCGCCAAAGGTGAAGAACCGGAAATCCTGTTTTGGGTAGGCTGTGCCGGAAGTTTTGACGAACGTGCCCAGCGTATAACCAGGTCTATTTGTAAAATATTACATCATACCGGAATAAAATATGCCGTACTGGGAACTGAAGAAGCCTGTACCGGTGACCCGGCAAAACGCGCAGGGAATGAGTTTTTGTTCCAGATGCAGGCCATATCGAATATACAGGTACTTGACGGGTACAAGGTTAAAAAGATCGTAACCGGATGCCCGCATTGCTTTAATACCCTGAAAAATGAATATCCCTCCCTGGGCGGCAATTACGAGGTGATCCATCATACCCAATTGATCCAGTCGCTGATTGATGAAGGGAAGCTGAAAGCGGAGGGCGGGGAAAGCTTTAAAGGCAAACGGATCACTTTTCACGATCCGTGTTACCTGGGGCGCGGCAATGGCGTTTACGAAGCTCCGAGGAAAGCACTGGAGGTTTTAGATGCTGATCTTGTTGAAATGAAACGCTGCCGTTCTAACGGGCTTTGCTGTGGTGCAGGAGGTGCTCAAATGTTTAAAGAACCTGAACCGGGTAAAAAGGATATTAATATTGAGCGTATAGAAGATGCTATGGAGATAAAATCAGATATTGTAGCTGCGGGATGTCCTTTCTGTATGACTATGCTAAGCGACGGTGTTAAGCACTTTAATAAAGAACAGGAAATTCAGGTATTGGATATTGCTGAAATTACTGCTCGTGCAAATGGATTATAGACCTTGAACTCAGTAACCTAACAAAAAAATATGATTTAAAAGACTTACGAAGTTTTCGAAACTTCGTAAGTCTTTTTTTTACCGCAGGCCAGATTTCTCCGATAGTCGAAATGACAATTTTATTCAATTTGCCATCTAATATTAGCTTTGGCATCTCAACAATTGGAGAGATCTAAATTTATCAAGATTTATCAAGCCTCCTGCAAATGCCTGATGTCCGATGGTCGAAATGACAATGTTCTAGTAGGATTTAGCATCTAACTAAGCAAATTTATTACCTTTGCAAATGGATATTTCTGAAAACTCGCGTATATGGATATATCAGTCAGACAGAATTTTAAGTACTCATGAACAGATTGAGATTCAGAAAAAATTAAATGATTTTACCGCTCAATGGCTTGCACATGGCAACCAGCTTACCGCGGCAGGAGAAATACGAAATGACCGCTTTATCATCCTTTCAGTAGATGAGCACCAGGCCGGAGCGACAGGCTGCTCTATCGATAAATCAGTGAACCTGATGAAAGAATTTGAACAAGCCTTTCAGATTAATTTATTTGACAGGTTTAATATTACCTACCGTGATAACGGGATCATTAAATCCGCGAATCGGGAAGAATTTGAAAATCTAATCAGGAGCGGCGTTGTCACTGATGACACCATCGTTTTTAATAATCTTGTTGAAACACGGAAACAGCTTGCCTCGCATTGGGAAATACCTTTACACCAGAGCTGGCACGCCCGGGTTTTTAGTTAATATAAATCTTTTGAAGGGTGCTAAAACGGCAATTTAACAACACTCATATTTCGCTGGATCTTATACACTTTCCTGTTAATATAATTAGTTGGTTTAACAGGCGACCAACGCTGTGGGCTTGGCAATATAGAAATAAGCAATGAGGCTTGTCTGCGGGTAAGATTTTCTGAGGATTTATCAAAATATTTCCGGCTGGCAACCTCTGCTCCATACAAGCCGTCTCCTACTTCTACTACATTTAAATAGACCTCCATAATGCGCTTCTTTCCCCATAATATTTCTATTAATGAAGTAAAATACACTTCAAATCCTTTACGCACCCATGATCGGCCCGGCCATAAAAACACATTTTTAGCGGTCTGCTGGCTTATCGTGCTCCCTCCCCGCATTTTGCTGCCGGACTGATTCTTTTTATATGCCTTTTCTATTGCTTCTACATCAAACCCGTTATGTGTTAAAAAATTAGCATCCTCGCCTCCTATAGCAGCTTTCTTGAGGTTTGAAGATAGTTTTTCAATGTTTTTCCACTTTTTTTGGAATATCCATTCCTTTCCGGCAGCTTTCTGCTCAAACCCACGTTGTATCATCAACCAGGTGACGGGCGGATTTATAAACCGATATGCCAATACCCATAGAAGAGTGACAGTAAAAAACCAAAACATAAGCCGCCCTAAAAAACTGGAGATTCGTCTTATTTTAGAATTAGGAACGAATTTTTTATTTATAGCCACGGTTTAAAAATAAAAATGCTTCCCAAAAATCAGGAAGCACTTTAAATATTCTGGGTCAGGATATTTTCCTGCCACATAATGTATTATTATTCTGCCACTACTTCAAAAGGAACCTGAACTTTAACTTCTTTATGAAGATTAAGGTTGGCAATATATTCGCCAACAAATTTAGGTTCAGTTTCAAAAGTAATACGACGACGGTCAACTTCAAAACCTTCTTTTTTCAAAGCATCAGCAATCTGAATAGTGTTAACTGATCCGAATATTTTTCCGCTTTCGCCTGCTTTAGCACCAATAGAAAGTTTTACCCCTTCTAACCGGCCCGCTATAGCTTCAGCATCGTTCTTAATTTTATCTTGTTTAAACTGAGCTTGTTTAAGATTTTCAGCTAACACTTTTTTAGCCGACTCAGTTGCCATTGTTGCAAATCCCTGAGGAATCAGGTAATTACGTCCATATCCTGGCTTTACATTTACGATATCGTCCTTTTCTCCAAGGCTCTTAATATCTTGCTTTAAAATAATTTCCATTTCTCTTATCTCCGGATTATTTTAATGAGTCAGTTACATACGGCAATAACCCAATGTGCCGTGCACGCTTCACCGCTTGTGCTACTTTACGCTGAAATTTTAGCGAAGTACCTGTTAAACGACGTGGTAAAACCTTACCCTGGTCATTAATAAACTTTAAAAGAAAATTAGCGTCTTTATAATCGATGTACTTAATACCGTTCTTTTTGAAACGGCAATATTTTTTACGATTGTCTTCTACTTTAGGGGCGGTTACGTATTGAATTTGATCTCTTGCCATTACGCTGCTGCCTCCTCAGTTTTAGTTTCTTTCTTTTTGTTGAAAGCCCCGCTACGTTTCTTATCATTATAAGCCCTTGCGTGCTTATCTAAAGAAATAGTCAGGAAACGCATAACACGCTCATCACGTCTCAACTCAACCTCAAGTTTATTAATTAATTCACCTGGAGCCTTGTATTCAATTAGGTGATAGTACCCTGTAGACTTTTTTTGAATAGGGTAAGCTAGTTTTTTCAAACCCCAATTATCCTCCTGGATAATTTCGGCTCCGTTATCTGTTAAAATTTTGCTGAATTTGGCAATTCCCTCTTTAGCAGCTTCTTCAGATAACAACGGGGTAAGAACGATCACTGTTTCGTACTGTTGCATTGTTATTTAATTGTTTTATTTGGGCTGCAAAAATAGGTTTAATTTTGTATAATACAAAGGAAATTAAAAAAGCGGCGAGGTTTTGGGAAACCTCCACCGCTTTACACACACCTATTGAATAAGACTTTATCTGTTGGTTTCTTTTTGTATCAGGAAACCCATAAACCCAAAAAATATTTTTATACCTCTCTTAACGTTTTGCATGGTGTAAAATTGCACATAATTTAAATAATTTCAAATACTCGTATTCAGGTATTTTTAAGCTGGTTTAATCCATTATAAATCAAACTTGATTTGCTTTGTCTATCAGCTCTTACTAATTTAGGAGCAATGGAAAACTTCTTAGTTTCAGCTCGTAAATACCGCCCGGCAACTTTTGAAACAGTTGTTGGTCAGTTACATATAACCAGCACGCTAAAAAACTCCATAAAAAATAATCAGTTGGCACAGGCCTTTTTATTCTGCGGGCCGCGTGGGGTTGGTAAAACTACCTGTGCACGGATTCTTGCTAAAACCATTAACTGTCTTAATCTGGTGCCAGATCAGGAGGCTTGCGGCACTTGCGAATCGTGTATATCATTTCAGCATGGTAATTCATTTAACTTTCATGAACTGGATGCTGCTTCTAACAATTCTGTTGATGATATCCGAAGTCTTATTGAGCAGGTGCGAATACCACCACAGGCCGGAAAATATAAAACTTATATTATAGACGAGGTTCACATGTTATCTCAGGCTGCATTTAATGCCTTTCTGAAAACTTTGGAAGAACCCCCTTCTTATGCCATCTTTATTCTTGCTACAACAGAGAAGCACAAAATCCTCCCGACTATTCTTTCCCGCTGTCAGATATTTGATTTTAACCGTATAAGAGTTGAAGATATTGCAAGTCACCTGACTTCTATTGCTATAAAAGAAGACATTCAATATGATAGCGACGGACTGCATCTCATAGCCCAGAAAGCGGATGGCGGTTTGCGTGATGCACTATCTATGTTTGACCAGATCGTAAGTTTCTCAAATAAAAATGTTTCTTATAAGGCTGTAATTGACAATCTGAATATTCTGGATTACGATTATTACTTTAAGCTTACAGACGCTTTAATGGAACAACGCATTCCTAATACTTTAGTGCTTTTTGATGAAGTTTTGAGTAACGGTTTTGACGGAAATCATTTTATAACCGGCCTGGCATCACATTTCAGGAATCTGCTGGTTGGCAAAGATGCCGTTACGTTAAAGTTGCTGGAAGTGAGCGAGGGCATAAAACAAAAGTATCTGCTGCAGGCTAATGCTGCTTCCGCATCCTTTTTATTATCTGCACTTAATCTGGCTAATCAATGTGATCTCCATTACAAAACAAGCAGGAACCAGCGTTTGCAGGTTGAACTGGCACTCATAAAAATGTGCCATATAAGTTCTGTGATAAATCTTGCCTCCTTTCAAGCAAAGGATGAACCCTCCGGGACGGAAGGGCTAAAAAAAAAACCTGAATCCATAGCGGCTACTCCTGCCGAACTTCCGAAAGAAATTCCTGTTAAAGAAATAAAAAGCGTTAATGAAGATACTGTGAGCGTAACAACGGTTCAGGAACCTGATCCTGAACAGCTTAGTACTAAGAATGAGGGTTCTAAACCCGTATTAAACGGATCCCTTTTAAAAGCGTCTGCTTCAATTATTCCTGATCTAAATACTTTGGCCGACCCAAACGCTAAAAAAAAGGATGACAAACCGGAGTACGTGGAAGGGGAGCAAACTTCTGATTTCACCACAGACGAGTTTTTAAAGAAATGGAATGAATATGCAGAAACCATAAAGATAGCCGGTAAAATAAACCTCTTTACCATCATGACCGCCAATGCTCCCTCTCTTCTTGATAAATTTAAAATTGAAGTACAGATTGAAAACAAGATACAGGAAAGCCAGTTGATGCTGGAAAAAATAGATTTGCTTAATTTTTTACGGGTGGAACTGCAAAACTTTGCTGTAGATATAACAACTAAACAAGCTGAACAAAACACTAAACGCAAACTTTATACTTCTACAGAAAAATATCAGCACATGGCGGGGAAAAACCCAAACATGGATGAGTTTAGAAAAAAATTTAACCTTGGTTTAGAATAGGTACATCCGGCTACTTGTCATTTAGACCGGCGGGAGTAATCTAGGCGTTCCGGGGCTTGACGGACTTAATGAAGCAGATCTCTCCTACTGTCGAGATGACAAAATAAACCCGAGATGACAAGATTTAATAAATGACAAAGAATAAAAACCAGGCTTGAATAGCACGCTTGTCATTTCGACCACCGGGAGAAATCTAGCCGGTGCGGGGGCTTGGCAGACTTAATGAATCAGATTTCTCCTATCCTCGAGATGACAAAATAAACCCTAGATGACAAGATTTAATAAATGACAAAGAATAAAAACCAGGCTTGAATAGCACGCTTGACATTTCGACCGGCGGGAGAAATCTGGGCGGTGCGGGGGCTTGAATATCTTGATGAATTAGATCTCTCCTATCGTCGAGATGACAAGGTAATAGATTTGTCATTTCGACCAGCGGGAGAAATCTTATTATTTCAGCGGCGTATCATTTATAGGATAACCCTCTTCATCCAGGTCGTCACGATCATCCTCAGGGGTTTGAGCTAATTCTTCATCAATTGCATTTAACTCTACTATAGCTCCATCACTGATATGCATCCCAAGATTACTAAGGTCTGTTTCTAATGAAGCATCCTTATCATATTCAGTTACAGCAGTTGGGTTAGCCTCGTCATAATCAGAATCGAAATCTCCCCCGTTAGGAACAGAAGTATCATAGGGATCCGGATGAACATATTCAGGATCCTCACTTTTCACATCCCACTCATAGCTGTTGTCTTCTTCGTTATAAGTGAGGTCGCCTGCACCTACTTCCGCACCCAATTCATCTTTTAGTTTACGATCCCTGTCATTATTTTGATTTTCCAGTTCAGGAAACGACTTATCTTTATTTTCCATGACTATGTGTTTTTATTTAAAACATGATACTCACCTGTTAGTTTCAATCAAACACCAATAAATCAAAATTTATATCTTTGGGCTCTTAAAAAATAGTTAAACATTTATAGCGCAATATGTCAATCCAAAAAATCAAAGTAGCTAATCCCGTTATCGAACTGGATGGTGATGAAATGACCCGTATTATCTGGAAGTTTATAAAAGACAAACTGATCGTCCCTTATCTGGATGTTGATATTCATTATTACGATCTGGGGATGGAACATCGGGATGAAACCAATGACCAGGTTACTATTGATGCAGCAAATGCTATCAAACAGCATGGTGTAGGTATAAAATGTGCAACCATTACTCCTGATGAGGAGCGTGTGAAGGAGTTCGGCCTGAAACAAATGTGGAAATCGCCAAACGGAACCATACGGAATATTCTGGATGGCACCGTGTTCCGGGAGCCTATTGTAATGAAAAACGTACCTCGTTTGGTGCCCAATTGGACTGCTCCAATCTGCATCGGGCGTCATGCCTTTGGTGATCAGTACCGGGCTACAGACTTTTTAACCAAAGGAAAAGGGAAACTCACGATCTCATTTAAACCCGAAGATGGCGGAGAAGAACAATCTTTTGAAGTGTTTAATTTTCAAAGCGATGGTGTTGCATTAGCCATGTATAATACGGATGAGTCTATTTTTGGATTTGCACGTGCATGCTTTAACCAGTCCTTAATGAAAAAATGGCCGTTATATCTTTCCACCAAGAACACCATTTTGAAAAAATACGATGGACGTTTTAAAGATATTTTCCAAGAAGTGTACGAAAAGGAATTTAAAACTGAATTTGATGCAAACGGGTTAACCTACGAGCACCGCCTGATTGATGATATGGTTGCTTCTGCTTTAAAATGGAATGGCAATTTTGTTTGGGCATGTAAAAATTATGATGGTGATGTGCAGTCGGACACGGTAGCACAGGGATTTGGCTCTTTAGGGTTAATGACTTCTACATTAGTTACTCCTGATGGAAAAACCATGGAAGCTGAAGCAGCGCATGGTACGGTAACACGCCACTTTCGCGAACATCAGAAAGGCAACCCTACTTCAACAAACCCTATCGCATCTATCTTTGCATGGACAAGAGGACTGGAGTTTCGCGGCAAGCTAGACAACAACCAGGAATTGATTAATTTCTGCCACACGCTTGAGCAGGTTTGTATTGAAACCGTAGAAAGCGGAAAAATGACCAAAGACCTTGCTATTACTGTGAAACCAAAAGTTGAACACGGTACAGATTATTTATACACCGAAGAATTCCTGGAGGCTATAGATGAAAATCTAAAGGCAAAACTGGGGAAATAATTATTATGCTTTAAAAAAAGCCGGCTGAGATTTTTCTCAAGCCGGCTTTTTAATGGAATATTCTGCGCCGCCGGGGAAGTTTGGATTTAGAGAGGATGAATTATGGATGACCGTTACACCATGCTTTTATCTTTTCTGAAGGACATGTTAGTGGGAAGCAAGCTCGCCCTACAATACGCGTAGATCAAAAGTATTTGTTTATGCAGTGTATGGAATAACGACTTAAGCACATCTATCAATTAAACAACCTTTGAAAAAAAAACTTTATAAAATCCATAGATGGTGCGGGCTAGTTGCAGGCTCCTTAATTCTTGTTATGGGAATCACGGGAGCCATTTTAGTATTTCACAAGGAAATCCAAGCGTTTGAACATAGAAAATCATGGACTGTGGAAAACAATCAGCCCATATCCATAGACAAATCATATCAGACTCTTACATCGACCTATCCGAATCGAAGTCTTAGATTAATTCGCTTTTCCAGGGATCCGAAGGAAACGCTCATATTTAGCCTCAAATACAATAACAAGTACTCTCTGGCATTTATGCATCCATCCAATGGAAAAGTTTTAAAAATTGTCAATAGGAATGCAACTTGGGTTAATTGGATTTTAGATTTCCACTCCTCTTTTCAAGCGGGAAAAGCCGGGATGATAATTGTCTTTATTGTGGGCTGGGTTTTTCTTATCTCTTTAATAACAGGCACTATATTCTATGGAAAAAAGATTTATAAAGTATTACTTTTTAAAATCCCGTTTAACCGTCATTCAAAGAGAGCATTCAATTCTTCATTGCATAGATATGTCTCTGTTTGGGCTTTATTGCTAAATTTCATTCTTGTTATTACTGGAATATTAATAAGTTTTGATAATATTGAACATCATGCTCCTTCCAATTCTGTAAACCAGCCAATTAAATTTTCATTGGATAGTGCCCTTAACATACTGCATAAAAGGTATCCTGAATATACTCCTACATACATTCGGTACCCCGCCAATAGTTCAGAGCCCTTAGTTATTAATGGCAAAGTAAAAAGACAATCATTTTATTGGACTCAATATTATAATGAAGTTAAAATCCAGCCCAGTACTGGCGAAATATCTACTTTAAGATTGACCTCAGACGGTAGTACAAAAACTAAAATAGCAAGTATTGTAGGTGTACTTCATTTGGTGGAATTTGAAAGTGTGTTAGTTAAATTACTTTTTTGTTTTGCTGGGTTAAGTGCTCCTTTGCTTTCAATTACTGGTTTCTTTATGTGGAAAGCAAAACGTATTAAGAAGTAATGTATTAGTTTTTTTCTGCTATTTTTTACGTGTTATCGAATTGACAACCTACGAATGATTAAATAAATTGTTAGTCTCTACATCAGGTTTAAAATATGCCCGGTTGACGTGGTTCTTGAAAGTTTCTTCTTTTAACTACTTTAGTTTTGGGACGCAAAAAAGCTCTTTTTAATCGGGTACCATATAACGATATAAGCAGTTCTATAACACTCCCCAATATCGAGACCAAAAGTTCGGTTTGTTAAGTTAATAATTTGTGATGATTTTCTTTCATTATGCTGCGATTTTGGATAGAGATTCCGCGTATCTGTTATTGGGCGATTGCTTGGTTGTATGATGTGT
>DATLXK010000072.1:0-5737 GCA_035575925.1 Sphingobacteriaceae bacterium
ACACATCATACAACCAAGCAATCGCCCAATAACAGATACGCGGAATCTCTATCCAAAATCGCAGCATAATGAAAGAAAATCATCACAAATTATTAACTTAACAAACCGAACTTTTGGTCTCGATATTGGGGAGTGTTATACATCAAATTACTTTGGTAATTTTTTTATCGTCTTTCCACTTAACTTATCAAAAAATTAACTTTTGATGAATTCAACCTTCATATTCTAAGAGTATTATTTACCTTCTACCCTGCTTAAAAAAGGAAAGAACTGATTCTCAATATGTGCTTCTTTAATGTAATGATCAAGATGTTTCACTACAGCGGGATAAGTTGCGGCAAGATTAAGAACTTGGAACGTTCCCAAGTTTATTGCAAGTCCAGCTTTTTTCTATACTCTCTGGGAGACATGTGTTTTAACTTTTTAAATTGCTTATTAAAGTTTGCCATATTGTTATAGCCGCATGCATAAGAAATTTCTCTAATATTGATATCTTTTTCTGATAATAAATTACAGGCATGGCCTATTCTAACAGTATTTAAATATTCTTTAAAAGTTAATCGATAATGTTTTTTAAAAAAGTTGCAGCAAGTTGTAAGTGCCATATTAGCAACATTTGAGATGTCAACCAATGAGATGTCTTCCTGAAAGTTGTTTAATATATAGCCGTTAATTTTTTTCAGATGTTCAGATGTTTCGAAAGGCAGATTCTGTATTAAAGAAGGGCTGGCTAAAAATTCATATTCTGTATTGATTGATAAAGTATCGAAGATGTCAAGAAGTATTGATAAACGTTTTAATCCTCTTTTATCAATAATATCTTCCATTAATTTATTTATAGTATCTCTGGCTTCTCCTTTTATACTTATTCCTCGTTTAGACAGATAAAGAAATTTTTTAAACGGCTCCATCTCGGGTATTTGCATAAACTCTTTACCCAGAAATTTTTCATCAAAATGAATGACCACAGCATCTGCAGAACATTCGGCAGTTCCATTAAGAAATTGTTCATCATTAACCCAAACATGCGGCAGCATAGGGCCAAGAAACACTAAATCTCCCTCTTCAAAAAAGCCAATATTATCGCCAACCATACGACGTCCGGTGCTTTTTCTAACCAGGACTAATTCATATTCCGGATGATAATGCCACGGATACGGAAAGAACTGGCCTATCTCCTGATAAACAGTAAATGATTTATCGAATTCTTTAGGTAATCCTTTTTGTATTGATTTCATTTCAACTGAAACTTACTAAGATAGCTGTGAAAAATTAGGTTCTGTAAAATAATTACGAATTTAGGATTCGGATCCCAAACTCCATTCAATAAAACAAACATGGTTCCCAACTTATGTTTATGAGCGATATCTAAAAACTGATCAGCCCTTTTAACAAACCCGACAGAATCCTGTTGCCACAACAGATCATGCAGAAATACCCGTACAGAATTAAACCCCAATGATTTAGCAAGCTGTAGTTCCCTGTCAATGGTTGTAGGATCAAATGTATCTTCCTGCCACATTTCTAACTGATTAGAAGCAGTTGCGGGAATATAATTACATCCAACCAACCATCCTTTATCCTGGTACCAGCTATTTACTTCATCAGAAGTCCATTGTTTATTTTTCCTGTTAATGTCTGTCTCTCTGACTTGATTAGCACAGCCGAAAGACGAAAAAACCAACACGATTAATACATAAAACAAATTCACTTTATTTGGCATGGATTATTTTCTATTTTGCAGATACCATTGTTTAGCTTCCCCTGTTAAATTCAATCCAGTGAGAATATCTTTCCTGTAAACTTCCATAGTAGGCCTCCAGGAGGTATGCATATAACCTAAAACTTTGGCATCGGTAAAGTTCTTTTCAGCAAATTGTACTGTGTTTATACTATTTCTATCTGCATACCTGCCTTTTTCTATTTCGTAATATCCGAAGGCGGGTATTTGATCATATCCCTCGGCTTCTAAACGTAAATATGCCTTAACAAATTTGTTATTCAGATCCTGAAAATTATTTTCGTAATACCAATTGCTTTGAATAACTGTTTTAGGCATATTTTTAAAGAAGGTATTGGGGTTGTGCCAGGCCATATCAGACCATATCCAAGCTCTGGCACCACCTTTTTCTACTTCGTTCACAAAAAAGTTAAAATCTTTCCAGTACTGGTTGTGCTGACGGATGATGGCATAATCATAATGTCTTTGATTCTGTGCGGTTTCTTCATCATAACCAATATGAAAAAAGCGGGGCTTGTCAAACAGCTCCATGGTTTCGGCTATTAACTCTTTACATACCTGGTAGTATTTTTCTGTAGAAACCATACGCTCATACTCTTTGAGCCAGGCATCATGTCCGGTAGAGAAATTGAGTTTAGGTATAGGTTCAAGACCCATTTTACGGACGCGGGCAAGCTCATTGCGTAGCTTGCTCTTTGTCCAGGCATTTTTTACAGCTATTTCAGGATGACTGTCATAAATAACTCCATCGCCCAGATCGATAATCACCATATTAAGCCCCATGGCAACCATTTTATTTAATGCATCATTCCATAAAGGCTCGCTTAGGCGTAAATTAGGGTCAAATACCCTGGCTATCATATTCGGATTGGCATCAGGTACTGATAACCAACGATCATGATCTTCCCACATATTAAAACTCAGATGTAATAATGATGACCAGATTTTTTCTTTATGGGCAAAGGAATTAGGATTAGCCATCAGGAAATCAGGAATCGTACTTATTGCTCCTGCTACAGCTATTTTTTTTATAAAATCTCTTCTTTCCATGTTGTATTACGCTTTTTTCCTGTTTTTCTTATACCATTTTTTTGCATCTCCGGTTAGTTCCAAACCATCAAGTATGGTTGCTCTGTAAGGTTCGGTAGTGGGTCTCCATGAGGTGTGCAAAAATCCTAAAAACCTTGAATCTGTAAAATTTTCATTGGCAAGTTTTACGGTATCTATAATATTGGTATCTATAAACTTGTCCCACCAGTTTTCAAAATATCCGCCACAAGGAATTTGATCGTAACCTTCTTTTTCTAATCTCAGGTAGGCCTGTATAAACTTGTTCTTCATGTCGTTTTTATCGAAACTCGCATCGTAATACCAGTTGCTCTGTACTACAGATTTAGGCATTTTTTTAAAAAAGACATCAGGATTGTGCCAAGCCATATCAGACCATATCCAGGCACGGGCATTATGCTTTTCAACTTCATCAACGAAAAAATGAAAATCTTTCCACCATAAATCGTGCTGACGAATTACCGCATAATCAAAATAACGTTGATCGTTAGCCGTTTCTTCATCATACCCGATATGAAACAATCTTGGCTTACCAAATATATCTACCACCTCTGCAATGAGCTCCTTACAAACCTTATAATACGTTTCGGTAGAAACCATTTTAGAATAGTCTTTTAACCAGGTATCATGAGCAGTAGAAAAATTCAATTTAGGAATAGGCTCCAAACCCATCTTTCTTAATTTGGCTACTTCAGCCCGTAACCTGGAGGTTGTCCAGGCATTTTTTACGGCAATTTCGGGATGGCTGTCATAAATTACGCCATCGCCTAAATCTATAACTACCATATTCAGCTTTTCAGCCGCCATTTTTTTAATCGAATCATTCCATAAAGGCTCACTTACCCGTAAAACCGGATCGTATTGCCTTAGCGTAACCATTTTTCTGTTTTCTGGATTTACATAATTGTTATCTTCCCACATATTAAAACTCAGGTGTATAAGAGATGCCCAAATTTTTTCCTTGGGAGAATTTGCCTCTGCAAAAGCAATCATACTATCAGGCATAGCTGTTATTAATCCTGCCGCGGCAGCATTTTTGATAAAGGTTCGTCTGGAGTTCATTTTATTGCTGTAAAATATTTATACTGAATTTTAGGAAACCGTGTATGTAGTGTAAGATGGCTTAGTTTTTACTTCATTAAAGCTTTTCGAAATAAGGAAGACGATTAAGGGGAACTTGAATGGTTTGTTTTATGGGCCCTTTGAATATTTTTCCATCATCGGCACGCCACTTCCCTTTGGGAATTATTACCTGTCTGCTTTGCCCTTCGGTTACCATTGGGGCAACCATTATTTTATCGCCCAGCATAAACTGATCTTTTACTTCTGCAAAACCCTGATTAGGAAATTCTAATTCCATGTGGCGCATAACGGGGATATTTGAGTTAGCTGCCTGCTCGGTAAGCTGCATAATCAGAGGTGTGAATTTCTTTCGCAATGCTACTGCATCCTTTACTGCACTTAAATGATTAGCATCCAAAACCCGCCATGGCGCTACAGAAAACTGCATCATGGGCATTAAAGCATGGCATTGTGCAGAGCGAACTACTAAATCTTGTTTAATTACTGCATTGTTAAGAAATGCGGTCCATTGTCCTCCACCAATCATGTCCGGGCAGGTAAAGGCATATCCCATTAGTCCTTGGGATGCAACTTGTGGTATTAATTTTTGAAGATCTTCCCAATCATGGCCCTTATCCCACAGGCGTTCTGCAATAGCTTGCCCGCCCATTTTCCACATCGCACGGTATTCATTTAAAGGGTAATTCAATCCTATTTGCCCAAAAACTTCAGTGTGTGCATTAGGCGTTATTTGTTTATAAGTGATGGCATTGGCCGGATAATAATTACTATCACCCGCATCTAATTTAAATCCGTCTACACCATAATCTTTCTGCAATCTGTCCATTTGTGCTTTAAACCAATCTATTCCGGCAGGGCTGGTTAAATCTAAAACGGCACTTGCTCCGTTCCACCACCTAATAATAGAAGGTTCTGTTTTTGCATTTTGATAATTTAAACCAGGTGTGCCATTGTTTTCCTGCAATAAGCCTTTTTTAGCCTTTAATTCGCGATAGGGGGGAGTATCCGCACTTACAAAGGGGCAGATCCATAACATTACTTTAAACCCCATTTTATGCAATTCATCCATCATTGCTTTGGGATCGCGAAAACGGCCGGGATGGAAATTCCACATTCCGTAATTTTCCTGCCAGGTATCGTCTATCATCAATACTCCAGGTTCAAAACCATTCGAAATAATACTTCGGGCATATTTCAGAATATCATCCTGATTCTGGTTGTAGGTTAATTCAATCCAGGTATTCCATTGCGGACTGGTAAACAATAATTTATCCGGCATTTTTCCGCTTCCTGGGAAATATTTCTGACTTACGAATTTATAAACTTCGGGAAGGGATTTACCTGCTCTGCCTTCTTGCACATTTCCATGAGTCTCATCAATTATTAATTCGTTATTCGTAAAAGAAAAACCAAATGGCTCTTCACTCCAAATGTATCGCCCCGTATTTGATAATAATAAGGGTTGAGCCTGATTTGATTTATTATCGCCATAAAGATTGATGGAATAATTTTGGCTATAGGGTGCTTTATGGCTTTCTGAAACAGCACCTCCCCACCATTTTTCGCCGGCTTCTAAGCGGATAGCTTTAGTTTTTGAAGTAGGGTTCTGTGCAGATAAGTTTTGAGCAAATAAGACAGTGATCAGTAAAACGTTAAAGTAAAAAACTTTAGTAATTCTCATAATGTAAAATCGGAAAACAATTTAATAAACTTTCATGTGTAATTTAAACGTCTTAGCATCCGGATGGTCGCCATCGGGGTTGCCATAAAAAGGATAGGTTTCAAAAATATCTTCTTTGCTAAATGCAAGCGGGTCTTTGGTTTTCTTCATCCAGTTCATCAGCG
>DATLXK010000073.1:0-30633 GCA_035575925.1 Sphingobacteriaceae bacterium
ATTGGGGACAGACCGCTCAAAAACTAGCCATTTGGTTTCCTGGAAGAATGAAGCTAGATTTGAATTGACTGGCACCGCCCCCTTAGCCTTGGAGGGCTGGGGGCTTGAGACTAATGACACAGTTTATTTTACATACCCCCTGTTACTTTCATTCTCTAATGATGAACTTCTGGTCCGCGGACCTTTTACTTTGCTATCCGCAAACCTGTACGTAAAGTTAAGCCTTACCTGGCGGGATTCATAATAACCATAATTCTTTAAGTAAAAGCCCTCATAGCTTTGCACAGAATTTGACTGGTTCCCCTTATAAATATCATTAACAACCATTCTTAATGTTGCCCTGTCTTTTAAAAATTTTCGCTGAAAACCGATATCTACCTGACTGTTCCCCATAGCTATTTCATTAGCACCGATAAGCCTTTTGCTAGTAAAAGACCCGGAGAGTTCCGCTGTAAATTTAGAAGGTAATTTAAATGTGTGCTGTAAATTCATCCGCGCGGCGGTCTGCTTCAAATTGAAATTTCTTAACTGGTCAAGCGAGACTATGTTGTGTAACCTATAAACGGTACCATTAGCGTACAAATCCCACCATTTATTGATAGCCATACTTCTGGTAAGTGCCAAAGAAATATTTTTTTGAACTCCTAGATTTAATGGCCTGAAAATAATTATTCCCCCAGGGATACCATCATTTACCCGGGTGCTGTATTGGTCCGTATGAGAATATGTAAGTCCGATGATAGTTGAACTTTTATAAAGATATTGAAGAGTCGCTCTGTGAGTCATTTGGGGCAGAAGGTCAGGGTTTCCCTGCCAGTAAGAAACATCATCCAATAAGTAAACAAACGGATTCAGGTCCGGATAGGAGGGACGATCAATTCGTCTGGAGTACGCAAGGGAGACTCCTGCGTTTTTATTTGCTTTAACCGATATACTAAAGGACGGGAAGAAATTGGTATAATTTCTTGGAGTTCTTTCTTCCTTTGGAAGGCCATTAGTTAGATATCTAAGCACCCCGCCCGATGTGGTACTTTCCATTCGCATTCCGAACATAAGGCCCCATTTGCCTAACGTTTTTAGATAATTCAAATAAGTAGCGGCAACTCGCTCTGTATATTTAAATGTACTGGTTCTACGGTCATCCACGCTATCGCGAGTTGGCAGCCGATGATAAAATTGCACGTCATTATCAGATACGATATCAGAATATTTTAGCCCTGTTTCAATTTTGCCTTTAAAAAAGTTTGTAGCGTAGTCGAACTTTAGACCTTTGAGGCTTATGTCAATATCATTTAAAGTTCGATAAAGATTTTGATTTAAAACATTAGTTTGTTTTGAATACATATTAGATTGCCGGCTACCACTGCCTTTATCAAAGCTTCCATAATCCAAATCGAAATTAATTCTGTGGCCAATTGTATCTTCATATTTATAATTTACGTTGGCTGTATACCGCATGGTTTTCTGATGGTAATAATCATTTTCGGCATCTAAAACCTGATCAATCACTGTAGTTGTACCTTGACCAATATTAGTTTTGGTTTGAGTTAATCCCCCTCCAAAAATTGAGGCAGCATTCAATAACACTCCGATGGTGTTCTTTTTGTTAATGTCATAATCGAACCCTACACGAGAGCCCATATTCATACGTTTATCGGTATCATCAGTTTGGCTGTCAAACATTTTCCCTTCCTGCAGCCGGTACGAGTCATATTCATATGTTCGGTATCCCAGAAAATGATTATAGCTTCCAAATAAATTGACTTTATCCTTTCTGTAATTAAATGAAATGTCCTGAGTATGTTTCAAAGTTGATCCATAGTTAAGACCACTGGTTAACGTTCCGTTGAAGCCTTTGATTGTTATTTTATTGGTTTTGATATTGATCATACCAGCTGCTCCGGATGCATCGTACTTCGCGCTGGGGCTACTCATCAATTCAAAAGTTTTAATACTGGATGAGGGCATGGATTTTAGAAGGTCGATCAATTCGGCACCAGACAGATGAGTCTGCTTGCCATCTATCGTGATCATTATACCTGCTTTACCATTTAACATTATGGTTCTATCATTGTCAATATAGACACCCGGCACCTTTCTTAGCACCTCGAATGCACTAACGCCTTGAGCATCAATGCTTTTTGATACATTGTAAACGATGGCATACCTTCCATAGTTATCACATCTTTTGTCCCGGTAATTACTATTTCCCCTAAAGTTTGACTAACTGGAGTCATTTTAATTATTCCAAAATTTTTATCAGCAAGTGTGAAGATTTCGGATCTGTATTCTTTGTAACCTGTGTATCGGGCAACCAACCTATAATCCCCCTTTAACGACCTGGAAATACTAAAACGCCCGGTAACATCTGTATAAATTTTAAAAATCTCTTTATTATTTATATCTACCAATGAAACCGTTGCAGCAGGTAATTGCTTTTCTGTTTCATCAACTATTTGCCCCGTTATTAGAGAAATGGACGACTGTCCAAACTTTGTGCCTTTCAAAGCAGATACTAGAATTAAAATAGTAATTACCCGTAATGCTATCTTCATAATGTAGCTAATTAAATCAGGCGTGTTTAAATATCTATGCGCTAATATGCGGAAATATTTTAATTAACGCAATATCATGCATGGATTACCTATTCAGAATAAAGAAGGAGTAAAAAGAATTACTTAATTGACTTTAATATCCTATTCCACCGGATGCGATATAATGGCGTTTCAGTGCTGTCTGTACTAAACCAGGTAATCATCGCTTTACCAACAACGTGGTCTTCTGGAACAAATCCCCACGAACGTGAGTCCAACGAATTGTGGCGATTGTCTCCCATCATCCAATAATAATTCTGTTTAAAAATGTAGGAGTTAGTCTTTTTATCATTAATAAAAACATCCTTCCCGTTTTGGGTAACCTTATTTTGCTCATAGAATTCTATCGACCGACCGTATAAAGCCATAGTGGAGTCGTTGAGTTTTATATTCCATCCTTTTTTTGGAATAGTAATTGGGCCATAGTTGTCTATGTTCCATTTAAATAAATTAGTATGCGGAAAGGTGTTTTCATCATAGTCCCTTTGGTGCAATGATTGCAGTGCTGGATTTGATATTAGAGCGGCTTGTGAAATTTTCATAACTATCAGCAGGGATGATCATTACATATTCTGTATTGCTTAATTGTTGGAATATTTCAATATGCAGGTCGCTAAGAAGCTCAGGGTTAAGGTCATTCCCATCCGTAATAACCCGATAGGAGGTTTGAGCTTTAACTGCATTTTTTACTGGTAATCCGTTTACATAAACCTGAGAGTTATTAATGGTAAGCACATCGCCCGGAACTGCCTGACAACGCTTGATGTAATGAGTGCGCATATCTACGGGTTTAATACCAGCCTCAGGCGGATAATTAAATACAACAATATCACCCTTTTTAACTTCAGCTAATCCCGGCAACCGGAAATAGGGTAATTGTATCCCGTCCCAATACGTTTTGATATTATTACTTGTTACTGTTGACTCCAAAAATGGAATAGATACAGGTGTTATTGGCATTCTTGGCCCGTAAGCAACTTTACTGACAAATAAATAATCACCTGTTAACAATGTGCCTTCCATGGAACCTGAAGGAATAGCATAAGCTGAAAATAGAAGTCCCCTGATGATGGTTGAAACAATTACTGCAAACAATATAGCATCAACCCACTCGCGGGATTTACTCCTTTTAGGTTTTATACCGGGTTGTTTTTTAGCTAAAAGGTCCATTTAATATATGTAGTGGCTAATTTATAATTAGGTCATGTTATAATTTTAGACAAAAAATAAAATGTGTTGTTACAGGTTGAATAATATTTATAATAAGTTTAAGGTTATTTTTCCTCCTTCTTCAAAAAACCTAAAGACGTTAAAAATTTATCAGCTTCAATTATAGTTTTATCTGAGAATTCTTTCTTATTAAAAAAGCCGTGATCCTGTCCTTCATATAAAATCAAATCACATCTACTTTTAACTTTTTCCATTACCGTTTTATAATAGCGGGCGGTTTCTACCGGTATTAAATTGTCTTTTGTCCCCAAAAAAATTATAGTTGGTGGGGCATTCTTTTTAATGTTGTGTAAAGGGGAAAAGTTTTTGTATTCATTTCCCATTCGGTCAAACCCATATCCGGCCGGACCAGTATCAATAACCGGATTAAATAAAACCAACGCATTGGGTTTTGTACTAATGGAAAGATCATCGGTTAAGTCGTTGTATCCATCAATTAAGGCAGTTGCCACAGCCAGATGACCTCCGGCAGATCCTCCTGACGCTACAATAACATCTGCATTGATATGAAAGCGATCTGCATTTTTTCGAATATATCGTATCGCAGATTTGGCATCTTTTAAAGACTCAAAAGGTGTAGTGTGATGTTTGGATTGAACTCGGTAATCCACCAAAAAACATATCATTCCTCTTTTAGTCAAATAATTAGATTGTTCCCTGAACTGGTTAACATTTCCGCTTAACCAGCCTCCGCCAAAAAAGAATACAATACAAGGGTATTTTTTATCTTTTTCTATGGTTTTGGGATACAAAACCTCCATTTTTAAAGATGTAGTGTCTACTTTTTTATAAATAAATACCTGGGATAAATTGTCTTTATGCTGTGCAAAACCAGTAAAGCTTAATACACAAAACAGGGATAATAAAACAGGCTTTTTACTCATGATTATTTGTTTTATTTTGAGGAAGTATCTTACCATGCAGTTAATTAAAGAATATAAACCTTGACTAATATACCTCCTTTCTAACTTATTTTTAATTGTTTTGTACTAAAAAGTTGTTCAAGCCTACCACATGATAATTTGTAAATTCTATTGATCACATGATCGTTTATTTTCTGAGTGGTCTGGGTGCAGATGAAAGGGCTTTTGAAAAAATCAGTCTTCCTGACGGATATGAAATGCAACATATTCCATGGGAGCCGGTAAAAGGATATGAATCCATAGATGCCTATGCTAAATACTTATCATATAATATAGATACCACCAAACCATTTATGTTAGCCGGACTTTCCCTGGGGGGATTAGTAGCTATTGAAATAAGTAAAATTGTTGAGCCCGAGCTCCTTATTTTATTTTCTACGATACATACGCAAAAAAATCTGCCTGCTATTTACCGTATTGCAGGAAAATTAAGACTTTACAAATTCTTACATTCGGCATTGCTTTCGGTAACCCTGCCTTTTCTATATTGGTTTTTTGGTCCGGTGGATAATAAGGGAAGGCAGTTAATTGCATCTTTTCTGAAGCAAACAGATCCTGTATTTTTAAAATGGGCAATAAAACAAATAAGCCGATGGGAAAATATAGAAATTGTTAAAAGATCTTTACAGATTCACGGAAGTAAGGACCGAACTTTCCCGGTAAGTTTAATTAAACCTGATTATATAATTGAAGGAGGTGGGCATTTTTGTGTGTTTACTCACGCTTCAGAAATAAACTTACTCTTAAAAAAAGAATTAGGATAAAAATTAAAAGGCCCAGAAAGGGCCTTTATATAAATATGATGTTTGATTTAAACCTATACCTATACTTTGGGGTAATAGCTGGTAACAGATTTAAATCTACTTAAAGATATGAACTGGAAACGTTGGTTATTTTCCATCCTTTTGTAGTATTCGCCATACTTACATAACTTATTTTAGAAAATTCCTCGTACTTCATAACCACTTTTACTATAGTGATTGTTGAATTCAGTTCCATCACTCTATAATCAGTGCTACAGTTTTGCGCAATGTTTTGATTATCATTAAATGAGCGTAAAATTTCTGATTTATTGTAATTAATAATTTTATTACCCCGTGTGTTAGTGAATTTTACATCTGTATCCAATATTTCAGAAAGCCCTGATATTTTACCGTGAGTTACTGCATCCATGTACGTTTTTAAAGCGTAATTCATGTTTAGTTTTTGATTGTTTGATTCATCGGCAGCAAAAGCGCTGAATGATAAAACCATTAATAATGCTGCGGTTAAAGTTGTTAAATTTTTCATACCTGTTGTTTTTGAGTTTGTTTATTTGTTTTGATGGCTCAAATGTAGGCTCTGTATTCAGGGCGCCACATAACAATTAGGCTGATGGCGGGAACTTTTCGGTGAACAGCAGGTTTTTGCGGGTAAGTTATAAGTAATTCATTCGCCAGTATAGATAGGTGCTTAATTTAGAAACATGTTCATTGTATTTAAGAATATGGGCCCTGTATAACAATTAGAGTTTAACAGGCAAAAAAAAAGTCCGCCGGAATTCCGACGGACTAACTTATTATTATAATAACAACTAGCGATAAATATGCTCGCCTTTGTTGTTTTTCCAGTCATTTTCAAGATAGTCAGCATCTTCCTGGTTACGAGGCTTAACACCCATAACAATACCACCTTCTTTAATTCCAGACTCATAATGTTGAGCACGTTCTTCAGGGATACCTGAACCGATTAACGCTCCAACTACACCACCTGTTAAACCACCTGCTCCAGCACCTGCTAAGCCAGCAGCCAGAGGTCCGGCAACTACCAAACCTAATCCTGGAATTGCTATAGCAGTACCAATAGCTGCAATTGCACCTATTATTGCACCGGCAGTTCCACCTATTGCAGAACCTGTACCTGCACCTTCTAGGGCTTTGCTTCCTAAATCAGTATCCTGATCTGAATTTTTAAAATGCGTATCACGGGTTTCGTCAGACATCATCAGATTGATTTCGTCCTGAGTGTAACCTCTTGAATGTAATGAATCATACGCACGTTCTGCGCTTTCTCTGTCTCTGAACATTCCTGTCAGCATTCGCTGATCTGTGTTTGTTACGTTTTCCATAATAAATAGTTTTTTATAAGATGATTGTTTAGTTCAAGCTATTTAACTTGTTGTATTAGGAACGTAATTTCAGGCAGGTGGTTTTATTTTTTTTAATGTTTGTGAAAATAAACATAAGATAAAAATTACAAACAGTCTTTTGGAATATCAGTTGCATAATTAGCTTTATTCATACTCCCACTTATGAAACCAGGGATCATTGGTGTTCTCCTGGAAATTTTTCAGTTTTACCAATAGTTCATTATAAACCTTTTTATAGTCAGGGTTTTTAGCGACGTTAATAATTTCATTTGGATCCTTTTTTAGATCATACAGCTCAAACTCAGGTCTGTGAAGAAAGTCTGCTATCTTCCTTTTCCCAAAAAAAGGATTCTTATTTTGTACGATACTTTTCCATGTATAGGATTCCTGAAGATCCAGCGCCATGGGAAATTGCAATTCATGTGCTATGTTGTAAATCAATTTATGATTTCGTGTCCGAACAACTCTCATGGGATAATACATCGTAATTTCATGTAATGAGTGCGAAGCATAGATATCATCCCATCCCTGCGGATTTTTTTGTGGAAGTATATTTTTAAAAGATCGTCCGTGATATTTTTCTTTTGAAGTAGTTATTCCGGCAAAGTCCAGAATGGTTGGAGTTATATCCACCCAACTCACCATTGCCTGATTTACTACACTTTTTGTGGTTTGTGCAGGATCTCTGACAATGCATGGCAATCGTATTCCGGGGTCATAAAGAGTAGTTTTAGCACCTGGAAAAGCAACGCCGTTATCAGAAATATACATAATAACGGTATTCTCATATTTACCTGTTTCTTTAAGAATTTGAATGAGACGTCCGATACCCTGGTCTAATCTGGAAACAGATTGATAATATTGAGCGAGCTCTTCCCTGCATTGCCGGTTATCGGGAAGAAAGGACGGTACAATTACTTGTTTGGGAGTATATTCATTTTCCGTAATTCCTTTATAACCTTCTTTTCGGTTTCCAAAAGGATTTGCCCCCGGGTTTGCGTTAAAATCTGGCTTTCCATTGGGTAAAATGGTATTAGAGCGGTGCGGATCATCTGTTGCAAAGTAGAGAAAAAACGGTTTGGTATTTTTTTCAGAGATAAACCCCTTACTTATTTCAGCCATTTCCAGGGCATTACGGCCTAGTGAAGCCGGATCATTTGCTGTACCTGCAGATAATGCCGTTTGAAATTTATAGACATCCTCTGGTGCGATATGGAATTTCCCTACCCGCCCTGTCCGGTATCCGTTTTCTGCTAGTACAACAGGAAGCGATCTGAGATTATCAAAAGATTTAAAATGATGAATGGAATGTTCTAATCCATACATTCCATTGGTATGGCTTTGCATTCCTGAAAGGATAACCGAGCGGCTTGGGCTACAGCTTGCTGTGGTACAAAATGCATTCGTAAATCGTGTACCTTCAGCTGCAAGCCTGTCCAGATTAGGAGTTTTTATAACAGGATTGCCGTAGCAGCCTATTGCATCAGTTCCGTGATCGTCCGCTACAATTAAGATAATATTAGGAGTCTCTTTTGCCTTGGGGTTTTTAAATACAGTAAAAGCAGAAAGGAAACATATGATTAACATGAACAAAGAGCCAAACATGTAAGGTGGTTTGAAGGCAGAGTTAGACAATGCGAATCTTTTAATATATAAATTATTCATAGGCATAATTATAATCAAAATTACGAAACTTAGTAACCATCGCTGGTTTTAGGAAATTTGAATGAGAAGACTTTAAAATTAGGAATAACAGAAAAAAGTATTAAAAAAGCGTTAAATGGTATTATTAAATATTGTGGAGGCATCTTATATTTAAGATCTTAAATTTATCGCCAAGGTGTAATTAATAGAAAGCTGTTTACCCTTTTAGCAAATTTAAAAATCGAACTAAATACTTAGATTAAATAACATGAGATATATAAAAATGGAAATCACGTTGCTTCTATTGCTTGTCAGCATCATAGATATCCATGCTCAACCCGCATCGGGTAATAGCAAAATATTTAAAGCCGGCGCCTCAACTAGCAATATTACGCCACCTTTGGGAGATGGTATTGTGGGTAATTTCGGAGTGCCGCCTCCCGCAGCACACATTCATGATCAGTTGCATGCCCGCTGTTTAGCATTAGATGATGGAGAAACCCGTTTGGTATTTGTAGTTGTTGATAATGTTGGAGTTAACCAGGAGGTTTTTGATCAGGCTAAACGTTTGATAAGCGAAACAACGGGATTACCTAAGCAAAACATGCTTATGTCATCTACACATACCCATTCTGCCACCAGTGCAGGTGGAGTTGGTGAAAAGAGAAGAGGTTATAATAAGACGGGCATATTGGATGAATATCAAACATTTCTGGCTCGCCGCATTGCAGATGGGGTACGTGTGGCAATGAATAATCTCGAACCTGCCCGTATTGGCTGGGGAGTAGGGAATGTACCGCAACACGTGTTTAACCGGCGCTGGAAAATGAAACCCGGTACTCCGTTACCAAACCCGTTCGGAGGTCAGGATAAGGTGTTAATGAATCCCGGAGTTGGCAATTCAAAACTGCTTGAGCCCGCGGGGCCTACAGACCCGCAAGTTTCATTTCTATCCGTACAATCAATAACAGGACGTCCCATTGCTTTGCTTGCGAATTATTCACTGCACTACGTAGGCGGTGTACCTGACGATGATATCTCTGCGGACTATTTTGGAGTATTTGCAGATCGTATTCAGGAGCTGTTAAAAGCCGACCGGCAAGATCCGTCTTTTTTAGCCATCATGTCAAACGGTACATCTGGCGATGTGAACAACATCAATGTAGCTGGTTCGGTTGAAAAACTCCCATCTTATGCAAAAATAAAAATTGTTGCAAACGATGTGGCACAGGAAGTCTTGCGTGTTTATAAAACTATAAAACACAGCAATTGGGTACGTTTACAGGCAGGCCAATCGCTGTTGCCTCTTACAGTAAGAAAGCCTACTCCTGAAATGATTGCTTATGCCAACAAAATTTTAGCCAAGCCAGAAAATGAAGCTCCGATCCATAAAAACGAAAAAGCCTATGCATCACGCACATTGCAGCTGGATAAAGAATGGCCCGATAAGATTGAAATTATACTGCAAGCTTTCAGCATCGGCGACCTTGGTATAGCCGCTATTCCATTTGAAACTTTTACGCAGACCGGCCTGGATATAAAAGCTAAAAGTCCTTTTAAAACAACATTCACTATTGAACTGGCGAATGGAAATTTCGGATACCTGCCAACACCCGAACAACATGAACTTGGAGGTTATGAAACATGGTTGGGAACCAATAAGGTAGAGAAAAATGCGTCAAATAAGATTGTTAAAGAACTTCTTAATCTTTTTGCCAGATTCAAATAATTTCAAACATACGCTATCGGAAATAATAAAAGTAAAAAGTAATCGTAATGTTGTTAAATCCAATGCACTGTTTGTATCTGGAAAGAGAACAGCATCCTGTTCATTAATATCATACTCATGTATAATACTAAAAGGCGTGAATTCATAAAATCAGTTGGTATAGCGGGTGCCAGTATAGGCTTGTCCGGTAATGTTTTATCAGCCGTAGCAAATGCTATTCCATATTCGCAAAACAGGATTGGGATAATAGGACTCGACACTTCCCACAGCATAGATTTTACCAAAATGTTGAACAACTCAACTGCTGATCCTGATTTTAAAGGGTATAAAATAGTTGCAGCTTATCCATATGGAAGCAGGGAAATAGAATCCAGTGCCAAAAGAATACCAGATTACATTAGGCAGGTTAAAGAATTCGGGGTGGAAATTGTTGAATCCATTAATGATTTATTAGCAAAAGTTGATTTTGTACTATTAAATACAAATGATGGACGATTGCATTTAGAGCAGGCCTTACAAGTTTTTAAAGCAGGAAAGCGAATGTATATTGATAAGCCATTTGCCGGCTCGCTTGCAGATGCCATAGCTATTTTCGAGGCTTCGGCAAAATTTAACTCTCCAACATTCACCACATCTTCCATGAGATACATCCATAACCTATCTGATTTACGACCAGAGAAATTAGGCAAAATACTTGGAGCTGAAACTTACAGTCCGGCCGCTTTAGATAAAACACATCCGGATTTGTTCTGGTATGGCATGCATGGAGTTGAAATGTTATACACCGTGATGGGCACGGGGTGTAAACAGGTTTCACGTGTGACCACCAAAGACACTGATCTGGTTACCGGAGTCTGGAATGATAATAGGGTAGGTTCTTTTAGAGGCACCCGTACGGGTCCACATAAGTATGGCGGAACTGTTTTTGGAGAAAAAGCGATTGTCCCGCTTGAATCTGCGAAAGGCACTAAGGCATTAATGAATGAAATTATTAAGTTTTTCCAAACCGGTAATCCCCCGGTACCTGCTAATGAAACTATCGAGTTATATGCATTTATGGAAGCTGCTGATGAAAGTAAACGCAGGGGAGGGGCTGTTGTAAATATTGACCTAACAATTAATAAAGCAAGAAAAAAGGCGCAGAAGTACAATTTTTAATTCCTGGCAGTTATATAGACATAATTTAAAGGTTTCTTTAAACCAGCATATGTTATAGCATTAAGTTTAGAGGATAATATTACAATTGTAGAAGTCTGGATTATCAGACGCTCGGTCGTATCGATATATTTACTTAATTATTCTGGTTCAATTAGATTTTACAATAATTCAATCATTATCCCTATGGTAAAGCTAAAGTTCTTCCTAAACTCATTTTTTCTATTGTTTGCAGGTGTTGTTTTCAGCCAGGTAAATCATCCTCTTCAAATGGGTATTGGCGTGGTTAATATTACCACTGATACCTCAACAGTACTAGATCCGCTACATGTTAAAGGGATCGTATTTAAACAAGGCGCTGAGCAATTCGCCCTTGTAGAATGTGATATTATATCTATTCCTAATGATATTGTTTCTATAAGAAAAAAAGCAGCCCAAACTATTGGCATACCATATAATAATATCACTGTCTCAGCCACTCATAACCATATGGCAGGAAGTTATAAGGATATCTCATTAGCTATTGTAGAAGCGCTTTCTAAAGCCAAAGCAGATTTAAAACCTGTGACATTAAGATCCGGTGTCGGGCAGCAGTTTAATGTTTCATTCAATAGGCGATATTTCATGAAAGATGGTTCAGTAGTCTTTAACCCCATGTTTTTAAACCCGGAAATTGTCAGGCCCGCAGGTACAATTGATCCGGATGTTGGCCTAGTAATGTTTTACAATGCAACCACCAATAAACCGGTGTCGGCTTTAACTAATTTTGCGATGCACCTTGATGTTGTAAAAGAATATGGATCGGTTTATCAGAATACCGGGGCAGGATCAAGAAACTCGGTGAGCGCAGACTATCCTTACTGGCTGGAAGAAAATTTCAGAAAAGATTACGGAAAAGATTTTACTTCTATTTTTTTAACAGGCTGCTGCGGCAATATTAACCATTGGGATTTTTCAAAGCCCGGCCCTCAAAGTGGTCATAAAACAAAGTCAAAAGAAATAGGCGATTCACTTTACAGTTCAATAAAAAGAGAACTTCCAAAATTGAAAGCTGAAAATGCAAATCTTGGATCCAGGTATAAAATAGTGAATGTGCCATTACAAGCATATACTGAAGCTGATCTGAATTGGGCTAGAAATCTGGACAAGAAAAGCCTGTCAAGTCGTAGTGAGGAACCCAATGACCGAAAGAAGTTTTTAGATGACGTTAGAAGACGACGTTACATGGCCCTGGAATCTTACAAACGGGAAGGAAAAGGGAACACGGTTGCTTTAGATGTTCAGGTTTTCAGATTAACAGATAACACTGCAATAGTAACTTTACCCGGGGAAATGTTTGTAGAGTTTGGTATGAACATTAAAAACAATTCGCCATTTGAAAATACTATAGTAGTAGAAATGTCTAATAACAGCATAGCATATGTTCCAACCAAAAAGGCTTTCTTACAGGGAGGCTATGAAGTTGAAAACTCACGCATTGCTGCGGGCGGTGGAGAGATGCTGGCCAATGCCGCGATACAAATGTTAAATGAACTGAAAGTTGGCATAAATAACTAGCTCCATTTGTCACCAAATACAAACTATTTTTATCAAGTATGGCTTACGACACCGAACTTGCAGACAGAATAAGAAAATATCTGGTTAATATTTCTAATCTGGAAATTGAAGAAAAGGAAATGTTTAGTGGCTTAACCTTTATGATAAATGGAAAAATGTGCATAAACGTAAGCGGGGGAAATTTGATGTGTCGTTTTGACCCCATATTACACGAAGAAATAACTCACAAAAAAGGTTTTGAAGCCATGATAATGAAAGGCAAACGATATAAAGGTTATTGTTATATAAGGCCTGAGGGATTTGAGACAAGAAAAGATTTTGAGTATTATTTGCAGTTGTGTCTTGACTTTAATAAGAGAGCAAAATCTTCAAAAAAAAAGCAGGGAGTACTAACTAATATAAACCATTCCATCTAATGAAAAATATCGTCTGGATTTTTATTATCACCACTAGTTGTTTAGGTGCTTATGCACAAAAAGAAACCAAACCAAATATTATTTTTATTCTGGCGGATGATTTAGGATATGGGGATCTGGGCAGTTATGGCCAAAAGTTAATTCAGACTCCTAATTTAGATAAAATGGCAGCCAATGGCATGCGCTTCACGCAATTTTATTCAGGAGCTCCGGTTTGTGCTCCTTCACGGACATCACTGATGACGGGATTACATACCGGTCATACACCCATCAGAGGAAACAAAGCAGTTAAGCCGGAAGGACAATGGCCTTTACCCGCTACCTCCGTTACTATTGCAGAAGTTATGAAACAGGCCGGCTATGCAACGGGAGATTTTGGAAAATGGGGTATGGGGTTTATAAACACATCTGGAGATCCATTAAATCAGGGTTTCGATGAATTTTTTGGATACAATTGTCAATCCGAGGCACACTCGTACCACCCAGACCATTTATGGAACAATAGTAAGCGTATTGATTTTCCAGAAAATCCTAAAAAGGAAAATATGTATGCTCAAGATTTAATTCATGAAAAGGGCCTGTCGTTTATAGATCAAAATAAGGGAAATCCGTTCTTCTTGTACCTCTCATATATTCTTCCTCATGCAGATTTGCGTGTTCCGGATAATGATCCCGTTAGAGAAATGTATAAGAAAAAATTTAATGAGGTGGCTATCCCAAAACCTCTTAAGACAAATAATTACCGATTTGAACCCTATCCAAAAGCAACCTACGCTGCAATGGTAACTCGCCTTGATACCCATGTTGGACAAGTTCTCGATAAATTAAAAGCCCTTGGAATAGATAAAAACACATTAGTGATTTTCAGCAGTGATAACGGCCCCCACGTTGAAGGTGGCAACGACCCAGCTTTTTTTAACAGCAACGGGGGTTTTAGAGGTGTTAAACGCGATGTTTATGAGGGTGGTTTCAGAGAACCATTTATTGCATTTTGGCCCGGAACGGTTAAAGCTGGTTCTACCAATAATCACATCGGTGCATTTTGGGACATGCTGCCTACATTTGCAGAACTTGCGCAAACACCTGTTCCTGAAAATATTGATGGAATATCTATTGTAAAAACTCTAAAAGGTAAAACAGGACAGAAAAAACATAGCTATTTATACTGGGAATTCCATGAACTAGGTGGAAGACAAGCTGTAAGAATGGGAAAATGGAAAGGTGTAAAATTAAATGTCATTACAAATCCTGATGCGAAGCTTGAATTATATAATTTAGATAAAGACCCTGCCGAAAAAAATAATATAGCTACTAAAAACCCTAAGATAGTAGAAAAGATCAATCAGTTTATGCGCGATTCACACGTAGAGAACGAGGTGTTTCCGTTTTTCGCTAAAAAGTAGTTTAGCTTGAATTACGTATCAATAGCTCAGTTTTTAAAACTTTAGTAATCGCTTTCCATTCAGATTGCTCTTTATCAATCTGATCAAATAAAAGGCCGGCAGCAACTCTTCCCATTTCAAAAACCGGTTGTGCAACAGTTGTTAAGCTGGGATGAATTAAAGCAGACGCATAGTCGTTGCTAAAACCCACAACTGCAATATCTTCAGGTATGCGCCAGCCTTTTTTAATTATAACCTGCATAGCTTCCATGGCTGCAGGATCGTTTACTGCAAATAAAGCATCAGGTGGATTTTCCATTTCAAGTAAATAGGAAACGTATATCTTAACCTTTTCGATAGATAAGTCGTAAGATATTATAAGCTCCGGAAGAACGGGGATATTATTTTTTTTCAACGCATCAATATATCCACTAAGCCTTTTTTGGCTAATTAATAAAGAATCAGGACCCATAAGGTGTGCAATGCGTCTGCGCCCTCTTTTTATCAAGTGTGTAACTGCGTTAAAAGCACCTTCATAGTCATCTACAATTACTTTAGGAACGGGCATTTCATTACAAACCCGGTTAAAAAATACCAACGGAACACCCTTACGCTGGAAGATTTTTAGATGGTCATAATTGCGGGTTTCTTTTGTCAATGAAATCAGAAGTCCGTCAACACGATTAGCCAGCATAACTTTCGTATTTGCTACTTCTGTTTCATACGTTTCGTTAGACTGACTTACAATAACATTATAGCCTCTCAGTGAAGCAATCTCCTGCGCACCAATAATTAGTTTTGTAAAAAATGAGGTGTAAAATTCCGGAACGATAATTCCCACAGTGAAGCTTTTCTGCGTTACCAGACTTGTAGCAAGCATATTACGATGATAGTCTAATTTTTTAGCCAACTCTAATACCCGAGCCCTGGTTTGCGCATTTACTTTAGGATGATCAGTTAATGCCCTGGAAACCGTTGATTTTGAAAGGTTCAATTTTTTTGCAATATCAACTATGGTAATTTGATGCTTTTTCATTAACACTTCTAGTTCTCTAAAATAAGATTCCGCGAGGCATTTTGCTAATACAATGGGAAATTTGTGGGAACATTCCCATTAATAATATCGATAAAACATGGAATTAGTGAAGGGAATTACCAATTCCTGAAGTAACAATATTTATTTTTAAGAACAAATTGTAGTGTATGAAAAGATGTAGTAAGGGTGTTGTTTTTATTGTTTATCTGTTATTGATTTCGCTAAATAGTTTTGCGCAAGAAAAACTTGAATTAAGCAATGAACGCTTAAAGTTAATCTGGAATAATTCAAAAGACGGTTGGAAGTTAACATCTATGCTGGTACAAAAAGGCAACATCTGGCAGAGTCCAGATAATCCTTCCGGAGAATATACACTTCTTTACAGTCCTGAAAAGCCCAACTCTAAAACATCTGAAATTTTTAAAACCAAAACTGGTTTCCAATTTCCGGAGCCCATATACCATAAACAGCTTAAAAATAAATGGGATGAAAGTACAAATGCCGTTTCTTTAAATACAGCCGGAAAAGCCTATCATTTCTTACCATCAAAAGCTCAAAGAAACAGCCCGAAAAGCATCAGTTTTACTCATGAGTTGGAGTTTGGAAGCATTTCTACCCAGTGGAATTTGGATCCGGATTTCCCAACTGATATACTTGTTAAACAAAGTCTAACCGTTAAAAAAGCGGGATTTTATTCGCTTGCCAGCCCAACTTTGGCAAGTGTTTCGGCAAACGATCTGGAATGGGCAACTGTTCCTGGATATTTCCAGGGCAACAGGATGGAAAAGAACTTTGTTGCGGCTTACGCTTACGGACACGGAATACCAGAACTGCCGGTTATTTATCGGGAGCGGTGTGCAAGTACATTAAGTCCTATAGTAACTTCAAAAAGGGGAATAACATATTCTGTAATTCCTGATCCAACTTTAGGAAGAGATCCCTGGGCTAAAGACCAAAACACCAACAGAGATTGGTTTATAGGGCTCTCTCATAAAAATCGCAAATCCGAATTGAGTCCCACATTATACTACCCTGTTTTAGGAGAACCTAAATCAGAATTAAAAGCCGGTGATAAAATTACTTATGAATTTAGATATAGTGTAAGCAGCGATGGGTGGTTTAAAACCTTAAATCATGCAATATACGATGTGTTTAAATTTAAAGAGTCATTGGCATTACGGGAAGCCAGGCAATCTTTATCTGCCCGGATTGAAAAAATGCATCATTATGTCACCAATCCTCAGACCTCATTATGGAAAACTGATGAATTTCAGAGTTTAAAAATAGGAGCGCAGGCTTATTTAGGTGCTGTGGTGGGGTCTAAAAATAAGGATGCCATTAAAAATTCAGATTATGGGGCCATGTGGATGCTTGCAAATTCAACTAAAGACCCTGTACTTGTAAAAGACAGGTTGCCTTATGCATTAAATTTTAAGTTGGTACAACAGCAAACGAAAGATGGCTTTTTTAAGGGCGCAGCTATAGGCCAATATTATTTGCTTAATTCCAAGAAGTTTGTAGAAGAGTGGGGAGAAATAGTAGAACCTATTGCAGTTACCTATTATACCATAGTTGATATGGGTAATGTTTTACTGTTTGAACCTAAAAATGCAGAATTAAAAAGGCGCCTTCAGCTCGGGGCCGAATCCCTCTTAAAATGGCAACAGGCCGACGGCAGTTGGGCTGTTGCTTACGATAGAAAAACTGAAGAAGAAGTTTTTAAAGATGTAAAAGATCTTAGGCCAACTTTTTATGGATTAGTGGTAGCTTATCAGGTTTTAAAAGATAAAAAGTATTTAGCAGCTGCAAAAAAGGGAGCCGATTGGTATGTAGAAAATGCTGTTAAAACAGGAAGTTTTTTAGGGGTTTGTGGAGATATGCGTTATGCTCCGGATTTTGCTACTGTACAATCAGCGCAAGCACTATTAGAAATATATAATTTAACCGGTAATGAGGCCTATAAAGAGGCTGCTGTAATGGCAGCTAAGTTTTATACCACTTCTATTTATACTCATCCAATAGCAAGCAAAGAGATAAAGAATGTTAAAGGTATTAAACGCGAAGATTGGGAAATCTCGCAAGCCGGATTGAGCTTTGAGCATGGTGGAATAATTGGTTCTGCTAATACATCTGGTCCAATTCAATTGGCTAGTCATGCCGGTTTATTTATCAGGATGTATCAATACACTAAAGAACCAATTTTTGCAGATATGGCCAGAGCAGCGGCAATTGGTCGTGATGCTTTTGTAGATCCCAAAACTAACGTAGCCTCATACTATTGGGCCGGGATGAATAATGGTCCGGGCGCTTTTCCTCATCATGCCTGGTGGCAAATAGGGTGGATCACCGATTATTTAATGGCAGAAGCAGAAATGAGAACGGAAGGAAAAATTGTTTTTCCGAGAGGGTACATTACTCCTAAAGTGGGTTCTCATCAAACTTATGGATTTAAACCGGGCAAGGTTTTCGGTAAAAAAGCTAATCTAATGGCAACAGAAGGATATCTCGTTTGCGATAAACCTCAGGTTGATTACATTATAACTCAAGCTTTAAACTCTAAAAGAACCTCAATAATTTTCCTGAACAATCAACTTCAAACTATCCAAGCTAAAATAAACTGGGGAGATAAAACCAGATCATTTAAAAAACTAACGATAAAAGACCAATCAGGTAAAACAATCTCAAAACAAAAGTTAACTTCAGAAACCTTGCTCGATCTTACAGGCTACGGTTTAAAAGTAATTGTATTAGAATAATGGTTAATGGCAATTTATTAAGATTTAGTTGGTGGATACTATTAATGCTTTGGTTTGGCAATTCTATTGCCCAATCAAGTATCTCTTCACCTAATATCCTTTTTTTAGTTGCCGATGATGCTGGCTGGAAAGATTATGGCTGTTATGGACACCCTTCATTAAAAACGCCAAATATAGACAAACTCGCAGCCACAGGTTTAAAGTATACCAACGCTATTTTAACATCCTCTTCTTGCAGCCCTTCCAGAACAAGTATGTTATCTGGCCAGTATGCTCACACAATTGGTACAGAAGATATGCATGTTCCTCTGCCCGATTCTGTGAAGATATTACCTGCTTATTTAAAGCAAAAAGGCTATTACACCGGCAATATGTTTAAAACACATTATGGCATTAACGGCGAAAAGCAATTTGACTGGTATAGTAACAAGCACAACGACTTTAGCAAGTTCTTAGATAGTGCCAAAACTTCGCCCTTTTTTATGTGGGTAGGGTTTAATGATCCGCATAGGCCCTACGATGTAAAAGAATATCACTCTAAGTTCGATCCTGCTAAAGTTACTGTTCCGGCATATTTAATAGACAATCTGGATACACGTCAAGACCTGGCTAACTATTACAGTGAAATAGAACGCTTGGATCAGCAAATAGGAGTAATGCTTGCTCAATTAGAGAAAAGGGGCCTTCGAGAAAATACCCTGATTATTTTTTTAAGCGACAACGGATCTCCATTTCCTGGTGCAAAAGGTACTTTATATGACACCGGAGTGGGCACCCCATTAATATTTAGTTGGCCTAGCCGGATTAGACATAATCGGACATACAAAAAACTAGTAAGCACAATTGATCTGGCACCAACAGTATTAGATTTAACCGGACTGCAAATTCCCAAAAATATGTTAGGCAAAAGCCTTTTACCCATTATAAATAAAAAGGGTGATTTTAAAAGGGAATATGCTTTTAGCGAACGCAATTGGCATGGTATAGATGAGCATTTGCGTAGTGTTCGTACACTCAAATATAAATTAATCAGCAATGAGTACGAAACTCTGCCACATGGCTCTCCAAGTGATTTAAGTGACAGTCCAAGTTGGAAAAGTTTGTATGTATTAAATAAATCAGACGGCTTAACTGCTTCTCAAAAACGAATCTTCCTTTATCCCCGCCCTAAACTGGAACTCTATAATTTAAAAAAGGATCCAAACGAAATGCAAAATTTAGCTTCGGATCCAAAATACACCAAGATACTTGAAGGACTAAGCAATACTCTTCGGGTCTGGCAGGTGTCTACTAAAGATGTATCACTTGACGATCATTTAAAGCAGGATAAAACCGATCGATTTACAGGAAACAATATTAAATAATATCAACCCTTCAATGATTATAAGAAAAATCAAATACACACTCTCACTGCTGTTGCCATTTGCCTTTACTATAATGCATTGCAGCACGTCAAGAGTTAATACTTCAGAAAGTGATATACAGCTAAAGGGTAGTAATGTGGTCTTATCATGGCAGAAAGGAAATCAGGGATGGCAGATTTCCCAAGCAAGGGTATCGCAAAAGGGCAATTGGGTTAATTTGGACGCTCCGTCTGGTGAATATACTCTTTTATATTCGGCAGCTAAGCCTGATACCACTCCGGTTAATTTATTCGATCCTGTCCATGCCTCAAAAAAGAATTATACTGATTTTAAATACGATACAAAAAAAACCTGGATACAGGGAACTACACCTGTGGCAATGAATGTTGCTGGAGAGGCCATTCACTTTTTCCCTTCAGCAGCTACTTTTACATCAAACAACAACTTGCGTTTTAATCAGGAAATGGCTGTTGCATCTATAAACGCAGAATGGAAATTGGATCCAATATATAAATCGGATGTTGTTGTAGAGCTTACTCTTATTGCAAAAAAGGATGGATATTATTCTCTGGCATCGCCAACACTGGCTACGGTGCCAGAGAAAAATCTAACCTGGGGAATTTTACCAGGATATTTTCAAGGTAAGGAGCTGCAAAAAGATTTTCTATTAGCATATGGTTACGGACAAGGAATCCCGGATAAACCGGTAGTGGTGAGAGAACGTACTGCTACAACCCTTTCTCCATTATTAAGCTCATCAAATGGAGTTACTATTGCTGTAATTCCAAATCCGGGCTTAAGTCGCGACCCTTGGGAAAAAGATAAAATGACGCATTCGGTTTGGCAATTAGGTTTATCGCTAATGAATCGCAAATCAGAATTATCTCCAACCATGTATTATCCGGTTTTGGGCCAGAAAGGGTCGTTTTTGAAAGCTGGTCAGCAAATAAAATATGGGTTTCGATACACATTGCAGGCCAGTGATTGGTTTGATGTATACAAACATGCTATTTATGATATTTATCGTTTAAACGATTTTTTAAGTCTCAAAGAAACCAAGCAATCGTTAACCGAGCGCTTAAACTCCATGCATAGTTACCTGGTAGACGATAAATCATCACTTTGGAATGTGGTAGAGTTTGAAGGGATGAAAATAGGAGCCCAATCTTATTTAGGAAATGTAGCCGGTGCTAAAAATCAGGACGCGATCAAGAATTCTGATTATGGCGCCATGTGGATGCTGGCCAATAGTACTAAAGACCCACTTTTATTGAAGGGTCGACTTCCATATGCCCGCAACTTTAAGTTAAAGCAACAAGACGATAAGCCCGGATTTTTTCAGGGTGCCGCTATTGGTCAGTATTATTTAATGAATAGCAAACGCTTTGTGGAAGAATGGGGGTCACACGTAGAACCCATAAGCCTTACGTATTATACCATGCTCGATATGGGCAATATTCTTTTATTTGAGCCCAATGATAAAGAGTTAGTAGAACGACTACGATTAGGAGCAGATCGATTATTGGCCTGGCAAAAGCCTGCCGGAAATTGGGAAGTAGCCTACGACCATAAAACACAGGAACCAACTTATACTGATTTGCAAGATTTAAGGCCAACTTTTTATGGATTGGTGGTAGCTTACCGGATTCTTGGTGACAAAAAATATCTGGATGCTGCCCGTCTTGGCGCAGATTGGTTTATTAAAAATGCAGTAGACAAAGGTCATTTTCTGGGAGTATGCGGCGATACCCGTTTGGTAAACGATTTCGCCACAGGCCAGAGCGCACAAGCTTTATTAGATTTATACGATTTTACGAACGAGCCTCGCTACCGCTATGCAGCTATTGAAGCAGCTCGTATTTATACAGCCTCCATTTATACGCATCCTATTCCAACCACAGATACAAAACTAGTAAATGGAATACCTCGTAAAGAATGGCAAATAAGTCAGGTAGGATTAAGCTTTGAGCATGGGGGCGCAATTGGTTCAGCCGCAACAAATGGGCCCATATTATTGGCCAGTCATGCAGGATTGTTCCTACGCATCAGCCAACTTACCAGGGAGCCTTTATACCGCGATCTGGCTCGTGCGGCAGCATGGGGTAGAGATGCTTTTGTAAACGATGAAACTAGTGTCGCATCGTACTATTATAACGCTATGAATGCCGGAGCAGGTAAATTTCCGCACCACGCCTGGTGGCAAATTGGATGGGTAACCGATTATTTAATAGCAGAAGTTACCTTGAGATCAAATAACTTGATTACGTTTCCCAGAGGATTTGTGACACCAAAAGTAGGGGCGCATCAAACGTATGGATTTGCACCAGGTAAGATATTTGGTGAAATCGCAAATTTAAGTTCTACCGAAGGTTTATTGAGTATCGATAAGCCGCAGGTTGATTACATCGTTGCAAAATCGACTGATACAAAAAAGGCTTTCGTTATCTTTTTGAATAACCATATAAGACCAGCCCAAACAAAATTAAGCTGGGGTGATAAAAGTAAAAATTTTAAGAATATTACTATAAAAAATTATTCAGGAAAAACCATTTCGAAACAAAAACTAAGCTCAGAAACAGTACTGAATTTAGATGGATACGGATTACAAGTAGTGGAACTAAAATAGTAATTCAGTAATGAAACTTTATGACCTTATTTAGAGACAATTAGCAGACGAACATGGGTACCTTAGATTATATTGTAATATTCCTTTTTACTTCCATCATCGTTGTTGCAGGTTTATCATTTGGCAAGTCTGGCAATAATATGAAGTCTTATTTTGCAGCTGGAGGGGCAGTACCCTGGCAGATCAGTTCTCTCTCGTTATTTATGAGTTTTTTCTCGGCCGGGACTTTTGTAGTTTGGGGATCAATTGCTTATAAGCATGGTGTAGTAGCGATTGTCATTCAACTAACCATGGCTGTTGCGGGTTTGCTTGTTGGATTATTTATTGCTCCGGCCTGGCAAAAATCAAAATCGCTAACGGCAGCAGAATTTGTAACTAAAAGATTTGGAAAGTCGGCAAATAAGTTTTACAGTTACCTCATTCTCTTTATATCTTTGGCTTATACCGGTGCTTTTTTATATCCGGTAGCCAAAATCATTAATGTATCAACCGGTTTCTCGATTGATACGTGCATCATCTTTATCGGTATTTTAATTATTATCTATACGGTTGTGGGCGGATTATGGGCGGTAATGATTACAGACGTGCTCCAATTTGTTGTTTTAACAGTTGCAGTGCTTATAGTAGTTCCGCTTGCTTTCAACAGGGTAGGTGGCATAGAGCCGTTTTTAAACACCATGCCCGACGGTTTTTTTAATCTTACCAACCCGGAATATAATTGGGTTTTCTTATTGGCATTCGGCATTTACAATGGAATATTCATTGGCGGTAATTGGGCCTATGTTCAGCGATATACCAGCGTTGACAGTCCTCAATCTGCCAAAAAAGTAGGGTATCTTTTTGCAGGTTTGTATCTGATCAGCCCTTTTATCTGGATGCTCCCACCTATGCTCTATAGATTGGTTAATCCAGACTTATCCGGGCTTGAGAACGAAGGCGCTTACCTGATGATGTGTAAAACGGTATTACCACAAGGGATGATTGGTTTAATGCTGGGAGGAATGTTATTTGCAACCGGAAGCTCCGTAAACACTACACTTAATCTTGCATCTGCAGTTTTTACCAATGATTTATATAGAAGCTTAAGGCCATCAGCCTCAGCCCAAAAGCTAATGATAGTTGCTAAAATTGCTACCGCTGTGTTTGGTGGTTTAACTATTTTGGTTGCTTTGTTAGTACCTCTGGCAGGTGGTATTGTTGAAATTGTGTTAACGGTTGGTGCTGTTACAGGCTGTTCTTTATATGGACCACCAATCTGGGCCTTGTTCTCTAAAAGGCATAGCGGTAAATCCATTGTATGGTGTACTATTTTAGGATTATTCTTAAATCTTTATTTTAAGTTTTTTTATCCCATGATGACAGGAATATCGTTTACACGTGCTCAGGAAATGCTTGCAGGAGCATTTATTCCTTTGGCCTTGTTAGCGATTTATGAAATATATGCCTGGCGAAAGAGAATTGTGGCTGCTGATTATACTAGGTATACCCTGATTATGGCTACAAAAGACGATCACCAGGAAGAAGATTCTTCTGCAGTTCAGAATGCGTATGGTATCAAAATTCTGTCACGTACGATGCTGGCTATTAGCATAATACTGATTATTATGGGAGCGATTTCAGAAAACGAAAGATGGCTTGTATCATCTTTAGGAATTATTGTGGGTGTTTCTGCATTCTTTATTCGTTACCAATCCAATAAAAAAAATAGGTATATATAACTGATGCCTGTAAAATCAAAACAATGAAACATTTGATGAGCCACCGTTCAAAAATATAAATGAAGCAATGCCGGAAAACTTAAATTTTAACCCGATGATTTTCCTAATGATCCAAACAATATTAGAACATGATTAAAGAAGCTTTTGTTAAAGAAAGAAGTTCAAAAACAGAATTAATAAGCACCGATTTGGTAATCGTAGGCGGAGGTTTATCCGGAACCTGTGCGGCAATTACAGCCGCAAGAGCTGGTATAACTGTTACTTTAGTTCAGGATCGTCCTGTGTTGGGTGGAAATGCTTCAAGTGAAGTGCGACTTTGGGTTTTAGGAGCTACATCACATATGGGAAACAATAATCGCTGGGCCAGAGAGGGAGGTGTAATCGACGAAATTCATGTTGAGAACACCTTTAGAAATCCTGAAGGAAATACCATTTTATTTGATACTATTCTTCTGGAAAAAGTAATGAACGAACCTAACATTCGACTGTTACTAAATACCTGCGTTAACAATATTTCTAAGTCATCAAGCGATACGATAGAGAAAGTATTTGCTTTTTGTAGCCAAAATTCAACTAACTATGAAATTAGCGGATCTTGGTTCTGTGATGCTTCTGGTGATGGAATAATGGCATTTATGTCTGGAGCTGCTTTTAGAATGGGAGCAGAATCACGAGAAGAATTTGGGGAAAAATTTGCTCCCAGTAAAGATTATGGAGAACTATTAGGTCATTCCATATATTTTTATAGCAAAGATACCGGTAAACCGGTAACGTTTACTCCGCCGAGCTATGCATTGAATGATATCACACAAATACCCCGTTATAAATCTTTTAATGTGAATGATTTTGGTTGCCGCTTGTGGTGGATAGAGTATGGCGGAAGATTGGATACTATTCACGAAACCGAGAAAATTAAATGGGAACTTTGGAAAGTAGTTTACGGAGTTTGGAATCATATAAAAAACTCGGGTGAATTTCCCGCAGCTGAAAATCTAACCTTGGAGTGGGTGGGTACTATTCCGGGAAAACGTGAGAGTCGCCGATTTGAGGGGGAATATATTCTAAAACAGCAAGATATTGTAGAGCAGAAAACATTTGATGATGCGGTTTCGTTTGGAGGCTGGTCCATTGATCTTCATCCGGCGGATGGCGTATTTAGCGAAAAGCCAGGATGTAATCAATGGCATTCAAAAGGAGTATTTCAAATTCCTTTAAGATGCTTTTACAGTCGTAATATTTCTAATTTGTTTTTTGCCGGTCGAATTATTAGTGCCACACATGTTGCTTTCGGATCAACACGTGTTATGGGAACTAGCGCCCATGGAGCGCAGGCAGTTGGCATGGCTGCCGCATTGGCGGTAAAAAATAACTGGACTCAAAATGATCTTTCTAAATCAGAAAACATAAAAATACTTCAGCAAGAATTACTAGAAACGGGTCATCATATTCCAGGATTGGTATACAATGGGTCAGAAAATTTAATTAAAACTGCAAAAGTAAGTTCATCAAGCGAGCTGCTACTGAATGCCTTGCCATTTGATGGTCCCTGGATCGGCCTTGATTTTTCTGCTGCACAGATGTTGCCGGTTGCACCCGAAAAACTTTCTAAAATGACGTTTTTGGCAAATGCTGCCAAACCCACAACATTGGAGGTTGAACTTAGAATAAGCAGCAAAGCAGAAAACTACACCCCGGATATAACGATTGAAAAGCGTTCAATTCCATTGACAGAAGGGGAAAATACCATTGACTTAGATTTTAGCTACGAAGTGGATCAGCCTCGTTATGTGTTTATATGTTTTATGAAACACGAGGAGGTTACCATAAAAGGTAGTGAAACGAGAGTTACAGGTCTTTTAACCGCATACAACAAAATAAACAAAGCAGTATCAAATTATGGAAAACAAACACCAACAGAAGATATTGGTGTAGATGAGTTCGAATTTTGGTGCCCCCACAGAAGGCCGGCAGGTCATAATTTTGGAGTGACTATCGAAAAGAGTATTAAGTTATTTTCTGTTTCTAATATTGCTAATGGCATTTTCAGACCAACCATAAGCCCAAATGCATGGGTTGCTAATTTAGATGATGCTAAACCTTCACTTACATTTGAGTGGGATGCACCGCAAACTATTAATGAGCTAGTAATTGCTTTTGATACCGATTATGATCATCCTATGGAAACATCTTTGATGGGTCATCCAGAAACTGTAATGCCATTTTGTATTCGCAATTATCAGATATGCAACGATAAGGATGAGGTTATTTATGAAATGAGCAATAACCATCAAACCATTAATAAGATCCTACTAAACAAACCCATAACTACCAGTAAACTAACTCTGGAGTTTGAAAAGCCTTTGGAGAATGTTCCGGTTGCGGTGTTTGAAGTGCTTGTCATTTAACTGATTCATATCAAATTGTTATAGACCTGTTCCTTGCGACAACCTTCCAACTATTTAATACCTTGTTATTTGTAACCACATTTACTGTATCGTAAAGGGCCACGGTGGGGCAAACATGATGCGGGACACCATATAATACATCGCCAATTTTATATTTTTCCGCATCAGGAACCTGTAAAACCAGATGCTCTTCGCTGTGGCTTATGGGTATTGCATTCTCGGCATTTAAAAATTTCACTCGTGGAAAAGGGTTTTCTGACGAGACAGATTTATGGCCGAGATCCGTGCAAATCGTTGTATTATTTATCTTTGAAACTACTCTTGTTAACAAAATTGCCGCATAAGTAAAATCAAGATCGGACAGTAAATTATTGTAATCTTCATCCCAAAATACAAAAGTTCCCGGGCTGACTTCTATATCCGTACTCAATTTTGAATATAAATGAAATGTCGGTGTCCCCCCTATAACCACTTTTATTTCAACTTTATGAATGCTTTCAAGAGCGGCTTTAAGTTTAGAAACTTCAAGATACACTTCGTTAATACGCTGATTTCTAATACTTAAATCGGTATCGTAAATATGCCCGTCATAAGCATGCAATCCTGCCACCCGGATATTTTTAAAATTTCTACAATGTTCAACGAGATCTGCCGCATGTTCCGGTAAAATGCCGCTTCTATTCATTCCTATGTTTAGATCTATATAGACATTCAGCTTTTTTTCAGTGAAAACTTCGGATAAAACCTTCGCGCTTTCAGCATTGTCGATCAAACATGAAAAACTTATATCGGGATAAGCATTAAATAGTGAAAGAAACCGGCTGGCTTTAGTTTTGGTTAATTGATAGGCCAGAAGAATGTCGTCAGCTCCTGCTATTGCCAGCATTTCTGCTTCTGCAATTGTGGCACATTTAAATTTTGAAATACCCTTTTTAACCATCAGTTTGGCCACCTCTATCATTTTATGTGTCTTTACATGCGGCCTTAAATTTTGTACTTGCCCGACTAGCTGAATTGCTTTATCGATGTTTTCAATAACAATATCAGGATACAACAACAGGCAAGGGGAGTCTACGGCATCTTCGTTTAAGATGCGATATTTTGAGAGTAGCATAAAGGGTAAATGTATTATAAGTAATTTTTAGAAAGACACATTTAGTTGCTTTCTAAACTCGCTGGGTGTCATTCCTTTTAGTTTTTTAAATTGCTTATTAAAATTAGCCAGATTGTTGTATCCGCATTTGTAGGCAACTTCAACAATATTTAGCCCATCTTCCCCTAATAGTTTACAGGCATGACCTATTTTAACAGTATTTAAATATTCAACAAAAGTTATGCGGTAATGATGTTTAAAGAAGTTGCAGAATGTGGTCACAGCCATATTAGCAACGGATGAAATTTCTGATAGGGAAATATCATCCTGAAAATTCCGCATGATATATTCATTTATCCTGCTAAACTGGTCTGATGTTTTTAAAGGAATATTTTGGGCAATAGAAGGGCTTGCCAATAATTCATATTCTTTTGTATGAGCCAGTATATCGAATATCTTTAGCAGGATTGAAAGTCGCTGTAAACCGTTTGAACTAACTATTTCTGTCATAAGACTATTTATTAGCTCTTTTGCTTTACCCTTAATTACCATTCCACGATTGGATAATCTTAAAAAGTTTCTAAATTCTTCCATTTCCGGGATAGACATAAAATTATCACCCAAAAAATTATCCAAAAACTGAATAACAATAGCATCGGCCACGTCAGTAGATTCACCATTAATATACTCAGGATCATTTACCCAAACATGTGGGATAAGTGGACCCATAAATACCAGATCTCCTGCATCAAAAAATCCGATATGATCTCCCACCATACGTCTGCCTGTGCTGCTCCTGATAAGTACAAGTTCAAATTCAGGATGATAGTGCCAGGGATCAGGAAAATATTTACCTACCTCTTTAAAGACGATAAATGATTTATCGATCTCCTGAGGCAGACGTCTTTCAATAGATTTCATCTATGTAAGCATGATTAATAAATGGTTAACTAAGTATAAATATAAAAATTATCTGGAATTTATGAAAGATTGTATCACAGTGCAAAACGAAGATATTAATATTTTACTTGTTAAATCTGCTAATTCAATAGTTTAGAGACGAGAAAAGCATACATGTAAGTAATTGTCTCAAATGTATTTTGCATACCGGACTTCAACTATCTTACAAAAGAATAGCAGTAAAACGAATTTGGAAAGTATTTCTTAATTAGTACCGGCCTTTAATACAGAAGAGTAGCAGGAAAAGGGATTTGATTCAGAAACTTCTAATATGACTGATATAGTTAGTTATAATTTAATATTTACGGGCTTATCCTCAGTAACAAATGCATTATAAATCACTTTATTTCCAGATAGCACGGTAAGTTTGGTTCTGCATCATCATTAAACATTCTTTTAAAGTTATCCTTCGTTAAGTTGGGATAATTCTTAAGCATGGGCCATACCAGATTCCTCTTAATGGTAAAATTATTTTTTTCGGTTACACCATAATGAATAATAGCAGAGATTTTCTCGCCGCTCATTTCAATATTATCAATATGAGGAACACGACTATATATTTTCCATGAATTAGAACCATCATTATTGATTACCCAGCGATTATTTATAATGTCCGCTGTTTGACTTTTGCTTATTGGGGAGAAAAGCACTAAAGCCAACGTAATCAGAACCAGGCGTTTTGTAATAAATCTCATTTATAAGTCTAATAAAACCAGGTAGGTAATTAAAATGACAGTGTCAGGAATGGATTTTTTCTAATAGTTTTTTTGACAGAGAAAGAGCGATCTCTCCAGTTTTACCATTACCAATTTGTTTACCGTCAATTTCAATCACAGGTAAAATGTTTTTTGTAGAACTGGTGATAAATGCTTCTTTACAGTTTTTGAGATCTTCGCAAGATACATTACTTTCAAAAATTTCAATTGAATTTTCAGATAGCTGCAAAACGTTTTTTCGTATAACACCTTTTAAAATATTTTTTTGCGGAGTTAAAACTATATTATCTGAAGTCACAATAAAAAAATTGGCTCTGGGGCACTCGGCAATTTGGTTATTGTTAAAATATAGCACATCATCTGCATTTTTTTCTCTGATAACGGGTTGAAGCCATACCGCCATCAAATAATCCAGAGTTTTAGCATCCGGTACTTGCCTGGAATGCTGATAGGTCATTAATTTGATGCCCTGTTGTGATATATCTTCTTTAATATTTAGTATCTGCTGTGTGATAATCATATTAGGATCAGCAATTGAATACCCGTCCGGCGAGTACCCTCCTGTAATAGTTATTCTTATTCCTGATCCTGGTATATTGTTTTTTTCGATAAGCTCGTTCAAAATATCCTTTAACCCATTTCTTGACAGGTTTATCGGAAGCCTCATCTGTCTGGCTGAATGAAAGAAACGATCCAGATGGTCGTCTAAAAAAACTGGCTTATTATTGATGGTTTTAAAAAAATCAAATATCCCGTAGCCCCGCTGAATAGCCAAATCTGAAATTAAAATGGATGCTTTTTCTGAAGGGATAAATTCTCCGTTTACAATTGTATATTTCACCAGTGTTATAAAATTATAGTTATAAATAACCTCTAAGGTTATTCAAATACTTTTCATACATATAAAAGCAGAAAATTACTAGTTAAAATCAAGATATTCTGAAATCCAAATTTTAATATTTGAAAAGTAAAATATAGTATTAGTTTTCAGTGAAGTTAAATAGATTTGTTAAGATTGATGAATTATGAATGTTCTTGAACAGAGGGGAGGATTACTATCAATAAACTTTCATGTGTAATTTAAACGTCTTAGCATCCGGATGGTCGCCATCGGGGTTGCCATAAAAAGGATAGGTTTCAAAAATATCTTCTTTGCTAAATGCAAGCGGGTCTTTGGTTTTCTTCATCCAGTTCATCAGCG
>DATLXK010000074.1:0-18263 GCA_035575925.1 Sphingobacteriaceae bacterium
ATTGGGGACAGACCGCTCAAAAACTAGCCATTTGGTTTCCTGGAAGAATGAAGCTAGATTTGAATTGACTGGCACCGCCCCCTTAGCCTTGGAGGGCTGGGGGCTTGAGACTAATGACACAGTTTATTTTACATACCCCCTACTGAGTGTTAATAGGTCGCTGTTTATCGGTAAATAAGCTGTGCTGCTTCATTGATCGGACCTGTTCGATGTGCGCCTGATGGACAATACAGAACAAGAACATTTAATTGCATTAATGTACGAAACGGCGTAGTAATATAAACTACTTAATCTAGACCGTCAAAATCAATAACCGCCGCTTAAAGTTAATTTCTCTTTTGTATTATGAACATAAACTATTACTGATTCACCCGCTGTGTTTCCGAATCAGCGGCATCATCCTTATGCTTGCTCTTGCGTTGGAATCGTTCACTGCCAAAATTGTAGGTGAAACCAAAACGGAAACGGCGGCTGTCAAACGCATAGGTTTGTGTTGCCAGTACGGATTTCGTATTCACAAATTGATATCTGGTCTTGAATGAATGAAACAGATCCTCAAATCCAATTGCTACACTTCCCTTGCCGCTCCATATCTTTTTCTGAATACCGCCTGTTAAGTTGTACCTGGGCAGGCGGAATGCTTGATCATCAAAATCCTTACCAATATATTCAAAAGCAACTTCCGCAGTCCAGGTTTTACTCAAAGTAAATTGGTTAAGTAAATTTGCATTCACTCTATTAACCTTCGTTTCCAAGGGCTCTCCATAAACAAGTCCAGAATATGCAAAATGACGAAACTGGAAGTTATAATTGATATACCACCACGGACGTGCTGAAAAATTTACTCCAACAGTGCTAAAATACATCTCCTCCTTGCCAATGTTTTCAGGTCGGCTATAGAATTTGTTATCCACTACTTGGATTGATTGCGAGATTAAACCGCTTTTTTTACCATAACCAGCCCGTATTGTCAGAAATTGATTATGCTGTAACATTAAGGCTATGCCTAAGGGATAAGTGGACTGAAGGTTTGGATTACCAGAAGTGTAGGAATACCGATCATTGAAAACTAAAAAAGGATTGTATTGGGAATAATTGGGTCGGTTAATCTTTTGAGAAACATTCAGTTGAATGGTAGTTTTTCCAAGAGAATCTAATTTGTACGAGAAGGATACGCCCGGAAATAAATCTGTAAAGTGCTGGGTGAAGCCGGTTCCTGCAAGCGAGTCATTCCCAAGTTGATTACCTTTTAAACGGGTATTTTCTAACCGCATACCAAGTTGCCACCGAAGTCTGCCTTGCGCTCGTTTGATGTTTACATATCCGGCATTGATATTTTCATCATACAGGAAATGATTCGTCGTCTTAAAAGCGGGCGGTTTTTATTGGCTTTTCGCTGCCCGGCCTTGACACCAGCCTGCTATCCGCTCTTTGGTGCCTACGCGATGAAATGGGAAGGATTGTTCCAATGATAGCATCCCGGGAATGATCTGGTAAGCCACAAAAAGCATAAGAAGGGAAATTGCTCAAGAAAATGTGGAATAAATAGATAGTGCGACTGGACACGCGCGTTTATGCCGCAAAAGTTCTTGAACGGTTTTTCTTCGCAGGTTAGCTTTGCTGTTGCAGATCATTATCAGATCACCCGTTCAGGTAATTCCTTTTGGTTTGATAGTGCATCAGGTAACCTCGTTTGGCCGGATCGTTTAGAAATGAGCGTGAGATCAGGCTTTCTACCTGTTCTTGTTTGGAAAGAAAAGGTATTAACAATTTATCTATCCTTTTGGGTTGCACGCCGATCCGTCTGCCCAGCTCCCTGCAATCTTCTGCCGAAGCATGCCCTTTGATTTTCCAGGCACCGGACTGAAATTTATCTGCGAACAAAGCCGACAAGGCGAAATCGGTATCGTCTACATGCAGCCTGGTGTTGATCAGGTCATAGGCCGGGCTTAGTAAGTAATCGCCGGATGCGCTTTCCAGTAAAGCGAAGTTTTTGAGATGCGCATCGCCATTTGAAAAAAGATAGTTAAATAAGACCATAACGAAATACTTCTCTATCTCTATCCTCCAGGCTGGGACGAATTTCTGTAAAAGCAAACCCAAGGCTTCGTAGTTGTAATCGTATTTGAAATTGGGTCCGGCACTGTCTGTGGACTGACCAGCCAGGGAGGCAAAATCTTCTTTCCCCCATTTTGTGCCATCCTCTTTCACATCAAACCGTTTGGTCAGGTAGGCAGGAGTGCCATCTTTAAAGAAGATCAGGGCGTTTTCTGCTGTTTTTATTCCGTAAACCTGCCGGGCGATCTGCATGGTCAGGTGTTCGTTGGCAGGTACCTGGTCCACTTTTTTCAGATCCCGGGGTATTGGTTTTAATATATACGTTCCCTGTTCACCGGCATGAGTTAAGCGGAGCTGATTTTTCTCTAAGACGATGCTCAGTTTTTCCTGCACTCCGGATAAAGAAATGCGTTTCCTGTTTTCAATGAACTGCTCCTCTACTTCCTCATTGCGCGGGGCTTCATAAGGCAAAACATGGCTCACCTTCTTTTTATTGAACATGTTCTTCAGGCAGAGCGGACTGTACGTATTATATCCTTCTGCAAGTGTTCCGGGACAATATGCTATTTCGACTAGGTTCATACCAGGTCAGCGGGTTTTACAGTGATAGCGCCGATTGTATCGTACTGGCTGGTAGCCATCAGTAAGCCGAAGCTGTCTTTCTCATCGATCTTTAACTGGGTACACTGCAGTTTTTTATTCACGCCTTCACTCAGCATATTATAAAAGAAAGGGAACAGGTATTTGCTTTCATATTTCTTCTGAGATTTTGGCAGCGTGAGGCTTACAGCTGGCTTTGAACTGTCGCGGTACCAATCCTCATCATATTGAAAAATATAGTGCTCCTGGCTTTCTTCTACAAGACTACCAATCAGTTCTCCGTTCCGGTAAATATTTGCTTTTCTCATCCTTTATCGCGCTGTGGTGCCTTCACCTGCAACTTAAGTTCCATGCCCAGTACCTCTGTCAGTTTAGCTAGGGTTTCCAATGTGGGATTTCCCTTACCGACTTCCAAAGCTTTTAATGTCCGCAGACTCACATCAGCCAATTCGGCCAGATGCGACTGAGTAATGCCCAGGGCTTCCCTCCTTTCTTTAAGGATGGTAACAAGTTCTGAATGGTGCATTATATTGCTCTATTTACCCAAATATAGGGATAATATTCAATAAAGAAATTATAAAGTGCACTATGATGCACTTTATGTGCATTTGTGTAAACTCTTACAAGACATTATCGCAAATGGTGCATTATACTGCACCAAACCGGTTGATATCTCAACTCAGATGCTTATTTTTGTTTAGCCACCGTTTTAAGCAGATGTGAACAGAACGGTGAGCAGTTCTTATACTCGATATACAACTTACGTATATACAATTATTTGCGGCTGGCGTTCATCGTCCTGCCAACCCGACAATAATCAGTTCATCTGGATGCAAAAGCCTCTAAATATCATTATTTAGAGGCTTTTCTGCTTTTAATAATTTCTTTTTCAGTAGGTAAAAGCCAACTATTGGGATAATACTATGCACAGAAGAAAATAAAGCTGTTGTGGAATTTACATTGCAATAATAAAACACCCTCCTTGGGTTAGTTAATTATGCAGGAACTTTTCTTGGCTTTTCCCTTTCCCAAAAACGATGACGGGCAATGGCCGAAATAAATTGCTTTGCCAGCTTGCCGGTATCTTTTCCTATAATAATTCCTTCTTTCATTTTACTTTCATCATTGTTATCAGATGGAAGTTTTTTGCTAAAATAGGTTGCTTCCAGCACTTGTAATGCCTGGCTATCAGCAGCAATGGCTTTACAATGTTTAAAAGCCTCATTTAGGAAATGTACCGCATCTGCTTCCGCTTCAAGCGTAGCCACACTATTCGTCCCTCCGGGTACATATACGGCATCGAATAAAACTGAAGATGCAGTCAGGAAACTATGATCAACCGGTATCTGCTCGTCATTTTCGCTCACAATGTAATTTAATCGCGGTGCGATAACTTCTACAATAGCCCCCGCGGCTTCGAGTGTGTTTTTTACGCTCATTAATGAGGAAGCATCCACTCCGTCGGCTGCTAAAATGGCAATTTTGCGGCTTTTAATTGTATCCTTCACCGTTCCGGCCATACTAAGGGCTGATGATACAGCTACGGATGATTCTACTTGTAAAGAGAGATAGTCATTAGGGTCACCGTCGGCAGGGATACTTTGATTCGTAGGAAGGTTCTCTTTTTCCGGCAAATGCAAACGCAGTCCAAAAGCAACTTCCGCCGCTAATCCCTTATCTATTTGCTCAAGGATGCCTAACATACGCTGACGTACAGCAACTGTTTTTACCTTGCCCAATTCAAATATTAACGCATCGACAAGATGGTTTTTTTCAGGATCTGACTGGCTGTTAAAAAAAAGTCGTGCTTGGGAAAAATGATCAAAAAAACTTTTACTTCTTGCTCTAATTTTGCGAGCCTCGATTCGTTCACCATAGCTTACAAAACCGCCATCGGCCTCTTTCACCTGTGCGGGATCATTATTACCCAATGAATTTGGGCTATAACTTACTTTTCCCTTATTAATGGTTTGCCTCATATGTCCATCACGTTGGTTATTATGAATCGGAACCACAGGGCGGTTAATCGGTATCTCATGAAAATTCGGACCTCCCAAACGCAGGAGTTGCGTATCCGTATAGGAGAATAAGCGTCCTTGCAATAGCGGATCGTTAGTAAAATCAATACCGGGAACGATGTTTCCCAAATGGAAAGCAATCTGCTCAGTTTCTGCAAAGAAATTATCCGGATTACGGTTTAGGGTCATTTTACCCACCCGCTGTACAGGAACAAGTTCTTCAGGAATCAGTTTAGTCGGATCAAGCAGGTCGAATTCAAATTTAAACTCATCTTCCTCAGGGACAACCTGTATACCTAATTCCCACTCCGGGAAAGCGCCGCTTTCTATGGCATCCCAAAGATCTCTACGGTGAAAGTCTGGGTCTTTACCCGAGATATTTTGTGCTTCATCCCAGGCTACCGAATGAACACCTAATAAAGGTTTCCAATGGAACTTAACAAAGCTTGATTTACCCTCAGCGTCTATTAAGCGAAAAGTATGAACGCCGAATCCTTCCATCATACGGTAGCTGCGAGGAATTGCCCGGTCGCTCATCAGCCACATGATCATGTGTGCAGATTCCGGCATTAAGGAGATAAAGTCCCAAAAAGTGTCATGTGCAGATGCCGCTTGAGGGATTTCATTATCAGGTTCGGGTTTTACGGCATGTACAAGATCCGGAAACTTCAACGCATCCTGGATAAAAAATACCGGCATGTTGTTTCCAACCAAATCAAAGTTGCCTTCTTGTGTATAAAATCTTACTGCAAAGCCGCGTACATCTCGTGCCATATCAGATGAGCCTTTAGAGCCGGCAACTGTAGAAAACCGGACAAAAACCGGAGTTTCTTGAGTGGGATCCAACAAGAATTTTGCTTTAGTCACTGAATCAAGCGACTCATATACTTTAAAAATACCGTGAGCTCCCGAACCTCTGGCATGAACTACACGTTCCGGAATACGTTCATGGTCAAAGTGCGTGATCTTTTCGCGAAGCACAAAGTCTTCCAGTAAGGTAGCGCCCCTTTCACCGGCTTTTAAAGAATTTTGATCATCATTTATTTTTAACCCTGTGTTTGTAGTCATGAACTCATCCGTGGCATCGGCCGTATGAGGTGCTAATTTTGTTGTTTTGTCGTTTTCGGGTTGAACAACAAGGTGTTTATCTATTGCCGCTTCTGTACCTAATTTAGGTGGCGTATTTTTTTTGCTCATATCAGTTGGTTAAGCTTCCTTTGCAGCTTTGTAATTTATATTATTTTCGGCAACGTCGCTTAGCTTTTGATCTGCTGTTTTTTCTTCCGCTAAAGTTTCCGATAAGATTTCTGCTATCTCATTCAGACCAAGGGTTTCAGCAAGCCGACATAATCCTCCGTAAGTTGCAATCTCATAGTGTTCTACTTTTTGCGAAGCCAAAATTATTCCGACATCCCTGGTTGCGGTTCCTTCCTCAGTAGTTTCAACAATTCCTTCTGCCTCCTTAGAAAGACCTTCCATCGCATCACATTTTTTGGCCTGAACTTTCTCTCCAAGCAATTCAAATATCTGTTCCAAACGAGTGACATGAGTCTTGGTTTCTGCAAGATGATTTTCCAGAGCTTTGCCTAACTCCACTGAAGTAGCCGCTTTTTGCAGCTTAGGTAAAGACTTTACCAAATGATTCTCGGCCCAGTATATATCTTTAACACAGTCTAAAAATAATTCCATTAAAGCAGGGTCGTTTTTAGGCGAGGTTTTGATGCTGAACTTTGCATCACCGGATTCTTTCTGTTTCATAGTTTGAGGTATATTGTTTCGTTTAAGGGGCGCTTGCCTGAGTTTCTTGCTTTGCGAGTATTTGTAATCTCAATTTCTCTTTTTCAAAAAGAAAGATATGGGAGTTTTGTTTTAACTTTTCCTTCTGCATTATTAGAATACTTCAATGAATCATCCGGTGTCGTGCCACTTGCTATGCAGGGGTTGGATAGCATGATAAAAGCCCTCAAATTCATACCTTTCATTCACTTGATTTAGCCCGGATGCGGGAAAGCTGGAATTCCCTTAGGTGTTACAATATTAGTAAACTCTTGATTAGCTTCTGTGGTGCCAAGATGTTACTTAACCATTGACCGCCTTCGGTCATAGATAATCATCAATATTAAACAGAAAGACTATTAAAAGGTTATTTGCGTAAACACAGAAGACAATGGATAATATCATATCGCTGATAAATGCAGCAAGAATCGGAGATAACGAAAGCTTAAGACGACTGATCACACCTGAATCCAATTTAAATGCCTCGGACGAAAAGGGGTACACGCCTCTTATAATTGCCTGCTATAATGGTAAATTTAAAAGTGCAGAATTATTGATTGAGTTAGGAGCTGATGTGAACGCATGCGACCTTGGAGGCAATACGGCATTGATGGGCGTAGCTTTCAAAGGTTATCCTGAAATCGCTCGATTACTGATTGATAACGGTGCCAATTTGGATATGCAACACGGTAACGGCGGAACTGCTATCATGTTTGCCGCAATGTTTGGTCGTAACGAAGTACTTAAAGTTCTGATTAGCCGCGGTGCCAATAAACAACTTGTGGATGTCCGCGGTCTTTCTGTATACGATCTTGCCGCTCAGCAAGGTAATGAAGAGGCCTTAAACTTGCTGGAGCAATCTGAAAGCTAAAAAAAATGCAAGTTTTAGAAAGTTAGGCACTATTCGGGTATTTTTATAAGAAAAAAAGAAAGCACGTAGCTGTATTTAAATTACAGATTATTAAAGATAACCTGCATGGATTCTCGATCACTTCTCTATCTAAAAAGTAGTATTTTTCAATTTTATACAAAGCATTATGTCTTCTGTCGCTATCAGATTGATTATAGACTTAATAAATTATTAATAGAAAATGATTGAGAAAATTGGTTTTGGTGGAGGGTGTCATTGGTGTACAGAGGCTTATTTTCAATCATTGAAAGGGGTGGAAAAGGTAGAACAAGGTTGGATTAGTTCGATAACTCCGAATGATACGTTTTCCGAAGCTGTAATTGTTCATTACAATCCCCTTATTATTCCTTTAAAGATTTTAACAGCCATACATTTACATACCCATGCATCAACCAAAAGCCATAGTTTTCGTGAAAAGTACCGTTCTGCAGTATATGTTTTTGATGGGAAAATAGCGGAATCTCAAAAGTTGATCTCTGAATGCCAGGCTGACTTTGATGAACAAATTATCACTCAGGCACTTTTATTAAATCAATTCAGGTTAAATACCGAACAGCAACATAATTATTATAAAAAAAACAAAGAAGGCACTTTTTGCGAAAGATATATTTCGCCAAAATTGCAAATGATCGAAATTGAATACGCCACTTATTTTAAACAAATCTGAAATTAAAAATCAGAAAAAGCAGAATCTGATTCAAGTGCAATTCAAACAGCTGGCGTTAGTTACACTTGTACAATGCATCCCGAAGTTATAAGCGATAAGGCTGGTAAGTGCTCTAAATGCACTATGGATTTAGTGAAAAAAAAATGATATATGGGAAATCATTTAAACCATGAATTGTCAGGGAACACAAAACTTACCGGTTAGCGAAGCAGAAAAATTGCTCGCTTTCAAAATCAAAACCATTTCAAAAGATTTACTTCCTATCCCTTTTTCCGATTTTATTGATAAGGTGTTCGCCTTAAGAAGTCCGCAGGTTCTCCGAATTTAAATGATTTATACGACCATGGGAGATTAGCGAATACCGGTTATCTATCCATTCTTCCCATCGATCAGGGTATTAAGCATATTGCAGGTTCTGCATTTGCCGCAAACCCCGTTTACTTTGATCCTGAAAATATTATAGAGCTGGCCAATGAAGGTGGTTGTAATGCAGTAGCTACAACTTTTGGTAACCCGGCAATGATGTTCAGAAAGTATGCCAATAAAATTTCGTTTATATGCACGCCTTTCAGAAGATGACCGGATGATGCATCTAACCGTAAACGTCAGCACTTTTGCTTTTGTGCGCTGGTAAAAGCTGATATATTTGTGTATAGCAATTAATTAGTCATCATCACGCAATGGTACTAAACCAACAATTCATAATACTACAAGCATAGGAGAAAAGTTGAAAGAAACGATGGATACATTAAGCACCGGAGAGAAGCAATTAACATTCCTGCTGAAACTCAGCGATGCACTACGGCCGCTAGGCAACCCCATGGATATTGAAGAAGCAGCTACGAATACAGCCATGGATTATATGGGTGCGGACAGGTGTCACTATTCTACTATAGAAGAAGATAATGTTATTATCATGCGTGACGCCGTGCGTGGAGATTTGCCCTCCGTTGCCGGTGTGCATCCCATAAGCAGCTTTCCCTTGTATAAAGCGGTATTAAATGCAGGGCGTCCTTTTGTTGTTGAAGACGTGCGTACCAGCAATATACTAGATGAAGATCTAAAAAAGCTATGCTTGCAATCCCAGTATGGTTCATTTATCAATGTACCGGTTATTAAAAACGGCAAGTCTGTAGGACTACTTTCCCTTGCGCAAAGTAAGCCAAGGAAATGGACCGACTCAGAAGTGCAACTAACTGTAGAAACAGCCGAACGCACATGGGCAGCAGTGGAAAGAGCAAAAGCAGAAGAAGCCTTACGCAAATCAAAAGAAAAATACCGTACCCTATTCGATACTATTGACCAGGGCTTTAGCATATTGGAAGTTTTGTTTAATGATACAGGAAAAGCAGTTGATTACGTTTTTCTTGAAATTAATAATGCCCACGAAGCAATGGGCGCTGTGCCTAGTTCTGTTGTGGGCAAGCGCATTCGTGAACTGATACCCAATATCGAAGATAGTGTTATTGAGCGTCTCGGAAAAGTGGTGCTCACCGGAGAGAGCATACGGTACGAACAATATATAAGTGCCCAAGGTCGCTGGTTCGACATTCATTCATCGCGGGTAGGCGGCAACGGCAGCCATCTAGTTGCCAATGTCTTCAACAACATTACCGAACTTAAACAATCCGAAGCAAAATTAAAGGAAAGTGAGAGCCGTTTCCGCACCATGGCAGATGCTTCACCGGTGCTTATTTGGACCATCGATGCAGGTGGTTTGTCTTCTTATTACAATAAAACATTTCTTGATTTTATAGGGGTGTCACAGGATGAGGACATTTCTGATTGGGGGAAAATTGTTCATCCTGATGATATTCAGACTACGTTTAGTACCATCAATACGGCTATTGCCGACCGCCATTCTTACTCATTGGAGTGCCGCCTGCTACGAGCAGATGGGCAATGGCGTTGGGTGCTTGCGCAGGGCAATCCAAGCATGGGCGACAATAACGAATTTTTGGGTTTTGTCGGTTCGTCTGTTGATATAACCGAACGAAAGGAAGTTGAAGCAAAAATAAAAGAAAGCGAAAAAAGATTTCAAGCGGCAATTGCAGCAGTCGAAGGTGTCATTTGGACAAACAATGCAAAAGGGGAAATGGAAGGTGAACAACCTGGTTGGGCTAAATTAACCGGTCAAGTTTTTGAAGAATACCAGGGTTATGGCTGGGCTAAAGCGGTTCATCAAGATGATGCACAACCAACAATGGATGCTTGGAACGATGCAGTAAAAAACAAAAGCACATTTGAATTTGAACACAGGGTGAAAACAAAGCAAGATGGATGGAGGCTTTTTTCTGTAAAAGCCGTTCCGGCTTTTGATGAAAATGGTAGTATTGAGCAATGGGTAGGTGTTCATACGGATATTACCGAACAACGTGAAGCAACAAAAAAAATAAAAGAAAGTGAACATTATTTCCAGCAGTTAACGGATACGGTTCCTGCCATCATATGGATTACTGACCCCGATGGCTATTGTACTTATCTGAACAAAAACTGGTACAGTTACACCGGGCAAACCGAGGAAGAGGCAAAGGGTTTTGGCTGGCTTGATGCTACGCATCCCGATGATAAAGAAGAAACAGGAAAGATTTTTTTAGAAGCCAATGCACAACATAAGCCATTCATTGCTTCATACAGGCTAAAAGTTAAAACCGGAGTCTACCGCTGGGCTATTTACATGGGAAGCTCCAAGTTTAGTGAAGACGGGGTGTATGAAGGAATGATAGGCACTGTGGTGGACGTGCATGAGGAAAAACTGGCCTCAGAAAAAATACGTGATAGCGAAGAGCAATTCAGCACGCTTGCGAATAATATACAGAACCTTGCCTGGATGGCCAATGCCGATGGTGGGATTTTTTGGTATAACAATCGTTGGTATGAATATACAGGAACCACTCCGGCAGAAATGGAAGGCTGGGGATGGAAATCGGTGCATGACCCTGAACAATTACCATTGGTGATGGATAGATGGCAGCAATCCATCGATACAGGCGAGTCTTTTGAAATGACATTTCCACTAAAAGGGGCAGATAATAAATTTAGGTCTTTTCTCACACGGGTAGAGCCTATGCGAAATTCAGAAGGGAAAGTAATACGGTGGGTTGGCACTAATACCGATATTACAGAACAAAAAGAAACAGAGGCACTGCTTGGGTATCGCAAAGCATTATTAGAAGCGCATAATGAATCAAGTGTCGACGGCATATTACTGGTAGATGCAAAAGGGAAAATACTGAGTTACAACCAGCGCTTTATTGAGATATGGAATATGCCACAGGAGATTATAGACGCAAAAGATGATGAAGCAGCACTTTCATTTGCAATGACGCAATTGGTACACCCGCAACAGTTTATTGATAAAGTAAAATACCTCTACGAGCATCCAAAAGAAACAACTCTTGATGAATTGGATTTTAAAGACGGTAAAATAGTAGAGCGACATGGTTATCCTGTAGTAGGTGAACACGGAACTTATTACGCCTGGAGTTGGACCTTCAGGGATATAACAAAACAAAAAAATTATGAAAAGACAATTATTGAAAGTGAACAACGCTTCCGCACATTAGCTGAAACCCTGCCGCAATTGATATGGATGACGAATGAAAAAGGCGCTTATGAATACGCTTCAAGCCATTGGATTGATTATTCAGGACTTGACCCTTATGAAGAAGATACGTGGGAAAAATTAGTTTGTCCCGATGATTTAGAAAGCCTGAGGCAAGTTTGGGCAAGCAGCGTGCAAACCGGCAAAACCTACAATGCCGAAGTGAGGCTCAAAAATAAAGTCGGAGCGTATCGTTGGCATCTGATTCAGGGCGAACCGATAAAAAATGAAAAGGGAAGTATTATTAAATGGATCGGCGCTTTCACTGACATTGAAAATTTGAAAGAAGAACAAAAACAAAAAGATGATTTTCTTTCAATGGCAAGCCATGAACTTAAAACCCCGGTAACCACAATTAAAGCCTACGGTCAAATTATTGAACGCCTTCTTGAAGAAAAAGGTGATGTACAAACATTGGGCATGATAAAAAAGATGAGTAAACAGCTTAACCGGCTTACCTCACTTATAACAGACCTTTTGGACGTTACAAAAATGCAAAAGGGCGGCTTAATTCGTAATGAATCTGTTTTCAATTTTGAAGAACTTGTAAAAGAGGTGATTGATGATATGCAGAAGACAATTGTTACTCACCAATAATAGATAATTCGGATGCTGATATAAGCATATCCGGAGATAAAGATAAACTGGGTCAGGTGCTAAATAATTTAATATCAAACGCCACAAAGTATTCGCCCGGTGCTGATAAAATTATTGTGGACACCCGGAGGATGAAAGATGGTATCCAGTTAAGCGTTCAGGATTTTGGCATTGGTATTTCAACAGAGGTACAACAACGTGTATTTGAACAATTTTACCGGGTTACAGGCGAAAACCAGTCTACTTTTCCAGGAATGGGTATTGGCTTGTATATTTGTGCCGAAATAATTAAAAGAGAAGGTGGTAAAATATGGGTGGAGAGTGCTGTAGGGAAAGGTTCCGTGTTTTATGTTTGGTTGCCGTTAGATCACAAAAAATAGCTTTCTAAAATTGTGTTGAGCTAAATAAGGAATTCCAATAGTATTTGGACAAAATGTATCGCTAAGACATCAGTTCATTATACAGCATTAAAAGTATCATTAGTTACAAACATACAATTCGCCCAAACAAGGGACTGTGATGTTTTAACAATCATTTATTTATAATTGTAGTCATAAGGTTAGTAGAAAATGGACAACATAACACTGGATTTTGAACAAGCCAGTTTGCCAATTTCACCAGAACTCCCTAAGTAGAAATTAGTTACTTCAGGTTTATATTTTTGTGGCTTACATGGGCCTTTAAAAAGAATATCAAATCTTTATCGTTTTCTAATTAAAAGAAATCCTGACACACTAATATTTATATTAGTTAATTAAGCCATGCCGTCTTCATCTTTTCTTCATCTTCACTCCTTAGGTTTGTAAGCACCAATTAAGGCATCTCATAAATTAAATTCTTAACCATTTAAAACTAACAACATGAAAACTCAATTATTTAGTTTAGGAACCGTAATGCTGGGGGCTGTAATTATGCTTCAGTCATGCTCAAAAGATGACACAACCGCGAGCGGGAAACTTTCTTATCAGGTTAAGCCTGCAAATTTCACAGCTTCGGTAGCTTCAAATGTCGCAGGTAGCGGGCTGATAGTAAATGTTAATTCTAACTCCAGTTTAACATGGACATCGGGTAATGCTAATATAAGCGAAATTGATTTTGAAGCAGAAAATAACAAAGTGGAAATCGAATACGAATTAAAAAACCTGGTTAATATCAACCTATTTAATTTGAGCCCAACTTTAGGTAGTATTAATATCCCTAATGGTACTTATGATGAAGTAGAGCTAAAGCTTGAACTAAAACAAACCACTACCCAGGCTATTCCCCTAACTTTAAAAGGGATGTATACCCAGGCAAGTGGCGTAAAAATTCCAGTCGAGTTTTATTTTAACGAAAACTTCGAAATAGAAGTTGAAGCAGAAGATCTGGTTGTAAACGGTAGTAATGATTATTTAGCCTTAATTAATTTTCAACTCAACAAATTCTTAACCAATGTAAGCTCCTCAGATTTGGACGGTGCTACCAAAACAAATGGAACTGTCGTTATTTCCAGCGCATCAAACCTAAATCTATACAATAAATTAAAAGCCAATCTAAACGCGTTTGGCGACTGCGATTTTGACGATTAATTAATAATTAGTAAAGATTAATGCTGTTGGTAGCATTTACCTGCGGTGGTGTTTGTCACCACCGCTTTTTTTGTAGCAACCGGCTTTGCATATTGCCTCAATACTACTTATATTCTTGAAGACTCAATAATTGTTCACCATGTAAAACAATATACTAAAAATATTAGTAATTTAGTTGCCCCCTATTATTAGAAAGGTAATGAATACTAATAACCGTTATATTGCTCATTTTGACTTAGATACGTTTTTTATTAGCGTAGAACGGTTAAAGAATAGTTCGTTTATCGGAAAACCTCTAATAGTTGGAGGTTCGAGTGATCGGGGAGTAGTGGCAGCGTGCAGCTATGAAACACGGGTTTTCGGTGTACATAGTGCTATGCCCATGAAATTAGCATTAAGGCTTTGTCCGCATGCGTTGGTAATAAAGGGCGATCACGATAGTTATAGCCATTATTCAAGAATAGTTACTGAAATTATAAAAGAAGAAGTCCCAATACTTGAGAAAGCCAGCATTGATGAGTTCTATATGGATCTCACCGGTATGGATAAATTCTTTGGTTGTAGCAAGTTTACCGCAGAGTTGAAACAAAAGGTGCTAAAGGAGACCGGACTTCCGATATCCTATGCAATTGCTTCTAACAAATTGGTTTCCAAAGTGGCTACCAATGAAGCTAAACCCAACGGCCGGAAGGAAATCAATTTTGGTGATGAAAAGCCTTTTCTCGCACCCTTAAAAATTGAAAAAATGCCCGGTATTGGTGATAAAACCGCCAAACTATTGCACCAGATGGGTGTAGATACCATTCGGATATTAAGCGAAATCCCACCCCGCTTAATGGAAAGCCGGTTTGGAAAAAGCGGTGCTGATTTATCCCGAAAAGCCAATGGAATAGACTCTTCACCTGTAGTCCCGTACTCAGAACAAAAAAGCATTGGTAAAGAAGACACATTTGTAAACGACACTATAGATGTTCATTTCCTGGAAAGTGAGCTTGTACGCATGACCGAGAATATTGCTTTTCAACTTCGACAACAACGCAAGCTTTGCGGATGCGTAACGGTAAAGCTGAGATACTCGAACTTTGATACTTACACACGTCAGGCAAGTATTCCCTATACGGCATCAGATGATGTTATACTAAGAACGGCAAAAGAGCTATTCAAAAAATTATATGATAAACGCTTACTCGTTAGACTAATAGGAGTCAGGCTCAGTGATCTTGTTCAGGGACAACACCAGATTGACCTGTTTACTGAAACAGAGGAAAGCATTAGGCTTTATCAGGCCTTAGATCATATTCGGACACGGTTTGGAGATGAAGCGGTGTTTAGAGCTACGGCCAGACATTTGATCAGACCGCGATGTATATAAACTGTAAAACATGGTTTAGTTACCGGTATGGCACATATAGCACGGAAGAATTGGTCCGGCAGGCAGTGCAGCACGGCGTACGTTCGCTGGTGTTAACTAATATTAATGGAACGCCAGATGCCTGGGACTTTGTGAAATTTTGCAGAAAAGCAGGAATTAAGCCAATTCTGGGTTGTGAGATTAGAAACGATCATTGCTTTTGCTATCTTCTAATTGCTAAAAATGAAAGGGGTCTGATAGAAATTAATCGCATCCTTACTGAGCATAAGCGTATGCAGGTCTCTTATCCTAATCGGCCTGAGTTGGGAAATGACGTATATGTGGTTTATGCCCTGGGACGTTATCCACCTGAAGAGCTTTATCAAAACGAATTAATTGGAGTTAAGCCTTCTGAAATCAATAAACTTTTTTCTGTTCCAGCCAGCCAGTATTCTGATAAATTTATAATCCGCCAGCCTGTTACCTTTCAAAATAGCCGTTATTTTAACCTGCACCGGCTGTTAAGGGCTATAGATCTTAATACACTTTATACTAAACTGATGCCAGAGAACCTGGGTGGTCAGGATGAGACTTTTAAAACAGAAACCGAGCTAATCCAAACTTTTAAATCGTATCCGGCTATTATAAACAGAACTATACAGCTTACTGAAGAATGTTTAGTTGAAACCGAATTGAACACCGATAAAAACCGCAAAAGCTATACAGGAACACTCAATGGAGACCGGAATCTATTAAAAAAACTTGCTTTTGAAGGTATTGATAGCCGTTATTCTAATTCCAATAAAGAAATTGCTGACCGTATTAATAAAGAACTTAAAGTAATTGATAAGCTGAACTTTAACGCTTACTACCTGATTGTGTGGGATGTTATCCGCTATGCTCGCTCCCGTAACTTTTATTATGTTGGTCGTGGAAGCGGGGCTAATTCCATTGTAGCTTTTTTACTTCAAATTACAGATGTTGATCCCTTAAAACTGGATTTATATTTTGAACGTTTTTTAAACGAGTTCAGAACTTCACCACCGGACTTTGACATCGATTTTAGCCACAAAGACAGAGACGAGGTTATTGATTACATTTTTCAGCGGTACGGTGAGGATCATGTTGCGCTGCTTGGTATGTACAGTACTTTTAAGCGCAGGGCTATTATCAGGGAACTTGGTAAGGTTATGGGTTTACCCAAAGCTGAAATTGATAACCTGGTAATGAATCAACGCGCCACTTTTTCAGAAGATAGTCTTCAACGAAAAATTCAGCAATTTGGGGGTTTACTTGAAAGTTTCCCAAATCATCATAGCATTCATGCCGGAGGCATGCTAATCTCCGAAAAGCCAATCTATTCATATTCTGCTCAGGAAATGCCTCCTAAAGGCTTCGCTACGTCCCAAATGGATATGTTCCTTGCAGAAACAATCGGACTGTTTAAACTTGATATTCTTAGTCAGCGCGGCTTAGGGCATATAAAAGATACCATACGTTTGGTGCAAAAAAACAAGGGTATTAATATTGATATTACCCAGGTTGAGGATTTTATGCAAGATGAGAAGGTAGCTGCTCAAATCAGGAAAGCTGATACAATTGGGTGCTTCTATATAGAAAGCCCGGCCATGAGGCAGCTACTTTTAAAGCTTAAGTGCGATGACTATTTAACACTGGTAGCGGCAAGCTCTATAATTCGTCCGGGAGTATCTCAATCCGGTATGATGAAAACGTATATTCATAATTACCACCATCCTGATGAGGTGCAATATCTGCATCCTAAAATGGAAGAATTGCTGCGGGAAACTTATGGAGTAATGGTTTATCAGGAAGATGTGATTAAAGTAGCACACCATTTTGGTGGTCTGGACATGGCCGAATCAGATATTCTTAGACGAGCTATGTCAGGAAAATATAGAGGTACAAAAGAAATGGACAGGCTGGAAGCTAAGTTTTTTGCCAACTGCAAAGAACAAGGTTATCCCGAACAAACTAGCCGGGAGGTATGGCGGCAAATCGCCAGCTTTTCTGGTTACTCCTTTAGTAAAGCCCATTCAGCAAGCTTTGCAGTTGAAAGTTATCAAAGCCTGTACCTTAAAACATATTATCCCATGGAATTCATGGTCGGCGTGATTAATAACTTTGGGGGATTCTACCGGACTGAATTTTATTTCCATGAGTTAAAACGTACAGGAGCCAAAGTGCATGCCCCTTGTGTAAATAACAGCCAGTTGTATACGTCAATTAAGGGTGAAGAAGTATTTGTTGGATTCATCCATATTGAAAAGCTTACCGATAGCATAAAAGAGAAAATTCTTCAGGAACGAAACGAGAAGGGGGTGTTTTTCAACCTGCATGATTTTATAGAACGGATACAGCCTGGCCTGGAGCAATTGAATATCCTTATTCGGATTAATGCGCTGCGTTTTACAGGTGAACACAAAAAGGAACTTTTGTGGAAGGCTAATTTTATGCAGAAGAGGGCAAAAGAGCAACCTGTAATGGCAGCATTATTTCAGGAACCAGAAACAGAATTCAATCTCCCTGTTCTAAGCTCTTATCCCCTTGAGGATGCAATGGATGAAATTGAAATCTTAGGATTCTCACTAAGTAATATGTACGACCTGGCTGATACGGATTATGACGGAATAACCTTAGCGAAGGATCTTCATAAATATTTAGGTAAAGAAGTGACTGTAATAGGTTACTTAGCAACTACCAAAGATTCCCGTACAAAACGTGGGGAGCATATGATGTTTGGGACTTTCCTGGATCCGGCAGGTGATTGGCTTGACACCGTACATTGGCCAAACTCAATAAAGCAATTTCCTTTCTTGGGAGGTGGGTTTTATAAAATGAGTGGTAAAGTGATGGAAGATTTTGAAGTGTATGCGGTGGAGGTCAGAGATATGAAAAAGATAGGATTTAGAAGATAAACATAAAGTATAGCATAATGCAGTTGACTATAATGGCAGAGAGTGTAAAATAAACTGTGTCACGAGTTAGAATATTAACTTATTAACACAGTTTATAATGAAGAAAGAAGAATCGCTCGATTACGAGCAAATGAAAAAGAAAGCTCTTGAGCAACTCCGCTCGGGCAAGTCATTGTAT